>JABSSG010000009.1 GCA_013214525.1 Rickettsiales bacterium | reverse complement strand
TGGTAAACGATCTGTTAAGTAAACAAGTTGGCATTATAAGTTTGAATGATCCAATTGATACTACAACCCCTCAAGGTAATTTTGCATTTAATATTTTTGCTTCCCTTGCTGAATTTGAAAGAGATTTAATTATAATGCGTACCCAAGCAGGACTTACTGCTGCACGAGCAAGAGGACGAAAAGGCGGAAGACCAAAAGGGTTATCTCAATCTGCAAAAGAAAAAGCTTATGCAGCAGAAACTTTATATAAAGAGGAGAAGCTCTCAACAAGGCAGATTGCTAAACAACTAAATATTTCAAAAACTACTTTGTACTCTTATCTGAAACACAGAAATGTAAATCTGACAAAAGAAGTCAAAGGCAATCAAATTCAGATACCACTTACTGTTAAGTAAAATTTCATTTGTTCATGGTCTTTTTTGAGAGGAGTTTTTTCTGAACTCCCATACACTCCAATTCTTTTTCTAAAGCATTTACAATCTCATTCAGATTAATTTGTACTTCCTTACCATCAAATTTATATTTACCTGTAAAAGTTATGTGAATCCATGCAGTAGGAGATATTCTTAAGAATTTTCCTATATCTTTTTTGCTGTAACCTAATTCTAATATTTTTAAATAAAGTTTATTGAGAATCATAGCATTATATGCAACCGCAGTATTTGTTACTAGCCTAACTGCTTGAGTACTAACTTTGTGATCCACTATACGTTTTCCTTTAAAAACTCCGTAGTATATTTTTCTGATTAGATTCTGCAGTTGATGATATGCTTCAGTACGATTTCTAGCAGTTCTTATTGCCTTACGTAGAGGCATATTATCAATTAAATTCAAGACATGTATTGATTTCAATATCCTAGTATACTCAATCAATCCTGCTCTCAGAGATGCATACCTAGAGTGAGAATTCAATTTTCTAATAATTGTACTCTGAGTGTTTTTTTGCATAATCAAAGAAAGTAGAACTCTTATTATTTGCTTTTTTTCATTCTTAATTTTTTCTACTTTTATCTGACCAACAGGTTTTATCAATCCGTTGTAATTGCTTATATCATCACTTGAATACAATTCACTTGCAGTTGCTTTAATGTTTTTGATGCTTGGAATAAAATCAACATCTATTGCATCAAGGGCAATAAAATTAAGTTGATTAAGAGTATGATTATCACCAGTAACCGCATCAATTTTTATATCAGATTCATTATCATAAATCATGTCATATAAGTGGTGACCCTCATATTCATTAAGACCAATATTCTTAACAGATGCTGCAACAAAATTTACTATTAATGATAATATCGATAAACCTTTGCCCTTTCCTAGATATTTTTTAGAATATCTAGATTGAACAGTATCAATTTTAGTAGAAGCTTTTTGACCATCAATATCTGCAAGCAATTTATCATCAAGAAGATTCCATGCTTTAAAAATTGGAAGCTCATTAATCTTGTTTAATATTATGTCATTAGCTCTATCTAAAGTATCACACCTAACAAAATCTTCTTTGGTAGTACGCAATGCAGTAAATTTAAGATCTGACATCTCAGACATCTTTTTAATACCAAAACCAAATGCCTCAGATAATATGCAAGCTATTATATTTATATCAGTTGGCTTTGTTCTCTTTATGTATCGTCCTTTAATATGCTCAAAGCCCTCAAAGATATTCATTGTGCGATTGAGGTAGATAAATATATCTGCGATATCTAGTTTTGATAAATTTTTAAAAAATGAATCATCTAATTTTTTGCTCGAATCATAATTTAGCCTCCATTTTATAGAACCATCTTTATTTTTGGTAATGATAATGCCTAGATTAGTATCGATATTTTGATAAAGATTCTTCCAAGCCTGAGTAAGCTCTTTAAGTTTCTTATCTAGATGATCTCCACAATATATTGGGATTTTAGTATATCCATACTGTTCAGCTATTTTTAAAGCTTCTTCAGCTTCATCTTCGGCAATTAAGTCTACATCTATATCACAATAGGAAATACTATCATTGCAAAATGCTCTACCACGATATAAGTGATGATAAAGCTTTTTATAAACATAAAATTCAAAAAGATGTGGATTCAAACTTTGATCTGAAGGATTACTTTTTAAGTAATTAAAAGCAGGGACATTAAATCCTAATGCATCTGGAACTTTCAGCTTTTTTGGATTCTTACCAGATAAATAGTGGTCTTTTATAAGTTTTATTAACGGCATAATTTGGTTATTGGCACAGTAGTGCTTAAAATCAACAACTAAAATAATAGGTCTTAAATACAAAGCTATAGAACGAGAAAACCGTTCTATGTGTTTCCATTTTGCAGCTTTATAATCAGATTCTGATTTAGCAAAAAAATTAGCCAATTTGTCAAAATCATCTTTTTCAACAATTTCATATGCTTCTTTATAAAACTGATCTTTATTGAACTTTTTAGATTCTTGTTGCGGAAACCATCTGAAAAATTCACCTAATTTCGGATACCTCTTTATTATATTAGTCAGTTGCACTGTGAATTCTGTATCAACATAATCTTTTGCTGCATCTTCTAGTAAAATCACATGATGCATAAAACTTGTAATCAAATTATCTACAAAAACCTGATACCTAGTGTAAATGTAACATAATGTATGTAAATATCGTTGGACTTTAGACATTTTACGTAACCTAGATATAGGGTACTGCTCAACATTATTACTGTAATATCTGATAGCATTTACTGATAACTTTAATTCTGGCATTTGATTTTTGCAAAATTCATAAATTTTACAAAGTGAAGAAACTTTTTCTACTTCTTTAGCTATCTCGGTATACGTAAAATCTCTTTGATCATATCTAACATCATTTAATGATAAAATACCTTCATCATTTGAAATTAAATCGTCTAATTGAATACTGATTTCAGAGGGAAATTTTTCTATAAGATTTGAGATTCTACGCAACTCTTTTCGGAATGTTTCGGTATATAAATCTTGTAATTTGCGGTAGCTTGGCAACAAAATTTTTTGAGCATCACAATAAGTAATCAACTCTCGGATAACATTGCGTGGTTTAGGCGAGCGTCTCATTATTGATAAATACTGCTCTTTTAGTTCATCCTCTACATCCTCTAGGCATTCCCTATATTTAAAATGCTCTAAAATCATACGTTTTTGATTATGGATTCGCTCTCTGTTTATACTTCCTAGTGATTCATCTGTGCCACTAAAATACTGACTAACTATATAATCAATATCAGATCGAGCTTCTGATATTTTAATCTGAAAAAACTTGTGTTTAGCTTTAAAATAACCTAACTGTAATATAAAAAATATTTTAAGTGTAGTTTTATACAAGCTGTCGAGCATTTCTTGCTCAGACACACTAAGTCTAAAATAAAGTTCTTTCTCTAAAGCATTAAACTCAGGAACATCGTAAATATCAGAAATCTCTCGTTTAGAAAGTAAGGTTACTTCTCTTTTGCTCATTTACAAAAACTTAAATATTATTAACTATATAAAAGCATTGTAAAGAATATATCCAACCTTAATACAAAAAAATTATTTTTAAGATAAAGAAACTAAATTACAGTTCTTAAAATAAAGGTCTCCCAAATGTAATAAGACGATCATCAACAATATCAGACACTTAGAAGACTTTAAAAATATTCACTTGTTAAAAAGCAATGAAACACTTATATAGCTAGCACATAAAACACTTTGGGCTATTTATTTCTCTATAAAAGTAGAGACATCTATTACGATATATCCTGCTTTTTGTCATAAATATTAATAAATTTTTACTTTTAGGGTTGACCTAGTGCATTGCTTATGGTAGATATATCCTTAATATTTACTGATAGTTCTAAAATTTATTATGAAAAATTATACCAAATTTGATCCTAAATCAAACAAACCACTTTATTTTATTCCAAAAGAAGAGTTTCATACAATTGCATTATCATCATTTCCTATTGATTACGGTGATATACCATTACATGCAGCTCAGCATGATTATATAGGAACTGTAATGCTTACTAATAATGATATGCCTGTATTGTTTCAAGGTGTTGGTATCTATGACCTAATAAATAAAGCTTCTCAAGAAGGATTAATAAAAAAGGATTCTAATCCTCTCACAAGCGAGCTTACAGTTGTGTTAGACAAGGGAGGAGGACATTTCTTTGCTATATTATCAAATCAAACTCATCACATTTATGGCGATTTGTATCCAGAAAGTTATAATGAAGAGGATAATAATGGATTTTCATATGGTTTAGTTCATGTATTTAATTCTATCTTCAGTACGCAGACAGATGGATGTAAACTTGAACATAATGGAGATAATGGAATAGTAATTCATGAGGGCATGCCAGGATTATTCTCTGGTGATCATTCCTACATTTACACAGAACAATTTAATGATGGTGTTAAGAAGCCCATGCTAGGAGAATATAGTATGAGATTTAAAATTTCAAATTACCAGTATCAATTAGCTTATGATGCCATTGAAGACACTCACAATAAATGTTTGGATCGTCAAATAAACTATAGTCCTACACCAGGCGATAATGAAAATGTTGAAAACTGCTTTACTCATATTAATAAAATTGTGCAGGCGGTTGGCATTCAAACTCCTTACTTAAAATTTTTTCTAGATTTCCAATTATTATCTAACGATGATGTTGCAGGTAGGTACGCATATAACATCAAACATGAATTGGCTAATCCTAAAAATTTTGCTCTTATAATGCAAGCTGTAGCAGAGATCGTCAATGCATTTACAAAGGATACTGATGATGATTGTGATATGTTCTCAGCAGATCCTTTTTTCATAACTGTGCCTTGTCATGATCAATATAACAATCAATGTCATATCGAAGAAAGCCCACAAAATTTCTTTGGCACATGTTTGGCTATAATAGATCAAGGTATATTGTATAAAGATATTTTTGTAAATGCCAAAGGCAATCTAGAAAGAATAACAACGCGTTCTATGTGTGAGGATGAAACTTGCAAAGAGACAATTTGTCACATAGAATACAACATAGAGACTGCTGGGAATATGCCACTGCTACTAGAGCTATAAAACTTTTGCAAAGAAACATTTCATTACTAATTTCTGTAGATGCATTGCTATTAGTGATGTAGGGAATTTATTAGAGTCATCTTTCTTTAAGTTGATTAATATTATATCCAAAATATGAGGGTTGTTTTTGAACCGCATAAGAGTAGAAATATATAAGATATTTAAAGAAATTATTAATATATTTACCCAACCTTACATTCTGTCAGTTCTTCCACACAGCCCCTTATTAACTGTTTGTAAATAATTATATGTCATACTTGAAAAGTACTATGTTAATTAACTATATACAATAAAATGTTTAAAATAACAAAAAAATTAGCATTTATTATAACATTTATAACTTCATTTCTTATATCTAATATTACATTTTCAGAAGAAACAAAATCTTTAAACTCCAATTTAATGTTTTCTTCAGGAATCACTTTAAATAAAATTTTTGATATACATCTAGGAACTGTAGCTGGTTTTTCTTCACCATATATTGGTTTCTTAAGTTTAGATACCTCACATAATGTCATGCAAGAATCTTTGTCAGGAGTAGCACATATGGGCGGATCTGTATCTGGGAAAGTCGCCATAGATGCTCCAATAGGACAAACATTATCCATCTGGATACAACAACCGACAGTAGGTAGCTGTGGCACTGGAACATTATGGGGAATACCGAAATGTAAAGTTTTAGAATCAGATGATAGCACTATTGCTTTAGCGGAAACAAGATGCTCAAGCACAGATGGCGTTACTGTAAATATAACAAACTCACCACATTATCTATATGTAGGTGGCACATTATCTTTTTTTTATGGACATACTTGCCATGTTGGAGCTGACGCGGTAGATAATCAGAATAATGCTACAGGTACTCATATAGTACATATAGCACAACAATGATGCTCTACTACACATCATTATTCTCCCAAAGCCCCTATAACAGGAGAAAAATCATGTTTTGATATATATATCTCATGATTAGAACCATTCTTACCTCTCCATACAGTAAAACATTGATAGTTATCTCCACAGACAGTTCTAGGGTTAGGAATATTACTTACAATATGTTCACTTACTTGAAACTCATCAACAATTGTCAGAGCTTCTGGATCAAATAATTTACCTACTACTGCGTAACTACCATTTGCCTTAATTCCCCAAGTTTCAAAATAATATTTATCTGACATAAAAGCTAATGTAGGATCATTCTTAATAGTTGCGACATAGCTATTAACCTGAAATTCATCCCCTACTTTATTGTAACTTGAATCAAAGCGCTGAGCAAATAACTGATCACTTTTAGTACGCCAAGTAATAACAAAACTTCCATCCGAATTAATAGCTATTGATGGAGAGTGTTGTGAACCTTGTGTAACTGTGTTAACTAAAAATTCTAAACCTAGACTAACACCCTCTGAGGTAAATATTCTTGCGAATATTCCAGTACTAGACCCATCTTGACCAACACTTTGGTAAACAACAATAAAATTTCCATTAGGAAAACTAGCGACCTCAGAATTTGTTTGAATAGACTGAACATAATTATTAACTTGAAATTCTGTTCCTACTTTATTGCCACTTGAATCAAATATTTGTCCAAATACCCCCCATGCAGAACTATCTTGTCTAAGACTACTCCAAGTAACAACCCAACCTTCACCTAAATTATACACTGTAGGATAATGCTGTGTATTCTGAGTATAAGTATTGATTGCTAACTCACTTCCTATAAAATTTCCATCTTGATCAACTATCTGTCCAAATATTCCTCTATTAGATCCATCTTGATTATCACTACTCCATGCAATAAAACAATTTATATTACAATCTATCCAAGGGTGAGTTTGAAGACCACTCTCATAAGTATTAACTTGAAACTGAATTCCTTCATGTTTTAAATTAGTATCAAACATTTGGCAATATACTCCTTTTAGTGAATCCTCATAATTAGAATGCCAAACAACAGCAATTCTCCCTGTAGATGTAATAGCTATTTCAGGTCTTCCTTGAAACCGTGCCGTATAACTATTCACTAAAGATTCATAGCTAAGCACCGTTAGTGGTGTTACCAAATTAAAACCACCTGTAAGCTGTAAAAGAATAAATGGATGTATGTTTTGATAAGTATCATATGTTTCATGAAGCACTCTAGGAGATACGCCATCTAGCACCCCAAATATAATATATGACAGTTCTTCAGTCCATTTATTAAATTCTTCATTTACCTGAATTACACTATATGTTTCACTCTTAGTCTTACCTTGTCCTTTTTGTTCTGAAATAATAGGATCAAATTTATTTGTAAGAGCAACCAGATAATTATATGAAGAATATTTATCTTTAAGCTCTCCATAGCTTGCATCATAATCAAGCTTGTCCCATACAATATCTATAGTAAGAGTTATCCAATCATTAAAAAAATTCTCACTTTGCAAGATCGTATAAATTTCTTCTTTATTTTTTCTTTCTTGTTTTAATGCAAGCTCTCTATTCTTTAAGTTTTCAATATGTTGTAATGTCATTTTCCTCCTCTATTAAAATAACAAGATGCAATTGTATTATACATAATGATACCGACTAAAAACAATTACTTCCTAAAATAATTTTACTTGGAATATCGGCATTGGTACAAGATTTATCTTAAATAGGGGTTAATTCTCTAAGAGCCTATCCAATAACGGCATCGTCAAGTTAAGTATGAGTAGTTGTTAATTATAATTATATCATGTAAATATTTAGAGATATAATATTAATTAATGAGTTAAATCCATGTCCCTAAGTGAATCTCCTAAACGTCATCGATTTCCAGTATCAATAATTAGTCAGGCTGTATGGCTATATCATAGGTTTAATCATAGCTACCGTGATATATCAGAACAACTTTTGTATAGAGGGATAGATGTAAGTCATGAAACAATTCGTGGTTGGTGTTATAAATTTGCTTCTTCTTTTGAAGATGTAATCAAAAAGAAACAACGCAAACCAAAAGATAAATGACATCTAGATGAAATGGCGGTCAAAATAAATGGCAAGAAATACATATTATGGAGAGCGGTTGATTCTGATGGATTTGAGTTAGATATATTCCTGCAATTAAGACGTGATAAAAAATCTGCTATACGATTTTTATCAAGACTGCTTGGTAATTACCCTACACCAAAAGTATTAGGTATTAGGTATTAGGTGGTTCCCTTTTTTAAACAACTTTTTTGAAAAAGATAAGGTATAAATTACTATCTTTAAGTATGTAAATTTATATCATAATGTTACCATAAAGTAAAAATAAATTTATAGTTTTTGTAGCTGTGGATATGTGTATAAATTTTATATTTATGCATATATCCATAGCTATCTAATTAATTGTAAAATATAACTCGGAAGTGTTCCATAAACTGTGTCATTACCAAAATCTAACAAGAAAAAAATGTTAGATTTTGTTTTTGCGTTTGGGGAAAAATTGTGGAGAATTTAGTATAAATTATCCACGATTTTATCCCAACAAAATAAACTATAATATAGGTAATGATATGAAAAATAATGTAAAAAATCAAAAAAATAAACTACATGCTAGTTTGCTATCTATGTTGCCAGCAGAAGAAGTAAATAGACTTCAGCAAGGCTTATATTCTGGAGAGCCATTACTGGGAAAGAAAGGCTTATTAAATAACTTAATAAAAGAATTATTGGAGTTATCTCTACAGGGCGAAATGGATGCCCATTTGTCTGAAAATTCTCTTGAAGAGGGAAATAATAGAAGGAATGGCTTTAACCAAAAGCAAGTTAAAACCGCTAGCGGTAGTATTGAATTAAATACTCCGAGAGATAGGAACGGTAGCTTCGAACCAGAGCTAATAAAAAAACGTCAGACTGTGCTTAATGAAGAATTAGATAATAAAATTTTGTCGTTATATGCTTTGGGAAACAGCTACAACTCGATAGCTGATCACATACAAGATATTTATGGCATGGAAATAAGCAACGCCAAAATATCTGCAATTACAGATCGTCTTATACCTGAACTAAATGAGTGGCGAAATAGACCCTTAGATCGTCAATATGCAATAATTTTTTTAGATGCAATGTTTTTTAAATCGAAACAGGATAACAAAATTGAAAATGCTAAAAGTAAGTTGAACAAAACCTACTAAATATTAACTATAATAATAAGTAATTAATATGAGGTTTTGATAATGAATCATTGTAAACACTTAAATATACAAGAAAGATACCAAATAAAAGAAATGCTATACCAAGCAAAAACTATAACAGAAATAGCACAATTATTAAATCGGTCAAAGGGAACAATAAGTATGGAAATAAGCAGAAATAGCGATGCTGGAGTATATATGCCTTGTGTTGCTCAAACGAAATATAAAAGCAGATTGCATAAATCAGAGCAGTCAAAGATTGAGCGTAACCCTGAACTACAAGAATATATTGCTCGTTGTATGATAGATCACAAATGGTCTCCAAATGCAATAGCAGGTAGAATGAAGCTAGAAGGATTTTCAGAAACTGTGAGTACAGAAGCTATATATCAATATGTTTATACATCTCCTATTGCTAGAAAATTGAAATTATACACATATTTGCCCCAAAGAAGGATGTCAAGACAGACAAGAGGAGAACGTATTCCAAGAAAAATAATACCAGACAGAATCTCAATTCATAAAAGAGAAGCTATCGCTAATGAGAAAGTAGAATTGGATCATTTTGAAGCAGATCTTACCTTTCACAAAGGTAATAGAAGCAAGAATATTGGTGTAATGGTAGATAAATTAAGTCAGAAAGTCATGCTTGTTTTAAACGGATGCAAACGATCTTTAACAGTTACTACAGGGTTTTTATCAAAGATGAATTCTATTCCTACACAGCTTAGGAAAACTCTTACTATGGATAATGGCAAAGAGTTTGTAGGGCATGTTGCCTATAGATTCATGGGTTTTGATACTTTCTTTTGTGATCCATATCATCCTAGACAAAAGGCTCTAGTTGAAAAAATCAACTCTATGATTCATAGGATATTTCCTAAAAAAATTGATATTAATACTGCTACACAAAAAACTCTTGATGGTATTGCAGATATTTTAAATAATATGCCTAGAAAGATTTTTGGCTATAAGACCCCTAATGAAATTTGGGAAGAAAAAGCAAACAATATCATTAAAATAAAGAGAGGGTTTGCTGAAAGCAATAATATTATAGGTGATGTTCAACTTAGTGCTTGAATTTTCAATTTGTGTAATATAAAGAATTTATATTGAACGTTAAGGAATACAAGGGTTTGAAGGTGTATCCATGGTAATACACATACAAATTACTATTCTGTTCCTATGCGGTTCAAAAAAGGAATGTTTTTCTTGAGATTATCCTTGTGTGTTAGAGTTAACCAGAATTGGTAATTCTAACAATGCACTTACACATTGTTTTCCACAATGCTAAAGTGCATTCTTAAAACTTAAATAAAAAATACGTCATATTTCAAAGCAAAACATGTATTACACCTGTAATACAAACGTATTACATTAATAAAAAAGCGATCTAAAAATTAGCAAAATGTAATACGATGCAATACATCTGAATCGCTTATTTTCTAAGGGATACCGCAAATGTATTACAATTGTAATACACAAAAATAACTGTATTACAAAAGCCGTATGACAAATGTAATACATGGCTCAACGCTTTATTGGGGCAGTGCTAACCTAGAGCGTTTTTACCGCCATTGGTAAAAATATTAACAATCAAGCAATGCTTTTTTTAATTGGTGCATTTTAAGAAATTCTTGGTGAATTATGATTTATTTAAGTTCCTATTTACAAACTGATATAGATTTGGTATAAAATATAGCAGTAAAGCAAGTTCTTTAACAAAAGAAAGCCTATGATGTGGGGGTTATGAGTTCCGTCATTAGGTGTTCTGGGAACTGCGTTAACTATTATGAATTTATCAGAAGATGCATTTTTATTAGACAAGGAAGAGCTAGCACTTGTAAAGACCAAATATAGAGGAAGGAATCAATTATTATTTGCATTGATGTTGAAATTTTTTCAAGCAGAAAGTTGTTACCCAACTCAGGATGATATTTTCCCAGAAATTTTAATTGGTAATTTAGCGGATCAATTGGGTATTCCTGTGCCAACGGAGTATGAGTTTGATTGGCAAAGCAGAACTAGTCAACGTTTTCGTCAGGAAATCAGAAAATTTCTTGGCTATAGTAGACCTACTGGTACACATAAAGAGCAGTTAGTAAGGCACTTAATGAAACATGCAACTCCAAAATGTTTAAAAGTAGAACAGAACAAGGAAATTGCATATAAATTCTTTAAAGATTTAAAAATAGAACCCCTTCCATTATATAAGATCAAACAATGCATCATTATAGCAGAGCATCGATTTGAACATAAGCTTTTCACGAGCATCTATTCAGTATTGCCAGAAGAAACTAAAGATTTTTTTGATAGCATTCTCCAATTAGAAGACTGTGAGTCAGACACTTCTATATCTGAGCAAGAAGATAGCAATAGTATTCCGTTATGGAGATTGAAAAAAGACATTGCAGGAGCAAAATTAAAACTGGTGCAAGCTGAAATCGATAAGCAAAAATACCTTGAATCTGTTGCTTTACCAGTAACTCTTTTGGCAACAATTAATAGAAAGTTGTTACTCAAATATTATAAACGTATCATGGCGGCTTATCCAAGCGACATCAGGAAGTATGCACATGCAAATAAATATGTCATGATGGCTATATTCTTTTACATAAGATTGCAGAAGGTAACGGATGACAACTTAGAAACATTTTTACAATTAATTCATAAGATGCGTACATCTGCAGAAAAATTTATCAAGAAGGAAATCCTTGCAGATGTTACACGAGTAAAGGGAAAATTTGATATTCTGTATTCCTTAGCTAGAGCATCTTTAGATTATCCAAATGGTATAATCAAGAAAAGAATCTACGATAAAGTATCTGAAGATACTTTAGAAAATATTATTAAAGATCATAAGAGTAAAAGAGGAAGGTGGTATCAGGAGAGTGTACAAACGAAAATTCGCTCTTTATATTCACATGGTCACAGACGTGTTTTACAAACTTTATTAAATAGCTTCGAGTTTACAGCAGAAGAGGAACAAATAAAGCACTTGATATCTGCAATAAACTTTATCAAAGGCACTACTTGTGATAAGAAATATTATTCTGATATCAACGAAGTGCCGATGGAAGCTATTACTGATAGTTGGAAAAGCTCTGTTGTAACTAAATGCCCTAAAACATTTAAGGAACGAGTCAACTGCATTAATTATGAGGTTGCCATTTTAGAACAATTAAAAGTCTTTTTAAGTTGCAAGAGACTATGGGTAACTGGTGCATATGTTTTTCGTAATCCTAAAGAAGATGTACCAAAGGATTTTGATAAGAGAAGAAAATACTATTATAAGCTATTGAATTTACCTCTTTGTGCAAAGAAATTTATAAAATCAATAAAGAAAGAACTACAGCATGAAATGCAAAGCTTAAATAATAGCATTTTAGATAATGCTCTAGTAGAAATTACAGGCAAAAACAAGAAGAATGCAAGAATCAAAATCACTCCGTATGATCCTCAAGAACCCCCTCCTAATTTGCATGTTTTACAAAGAGTCATAAACAAACGATTTGCGACTATCAATTTGCTTGATATATTGAAAGAAGCTAATTTTAGAACAAATTTTATAGATCAATTTAAGAGTGTTACAAATAAAGACTCTATAGATAAAAGTGAGTTGCTAAAAAGACTTCTTTTATGTCTTTATGGTATTGGGAGTAACACAGGACTAAAAAGAGTTAGTGGTGCTAGTTCTGGATCTAATTACTCTGATTTACGTTATGTTAAAAGACGCTATATAAATGCAGAAAATGTTAGAGCCGCTATAGTAGAAGTTGTAAATGCAATTATTGATGTTAGAGATCCTAAATTATGGGGGACTGCGACCACTGCTTGCTCTTGTGATTCAAAACAAATATTTTGTTGGGATCAAAACCTTATGAGTGAGTGGCATACTAGATACAGAGGACGTGGTGTAATGATTTATTTACATATTGATCAAAACTCCGCATGCATTTATTCACAGTTAAAAACTTGTTCTTCATCTGAAGTAGGGAGCATGGTTAATGGTTTTCTCAAGCACGATAGTAAGATGAATATGAATAAAGCTTATGTTGATAATCATGGTCAAAGCGTAATTGGTTTTGCTGTTGGAGAGCTTCTGCACTTAGCTTTACTTCCTCGTATTAAGAACATTAATAAGCAGAAATTATATTATGCAGATAAAGCCGATAAAGATCTTTATCCAAATTTATCTCTTGTTCTGAGCGGTTCTATCAATTGGGGTCTTATTGAGAAATATTATGATGACATGGTAAAATATATTGTTGCCTTAAAGATAGGAACAATAGATGCCAATGTTTTCATAAAACACTTTAGCTCTGATAACTATAATCATCCAGTATATAAAGCTCTCACAGAACTTGGTAATGCCGCAAAAACAATATTCTTATGTAAGTATATTGCTTCAGAAGAACTAAGAATAGAAATTCATGATGCGTTAAATATAGTTGAGAGAGTTAATGGAATTATGGGCTTCATCTTTTATGGTAAACTAGGAGAGATATCAACAAATTATAAGGACGATCAAGAATTAGCGATTGTTTGTCTACATTTATTACAGGTATGCATGGTGTATATTAATACACTGCTGATACAGTCAGTGCTATCTGATCCTGAATGGAAAATTAAACTTACAAAAGAAGATAAAAGAGCTTTATCTCCTTTAATTCACACACACATTAATCCATATGGACTATTTCCACTTGATTTAAATCAGCGTTTAATTATTACAACCTTCCCTGTACAACCCAAACAAAAAAGTAGAGCATGAACACAATAACTAGAACTCCAGTGAGAAAAAAAGTAAAGCAACTTGCTAAACTATTGAAGCCAGAACATCCTGACTATAGTTATTTGAGGGAACTATTTCGACAACTACGTCTGGAGCTTGGTGTTGAAGTAATTCGCAATGAGAAGAAACTACCATATGTTCCCACTGAAGAGGAAATGAAAAAATATTATGAGGTTGTTTGGAAATCTCGTAATATGACCTATGTTATTATTGTTAAAACACTTCTTTATACTGGAGTAAGAGTAAGTGAATTGGTCAAAATCAAAATTTCAGAAGTAGATTTAGATCGCTGTCAGATTAAAATTACTCAAGGTAAAGGAAAAAAAGACAGGATAGTTCCGTTTCCTACTCAATTTAGGGAAGTACTAACTATGTATATAGATAAAATGAGTGAAAAAAATTGCAAATATTTATTTGAGTCATCTTGGAATAAACATTACACCGATAGAGGAGTCAGAAAAATTCTTGCTCAGTACACAAAACTTGCTGGCATGAAACAATCTATCTCACCACATAAATTAAGACATTTTTTATTTACATGGTTAAAAAAACAGGGAATTGATGATGCTCTTATACAACCTTATTCAGGTCACGAAAGCAGGAAAACCCTAGAGATTTATTCAAAGCTATCTATTAATGAGGCACAAAAAGAGTATAATGACAATATGGAAAAATTTCCTATATAAGTTTGCAAAGATATTAACCTCTTTACCAATGGCGGTAAAAACGCTCTAGGTTAGCACTGCCCCTACAAAGACAAAATATGATTCAGCAAAAGGAAATTAATAACAAAACGAAGCTAACAATTTAAAATGACGTTGACCCAAATCTTGCTTTGAATTACATTAACAAAACAAAGTTTTCTTCTACAGCATCCAAAGAACTTTTAAATTTAGGGCTACTAGTGAAAATACACACGATGATTTATTAATTTAAGAAAATAGCATATCACTTATGCCAACTTTGCATTGGTTAAACAAAGACAAGACAACAAAAGAGGGTAGAAAAACTCCTTATCGTCTTTTAGAGTCTAAGCCTGAGTTTTCTCATGGAGATGAGGCTTCTGAGAACATGATTATTCAGGGAAATAATCTTGATGCTCTCAAGTCGTTACTGCCTTATTATGCAAACAAAGTTAAGTGTGTTTATATTGACCCCCCTTATAACACCAAAAACGCATTTGCACACTACGACGACAACCTAGAACACGCTAAATGGCTTGATATGATTTATCCAAGACTAGAATTATTGAGGGGTTTTTTGAGTGAAGATGGTGTTTTTTATGTGCAAATAGATGATAAAGAAGGTCATTATTTAAAAGTGATTTTAGATGAGGTCTTTGGTAGAAGTAATTTTGTATCATCTATTTCTGTAAAAATGTCTACCGCAAGCGGAGTGAAAGTCTCGCATAAAGAAAAGTCCATAATAAAAGAGAAAGAAAATATTTTTTTATACGCTAAAAATAAAGAATGTATAAAATTTTTTCCTCAGTATATACCCAAGTTAGATTGGGATAACGAATTTCAATATTATTTAGAAAAAAATTCCTCTAATGATGTGAATGATTGGAAGGTCGCTCTGCTCAAAGATGTATTAAACTCTGTTGGTATAAATTTTGATCCATCTAATACATCATTTCAGGACTTTATAGTTAAAAATGCAGATAAGATTTGGAGGCGTGCGTTTATTAGAAATGAGCATAAGGAACAATCTCAACAAAACCCAAATATGATACTTAGAGATAAAAAGGGCAACCTATACTACAGAGGTCGACAGATGTATTTTCTGGAAAAGAAATTTAATGTTTGTTTTACAGAATATGGAGATCAAAAGTTACCCAGTCATCTTTTAGGAGATCTTTGGAATGACATTAATACAAGTAAGCTTTTTAATGAAGGTGGTATCGAGTTTCGCAATGGTAAAAAACCTGAATTTTTAATTGCCAGAATATTGAAATTAGCAACAAAGGAAAATGACCTAGTCTTAGATTCATTTTTAGGTTCTGGTACAACTGCCGCTGTTGCTCATAAAATGAATCGTAGATATATTGGCATTGAAATGGGAGAGCATGCAAAAACGCATTGTGTGGAAAGATTAAAAAAAGTGATTGATGGTGAGCAAGGTGGCATCTCAAAGGCGGTAAAATGGCAAGGTGGCGGTGGTTTTAAGTTTTATGAATTGGGTGAGGAGATGTTTGATGTTCAGGGCAAAATTAATCCTAACATTAAGTTTGAGCATTTAGCAGCTCATATTTGGTTTTCTGAAACCAAGACCCCACTTAATCAAAATAAAATCAGCTCACCATTGCTTGGGGTTTATAATGGAGTTGCGTATTACTTGTTATATAACGGCATTTTAGGAGATAAAAGACCTAATGGGGGAAATGTTTTGACTAACAAAATATTATCTACCTTAGATGCATATGAGGGGCAAAAGGTTATTTATGGTGAAACTAGCCGTATTGGCTCAGTAAACCTCGCAAAGAAAGGAGTTGTTTTTAAACAAACTCCTTACGATATTCAATCGAGATAAAATTATGTTTAGACTTAAAAGATATCAAACAGAAGCTCTTGAAGTTCTTAAAAAATACCTAGAAAAAGCAAGATTAACAAACGCAAGAGAAGCATATTCTGATATTAAGAGGTCAAAGCATGATATTGAAGACTTCAAGCAATTTCAACCATTAAAAGGACTAGAAGACTCTCCTTATGTGTGCTTAAGATTGCCAACTGGTGGGGGGAAAACTTTACTTTCTGCTTATAGTATAAAATTAGCTGGAGAAGCGTATATTGAAAATGAATACCCTATCACTTTATGGTTGGTTCCAACAAACATTATTAAGGCACAAACTTTAGAGGCTTTAAAAAACCCTGACAACGCTAATTACAAAACTTTAGAAAAAGCTTTTAATGGTAGGTTCAGAGTGTTTGATATTTCAGATTTCAAACAGATAAGACCGCAAGACATCACAGATAATATATGTATTGTAGTTTCAACTTTTGCAGCACTCAGGGTTGATAAAACAGAGGGTAGAAAAGTTTATAGTCATGATGAAAGCCTAGAGTCACATTTTAGTATAACTCCGTCTAACACTCCAAATATGGAGAAAAGTGAAGTATCCAATCAGATTAAGTTTTCTTTTGCTAATTTACTTAATTTTCATAGACCTTTGGTGATTGTTGATGAAGCACATAATGCCAAATCAGAGCTAAGCATTCATGTTCTAAACAGAATAGGTGCTGCTTGTGTAATTGAGTATACAGCAACCCCTGCGAAAAATAGTAATGTGCTTTACTCGGTTTCTGCTGCTGAATTAAAAGCAGAAGAAATGATAAAATTGCCGATTATTTTATCTGAGCATCACTCTCCTCAAGATGCAATTACTGCTGCAATTCAAACTAGGCAAAAATTAGAAGACATTGCTAGAAGAGATAAGGACTACATCCGCCCAATAGTATTGTTTCAAGCAGAAAATAAGAACGGCGAAATGAATGCTACCTTTCTTAAACAGTATTTATTGGAAAACGAAGGGGTGAAACAAGAACAAATTGTTATTGCTACAGGTGAACAAAAAGAACTAGATAATATTAATCTCTTTGATCCAAACTGTGAGATTCGTTATGTAATTACTGTGCAAGCCCTAAAAGAAGGATGGGATTGTTCTTTTGCTTATATTTTGTGTTCTGTTGCAAAAGTAGAATCCAAAACAGCAATTGAGCAGTTACTTGGTAGAGTACTACGAATGCCTTATGCTAAATCAAGAAGTGCTTCTGAGCTAAACAAAGCTTATGCTCATGTTTCATCTTCAACTTGGTCTCATACTGTCACTGGCTTACGTGATAGTTTGGTGCAAATGGGCTTTAATACACAAGATGCAAATGAATTTATTCATCCTCAATTGAATCTCTTTGGTGGACACAATCAAGATAGCAATGATGTTCCCTTAGAATTTAATGTTACATCAAAGCCTGACTTATCAAAACTTGATACAACAGAGCAAACACAAGTGACCGTTACAAGTCACACACAAGGAATGTTTAATGTTAAAATAGATAATCCAACCGAGCAGATAGTGAAAAAACTATCAAAAACAGTGAGTAACTCCAAAGACAAAGAAGAGATCCTCTTAAAGGGAAAAATTTACATTAAAAATAAATTTAATAACTTGCCGCCAGCAACTAGAGGAGAAGAATTTAGCGTACCTCAATTGTGTTTTGCTTTTGAAGATGGTGAAGATGAGTTAGCAGAAAGAGAGGTGTGCTTAGAAAGAAGTGGGTGGGATCTTTTGGAATATTATACACCATTAAATAAAGAAGCATTTTCTTTTGATGAAACCGCTAAACAGTATCTAGCAGATATTAAGGGAAAACAAGTTGTAGTCGACCAATTATATCAAAGCAACCAAATGAACTTTCGTGGAGTTGAAACTGAAATGACACAACAGGATTTATGCTTGTGGTTAGATAGAAGACTAAGACAAATTGATGTAAAACAAGAAGTATTACTAGAATATCTAAGATTAACAATTCGTGATCTGTTATCACGAGATGATATTGACCAAGCAAAATTAGTACGTGCTAAGTATATTTTAGCAAAAGTACTACAAGATAAAATTGATGCTGCAAGAGAAAAAGCATATGCAAAAGAATACCAGCAATGCTTCTTTGGTCAGGATGCCTTAATATCAATAAATAAGGAAAGGTTTAGTTTTAAATTTGATCCAAATAACTACCCAGCGAGTTCATACTATGATGGTAATATCGTTTTTAGTAAGCATTACTATTCCAATATAGGCAAAATGAATACAGAAGAAGCCAAGTGTGCCGAGGTTATTGATAAACACCCTTTAGTAAAATTTTGGGTTAGAAACCTCGAAAGATTATCTCATTATGCTTTTTGGTTGCCAACCGCAAGAGGGCAATTTTATCCTGATTTTGTAGTGAAATTACATGATAATAGGTTAATGGTAGTAGAATATAAGGGTGGTCAATTTAAGGGTAGCGATGATGCAACTTCGAAGGAATTAATAGGCAAGGCTTGGGCTAATAAATCAAAAAATATATTTTTAATGTGTTGGGAAAAGGACAACAAAGGATTAAATATGTATGAGCAAATTAATAATTGCTTAACACAATCAACGGAATTTGTGTAATATGAAGAAATTTACGTTAAACGCTAAGGAATACTATAGTTTAAAGGTGTGTGTACGGAAATGCACGTACAAATTACTATTCTGTTCCTATGCGGTTCAAAAAAACGAACCTTTACACTACTCTGCAAGTAAATTACCCCATTACATATAGATCAAGCTGTTAGTATTAGATGATTTATAAGCTGCCTCCATAAAACTAACTGATGCAACATTACACTTTAAAGCCGCATGATCATTGATTGCTCCAGATAAAACATCTACAAAATATTCTAGTTGTTTTTGTATAGGCAAATCTTTAGGTTCTATGAAGTCATAAGATTCAACTAAATCACCAGAATTAGTACGTAAAAACACCTTATCGTTAATCATTTCAATAATGCCAGATTCTCCCATTATTTTAAAACCCTCATATTTAGATCCGTGGCAACGTGATAGCATAATGTTACCATGTTTACCATCTAGATAAGCAAACTGAATATTAGCAGTATGTTCTGTAGGGTCACGAAGGGAAATAGGAGGCTTTTTTATTAAATTAGTTATAACACAAAGTCGTTCTGGTGCATCAAATAGCCAATGCAACATATGAATCATATGAAAACCTTGATCTGCTATACACCCTCCCCCTGATGTAGCATAAGACCCTCGCCACCCAGCAAAAGGATCCTTGATATACATATTATACTCAATATTTATTGAAGATACCTTGCCTATTTGTGGCAATTTATTCATCATATATCTTGTTTTTTCCATTATCATTCTTGGAGGAAAACTATTGATTATAACACCATATTTTTTTCGCAATTTTAGGTAGTAATCCGCTTCGCTTTTACTTAATGCGAAAGGTTTTTCTTTAAGTACATGAATCCCTCGACTTGCTGCTAATTTTATAATGTTTTGGTGAATAGTATGTGGAGTTGACAATATTATAAAATCTAAATCCAAATCAGCATCTAAAAGTTCAACATAAGAGACGTAAACCTGAATAGAGTCATTATTTTCAACAACTATAGGACTCCTGTTACATATTGCAACCACTTCAATAGTTTCAGTAAGATTTAGCGCTTGTGCATATATTCTTTTACCACGCATTCCAAATCCTATTATAGCGACTCTTAATTTGTTCTTCATAAAAGTTTGAATCTATAATTTATATTATATTTCTATCTCAATGTTGGATTGCAAGCAATCTAATATTTCACCTGTGATCAATATAGTTTTCTCTTCTGTCAAGTATGATTCCTTAACAACTACGTCTTCTTCATCAACACCAAGCGGTATATAAACATCAAAAGAAGAGCTAGTTTTATTAGGAAGTTTATGCACAGCATTTAAAGTACAAGTTCCAGGCTTTGAAAATATTACATCATGCAAGAGTTGATTGCTATAATGCACTACTTGAGGACCTTCAACCATTTCTGTTTTAACCTCATTAAGGTGCAATTGTGTGCCAGAAAATCTAAAAAGAGTACGATTATATTTGCCAAGAATATAATGTTCATGTGAAGACAAAGAGACGTTATTGTCTGTTTGATATATAGTATGTACATATCCACCTTTTATGATGAAACTATCAAATGGACTAGGATGAGAATGTATTCTATTTTCTTCAGCCCATTCTGGCGTTATGTTCTGAGGCCAATAATTAATTCTCACTTTTTCTATATAGTCTGTGAGATCATCAGGTAAAGGAAAATAAACTCTATAAAAACCAGATTTATTCATGATGATTGAAACTTCTCTTGGGTTAGACAAAAGATATTTTATAGCACTAGTTTTCAAATCTACAAATCTGGATTCATCTATCAAAGGAAAGGGGTTTATTGGAAACATTTTGAGCATTTATTTATTTATAATTGGTTAATTTTAGTAAATGTGTTTACCCCCTCTATCTCTTAATCAAAAGCAACCTACACTGAATATTAAAGGATATCAATTCTAAATTGTAATAGTTTATATGTATTATTAAATCTTGATCGTGTTGGGGTTACATAGAAGAACTGATAGAATGTAGGGGTAGGCAACTGTATTAACGCTTGCTTTAAATATCTTATAGTATTTCTGTTTTTATGCGGTTTAAAAAAACGAACGTTTTTCTTGAGATTATCCTTGTTTGTTAGAATTGCAAAATCTGGTTAATTCTAACAACGCACTTCCGTGTTATTCCGAACAACACCTAAGTTTAATAAATAGATAAATTCTCCTTTTAGTTCCTCAATATACAAGTTGTTGAAAAGCTTTGTGCGGAACTTGCCATACATTTTTTAATTCAAATAATTTGTAGGGAAACAATAGACATGGAAGATTCCGTATAATTACAAATTGTTTATTTTGCTTAACCCTCATAGATTAGAACTTCAAAAAAATATCTGATGCAGCAGACCTAACTCCACTTCTTTAACGTAACGACAAATTGCTTTGATTTTAGTGACTTAATTCTTGCTATAGGGTATTGTAATGGAAAAGCCGTATGGTTCTTGCTGACGATTGAAGGGAGTAAAAATTCAGCACTTAGATGAAAATTTAAATATAATGAAAATCCTGAAAATGAAAAATTAATGAGATGAGTGATGATTTTGAAAAAAACAATTTTAAAAAACCATTTCTAGTAAAGATATTTTTGCATGAAAATTAGAGTAAAAATACGTGTTAAAAGGCATCTTTCAATTTATTTTTATCAATTGTAGAAAGATTTCGCTTAAAATGAAGTTTTTGCTAATATATCAAATTTCATGAGAGTTTGGATTAGTTCCTTAAATCTATCTAATCTAACCATATTAGGGCCATCACAAGGGGCATTATCAGGGTCTTGATGAACCTCCATAAACACTGCAGCAACTCCTACAGCAACAGCAGCACGAGCAAGCACTTCTACAAATTCTCTATCTCCACCACTAGATTTCCCAAGTCCCCCTGGTCTTTGTACTGAATGAGTAGCATCAAAAATAACAGGCACTCCAATATCCGAAATAACTTTTAGCGATCTCATATCACAAACTAAATTATTATAGCCAAAACATGCTCCTCGTTCCGTAATTAAAATATTCTTATTATTAAAATAATCAAATTTACCTACAATATTTGCAACGTCCCAAGGCGTTAAAAATTGTCCTTTCTTTACATTAACAACTTTGCCAGTCTTAGCAGCTGCGGCAAGCAAATCTGTTTGCCTACACAAATAAGCAGGAATTTGCAAAATATCAACATATTCTGCAGCTGCCTCACATTGTTCTGGTAGATGAACATCTGTAATAATTGGGCAATTAATTTCCTTTTTTATTTTTTCAAAAACTTTAGTAGCTGTAGCAAGTCCAACTCCTCTATTTTTTTGAATACTTGATCTATTTGCTTTATCAAATGAAGTTTTAAAAATAAAATTGATTCCTAAATCATTAGTAATAGTTTTTAGTTGTTCTGCCATAAACATAGCGTGGTCACTAGACTCAAGTTGGCATGGCCCTGCAATTACAGCTATAGGTAAGTCATTAGAAATCTTAAATTTTTCAAGATTTATCTCTCTTTGCAATACCAAATTTTTTTCTTTTATATCAGTAGTCATTTATTTTTCTTATTAAATTTAATTGCTGCTTCTAAAAATGAACAAAATAATGGATGAGGTGCAAAAGGCCTAGATTTCAGTTCTGGATGAAATTGTACCCCAATATACCAAGGATGGTCTTTATTATTTAACTCTATCACTTCTACTAATTTTCCATCTGGTGAGATTCCAACAAAAGATAAACCTTTTTTTGCAAAAATATCTTTATAATTATTATTAAACTCATAACGATGCCTATGTCTTTCAGAGATTATTTCTCTTTCATAAATTTTTCTAATTTTTGAATTCTGAGTAAGCTTACACTCATATGCTCCAAGCCTCATGGTTCCCCCAAGATCACTATCTTTAGTTCTTCTTTCTACCTCTGAATCTTTACTCAGCCATTCGTTTAAAAGTCCGATTATCGGAGTATCAGTTTTCTTAAACTCACTAGAGTGAGCATTTTTTAGTTTACATATATTTCGAGCAAACTCAATAACAGCAAGCTGCATGCCCAGACAAATGCCCAAAAACGGAATCTTTTTTTCCCGAGCATATTGAATTGCATTGATTTTACCTTCAACACCATCTATACCAAAACCTCCTGGAATCAAAACTGCATCTACTCCTTTCAAGGTATCTTTTACTTTATTTTTACTAAGCCCCCTTGAATTAACCCATTTAAGATTGGCCTGTACATGCTTATCAATAGAGGCATGCTTTATAGCTTCAATTAATGATATATAAGAATCTCTCAAAGAATATTTACCAACAATCGCTATTGTAATATCAGTATGTTTTTTAGCTATTTTATCAATTATGTTCTGCCATTTAGATAAATCAGCATCTCTTGCATTTCTTATTTTAAATAACTTAATTAATCTCTCATCTAATTTCTCAGCATGATAATTTAATAAAATTTTATATAAATTATCTACATCAAATGCTGGAATTACATTTTCAATAGGCACATTACAAAAAAGGGCTATTTTTTCTTTTTCTCTATCTACAATAGCTTTAGAAGTCCTACATAAAATTATATCTGGTTGAATGCCAATTGCTCTTAGCTCTTTAACAGAATGTTGTGTAGGTTTTGTTTTTAGTTCTTTTGCTGCTGAAATATATGGTAACAAAGTAACATGAATAAATTTTACATTATTCAGTCCAATTTCATTACTAATTTGTCTAGCAGCTTCTAAAAAAGGCAACGCTTCAATATCTCCTACTGTTCCACCAATCTCACAGAGTACAAAATCAGCTTTCTTTGTTTCTCTAAAAATAAACTCTTTAATTAAATTAGTAACATGTGGAATTACTTGTACAGTTGCACCTAAATATTCTCCTTTGCGTTCTCTATCTAACAATGTTAAATAAATTTTGCCAGCAGTTACATTATCTAACCTACTACAATCAATGCCAAATCTTTCATAATGACCGAGGTCAAGATCAGTTTCTGCTCCATCATCTGTAACAAAAACCTCACCATGCTGGACAGGACTCATAGTGCCTGGATCTACATTCAAATAAGGGTCTAATTTTCTTAAAACTACTTTATAACCACGAGCTTGCAATAACGCCCCCAAACTAGCCGAAGATAAACCTTTTCCTATTGAAGATACAACACCACCAGTGATAAAAATAAATTTAGTCATATGTGTAACACTCTCAAACTAAGAAGCAATTGGTAAACTCTTGTTTTTATCTGTTTCTTTTACTTTATCTGGAGCTGATTTTGGAGTTTGTATTTTAGAAATCTTGTCAGCAATATCTTCTTTTGAAGATCTAGAAGATATATTAGCAAGCACTAAACAATTTATTATAAAGATGGCAGCAAGTATTGCTGTAAATTTTGTCATAAAATTAGCAGAGGCTGTAGGAGACATGACATTATCAACCCCAGACGAACCAAGTCCTTTTAATTCATCAGAACCACTTTGTAATAAAATTACTACAACAAGTAATACTCCTATTATTATCTGTACTATAGTAAGTAATGTTTGCATTTATAAAAATCCTTTGATATCAAATTTTAAGCTAAGGCTTTCTCCATTTCTAGAGCAGCTCTTACAATATAAATAAATTTATTATATACTAAACTAGCCCCACCAATAAGTAAACCCCCTACAGACGGTATATTTAATAGCTCCTGACAGTTTTCTGGAGTTACAGAACCACCATAAAGTATTTTTAAGTTTTGTGATTGACCAATGCTTTTTATGTGAAAAACAACTTCTTGTATTTGTCCAGTTGTAGGAGACTTACCAGTACCAATAGCCCATACAGGCTCATAAGCAATTATTAGCTCCTTATCTGAACAATCTCGCAAACCAGATAAAAATTTGAGTTGCTGACTTAACACCTCTAAAGTAGCATTGTTAGCCCTTTCTTCCACTGTTTCACCTATACAAATTATTGGTGTTAAACCATATTTATATGCAAGAATTGCTTTCTTCAAGATAATTTCTGAAGTTTCGCCTTGATATTTACGACGCTCAGAATGACCAAGAATTACATACTTACAACCACATTCTCTAAGAATTTTAGCACTTACTTCTCCAGTATATGCCCCATTATCTTTTACTGAACAATCTTGTGCTGATAATTTTATGTCACTCCCTAAAAGTAAGTTACTAACCTCACTAACTATAGGCAAAGAAGGTGCAATAGAAATTGAGACTTTTCTAGCACCATCATTATTCTCAATAAAATCAGATATATTCTTCGCCAAAGTTACCCCTTCTCCTTTGGAAAGATTCATTTTCCAGTTAGCGACTAATAACTTGTTCATTTAAAAACACCTTTACAATTGACTTATCCAAATTCTACCTAAAGAAAAAAAAAAGAAAAGCACGAATTAACAATTATATATTACCAATACTTGGACATTCCTATTTTTAAGCATGGGGAATATAACTTTCAAAGAAGATATATACATTATACACCAGAACGAGGTTTACGTGATAATTTAAATATTTCATCTGATAAAGCTGATCTTTTGCCCTTATTAAGCAATGTTGTAGATAAAGATTTGTCCATAAACATAGTCTTGCCGACTCTATCCATAGCACTTTTCTTCACTTTATCATTCTTACTTTGAAGATCATCAAAAGACCCCCTCACTGTAGTAGAGTTTAAAACTCTATGTAAATCCCTAATGCCTGGTGCAGATTTATCTAATCTATCTACTTCATCTGCACTCATAGAACGTAATGATGACATGCCGTCTACAAAACTCTTATATGCAATTTTATCTTTAGCTAATTTTTCAAACATATTACTTCCAAGATGAGAAGCTGCTTTAGGATGCGTATCACCATATTCTTGTCGTAATCCTTTAGTGGTATCATCTTGTGATATATCATCTACAATATCGTTAAATTTCTTTTTATCCTTATCAATTCCAAGTTTTCTTAGTCCCTTACGTTTAGCTAATTCATTCTCCTTCTTCTTTTCTTTTTCATATTCTTCTTTTGTTAAGACTTCAAATCCAGTTGCAGTTTTTATACCTTTACGTAATTTCTTACCAGCCCATTTTTCAACCTTATCGACCCCAAGCTTGCTTCTTATCAACTCTCCTGCAGACCCACTTGATTTGCCAGATTCTCCAGGTAACATAGCAATCCTTGTGCCCACAAAACCATCAAGCATTCTGGAAATAAATTTAGTATAATCTCTAATTAAATAAGCAATAATCATAAGCAACAACAAGTTTGATACAGAAATACCTACATTACTAAACAAAGCAGCTGCACCCTTAGAACCATAAACACCATGAATACCAAAAAAAGGCAGACAAAATACTTCTGTTGTAACATTAATGTCATCTAAGAAGCTTTTAATACTGCTAACTGATGCTAACTTGATAGGCATCATGCATTTCCAACAAACTGTATAATCAATAAGTTGAATAAATATTGCATAAAACATAGCAACTAACACCTGTAATCCTATCACTAACATTGCTGGCTCTACAGCAAATCTAAATAATAATTTACACCAATTTTTAAATAGGTAGTTTGTATGTTTAAATAAAACAAAAGAAATAAATATTGGTGCTAGAAATATCAAAATAGCAACCCCTAAAAAGCACATTAAATATACAACAACAGCTGCCATAACGCCCAATACAAACCATATTAAAGTAACCAGAAACAAAATAGTTAACAACAAACCAAAAGGTAAGGTCATAAAAATGGCAAGCACTTTAAGCCATGTAGGCTGGTTAAAGACTAATAACGCAAATGTATTATCAATAAAAGAAAAAGCATAAGAGTCAGAATCAGAGAAGTTACTTTTTGCAAGCAGTTCATCAGAGCCATCGATAAACATTTCAAAGAAATAATCATAAAAGAAACTATAACTTTGATCACTGATCAATGCTAGCACAACCGCTATTTTCAATATTCGAACAATAAGATCTTTTTGAGAAATTTCAACATACCCCATCAAGAATGACAATCCATATAAAACAATATATAAGGCCAATAACAATCTAATATATTGAATAAAATCAGCGTCCCCTGAAAGTGTGTTAAAATACTGCTTTACAGGAGATGGCTGACCATCTTTGGAGTCATAAATAAAGTCTTTTATAGATGTTTTAATGCCCCCTATAATACTACTTGCTGCACCAGTAGTGATTGTTTCCGTGTAGCTGATATTAATAGAATAAGTTCCCGACGTACTGGACCGCATATTTGAATCGCTTTTTATTAAAAAATATAATTCTTTGGAGGAATCAGTTTCACTTTCATTAGAATCATCTTTTTCAGAACCACCTCCATTAGTGATTGTTGTTGTTGAGCCAGAGGTAGAATCATCCCCTGTAGAGTATTTCACATCTGTAAATAAAGCTTGTGGTGTTCCATCACTTCCCCATCTATACATAAGCGCCCCTCTTTTATCACCACTAGAACAACAAGGTGAAGGATGACCATCAATAGCAACACAGCTTTTTCTTTGAACTGATAAAGTATACCCACCTAAATTATCTGTATAAGGATTATCACACACTTTAGCGCATAACTTAGTAAAGCTTTGTTTAGGAATAAAGTCCCTAGTAGAAACTTGTATATTACCATCACCATCTGTAAAGTTTGTTAATATACCAAAATCACTATAAATTTCTTCATCGCCTGTGTTTGAAGTTGAATTGAAAGACGTTCCTCCGCAATTATCTTCATTTTGGTTATCATTTGTGGGACAATTTCCGCTGCTCATAGCTTTCAAAACAAGTCTATTACCAAAAGTTTCCCACAATCCTCTCTTACCAGAATTAGAACTTTGCATTTCATATCCATCACTAATTAACTGCTTTGTCGCAGCACAATCAGAATAATCAGAAAGAGAAGTGTTATGTTCTAGCTTATCTGGACACTTACTATTACATTTAGTGTTTTTGCAATATTGTGCATACCTATTTTTAGAGGGAGCCCATCTATTTATTGATGCATTACCAATGTCTTGATAAGAATAATTCGAACCCTTATAGAGAAAACTAGGAGTTCCGTCCGTAGGGGCATTAATAGAAAAACTTAGAACGTCTCCATTATAAATATTGCTACCAATTTCTGTCCATTGACTATTTGTAGCACTTATACCTATGTTATTTTGATATGAGTCGTCACATTTCCCATCAAATGTGTAAGTTTTACTTGTGCCATCGTCTGGATTATAATAAACATATTGCTCATCATTACCCGAACATGTTATAGGCTCACTACATGGATCTTGTGATTGTATGTATTTACTCTTGCCGCTAACAAGCACATATCTTTCCTTGCCATTCTCTTTTATAATGAGAAGGTTGGGAGAATCAGTTTTTTTTATATCATATTGATCACAATCTGTATTTATATCACAGCCCGCATCTTGTGCATAATATGAATTAGCATAAGTAACTATAAGCCACTCCTTATAATTTATATCAAACGCATATTGCCCGTATAACACCCATTTAACACCATTTATGCAAGTAGAGTTTTCTTTAGACCCACATAGAATTTGTGCCGGATCATCTATTGTCGACCCACTACAATGTCCATCATAATCAACATAATCAGCATAACTCGAATAATTGTAGTTACATTTTGAATTATAGCATGGCTTAGAACACACTACTTTCTTACCATTTTGACAAGAAGTAGCATAAGGAACATCCGGCAAAGAACTACTATTACACATATACACAGTCCCACTAACATTTACAGTGACTGTGTTATTTGGAGCAATTGACGAAACTGAAGCACCAGTACTCAACCACTCATCTTGAGTAGTGCTTAATTCAAAGTTTTTAGTTTTCGGTGAAGTAACAGTGCCATCATCATTTATATTATTGTCTTTATAACAAGTATCTTCCCCACAAGACACAAGAAGAAATAAACAAAAAACCAAAAATAGTGGCTGAAGAAAAGTAAATAAACTACAAAATCTTTTTACATATATTTTTGGCATAATAATAAAGACCAAAAGAGATAAATTTAATCATAAATTCACATTTAACAATGTGCATAGGTTATTACTTTAATCAACTTGTAATGACTAATTCAAATAGTAATGGCTTTTACTGCTGGTGTAAAAAGAAAAGGTTTTAATTACTAAGAAATATTCTTTTTATTTTTAAAAAATAAAAAATACACACATATAATAGACGGAAATGATAACGCCGAAGATATTATAAAGAAATATTTCCATCCAGCTTCCATTACTATCCAGCCTGATGTACCTGACAACAAAGTTCTAAATATAATTGAAACCGATGTTAAAATTGCAAAATGAGAAGCCGTAAACCTCTTATTAGTACACATAGAACACATATAAGACATAAGGGTAATATTACATATTCCACCACAAAAACTCTCTACAGCATTAATAGTATATAGAAGACCATTATTGTTACTCCACGCTATCAACAATAAAAATAATAAATTAGTTATAGACGCCAAAGCTTCTGCCCCTAACAAACTCCACCCCATACCAAGTTTATTAATAACTTTCACCCCTACAAAATTACCTACCACTCCCGTTATTATTCCAACAGTTTTAGCATAAGCAACCTCAGACTTATTAAACCCTATATCGTTTAAAAATGGTAGCAACATAGTGTCTAAATAACCATCGCTTACTTTATAAAACCCCAACAGCAAAATTACATAAGCAATTTTATCTAATTTAAACAATGTCGTTAACGCCTCAGTGAAGTTTTGCTTTATCCATACTTTAAATTTAATCTTTGTAGCTTCATTTTCTAAAAATCTATTATCTTTAGATAAACTAATAATCAAAACACCAGGAACTAAAAATACCGCCATTAAAAGAAAAACAACATGCCACGGATATAAAGCAGCAAGATATAGCCCCAAAGCACCCGAAACAAAAAGACCAACCCTAAACCCTAATATGTTAAATGAACTCCCTTTATTTATACTTGCTCCTTTAAAAAGCTCTATTCTATAACCCTCCAAAGCTATGTCTGACGTAGCAGCAACAAAAGACGTCAATACCGTTACACATAAAAACAGCAGAAAATAGCTACTTACATCTATCAATCCTAAAATTACTAGACAGACAATTAACATACATTGTGCTGAAATAAGCCATGTTTTTCTCTGTCCAAAACTTCTTCGAAAGAGCTTGATATGTAAATTATCAACTATAGGAGCCCACAAAGGTTTCAATGAATAAGGAAACATCCTCCAAGACAACAAACCTATTAATACCAAAGATATTTGATGGTCATCTAAATACGCAGTTAATGTGCTACCCAAAAAAGCATAGATTAAGCCACTGTTAAACCCTAAAGAAATCGCTGTAATATATCTATTAATATGGCACATAATAAGATTATTTTACTTAGATCATTTATTAAAACAAAAAACAGCATCACCGATAGGAAATAAGGTATAACTTAAAAAAAACCATTTTACAAGCTAAGTCCAACATGTCTGTTTTCTATATCTAAAACTAGGAGTTTTCGGGTGTAATGACTATAGATGTATGATAAAATTAAACATACTTCATACAAAAAAGAGGGTTGTATAGCAAACTTAAGAAAGAAACACGCTATAGGCGTTCTTGCTCTTACGATGATTAATGTTGCATCTGTATTCTCACTAAGAAACCTACCTCAATTAGTAGAATATGGATATTCCATTATTTTTTTTTATGATACTTACATGTTTGTGTTTTTTTATTCCTTCAGCATTAATTTCCGCTGAACTATCTTCAGGTTTTCCTCAAAAAGGAGGGGTGTTTTTATGGATAAAAGAGGCTTTTGGCTCAAAATGGGGAGCTGTGGCTGTATTTATGCAGTGGATCACAAATGTTCCATGGTTTGTAACAGTTTTAGCATTTATGGCGTCTGGTTTAGCATATGCTATAAACCCTGCTTTGTCTCATAACAAAACATTCACCATTATAATAATTTGGACAGCTTTATGGGTGACTACCTTTCTTAACTTTAGTAGCATGAAATTGTCATCTTTTTTAACGACGTCAGGAGTCATTTTAGGAGTAATAACACCCAGCATTATACTGATTACATTAGGCACTATACATATAATTTCAAATGAGCCATTAGCTATAACTTTTTCCTTAGGGGCTTTATTGCCCAAACCTAATGGGTTACATCAATTTATGTTATTTGTAGGGGTTATTATGTCAATGACAGGAATAGAAATATCGTCTGTTCATATAACACAAGTAAAAAATGCTAAAAAAAACTTCTCAAAAGCAATCTTTTTTGCGTGTTTTATAATTATAACTCTGTATGTCACAGGATCATTATCAATTGCCATTGCAGTTCCTAAAGAAAACATTAGTTTAAGTGCTGGTGTTATGCAAGGAATTACATATCTATGTAATAAATACTCTTCCAGTTTGGTTTCAACAATCACGTCTCTACTAATATCATATGGCGCCTTTACTACAGTTGTTACTTTAATGATAGGTCCCTCAAAAGGCGTTTTAGAAGCCGCAAAACTTGGATATTTTCCTAAATTTATGCAGAAAAAAAACAATTATGGCATGCCGATTGGAGTGTTAATAGCACAAGCAGTTATTTCTTTTGCCTTGTCATTTGTCATTATTTTCATGCCCTCTGTAAGCAGTGCATTTTGGATTATGACGGCATTATCAGCTGAACTTTATTTCATAATGTATCTTTTAATGTTTGCAGCGGCCATTAAGTTACGCCTCTCTAAACCCAACATAAAACGTCCATATAAAATAATAGGGGGAAAATTTGGAATGTGGGTTATTTCAGGGGGGAGCTTTATAACACTGCTATTGTCAATATTGTTTGGTTTTCTTCCTCCGAGTGCAATACGAGAACAAGGATTATTCGCCATAACAGCATATATAAGCTTCCTTTTAGTGAGCCTTATTATTTTTACTATAATACCTATAATTCTACACAACAACTCTATAAGAGACAAAAAGACAAGTTCTAGTTTTCAAAATAATTGATAAGAAACTAATAAGAAAACCCAAACAACTTTAACTCACCACAAACCATATGCTTGTGTTTTTAAGCTTTTTTGTGTATTAATCATTATTTACAAAGGAATTAACACGCCCTAGCAGGGGCAATTAAAATATTAGAATGAATAATAAAAAATTTTATATAAAAACATACGGATGTCAGATGAATATTTATGATTCATCAAGAATAAAAATATTGCTTGAATTACATAAATGCCTACCAACTGACCAAATAGATGATGCAGATATTATAGTTCTAAACACATGCCATATAAGAGAAAAGGCTGCAGAAAAAGTTTATTCAGATTTAGGAAGAATAAGAAAAACAATTAATAAAAAAACAACAAACACGATTGTAGTCGTTGCTGGATGCGTTGCACAAGCAGAGGGAAAGAAGATTTTCAATAGAGCCCCATGGGTAAATATTGTCGTCGGACCGCAATCCTATCACACGCTTCCAGAGCTTATAAATAAAATTTCTTATAAGGACAAACAACTATATGATTTAGACTTTAAACAAGAAGAAAAATTCGATGCCTTACCTACATTAAAAACCTCATCGCCCGCTTTAGCATATTTAACAATACAAGAAGGTTGTAATAAATTTTGCAAATACTGCATCGTCCCTTATACAAGAGGTCGTGAGTTTTCTCGTCCACTTGAAAAAATTTATCAAGAAGCACTAAATTTAGCATCTAAAGGAGCTATTGAAATATATTTATTGGGGCAAAATGTAAACGCCTATAAAGATAAATCATCAGAAAAACATAATTCTTTAGCAGACCTTATAAAAAAGATTGCTTCCATAGATGAGGTGAAAAGAATACGATACATGACCTCTCACCCAAACGATATGTCAGAAGATTTGATAGAAACACATGGCTCTATAGAAAAATTAATGCCCCACTTGCACTTGCCCGTTCAATCTGGGTCTGACAAAGTTTTAAAACATATGAATAGAAGACATACTGCTGAAAAATATCTTAAAGTAATAGACAAGCTAAAAAAAGCAAGACCCGATATTTGTTTTTCTTCTGATATGATAGTTGGCTATCCTGAAGAAACAGAAGAAGACTTTCAAGACACATTAAAAATAATTGAGGCTGTGAAATATTCTCAAGTATATTCATTTAAATATAGCCCTCGTACTGGAACACCAGCAGCTAAAATGGTTCAAATTCCAGAAGAAATAAAAAATGACCGACTACAAAGACTCCAGTCTCTTACTCGCACATACCAAGAAAACTTTAACAAAACTGCTCTAAATAAAACTTTTGATGTATTAGTTACAAACAAAGGAAAATATGAAAATCAGGTTGCTGGCTTCAGCCCATATATGCACTCTGTTGCAATAGATGATGCTAAAAAACATCTGGGACAAATTGTTACTGTAAAAATCAATAAAATTCTTTCCAATAGTTTAAAAGGAAATATAGTGAACTCTCATTCCGTCAACAAAAATATAATGATGGAGCATGACAGCTCAAGTCAGCACATTAACGTTTAATGGCATAAATATTAATGAAATCCAAGTGCAAACAAGTGTTTTGCCTGGATTGCCAAGTTTAACTGTAGTAGGTCTGCCTGATAAAATCATTGCAGAAGCAAAAGAACGTGTTAGAGCGGCCTTACATTCTATTGCCTTTGCTGTTCCAAACAAAAGAATACTCATAAATCTTTCGCCAGCCCACTTATTAAAAGAAGGCAGCCATTTTGATTTACCAATTGCAATATCATTATTAGTCAAACTTGGTTTTTTGCCAGAAGAAGAGTTACAAAAATATTTAATTATGGGAGAATTATCTTTAAATGGCGAGATACTTCAAGTCAATGGCGTTCTTCCTGCAGCATTAGGAGCAAATCAACGAAACCTTGGTATTATTTGCCCAAAACAAAATGGAACAGAAGCAGCTTGGTCTGGCAACAACTTAATACTTGCTCCACAAAACCTCCTCTGTTTAATTAATCATTTCAAAGGAACACAACAACTAAAGGGCGGGGGGGGGGGGG
>JABSSG010000008.1 GCA_013214525.1 Rickettsiales bacterium | reverse complement strand
GGGTGTATAGCAGATCAAGGTTTTCATATGATTCATATGTTGCATTGGCTATTTGATGCACCAGAACGACTTTGTGTTATAACTAATTTAATAAAAAAGCCGCCTGTTTCCCTTCGTGACCCCACAGAACATACTGCTAATATTCAGTTTGCTTATATAGATGGTACACATGGCAACATTATGTTGTCACGTTGCCACGGATCTAAATATGAGAGTTTTAAAATAATGGGAGAATCTGGCATTATTGAAATGATTAACGATAAGGTGTTTTTACGTACTAATTCTGGTGATTTAGTTGAATCTCATGACTTCACAGAACCTAAAGACTTGCCTATACAAAAACAACTAGAATATTTTGTAAATGTTTTATCTGGAGAAATCAATGATCATATGGCTTTAAAGTGTAATGTTGCATCAGTTAGTTTTATGGAAGCAGCTTATAAATCATCTAATACTAACAATTTGATCTATATGTAATGGAATAATACATCTGTAAAGTGTTGCAAAGAAAACAAGCGTTTATTTAGTATTTAGATTTTTGCTAAAAAAATATCAAAAAACAACTAAAAAACTCCATTTAGACTTTTTTAGTAAAAAATTATCAAAGAAGGTGATGTGCTCTCACCACTAAATAGCAAGCTGTTGTAGAGAGGGCTTCTTGCGACCTATCGGGATGTTATTATCCTGACCTTTCGACATGGCTTGCCGAACCTATTGTCATGTAGGGACTGCTTTACGCAAATGCTATATCCTAGCACATCGGGAATAGCGAATTTTTTTATATTGTGAGCAGCAAGTATATCTCTGTCATGTACACTGCTACATCTGATACACTTCCAAACTCTATCTTTGAGGGTCAAGTCATTATTGATATAACCACAACTACATTGTTTAGAGCTTGGCGCATATCTTTGATCATCCCCTTGATGTGCAAATCTTCAAACGCCACTGTGGTTGCTTGGTTGTCGTTCAGTAGCTCATTTGCCCCAAGGTAATGATGATCATTTCTTTTTCTAGCAATTTTGTCATGAATTTTTGTAACAACAAAACGTTTGTTTTAGTTGTAACTGTTATGTTCAATAAGCAACATAAGAGTATTCTACTAAAAATTGCTGTAAAAATTTTCAAGTTATGTTAATTTTGAGTGGAAACAATTAAATTTATTTTAAAATAGAATGAGTTTAGATCAATATATTCAAGAATTTTTATTGGCTAACCATATGCTTGAAGTTGCTCAAAACAATTATGATGGAGTGGTGCAACACTATGGAGGTCTTATTGATGTAGCTATTTATAATATTGACGTCGAGTATAATAACTATATTTATGCAAGTCAGTATCACTCTCATATAGCTTGGTATAATTTTATACAGGCTCAGGACATTTATAGTGTTATTTATTGGGAAGCTTTGCAGGCATATTCAGTTATTAATGCAGAACTTACAGAGGCACAAAATAGATATAATGATGCGTGGCTAGCTTACGAAGATGCATACGAAGATCTTATGAGATCTCCAACTACTCATTATATTCCGCTGCCTACTTTGTTTGAAGAAATATCGAATGATAATGACACAGATAGCCACAGTGAGTTACTTGGCATATGTCAGTGTGAATTGGTCTAACATTGGACAATGAAATTTACGGTATTTTTAATCAAGTATTGTTAATATTCTTTGACATCAGTTCGTAATGTTATATATTGATAGTAATATTGAAACCAATTAAAAGGAACGCTATGAGCTTTATGAAAGAAATTAAAAAAGGTCTTAAAAAAACAGAAAAAGTAGTAAAGAAAGCACGTGATAATATAGAAGATTTTACAAACACTATGTCTGATAACGACTATAGAGCCGAAAAATGTTTTACCATTTTCGATAAAGAGGGCATCAAAGTATGCTCATATAAAACAGGAAAAGAATTTAAGTCTGCTCAAGAATTTCTTGATACAAAAAACTCACACTTACATAGAGAGTTTCCTAAAAAATACGATCTTAAGCTTTGTCTCAAAGCATTCGCAAAACGAGGGGTAGTAAAATGTGACTCCTTAGAAGTAAACAAATTTTCATCCGAAGAATGCTTTAAGATATTTAAAGAAAACGATATCACGGTATGTAAGGCAAATACCAATACTCACATTGTACAACAAACTGATGTGCAATCCCTAGTGGCATGTGCAACTGCTGAACATCCGTGTCAGATCGCTCCAAAGTGGGAAGAAAATGTGTATAATTGGGACGGCGTATACAGTTTAGAAGTATGTCAAGATGAGTTTGAGGCAAAAGATATTATTAGCTGTGCTGGTGAGCAAGATCACACAGAGCTATAAAAAATGCCTTTGTAATGTACTGAAAACTATTACTTATTCACAAAAATTGCGCATGTCTCTGTTGATGAACTTACACATCACTACAAAGTCTGTATCTTACAAAGAAGATCAAGAAATATTTGCTTTATGCTAAAGTATTATACTAAATACGATTAGTATATATTATGGAATTATTTAAAATTGATAAAAATAATTATGTGGTCAGACGCTGATGCACAACCATCACTTCTTAGTAATATTACATAACGCCTCTATTATTACTTGATAGCATGGAGCTTACGATTTTAGCAATTTAGCAGTAGTAAGTGATAACAATTTTAATTGTGAAGAAATTATTAACTTTAATGTCTTACTGATAATGATTAATATACTCCAGTTAAAATGTGATATACGTGTTGTATTAATTTCCTAGTTGTGGTTTAACCCTATTCCACACAAAAATAATATTGGATACAGAGATATCTTTCTAAATGAGTTGAGAGTGAACTAGAAGTCTCAAAAATGAAAAAAGAGCAGCACAAATTACTGCTCTTTTTAAGAAATTTCACTATAAAGTTATAACAGATTTGTGAATTTAAATATTAATTCTTACACCAGTTAGAACAACAGCTCCTCTATTTTTAAAGTTAGTTCTTCCAACATCTGTGTCATTGTTAGAGTCGCTATTATAATCTTGTGGATCATAATTATATTTCTGTTTAGCTGTTACATAGGTTGCTTCAACATATGGTTGTACGCCAGGCATCCAAGAATAATTTGCTCCAACAGATATGATATCAAGCTTATTTCTATTATCAGAATGGAAATATGTTAAGCTAGTTTTAATTTTATCAGTAATTTGATAAGAAACTCCAGCAGTTAAAAAGTAATCTCTTTTTGCATTAACTCCTTTTCTATACGGAAATTTTCCTTTACTTCCATATGAGCCAGCAACGCCAAATTTATCATAGTAATATACTCCACCAATGCTATAACCAACTGGGTTTTTAGTATATCTTCTATTATTTGATTTGTCTTGAGAGCTTATTCTTACTGTACCAGTTTCTCCTACTAAAACGATTCTAAAACTTTGCTGATCATCAATTTTTTTATCATAAGCGACCGCTCCCATGAAAGCATTTTTTAATTTTCTAGTTGGGCCATTTTTTACAAAAATACGATCATCTTTTTTATTTCCTCCTCTGTTAGCCTCGTCTGGAATGTAAGAGATACCTAATTGTAACCCATTATATTTGGGTGTATAATAAGTGATTTTTCTAGTACCCTCATTATTTGCAGAACTAGAACTATCTTTAATTACTAACTCTGTGCCAGTTGTGAAATTATCTTCATTTGTGGCTATCGTTTCATAGTTTGTGGAGGCTTGGTATGAATTTAAGCTTAAATAATTATCCCAATCACCAGCAAAACCACCAGAGCCAGCTGCTACTTCATCTCCATCAATCTGCATGCTAGTTGATGCTCCTTTTTTTGTGCCAAATTCAAATCTTCCCCAATTATTATTTTCAAGGAAGCCATAAGTTCTTCCTAAGTAATCTCTTGAGGGAAGTCCGCCTCTTGTGCTAGCAAAAATACCAACATGCACTCCATATGTAGTGCCAGATTTTGTTTTGTTTTCTGCTCCTAAATGAGCATGTGCAGAGCTATTAAAAGCAACATCTTCGTTGTTTGCAGAAGGGCCTATTATTACTACTTGTCCATCTTTGAGCTGTTTAGTTTTTGATTTTGATTGAAATCTAGCTCCTCCTTGAAAATTTGTGTCGAATCCTAAAGTGACTTTAAAGTCGTTTGAGTTAGATAATATATAATCAGCAGATGCTGAGAGGGTGAATAATGCAGTTGATAAAAGTAAGGAGGCATAAAATTTTTTGTTCATGGTTTTGATTATTGATTAAGTTAAATCAGCCATCCTCACCATATAAAAAGAAATATTAAAATCAAGTAATATTGTTTGTTTCTTGTAAAAAATATTATTCATGTTGCACTATTGTCATAATAAAGAAAGCCTTAAGTTGAAAATGTGTAAAGATGAGAAGTTTTAAGCATAATAAAAAATTTATTTGACTAGTAATTCACAAAATAATACTATGGGTAGCATAATTTAATAGAGAGAATATGTATGAAAGCGAAAACATTCTTTGGTGCGTTGCTTGATGGAGTAAGTGGAGATTTACAAAATTCTTCAATTGAAGCAAAAATACTTGGAGATCATTTACTATATGGAAGGTTTAGAGAAGCAAGAATATTTGCAAGAAGTAATCCAAATGCAATAAATCAATATTCTAGTTCTCATGGTGTTACGCCTCTTGGATTGTTAATAGCAAAAGGAGGTTCTCGAAATGCAATTAGACTGGCATTTGAATTAGGTGCAAACACTGAAAGTGTAGTAGCAAGTTGGAGATCATTTAGATATGGTGGAGCAGAGTCAGCTCAAGATCTTGCTGCTTCAGTGAGGCATACTGAAGCACTGGAATTGATTAGGGGGCATGAGAGTCCTGATATATCTGAACCATCTTCTACAACTCTTATGAATGATGCTAGTGTTAGTGGGTATAGAAGTGTTACATCAGCTACAGCTTCATCTGGGTCTGCAATGTCATATTCAGGTGGGTCACTAACTTCTGAAGTAACTGGGAAAAAACGATCACATAAGAAGGGAAAGAGAAAATCTTTGGAGGAAGAAGCAATCGAAATTGCAAGTAGGTTAAGCAAAGAAGATTTAGTACAAGTGGCTGAACGCATTCAAGCAAAATCAGGAAAAAAATTATCTAAGATGCATAGAAAGATTCTCCAAAAATCTTCTAAAGAAGAATTGATAGAAATGTTACAAGAACACATGAGTGAGTTAACTTTAGAGCAGTTACAAGAAGGTCTAGAAGTGGTGCGTCATTTTGAATCATCATTAAGTTCTTCAGTAGCATCTCAATCAGCAATGTCGTATGTTTCGCCTGAAATGCTAGGTTCAAGATCAGTGGAAGAACGAGAATTAGAAGCTGCAATAAAGGAATCTATTAAATCTTCTAAAAAAGAAGAATTAATTAGAGTTCTAAATGGTTTAAGCAAAGAAGACTTAATAAAATTGATAGAGGCTACAAAAGATAGCTCAGAGCTATCAGGTATTCAGTGGTTATTTCCGAGCTTATCTTCTCTTTCTGAAGCACAGATTGTGGAAACACTAAGTAGTCAGATAAATGACTTGGATATCGATGCAGTTGAAGCAATGGCAAGGCTTGTAGAAGAGGTAGGTGTGAGTGTGGGGCGGTCAGGTGCTCCTACTTATGCTCCAAGTATAGTTGTAGCTGCAGATTATGATGATATATCAATAGTTCCTACTCCTTCTCCAACTGAGAGACCTGAAGTACTTGAGGAATCTTCTCCATTAGAAGGGCCAACAATCGCAAATGAATTGCAATTTTCTGATCAAAGAAGCAGTAATGAAAGTGATAATAATGTAGAGGAAGCAATACCAGGTACGGTAGCATTGGGGATTACTTTTGGTGGTAGTGATGTTTTATAGTTAAAGTTATCATAGTACTTGAAAATAACGAGATTTTAGGTGTAGTAAACAATACACGCCATGCTCTTTAAAGTTAGAATTTATTCAGTTTACTGGATTGCGTTAGTTATTGTTGCGATATTTCTTTAAGAAAGCTATACTTGGCTGATTATGCATTTAAACATTCAAAGCCGAAATGAGAATATCAAATTATTTTATTCCAGCATTAAAAAATGATCCAGCAGATGCTTCGTTAGTATCACATAAGCTAATGTTGCGTTCTGGTATGATTAGGCAACAGAACTCAGGTATTTATGTTTGGCTACCACTTGGATTGCGTGTTCTAAAAAAAATTGAGGAAATAGTTAGAACAGAGATGAATAAATCAGGTGCTATTGAAGTTTTAATGCCTTGCATCCAACCAGAAACGTTATGGCAAGAGTCAGGGAGAGCTGAGAGCTATGGAAAAGAATTATTGAGAATTTTAGATCGTCATGAGAATAAATTATTATTTGGTCCAACCAATGAAGAAGTAATTACAGATTTGTTTAGAGGTAATATTAAATCTTATAAAGCTCTACCTAAAAATTTTTATCAAATTCAATGGAAGTTTCGTGATGAAATTCGTCCTAGATTTGGGTTGCTTAGATGTAGAGAATTTTATATGAAGGATGCTTATTCTTTTGATTTGGACAAGGAGTCTGCTGAGCAAACTTATAACAAGATGTTTGAAACATATATAAATATATTCAGAAAGATTGGGTTATCTATAATACCAGCAAGGGCTCCAAGTGGTCCGATTGGCGGAGATCTAACCCATGAATTTCATGTGATGGCCAATGAAGGAGAAAGTGAAATTACTTATGATTCAGTTATTGAAGAAGAGTTAAAGAAAGAAAACCCTGATATACAAAAAATTCGTCAAACTTATTCTGTTACAGATGAAATTCTTACAGATGAAACTTCTTCTAAGGATAAAGCGACACTGAAAAAACATAAGAGTATTGAGCTTGGTCATATATTTTATTCTGGCACAAAATATACAGAAGCTATGAATGTGACCGTTACAAATAAAGAAGGCAAACAAATCTTTCCTCATTGTGGTTGTTATGGAATTGGTATTTCTAGAATTGCAGCAGCAGTAATAGAAGCATCTCATGATAAGCAAGGAATGATTTGGTCTAAGGCTATTTCTCCATTTCAGGTTGCTTTGATTGACCTTCATGCAAAAAGTGAAGATTGTTGTAAAATTGCTGAGAAAATCTATAACCAATTTGAGAAAGCGAAAATAGAAGTTTTGTATGATGATTCTTCTTCTTCGCCTGGTAGCAAGTTGGCTTTACATAATTTAATAGGCATTCCATGGCAAGTGATAATTAGTGATAGGCTAATTAAAGAGAATGTAGTTGAAATAAAAAATAGAGAGACGCAAGAGATTAATAAGTTCTCTTATGAGGACGCTATCGCTTTTATAAAAAAAGAATACGATGTCTTTAAGCACTGAGTTGTTAATTGCAATTAAATATCTTCAAGCAAAAAAGAGAGAAGCATTAATATCTGTTACAGCTATATTGTCGCTTTTAGGTATTATGTTAGGGGTAGCAGCTTTAGTGGTAGTAATTTCTGTTATGAATGGTTATCGGATTGAATTAACTAGTAAATTAAAAGGGTTTAATAGCGATATAATTGTTACAAATTATAATCCTACACAAGCGATAAAGAAATATAACAGTTTGACTCAAAAAATAAAAACAACTACTGATGTTAAGAATGTTTTCCCAATAATTGAGTCTCAAGGATTAATCTCTTACGATAAAAATTCACGAGGAATTGTAGTTAAAGCGATTAGTATGGATAAACTAAAATATTATCCAGTGTTACAAAATTCAGAGAGAAACCCTAAGAAGATTAAAAAAGCAAACGGAGTTTTATTGGGGTCAAATTTAGCTTTTAATTTAAGAGTAAGAGTGGGTGATATAGTTAAATTAGTTTCTCCTGAATTTACCTCTACAATAGTAGGTGTAATTCCTAATGCTAAAGATTTTTATGTTGAAGGGATTTTTCGTAGTGGATTAAGTGAATATGATAATATTTACGCAATTATTCCTTTAAAAATTGGTCAAGTTTTTTTTAATCTGCCAAAATCAGTTAATAAGTTTGAAGTGTTTACTAATGGTGAAATTGATATTGATCAAACTTCTAAGCAAATACGTAATAATTTAAAAGGAAAATATCTTATAAGAAATTGGCAAAATTTAAATAAGTCGCTTTTTAACGCACTTAAAACTGAACGGACTGTGATGTTTGTAATTCTTACTTTTATAGTTATAGTTGCAGTATTTAATATAATTTCAGGACTGACGATGTTGGTTACTGATAAAACTAAAGAAATTTCGATTCTTAGAACAATTGGTTTTACAAAAGGTTCAATCATGAGAATTTTTTTATTTTGTGGAGCTATACTTGGTGGAATTGGCACTATGTTAGGAGTTATTTTAGGTTTGCTTTTTGCTTTGTATATAGATGATATCAAGAACTTTATCTCCGATATTTCTGGTACTAATTTATTTGATCCAATTATTTATTATTTAGAAGTATTACCTTCCAAGGTAGAGGTGAAAGATGTTGTTATTATTACTATTGTTTCCTTGATATTATCTTTATTAGCCACTATTTATCCTTCTTATAGAGCAAGTAGAATTCATCCTGCACAAGGAGTAAAGCATGAGTAAAAAAAAATTATTACAAGCAAAATTGTTAGGAAAATCCTTTAAGCAGGGAACAAAAATTATTCAGGTGCTTAAGGATGCTAATTTTGAATTGTTTGAAAATGAAATAGTTGCACTTGTTGGACCTTCTGGTTGTGGTAAAACAACTTTTCTTCATGTAATAGGTCTTTTAGATTTACCTGATAATGGTGATATTATTATAGATGATAAAAATTTTGTGAAAGTTAGTGATAAACAAAGAACTTTATATAGAAGAAATAATATAGGTTTTGTCTACCAGTCTCATAATTTACTTAATGATTTTACAGCTTTGGAAAATGTAATATTACCTCTTAGATTGCATAGAATTTCTATTAAAGAAGGGAGAAAACATGCAGAAAACTTGTTAAGAAAATTAGGGTTGCATAATCGTGCAGATCATTACCCTACTCAGCTTTCAGGAGGAGAACAACAAAGAGTTGCTATTGCTAGAAGTCTAGTTCATGATCCTAAAATAATTTTGGCTGATGAGCCTACGGGTAATTTAGATCAAGATAACGCTACAAAGGTTTTAAATCTCTTATTTACAACAATGCGGAAGTTAAAAAAGAGTTTGGTGATAGTTACACATAATAATGAAATTGCCAAATTAGCTGACAGAGTTGTAACTATAAAAAATGGCAAATTAACAACCAGAATCTAAATATTTTTTGTATTAACGTTAAATTGTCAAATCATATGATTCATATACATGTTCCATGTTTCCTAGGACTTCATTTTCGGTATATGTTAGTGTATCTATATCTAGTAACTGACTGATATCAAGTGGCTGAGTTGATGTTTCTTCTAATAGTTCTAATTGATTGTTAACAAGATTTGTATCAGTCAGTTGACTAAGTTGTATACTAGGTATTTGTATTGATGACTTTATTAACGGTTCTAATTTCTCAAAAATATTTTTATGATCTGTGGTTTTAAGAGCAGTGCCTATGTTGAGGTCTGTAATATATTGAGCAATATTTTCTTGCATTAGATCTACATGGCTTTTAAAGATTAATGAACTATCCCTGAGTATTGTAAGTTCGTAAAGTTTATTTCTATATTCTTGTATATGGATTTCAATATTACGTTGTGCTTGTATTAAATAATGTGATTTGTAGCAGTCATTATGGATATTCCGCTGTTGTAGGTTAGCAAGTTGTTGTTCTGCATATTTGATTGTATTTTCCAGATCATTTATTTTTGAATCAATTGTTTTTATTTGTTCAAATTTCCTTGTATGACTTTCGCTCATTTCTTATTTACCTGATAAGTGAATTATGCAACTTGCAATATAAGACTAGGGTATGTATTTTGCAATATTATATTTATAATGATTATTTTTATTACTAATTATTGGTGTTTTTAAACATTTTAAAAAGTTTTTCTATCACATCTCTTAAAGAGGATTTCATTACTTCGAAGATGCTACGTCCAATTTTTTTATTATTGAAGGCAAAATCTTTCTTACATAGGATATTGTAAGCATGTATACATTCAGGAATAACATTCGTATAATATATTCTATATAAATTATGCATGAATATTTTTGTTAAATATCGTCCCCATTTATTTTTTTGTTGAGGAACTCGTGCTAAAGCTTCTGCACAAGCTATAGCTTCTTCAATATCCTTGTTTTTATTTGCATAAACATCAGCTTTGGGAGCGAGGTTAAACTTCATGTCTATAATGATTCTTTTCAACATGGAAGCTTGATATTGTTCTGCATCGAGTTGTTTTATGATCTTGTATAACCCTAGTTTTTTTGCTTTATGTTTGAATATTATTTTCTTTATATATAATTTTAGTAATTCTGTAAAAAATATGAGTCCCCTTCTATTTACTTTTCTATAAAATTTTATCGCTTTTTCTATTTCCAAAAGAGAGGGTAATCCAATATTTGTAAGTTGTTTAAGAATTGAGTTTGCTCTATTAATGTCGTTAATGCGTCCTATTTTTACTTTTGGCTTTGCATAATTTACATAAATATCAGAAGAATGTCGGTCGAATATAGGACGACCTGTTTCTGCGTCTCTTCTTATATCTGAATAATGTGCTATTTCTTGTGCACCTATGATTAATATGCGAGCGATCGCTGGTTTACCATCGCCATATTCAGCATCAGGTTCTTTATTTGCTCTTAAAGGGTTGCCGCCACATGAAATAAAAATAGTTTTTTCTTGTCCCTTTAGACTCTGCATTCCACTATTTGAACCTGAAGTTTGCCATGTTTGTATATCAAGAACATCTCCTATAGTATGGGAATAAGAAAGAAACACCTCTACATGATCAAGCATTAATAATTCAATCACTACAGGATGTGCTGCTTGCACTACTAGCCTTGCTAGTTTTATTTCTTCTTCTGATGTTGGTTGTGCATGTTTTTTTATCTCATCTTTTAAAGTGTTGAAATAAAAATTAACTTTTCTTTCTAGTGTCTTGCCAGTAATAAAATTAGACAAGTGACTAGCGATTGCTTTTTTTGTTCTTTTTATAAGAATGGAGTCATAAATCTCTTTGTAACTGAAAGTCATACTTATATCTAGGCTAGGAATATAAAGTCTAGCGAAATTAAGTTTATTTTCACCTGCGTCGATTCTAAAACGTCCAGATCTAACCAATCTTTGTGCTAGATCTTCGTAGCCAAAAGACATTTCCCATCTTTCTATACCTGGTTTGAAATGAATGATATGGTAAGTATTGTCCATGGTTTCATTCTGGTAAGAGTAAATTTAAAACAAGAATTAATTTCTAAGACAATTTAAAATTTTTAGAAATTAATCAAGTTTATATAAAAGAATAACACATAAAAGTTAATGATCAGTTAGTGTGATTGTAATCACTTATTTTTCAATAATACGTTGAATATAATATATTCTTACATGTACTCAAAAGTAACTAGTAAAGGACAAATAACCATACCATCTATCATTAGAGAAAAAATGCATCTTACCTCAGGAAGTAAGTTGGAGTTTCTAAGGAGAATTATATTAAAGTAATACCTTTAAACAGATCTATCCAACATTTGAAAAGCATTTTGACAAAACCCAATAAGGATCTATCATGTGAAGAAATGAATGACATTATACAAAATAGAAAATGATAGCAATAGACACGAATATTTGAACCCGAATTTGGGTTTTGAATTGTTGAAATAGAGTTGAGAAACAGACTATATTCTCCTAATTTACAACAGGATTTAATAATGTATTGATATAGGATTTATGATTCTTAAATGCCTCTATATCGTTACCTTTTAATACTTTCATAGAAGGAAGTTTGAATCTTAGAGGGTTTACATGACGACCATTGACATGTATCTCATAGTGCAAATGCGGACCTGTGGCTCTACCAGTCATGCCAACAGAAGCTATAGTTTGTCCTTGCTTAACACGCATACCTTTTTTTAGTTTTTTAGTGAATTTATTTATATGCGCATAAAGTGTAGTTAGCTTATTATTATGTCTAATCTTAATGTATTTACCATATCCTGTGCCTCTTCCTATAAAGGATACAACGCCATCACCAGCTGCATATATTGGCGTATTACGAGGTGCAGCAAAATCTACACCTTTATGCATTACAGAATATCCTAATATAGGGTGTTTTCTCTTTCCGAATTTAGAAGAGATCCTAAATACAGGTACTGGAGTTTTAAGCAATCCTCGTTTAGCACTTTGATATTTCTCTGTAAAAAATTCTTCTTTGCCATTTTGTGGTTTAAATTTATATATTTTATATTGTTTGTTCTTCAAATTTAGTGAGAAATAGAGAGTTTTACCAAAGAATGTAGAGCCATCTTCAGGTGATGTGAATTTTTCTACTAATATTTTAAAAGAATTTCCCTTTCTTATATCTCTTTGGAAATCAATTTCATAGCTACAAGCATTTGTTGCTTCTATTAAGTTTTGCATTGGTACTCCTGTACGTAATGCAGAAGAGATTAAACTACTTTGTATTTTATTTTCAAAAGTAATAATTTCTCTAGCTAAATTAATAGGTAGTATAGAAGCTTTGAAATCGTTTGTCTTCTCATCTCTAGTTATTTCTAGTTTGCTTGTTTTACTGGTAGTAATTGTAAAGTATTTTAATATTTTTTTCTGTGAGTTATCTGTTGTATATTGTATTTTTAGGGCTTGTTTTGGTTTTAAATGTTCTAAATTGACCTTTTTTAGAGCTGATATTTTTAAAATATTACGTATCTCTTCATGAGATAAACCATATGAAGATAAAATTTTTCCTATAGTTGTCCCTTTTTTGATGGTCATTTTATCTGTTAAAGTCTGAGGAAGTGTATTTTTTACTTCTCGAGAGAAGATTATAGTATCAGGAACTTTAAAAAATTTTTGATATGTAAATAATGAGCAAAATATAAATAATGAAACTGTAAGAAAGCCAAATAGCCAAGATCCGATTGATGCTAGAGGCTGTTGTCTAATTATAGAGACCTTAGTGGCATTTGTATAAATTTGAGCAGTATTATCTTGCAAATTTTCCATAACTCTAAATCTTATTATATATATATCATTTTACACTATAAATACTAAAATGTAAAAGGAGATAGTACATCACGTACAAGCTTCTTATTTTCCTTGGTCAGCTCTTTTATACCATTTTTTAGCTTCCTTTATTTTTCCTTGCGCCTCATATAGCAACCCTAAGTTGTGCTGAGCATCTTTATCTCCTTGTGTTGCTACCTTTAAGTACCATTTTTCAGCTTTTTTTAATTTATTTTGTTTATGATATAGTACTGCCAGCTCGAATTGAGCATATTTATATTCTTGCATTGCTGCCTTTAAGTACCATTTTTCAGCCTCTTTTAATTTATCTTGATTTTTGTATAGTTGTCCGAGATTATACTGAATAGCTTTAGCTAGTTGAGGTTTATTTAATTGAGATACAGCACTTAAATACCAAGTCTCGGCCTTTTTTAACTTACCTTGTGTTTCATATAATATTCCTAAACTATTTTGAGCATATTTATTTCCTTGACTAGCTGCCTTTAAGTACCAAGTTTCGGCTTCTTTTAACTTGTCTTGTTTATGATATAATAATCCTAAGTCATATTGAGCTGAGGGATCGTTTTTAGTTGTAGCTATTGATTTTAATTTCTGTATTTTTTTCGTTTTATTGATAACTTTTGTTTGATTTTTAGCAAAGGAATATCCTGTATGAACAGATACAAGAATGATTGTGAGTAATACGAGAATTTTTGATGTTGTCTTTTCAGATTGATTTATTGTGTTCATAGCTATTTTAAGATAGATAAAAATAATCAACTTATAATATCAGTAAAGTTAATATAAATCAATAAAACATTAACTCTTGCAAGGTGGAGTAGTGATGTTTAAATTCTACTATTAGTTTTACGATTTTTTATAATGATTGCTATGCTGGAGAATATAAATCCTGGGATAATTTCTTGTAATTCAAATATTCCTCCAAATCTCTTACAAAAATGCCAAATTAAGACTGTGGCACCACCGATTATTATTCCATATAATGCCGCTTCCTTAGTCATTTTTTTTGAATAAAGGGAAAAAAGTGTTACAGGGCCAAAGGCACTTCCTAATCCCGCCCATGCAAAAGCTACTAGCCCCAATACAGTAGAGTTAGGGTTATGTGCATAAGATAGGGCTGTTAATATTATTAATAGCATCATGGCTCTAATAACCCAAATATTATTTAGATTTTTGTTGAATTTAGATAATATGTCTTTGGTAATAGAACAAGCGGTTGCATGTAATTGAGCTGAAACTGTACTCATAATTGCTGCAAGCACTGCTGCTAATATAATGCCTGAAAACCATGCAGGAAAGAGCTTGTCAGCAGATAATAAGAATATTGTTTCTGGATTAATATTTTTATTGCTAAATAGAAGCTTCCCAAATAAACCAATACAAAATGCTCCTATTATAGATAAAACCATCCAAGTCATACAGATATTTTTAGACAGAGCTAGAGTTTTTGGTTTTTTTATAGCCATGAATCTTACTAATATGTGAGGTTGTCCATAGTAACCTATGCCCCAACTCAATAGTGATATTATAGTAATTGTTTTAAGATTTGAAAAAGGATCGATGATATTAACATTTATTGCTTGTAGTGCATTATAAGAATTTGCAAAACCATCTTGATTTATAATTATAGCAAAAGGTACTATAAGAAGAGTACCTAACATTAGTAGTCCTTGTAATACGTCAATCCAGTTAATGGCTACAAAGCCACCAATTGATGTATATATGAAAATGAATATTGCACTAATCCATAAACCTTCGATATATCCAAGATTTGGAAATACAGTGTTAATTAGTAATGATAAAGCTACTAAAGCAGAAGTTATATATATCACAAAAAAAATAGCAGTCATAACAGCTATTATTATTTTAATAATGCCTGATTTATCTTTAAGTTTATTGGAAATATATCCTGCTACAGTTACTGCATTACCATATTTTTGGGTTTCTATTCTTAGTCGTTTTGCTACAAAATGCCAATTAAGATACGCACCTATAATTAATCCTACTGCCATCCATATTCCTGCCACGCCAGATAAATAAATTAGACCTGGGAAGCCTATCATGAGCCATCCACTCATATCTGCAGCCCCTGCTCCAAGTGCAGTTGTTAATGCACTGAATCTTCTACCACCTAGCATGAAATCCTTAGATGTGTTTATTTTTCTAAGAGCTAAGAGTCCTATTGCAATAATGATAGAAAAATATATTGCTATAACTAATAATTTCGTCATTTTGAAATTTTATGTGTCATTAAACTTACTAAAGCTAATTAGAATAATACTATATTAGAAGAATACAATAATATTCTATGGTATAAGGTTAAGCATATTTTTCTTGAATATATGAGTGGTATAGATAATAATAACCATATTGTTAAATGGTCTGGCTATTGCTTAATGAATTTTAATTCGTAAGAGGAAAGTCCGGACTCAAAAGGACAATGGTACTGGATAACGTCCAGCGGGTTTTTAGACCTAGGGAAAGTGCAACAGAAAATAAACTACCTATTGAATATAATAGGAAAAGGTGAAAAGGAGTGGTAAAAGCACCCCGCAGTTTAGGTGACTAAACTGGCAGTGTAAACCCTACCATGAGCAAGACTAAGAAAAAATAGAGTGATTTGGTTAACACAAGTCAGCATGTTAAGTCCTTCATGTAGCTATTTGAGGTGAGTCGCATAAAGTTTTTAGTAATAAAAACTTCAGATAAATAATAGCCTAAGCATTTTGCTGATACAGAATCCGGCTTATAGACCATTTAACATGTACATTCGAATTGTTTATTGGTGGTTTTATTGTAATAAAAACTTTACAATATCTATTGATGAATACTCAGCTATACGGATCACAATATCACATAGCAGAAGAACAACATATAAAGGCACAAAAATAAAAGTAAGAATATATTCAGATCTAGGTGATTTTGATGGTTGTGAGCCAAACTTATTAGGTCCTTCAGTTCCCCTCACTAAAAGAATAACAAGAGAAAATATAAGTCCTACTAGTTCTAAAGGAATACTTATTGCAGGAATTGAATATTTTCTAAGAAGTACACCTATGATAGGAAGAATATAGACGGTTAAATACCACCCGCTTAAGTTAATATCATGTAATCTTTTTATTATTAGTATATAGAGAGATATGATAATAAAAATACAGAAAGCTATAAAAAAACCTCCAAGAATCAAAGTGAATAACATTATAGCAGAATTAGTATGTTCTGTTAGCTTTGGTAACAAGGCTGTGGATAGTGCATATATAAATATAGGTATAAATATAGCAATTAAATAAATTAAGTTGATTGCACAGTATTTTGTACGATTTATTCTAGAGGGTAATTTCCAAGCTGCAAAATATTTGAGAGGATTCATAATTAATCTAATTTATTTAGATAATAAGGTTATTAGTAAAGTATATAATTTGTTTATATTCAGTACAACGAAATATTTCTGTATACAAGAAAGCTAAATAGCATCTTCTAGTATTGATGATGCAAAAAATGCTAGGGTCATTAAAATATTTAAAGGTAAAAAAATAAAAGTAAGGATATATTCTAATCTACTTGCTTTTTGAGGTTGTGTTCCAAATTTATTAGGTTCTTTAGTTCTGCCACAAAATAGAAAAACAAGTGCAAATATGGCTTCTACAATTGCTATAGGTATTAGCAAATACTACCAACCGGATAGCTCAATATCGTGTAATTTTTTTGTTGTGAGCATAATGTTGTTTATGAGAAAAAATGATATTTATAACAAAAACTAACCATTCTAGTACTGGGATTATAATAAGCATTATGCTTGCATATAAAATTTTAGAGAAACTCTTTAAAAAAAATCAACCAGACATATATTAATAATATAAGGTTTAATAACTTAATATATGGGGTACTAGCTATGACAAAAAACTTACCGAAACATTCAAATAAAGTTTCAAAGAACCAAGCTTGGGGTTCTTTGCATAAGATGCATGATGCAGTAGATAATATGTTTAGAGAATTTTGGTCAGATGATATTTGGCCTTCTGGCAAAGACAACTTACTAACGCCGAAATCAGATATTATGGAAACTAAAAATGAATATAAGGTTCTCATGGAAATGCCTGGAGTTGAAGAGAAGGATATTGAGGTTTCTTTAGATAACGGAATATTAAAAATTACAGGTAAAAAAGATCATTCTGAAGAAACAAAAGATGCAACAGTTCATACGATAGAAAGAGAATATGGTAGCTTTACCAAGATGCTACAGTTGCCGGATAATGTAGCACAAGAAAAAATAAAGGCTAATTTTAAGAATGGAGTTCTAAAATTAGTTATTCCTAAGACTGATGAATCTAAAAGAGGAATTAAAAAAATCTCTATCACTAAATAGGTTTTAAAAGAATGGTATTGTTATCAACTCCAAAAATGGAGAAATCTTGGAAGGCACAAGATTTTAAGTTATGCGGTGTAGATGAGCAATTTTATAATTTAGCTGATGTTAAAGGAACTAAAGGGTTAGTTATAGTATTTATTTGTAACCATTGCCCCTATGTTAAGGCAGTGGTTTCAAAGATTGTAAGAGATGCTACAGAACTAAAAACATTAGGGATTGGTTTTATTGCAATTAACTCGAATGATGCAACTAGTTTCCCAGAGGATTCTTTTGAAAACATGAAGGAATTTGCTAAAAAATATAACTTCAACTTTCCTTATGTTTTAGATGAATCACAAGCAATTGCCAAAAAATATGATGCAGTATGTACACCAGATTTTTTTGGGTTCAATAGTGATTTAGAGCTGCAATATAGAGGTAGATTAGATTCTACAAGAATGGAGCATATTTCAGATGCTAAGAGAGAATTATTTTTAGCAATGTCTGAAATTGCCAAGACCGGTGAATTTACTGGACAGCAGATGCCTAGTATGGGTTGCTCCATTAAATGGAAAGAGTGATAATAATTTACTGTTTTTCGATTATTCCCATTAAAAAGTTTATTTCTTCTTGGTTAAACCCTGCTTTTTTTCTAAGAGGTTTATTAATGGGAGGTCTAATTGTGTTTGGAGCGTATATGTTAAGAAGTTTTTCAAATGTTTGTATATAATTTAGACCCTCTAAATCACATAAAAACTTGTACCAATAATTACCAATTTCAACATGTTTTACCTCTTCTTTTTGAATGATTTCTAAAATCTCACATGCTTTATGATCATTTATCTTTGCAAATTTTTCTAATAATGAGGGAGTAACATCTAATCCTCTTGCTTCAAGAACTCTTGGTACAAGTGCCATTCTATGAAGGCAATTGCTTTCAGTTTTTAAGGTCATATCCCATAATCGATTATGTGCATTGAAAGAGCCATATTGATAGTCAAGAGTATTTAAATAATCGTTTAGTAGTGAAAAATGTTTTGCTTCATCATTTGCGACAAATAACCAGTCATAATAATATTGTTCAGGCATATTTTGGAAACGATATACAGCATCTAATCCTATATTAATAGCATTGAATTCTATGTGAGCAATAGCGTGGATCATAGCAGCAACTCCTTCTTTGGACGTCATTTTTCGCATAGGTAGTTTAGAGGGAGGCACAAGAATAGGGCTGTCAGGGCGACCAGGGATAGGAATAGATTCAACAGATGTTTTTACATTGAAATTAAAATCATCAATCTTGTTAAAAAATGCAAATGTTTCCTGTATTTTTTGGTAAGGGTCACAAATTAAAAGAATTCTTTTTGCTTCTAAAAAGCCATTTTTCTTTATCACTTAGATATACTCATTATGTATAACAAGCTTGAGCAAATACTGTATGTAACTTGCTGTATTTTGCATCTTCTGCTAAATATTCCTCTATTCTTATTAACTCATTATATTTTGCGGTTCTGTCTGATCTGCAAATTGACCCTATTTTAATTTGATTACAATTAAAACCTACTGCAAGATGTGCAATTACAGTGTCTTCAGTTTCTCCTGATCTATGTGACATAATACAGTTGTAATTATTTTTTTGAGCTAATCTAATTGTTCTTAAAGTCTCAGTAATTGTACCAATTTGATTTGGCTTTATTAAAATAGAATTTCCTATTTGCATTTTAATACAGTTGGAAAGAATTTTTTCATTAGTTACAAAGATATCATCTCCTACTAATTGAATTTTATTGCCTAATTTTTTGGTTATTTCTTGCCATCCAATATAATCGTCTTGTGCTAAAGCATCTTCAATTGAATAAATAGGAAAAGAAGTCACCAGATCTTCTAAAAATTGAATAAATTCACTATTTGAGATTCCTTTATTTTTTTCTTTTATATAATATAAACCGTCTCTATAAAATTCAGAAGCAGCAACATCAAGTGCAAGCATAATATCTTTTCCAGATTTGTATCCAGCTTTTTGAATTGCTAACATTACTAGTTCTATTGCCTCTGTATTTGATTTAAGTTTTGGAGCAAAGCCTCCTTCATCTCCTACAGATGTACTTAGGTTTTTTTTAGATAAAATTTCTTTTAATGACGAAAATATTTCTGCTCCAGCTCGGATGGCCTCTTTTATATTTTTAGCTTCAGCTGGTACAATCATAATTTCCTGAATATCTAATCCATTATTTGCATGAGCACCACCATTTAGAATATTCATGAAAGGTATTGGTAAGAGAGAACAATTGTTATTTAAGTACCTGCATAATATTTTTTTCTGTGATAAAGAAGCTGCTTTTAATACAGCTGTTGAGGTAGCTATAATTGCATTTGCTCCTAGCTTAGATTTATTTTCAGTACCATCGAGTTCTAACAAAATAGAATCAATATTTTCTTGATTGGTACAATCTTTGCCGATTAGTCCTGTGTTAATTATGGTATTAACATTATTGACAGCCTTTAAAACCCCTCTTCCATGAAACCTATTTATATCGCCATCTCTTAATTCTACAGCCTCTCTAATACCTTTTGAAGCACCACTGGGAGCAGTCGCTCTGCCTGATATGCCATTCTCTAAACATGCGTCAACTTCAACTGTAGGATTGCCACGACTGTCTATTATTTCTCTGGCAATTATTCTTTTTATTTTTGTCATATTTTCACTATTTTTTTAATGCTGAATTTATTAATTCTATTGTCTTATCAATCCCATATAATAAAACAAATGAACCAAGTCTAGGTCCTTCTTTCTGACCAAGCAGAGTTTCATAAATCATGAGAAAGAAATCTCTCATATTTTCATAATTTGCTATCTTAGCAACAGTATAAAAAATATTCTGAGCATCACTTGCAGTAGCATTTTTAGGAAGTTCTTGCAAGGATTTCTTTACTCTTTCAAGTAGTTCTTTTTCATGCGTATCTGGTGTTTTATAAACTTTGTTTGGTTTTATAAAGTTTTCATAATATTTTCTAGCATAAGAAGATAACATATATATGAATTTATCCTTAGCTGGATCGAAATCTGTTGCATATTTTGATATAAAACCTAACAGTATATTTTGATCTGTTGGATTACAGGCACTTGCAAGATTTATTAATAAATTGAATGTTAAGCCATGCAATTCATGTTTTGGTACTTCAAAATTATGAACATGTGCTACAGGGTTATCAAGTTGTTCTTGTTGATTACTTTTATTAAATTTATTTAAAAAAGCTATGTATTCATCAACTGCTTTAGGTATTACATCAAAATAAAGTTTTTTTGCTTTTCTTGGGTGTTGATACATATAAAAAGCTAGGCTTTCAAGAGGGGCATATTGTAGCCATTCATCAATTGTAATACCATTACCTTTTGACTTGGAAATTTTACGACCTTCTTCATCTAAGAAAAGTTCGTAAAAGAATTGTTCAGGAGGATTTCCTCCAACAGCCCTACAAATACTACTATAAATTTTGCCATTTGCTAAATGATCTTTTCCGTACATTTCAAAATCTACATCGAGAGCAGCCCATCTAACTCCAAAATCTGGTTTCCACTGTAATTTACATTTCCCTTCTGTGACAGGCATTGTAATTTTTTGTTTAGTTTTTTCATCTAAATAGGTTATCGTGCCTTTTTCTATATCTCTATCAATCACTTGTACATAAAGTACTTTGTTAGTTTCTGGGCAGATTGGTAAAAATGGGCTGTAAGTTTTTTGTCTTTCTTCCCTGAGTGTAGGAAGCATGATTTTCATTATTTTATCATAGTTTTTGAGAGCTTTTAAAAGATACTCGTCTAGTTGCCCAGTTTTGTATAATTCAGTTGCACTTTTAAATTCATATTCAAAACCAAAATGATCAAGAAATTCTCTAAGTTTTTTATTCATGTAATGACCATAACTCTGACATTCGTTAAATGGATCAGGTATGGAAGTTAAAGGTTCTTGTAGATGTTTTTCTAACATTTGATGATTAGGAATGTTTTCTGGGATGCTTCTTAACCCATCCATATCATCTGAAATAACAAAAAACTTTGTGGGAATGTCTGAAATTTGTGTGAAGGCATTTTGTACCATTTTAGTTCTAATCATTTCGCCATAAGTGCCGATATGTGGTAAGCCTGAAGGTCCATAACCGGCTTCAAATAGTACATATCCTTTATCAGGAGTTTTATTGTTAATTCTTTTTAAAATTTTTCTTGCTAATTCAAATGGCCAAGCAGAAGTTTTTTGAGCAAGTTCTTTTATTAATTGTGACATAAAATTTCTTTATAATTAACCCTTTAACATATCCTATTCTGACGAGACTAGTCAAGATGCTTCTATTTTTCTTTTTTCTCTGTAATTTTCTGAATATATATCTACAATTGAATAAGAATAAATTAAAGTAAAGGAGTGGATTATATGAAAATTTCTAAACAAACTTTGGTAAAAGGTGAAGCAATAGATTGTTATGATAAAGTTTTACAGATTCACAAGGCACTTAAAGAGACAGGGAAATTTGATAATCTTTTTGATTGTGTATCCAGTGATGAGGAAACTAGATTATTATGTCAAGACAGCAGATTGGATCATAAAGAAGAGTGTGAATTATTTACAAGTATTGCTTCTCAATATATTAATATGCCTTCATCATATCATTGGTATGCATATGCTGATAAGATTGTACCTTGTTTACCAAATTCTAAAGATTTTTGGGGTGTATGTGATACAGCTGTGGAACAATCAAAAGGAGAAGAATACTGCAATAATATATGTGGTGAGATAGCGGAACATACTGAGTTATAATTTTATAATGAAGCTTATTTTTTCTATAAAGTCTTTTCAGCAAGTAATGCATCCATTTAAAAATAACTCAAGCTATTGAATATCTTGAGTTGTTAATTGTGATATTCATAGTTAACATACGTAGTAGTTTCTCCTGTTACCTCTTGTTCTTGCTCAGAAGTATCACTACTCACTACCTCGCTCTTTGTACTATCTTTCTCATCGCCAAATATAGATTCAATACTGATATCTCCATCAAAAAGGTCTTCAAGCTGTTTATTTATTTTAGCTGTTTCTAGAACAAGTGATAACTCTTGTTGTGCTAATAATTCTTCTTCTAGTTTTTTATCAAATTTCTCTAGCTCAAGTAATTTAGCATTTCTAGCAGCTGTTAACTCATTTAAAGTGCTTTCAAAAGATGTTAGTAATTTTATGAGTTTTTTAATTGTCTCTCCAGGTGTTGAAGCTACGGTAATTACATTATTCCAACATACTAGGTTACAATAAGGTGGGATAATAATTCCTAATTGAGTTAGTTCTTGTTTTGATTTAACTATACTTGGAGAATTGATATACAATTGACTTTGAATATTTAAAGCTTTTTGTTCTAGTTGTTCTATTTTGGCATCGTATTCTTTTATGGTGTTTTCAGATGTTTCTTTGCATTCTTGAATATCTTCAATTGTAATTTGTTGGGTTCTTTCCCCTTTGATAATAAGTATGTCTTCGAGTTTTTCTCTCTCTTCTTTTATTTCATTTCGTTTGGTTTCTATAGTGTCTATTTTGATACGTACTTCTTTTATCTGTTCTGAAATCTCTTCTAAAGATAATTCTTCTGCTATTATATTTTGATCCATTTTTACCTCTTAATTAAATATTCTTCGTCCGGTGCTATTAATAAAATTACTCTACTAGTTGGTGCTAAAGGGATAGCATGGCATGTACCAAGTTTTTCCCCTGCTAAATGCACAGAACCATAGCCAAATTCAGGCATTACATAGTTTGATATGTTGATTTTTTGTTCTAGTCCCTTCTCTGAGAACCAATCTGGCATTGAAGCATAATAACCAAAAGAATTTAAGTCGTCTTTGGCATAGCTATTGAAGAGCTCTTTCTCTTGTTCGTTAAACTGATAATATAGAGTTGTTATACCTTTTAATACAAAGATAAAAAAATATTTATTTTCAAATTCACATAGATTATCTATGCCTAATATTTCAAAGTTATTTTTATCTCTATGAAGATAAATATTTTCAGCATAACCAGCTGGAAGTGTTTTGAGTATAACTAATGCTGAATCATAACCTGATGCTCCTAAAACTGTGCTAGTAAGCTTAGTAATTAGTTTTGCCCCTTCTCTAACCGACTCTGTTTTATTTCTTCTGATATCATATTTGAACTTCCCTAGAAAATCTTTTGTTTGTTCTTGTAAGTTATGTAGGTCTTCCGCTAATATTAAATAATCAGAATTATTTATTTCAAAACTAGAAAATAAGTCTATTTCCTCTTGGCTTAGTCCAATATCAAAAAATGAGAATGATATGCTTGTAGGATCTATACTTTCTATAGAGTCTTGTAAGTTTGTTGTTAAATATTTATCACTTAGATAACATTTATAAAATAAATCTTTATTATTATAATTTTGATCTAAGTAACCTGATTCTGTATCTAACATTTTTTGAAATTATGTTGTGCAATTTGAGATTGCATCGTAGTTTCAAATTGTTGATACGTCAAGAAAAGCTTGTTAGTTAATGTCAAGCAGCTATATATTCAGTTGTACTTTAGGAGTTAAACTTTAGCAGGAGTAAATAAGTCAGCTTGTGAAGTAGAATGTATAAATCCTTGAGTTTTATTAGGGTTCAAATAAGCATGTATAGAATAACAAGCTCTTACAGCTTCACCAAATCCAACTACTATTGATTGAAGTTTGCCAGGATAAGTTATTATATCGCCTGCACCAAAAATACCTGAAATATTGGTAGACATTTTAGATGGATCTACTTTGATTGCTTTTTTTTCTATATTTAATTGCCAATTTATAATTGGTCCAAGAGAGATTGATGCTCCTAAAAAGAATAGACTAGCATTGGCTTTAAGTTCTTTTGTATTGTTATCTGCATCTGCAATAGTTACAGTTTGTAGTTCTCCAGTATTTTTATTTCCTTTTAATTCTATTAATTGTTTTGATCTTTCGATATTTAATTTGCCGTTCTTTTCTAAAGTTTCTAAAGCATTCATGCTTGCAGGAGCACATCTGAATTGCTCTCTTCTATGCACAAGGGTAGTTGATTTAGCAATATCAACAAGGTCAATAGTCCAATCAGCGGCTGAATCTCCCCCACCAAATATAACTATGTCTTTGTTTTTAAAATAATTTCTATTTTTAATGCTGTAAAAGATAGATTTATTTTCATAATTTTCTATATCTTTAACTCTTGGTTTATTAGGTAGAAAAACTCCTAAGCCTGCAGCGATTAATATAGTTTTTGCTTGTATGATTTTGCCAGTTGGAGTTTTTAAAATGAAATTATTTGTTTTGTCTTCTCTGGAAATTTCTGTTACTTGTTCTCCTAGATGAAAAACTGTATTGAAATGTTTTGCTTGTGTTTCAAGATTTTTAGTAAGTGTGTCTCCTGAAATACAAGAATGTGCTGGAATATCGTAAATTGGTTTTTCTGGGTATAATGCGGAACATTGTCCACCAACAAATTCTTGTGAATCTATAACACAAGATTTTATACCTAATAACCCTGCTTGAAATGCTGCGAATAAACCTACAGGTCCTGCACCGATTATAGCTAAATCCATTTTTTAATATAATTTAATGATGTGAGGCGACCCAGATAGGATTCGTTACGGATGCTTCCTTTCAGACCTGTCCGAATTGGCGATTTACCTGTCCGCCTCAAGGGTAAATATATTAACAATACCTAGGAAAAGCAAGCAATCTTTTTGTTCTATATAAGGTGGAAGCATGCATCTGCTCATAATTTGATTGATCAAATTATTTTTGTTTATGGAGTAGACACTCGGTTATATTTTGTGCATTTTGTTCCATCATAGAAAAGTAAACATCCTTATCGGTAATATTTTCATTAGACCTTCCCCATTCTATATCTACATATGCTACTTTTGCTCCTGTTATATATTCTATTTTTTTAACTAGTTCTCGAGGAGTATGAAGTTCAACAAATATGCAATTAGCATGTTTTTTGTTAACTATTTTTTTAATCCCATCGATTCTTTTTGCACTATAGCCAAAATTTTTATCTATAACGATAGCACCTACATTAGATAGACCATATTCTTTTTCTATATATTGATAATAATCATTCAATACAATGAAATTTTTGTTTTTTACAGGAGTTAGTTTTTTTCTGATTTTCGAATCTAGCTTTGTTATTCTAGCTATAGTTTTTTTAGCATTTTGTGAATATATTTTGGCATTAGTAGGGTCTTTGCTAGAAAGTTCTTTAGCAACCCATTTTACAATTGCTTTAGCATTTTTAGGTGACGGCCAAAAATTCCAGTCAAATTCCACATTATCATCATAATGTAAATGTTTATGAGAGTGATCATGATTGCAAGTATGATCGTGGTCGTGATCGTGGTCATGATGATGTGCGTGTGTATTATTTTGAAATGAATCGCTAGCAGGTAACAGGGTTAGATTATTGATTTTTACTAGTTTTTTGATTTCGGCGTTAATATGAGCTTTGTTTAAGTAATTAAACAAGAAAACTTCAAATCCTTCCCCTACTGTAATTATTAGATCAGCTCTATTTATTTTACGAACATCTGAAGGGCGCATTTGATAATCATGTGGACACATGTTTTTATCAATTAATAATTGCACATTTTGAAGGTCACCAGTGACATTTTTAACTAAGCTATAAATGGGAGTTATAGTAACTAGGACATTGAGTTCTTTAGCTTGACAATTGCTGTATGCAAATATTATACAACAGGCAATTAAGAATTTCTTTATATTATGTAACATATTTATTATGGAAGTTTAGTTCAGAGGGGGTCATCTCTGAAAGTTTGCTATGCAGAATTTTCTTCTGTGTAGCACTAGATATATTACTTCCTGTAACTATAATCAATATTTTTTTACGAGTTTCATCTTCTTGTATCTCAAGCCATCTATGTGCAGCTGCTAATGCTAAAGCTGAGCTTGGTTCACAAAAATTTTTAGTGAATTTATAAAATTGTGTAGTCCAATACTTAATTTCCTTTTCTGATATTTTATATACACCATCTAAATGTTTTACATGATTGAAAATCTTCTTAGTGATACCCAATGCTGCTGTACCATCTGCTATAGTATGAAGTGCTTCTTCAAATTGTGATAATGTATCTGGTTTGTATTGATAAAGATCATCATTTATTTCTTTTGGTTCTCCAGCATATACTTTAGTTGTAGGAGATAAGTAATTTTTAGTTATAAGGGTGCCTGCAGATAAATCAACTCCAGCCATAGGAATAAAAATAGCTTCAAATCCTTGCTGAGTTTGTAAAGATTCATAAGCAACTGTAGCTGCTCCAGTAATAATATCATTGTTGTTTGAGGGGGCAATTAATGTGTATTTGGCTATATTAGCTTCAGTTTCTGCTAGTTTTTTTGCTTCTGATATTGTTTTTGTTTGAATAATCTTTGCTCCGTATTTATGTGCTAAGTTTCTTTTTATCTTGGCTACAGAGTGAGGCAAGTATAATTTGATCTCTTTTATACCAAAAGCTTTGCTTGCCCAAGCTAGAGCTATACCATGATTTCCTGAGCCATAACTTACAATTTTATTTGGAAGAGCATTATTTTTTTTTAAATTAACAAGAGCGTTTATTACGCCACGAATTTTGAAAGAACCAGTTTTTTGTAAGTTTTCAAGTTTGAAAAACACATCATGGTTAAAACATTCAATAAATCCATCGATAGAAATTGTTGGTGTATCCTGCAGAAAATCAGATATATTCTTTGAGGATTCTATGATTTTTTCTAATGTAACTTGCTCTATAATCTGTTCGTCAATATCAACAGTCATACATTTACCCTCTTTAATTTAAATCGGATCGATTTTAGAACATTTTTTAGATTTGCACAACCCAACAATATGTTGTATCTATAATGTATAATATATATGAACGAATTAACATATTGACCAAAGACCTACCATTCAAAACTCATTTTTTAGAATTACGGCGACATATAACTCGAGTTGCTGTTTTTTTTGTTCTTATATTTATGGCAAGTTATATATATGCAAAAGAAATTTATATGTTCTTGCTTAATCCCCTTTTAAAATGTTGTGGGGGTAATAGAGAGATCGTCTATACCCAGCTCACAGAAGCTTTTATGACCTATTTAGAATTAGCTTTTTTTATTGCTTTGCTTGTAACAATCCCATTTTTATTTATGCAGATTTTTATATTTGCTTTGCCAGGATTAAAATCTCATGAAAAAAAATATGCTTATTTATTATTATGTGCTGTTCCGAGCTTATTTCTGATAGGAATCACTATTTCATATAAATATATCTTAATAGCAGCATGGAAATTCTTTTTAAGTTTTGAGACCAGTGCTAATGTAGAAAATGCAATATCAATTAAACTTTATCCTAAAATTAGTGAATATTTACATTTAGCTACACAGATTATGTTTTCCTTTGGGATTGCTTTTCAATTGCCAGTGATTCTTATTTTATTGAATAAAATAGGTTTATTGACGGTAAATACTCTGAAGAAAAATAGGCGAATTGTAATAGTTTTGATATTTGCAATAGCTGCTATAATTACTCCTCCTGATGCTTTAAGCCAGATTATTCTTGCTAGCATTATGATTTTGCTTTATGAAATATCTATTTTGGGATGTGTAATATTCAAATAGGGAAATTGGAATGCATAGCATTGAATTTATAAGAAATCACTCTAAAGAATTTGATCAAATTTTAGCTAGACGAGGAGTTGTAAATGCTTCGAAGGAGATATTAGCTGCAGACGAGCTACGCAGAAAATTGACGACGGAATTACAAAGTTTGCAAAAATTAAAAAATGAAAAATCAAGTGCAGTTGCTCATCTTAAAAATAAAACAGGAGATGAATTTGATTCATTAAAAGAGCAAGTAAAAAATATAAAAAAGAATATTGAGTCAGTTCAGCAGAAAGAAAGAGAAGCAATAGAAATTTTTGATGATTTACTCAAAAAACTACCAAATTTACTTGCAGTAGATGTGCCATCTGGTAATGCAGATGATGATAATAGAGTTATTTCAACACATGGCACTACACGTCAATTTTCTTTTAAACCTAAGGCTCATTTTGATTTAGGGGAAAATCTTGGGTTAATGGATTTTGTTCAAACAGCAAAAATTTCTGGTAGTCGGTTTGTTACTTTAAAGGGTGATTTGGCAAAGCTTGAAAGAGCTTTAGGACATTTTATGCTTGATATTCATACGAAAGAGAGTGGTTTTCAAGAAGTTTCACCTCCTCTTTTGGTATTACCGAAATCCATGTATGCTGCAGGTCAATTACCAAAATTTGCTGAAGATTCTTTTGTAACAACAAATAATATGTGGTTAGTTCCTACAGCTGAAGTATCGCTTGTAAATTTAGTAGCTGATAACATAATTAAAGAAGATATTTTACCGATTAGATACGCATCCTTTAACGCTAATTTTAGATCAGAAGCAGGTAGTGCTGGTAAGGATACACGAGGAATGATCAGACAGCATCAATTCTATAAGGTAGAATTGGTAGTAATTTGTACCAAAGCACAATATGTGGAAGAATATAGAAACTTGATGACATCTGCTCAGAAAGTTTTAGAGCGTCTTGAGTTGCCTTTTAGGAAAGTGTTAAAATGTGAGGGAGATACAGGGTTTCATGCAGAAAAATCTTATGATTTTGAAGTATGGTTGCCGAGTCAAAATTGCTATAGAGAAATTTCTAGCTGTTCTATTTGTGGACAATTTCAAGCACGACGTATGAGAACAAGGTATCGTAAGAATGATGATAATGAATTAGAACATCCTTTTACCATGAATGGTACAGGTGTGGCTGTAGGTCGTGCTTTAGTTGCAATTTTAGAGAATTATCAAGAAGAAGATGGATCGATTGCAATTCCTAAAGTGCTTCATAATTATATGGGCGGACAGAAATTTATCTCAAAGCAATGAATATAGACAATATTAACTTAAAAAAATATATTTTAGTTCTTGTTTCAAAGTACAAGATATATTTCTTAGCATCAGTTTGCCTTTATATATCTGCAGCGATATTTGAGATTTCAGTTGATTATAAAATAAAAGAAATCATTGACGCAATAGCATCAAAAGAAAATGCTGAGTTAAGCTATTTACTGTTTTTGTTTGTTTTTTACAATTTAATATTCCATGGGGTATTCTTTATAAGTAGGCTTTTAGACGCAAAATACATGCCTATGATTATTGAACAAACCATAACTGATATTTATAGTAAGACAGTTCGTCATTCATTACATTGGTTTGATTCTCATTTATCTGGAGAAATATCTAATAAGATTGCTGATTTTCAAAGTAGTTTAGGTGTGTTGATAAGTCATTTTTTTGATAACTCTAGGGCTGTTGCAGCTATATTTATAGCCTTGTTTTTTTTATTTAAGGTTAATATATGGTCAGCATTGTTATTTATAGTATTTATTGCTATTCACACGCCATTGATATATTTCCTGTTAAGAAAACAAATGCAACTGCAACAAACATGTATTAATGCTAGACAGGAGACAATAGGAATAGTTAATGATTCCATAACTAATATTTTTGGGATAAAAATTATCGGCAATATTCTAACCGAGTTTAAGTTGAAATTAAAACCATCAATTACTAAATGGGTAAATTGGGATAGAAAAACAAGAAAATATGATGCTTATTTTGTAGATAATGCTGATACTGCGATTGTAGTAGTGATGAGTGCTGCTCAAATTTATCTATTAGCTTATTTATATCGTAATGGGTATATTACGGCAGGTGGATTTGCATTTATAGCAATGATGACATTAAAGATTCATGTCCACCTAGATAAATTTTTGGAAAGTTTATTATTCAATATCAACCCAAGCATAGCTCAATTGAGATCTTCATATAATTTTGTTAATACCCCTTTAGGTGTAAAAGATAAGCCTAATGCACATATTTTAAATGATGTTAGGGGTGTTATTAAATATTCAAAAGTTAACTTTTCTTATGGCAAAAAAGGAAAGTTGATACTTTCTAAATTTAATCTTGATATTAGACCAAGAGAGCGTCTTGGTATTGTTGGCATGTCAGGAGCTGGCAAGACTACTTTGATAAAATGTTTGTTGAGGTATTTTGATGTTGGTGCTGGTAAAATTTCAATCGATGATATTGATATAAAAGATATCTCTCAGGAATCTCTTAGAGAAATAATTTCTATTATTCCGCAAGATATTACTATGTTCCATAGAAGTATTAATGAAAACTTAAGGTTGGCTAAATATAATGCATCTGATGTAGAAATTATTAATGCATGTAAAAAAGCAAAAATTCATCGTGATATTTTACAAATGCCGTATGGTTATAAAACTGTCGTGGGAGAAAGAGGGGTAAAACTGAGTGGTGGACAAAGACAAAGAGTGGCAATTGCCAGAGCCATATTAAAAAATTCACCTATTTTAATTTTAGATGAAGCAACCAGTAGCTTAGATACGCCAACTGAACAACTAATTCAAGATTCTTTAAACGAAATGTTAGAAGACAATAAAGCCACTGTTATTGCTGTAGCACATAGATTATCTACTTTAAAACATATGGATAGAATTATTGTTTTAGATAAGGGTAAAATAGTTGAAGAAGGAACGCATAATGGTTTGATAAGGAAACAAGATGGTTTTTATAAAAAATTATGGGAGATGCAGGCAATTTAAAACTAGGGCTCTTCAAGTGTAATGGGTATAAAAGGAACAGGGGTCTATATGAGATGTAATAAATAGTTGATACAACGCTACTTTTCTCTTATTATTAGGGGATGCTGATCATATCTGGGATCTCCAGCTTTTAAGTAGGGTTAGTATATTTATGCAAAGTAAACTATGTTATCGCTTGAAAATAATTTGATGGGGAAAGTGTTAATTGCTAGCCCAGTTCTTAGCACAAGGTCTTATTTCTCTAGAACTGTTATTTACGTTTTACGTAATTCTATAGAAGGTTCTGTTGGGGTAATAGTAAATCAACCTTTAACTGAGTTTGAAGGGAACGTTGTTGTGAAGCATGAGAAACAAGATATTCCTTTAAAATCTACTAAAGCTTATGCAGGTGGGCCTATGGAAATCGAAAAAGGATTTATACTGCAATTTGATAAAAAAGTTAAGTTAGGCACAGATCCATTAATCAAATTAAGTTCAAATATATCCTCATTAAAGACTATGGCTAAAAGAAGAACCTCTAAAGATAGTTTATTTATATTTGGTTATTGTGGATGGGCTAGTGGGCAGCTAGAAGAAGAAATAATAAATAATGATTGGTTAGTTGCTCCTGCTAATAAAAAAATAATATTTGAGGAAGAGAACAAAAATAAATGGGGGAAATATTTAGATTTGATTAATGTTAATATGATACAATATATAGATCACTCGGGAAGTTGCTAATTCAAGAACAATTGGTATACTCATAAATATTGAATTACATAAAGCTATACTCACATTATAAACCATATGACAGATATATTTAAAGAAATAGAGCAAGACTTACAAAGAGAAAAATTTCATTTGTTTGCTAAAAAACATTACAAAGGAATAATAGCTTTTATAGCTGTAATATTTGTCATCATAGCTTTTTATTTTTACTTAAGGAATGAAGCTATTAATGAGCAAGAACAATTGTCTGAAGAATATTATAATTTGTTTATAGCGGATAATAAAATAGATAAGATAAAAGAAGGTGATTTTGGCAAACTTATACCATTTAAGAAGAGTATTTATTCAAAATTTGCGAGATTTCAATATGTTAATTCATTAGTTCAGAACAAAGAATATACTAGAGCAATTCAATTATTATTAAGTATTATAGAAGATTCTGAAAAAGAGCCTGAGATTTCTAATTTAGCAAAAATAAAAGCTGCAGAACTTGTGATGAAATATGAAGTAAGCAAGTATAATGAAAAAATTTTAGATATACTAAAAAAAACTACTAAAAAAGCCGCTAAAAAAGATAATGAGCCTTATTTATATATGATAAAGTTACTTTTAGGACAGCTTTTAATTGAAACAAACCAACGAAATGAAGGTTTAAATGTTTTAGGAGACTTACATAAAGATGATAAGACACCACAAAATATAAAATTTTTCTCTAATGCAATATTAGAAAATTATTTGAAACCCTAATAATGGAAATTATTCATGCAGAAATTATTTAAACGTTTAGTTGTACTTGTTTTTATTGTAATACAAGTGGCTTGTAGCAACACTGAGAAAGAAATAGATGTTTCTAAATATAAAGATGTGGATACGAAATCTATTCGATTATTTGAAGTAGATAGTTCTTTAAAAAAGAAAGCTATCATTATTCCAGATGCCAGAAAAAATCAGTATTGGCACAATAGTGGAGGAGTGTTTAATACAACTCCCCAAAATATTTCAGCATCGTTAAAGGCTAATCTGTCGAGAAGCTATAGTTATAAACTTCATGATGCATTTAATAAAGATTATCAGTTTGTAGGTAATACTCCTGTTATTCTCAAAAATAAATTATTTGTTCTTGGAAATAAATCAATCGTATATGCATATGATTTGTCTGATCTAAAAAACCCAATATGGAGTCAAGCTTTTAATAATACTGAAGAAGATGCTTTTAGAGGTGGAGGACTCTTTGTTATAAATGGCTACTTAGCCGTGACATATGGGAGTGATAGTCTCAAAATTTTGGATCCTGATACAGGAAAAGAGAAATGGCAATATAAAATGAGCAATATATCAAAAACATCGCCAATTATTTATAAAAACAAGGTATTTGTTCTTACTATAGATAATAAATTATACTGTTTAGATTTATCTACAGGATTATTGGTATGGGTTAGTGAAGGTGCTGTTGAACAATTAGGGGTGATAAAAACTTCTTCTCTTGTAGCTTATAAAGATCTGATAATAGTTCCTTATTCAGTAGGACAAGTTTATGCAGTGAATATAGCAGAGGGTAAACAACTATGGAATTTAGCATTAGATGAGAAGTTTTCTGCTATAGGAGATTTATACACACCTGTAGTTAGTAATGATGTTGCCTATATATCAAGTTTTAAAGGGGGGATCTATGCCTTAAATCTTATGACAGGAGATATTCAGTGGAATAATCATTATGCAGGAGGAAACTCAATATGGCTTGCAGGAGATTATATTTTTACTATCAATAATAACTCTCAATTGTCAGCCATTAATAAACTTACTGGTAAAGCTAAATGGATACAAAACTTATCCAAACATGTTTTTAATTCACGACCTATTATGGTAAATAAGAAATTATTTCTTTCCTCAATGGATGGCATATTATTTGTTATTTCACCATTTACAGGAAAAATAATACAAAAAATTCAGATTCCTAAAGCAAAATATGCTTCACCAATTGCAACAAAAAACGGTTTATATTTGCTTTCAAACCGAGGAAATCTACTTGTTTTTAATTAAATATGCATACTATCTCAATAATTGGCAATGCAAATGTAGGCAAGTCTACTTTATTTAATAGATTTGTTGCTAGTTCTCAAAAGGCTATTACAAGTGATTATGCAGGTGTTACTAGGGATTATAAAATAGCTGATGGGAAGTTATTTGATTTAAAATTTAAGCTAGTTGATACTGCGGGGTTAAGTTCTAAAATATGTAGTGGTGAAGACTTAAAAGGTAAAACAGATAAACAAACAATAATAGCGATTTCTAAATCAGATTTGATATTGTTTGTAGTAGATGGAACGCTTGGTATTACACCACAAGATAAATCTATAGCTTCTTGGCTAAAAAAAAGAAATTTGCCAGTAATTGTTGTCGTAAACAAAATTGACAGAAAGCAAGCAAGCAACAATTTTTATGAGTTTCATCAACTAGGATATAAAACTTTATGCTCAGTTTCTGCTGAACATGGTTTAGGATTTGATGGTCTTTATGAATCAATATGTGATGTTGTAGAAGACTCTTTAAATGAAGATTCAGAACAGGAAGAAGATAAAAGTTTAAAAATAGCTATTATTGGTAAGCCTAATGTTGGCAAATCAACTCTTATCAACTCATTTTTGAATGAGGAACGACTAATAACCAGTAAAGAAGAAGGAACAACTAGAGATTCTATCTTTGTAGATATAAATTATAAAAATAATAATATACAGCTCATTGATACTGCTGGAATGCGTAGGAGAAGTAAAATAGAAGATAAAATTGAAAAATTGTCGGTGAGCAAATCTATAGAAGCAATAAAAATATGTGATATTGCAATATTGCTCACTAACGCAGATGATATTCTTACAAAGCAAGAATTGAAACTTGCTAATATTGCCATACAAGATGAGTTTAAACCTTTGATAGTTGCTGTTAATAAAATAGACTTGATAAACATTAATCCTAAGTTTGTTGATGATATCAGTCATACTGTTGCTAGAAAGCTTTCACAACTTACAAACGCTAAAGTTATTTATATTTCAGCACTGAAAAAGAAAAATATTAATAAAATTCTGGATAAATCTATTGCTCTTAATAAGTTGTGTAATATAAAAATTTCTACATCTAAATTAAATAAATGGCTTGCTCAGGCCATTGAAGCACATCAACCACCACTTTCTAAACTGGGTAGACGGATTAAGATTAAATTTATCAGTCAAATAGGGTCTTCACCACCTGTATTTCAAATTTTTTCAAATCATACTAAGGAAATCCCTGACCATTATCTTAAATACTTAACAAATTCTCTACAGGATTATTTTAAATTACATAGTGTTCCGACAAGAATATATAAGGTAAAACCTAAGAATCCTTATATTTAATAAGCATAATTGTTGATTCTGGATAAAAAATAAATAGCTTACATTTAGTATTTAATTTGACGATAATCTTAGGGAAATTTGATATAGATGATAGGTAATATATATTGAGTAATGTATTTATCAGTTTCCAGCTTTTGTAAAAAATGGTATTGTATAGCATGGGATGTTTATATTTTTTTGGTTGAGATTGTATTTTTCGGTAAAGTATAAGATTATATAGAGAATTTAAATTGTGTTGTTTAAATAATTAAACAACTCAGGGTAGACATAGGTTGTGGTCATTCAACTCTAAAAAGAGTTTGTTGTGTAATGGGTTGATCCTCTAAAATACTTGATTTTTTTCAAAAAGATGTTAATATAATTATTTATTATTAACTATTATTGTTAACTCATTAATTAGTAGTGTTTATGGCGAAGAAAATGCAGAATATTTGTAAAAATTCTTTTGATATAAAATCATGGTACT
>JABSSG010000007.1 GCA_013214525.1 Rickettsiales bacterium | reverse complement strand
GGGTTAACGTCATTCAACCCTACTCACGCTGCTACAAGTGCACTTCTTGCTGGTGCTAAATGTGGAATTCAACAATATGGTGTTAGCGATGAATATAACTCCATTTTGCCCGTGATTGATCTAATGCAAACTGGAATGAACATGCTTACCCCTACTAATATCGCTATGCAAGTAGTTAGTGGTATGAGTGCTGCTAATCAAGTATTAGATTTATATAATGCTGAAACTAATTTATTTGAAACAATTTCAGGCACAATTTCTAATTTTTTTAGCACAGAAGAACATATATTAGGCTAGCAAATACAAAATAGGATGGCAAACCACCACTTGCAGAACACTATCTTTTTTTAGATTGCTGTTGAACTTTATTCCTAGCTTCATGGAGTTTTTGTACAAAGCTTTTCGCTTTATGCATTTTTTGTGATAATGTCAGAGATGGTTTCTTCTTGTCAGGGACTATCTCTTTTGAAGTTGACTTCGCATTAACTGGAGCAAGTTCAAATTTATCTGTATGTTCTTTGTAGAACTTTGAATCCATGATTTTCTTTTGTAACTTGTCAGATAACTCTGTTATTTTGATGGGTTTATCAATTTTAACTTCTGTACATTTTTCAAGCGAGTCAATTAAGGTAACAAAGCTCTCTCCATCAATTTCTATTCCAGAAATATCTATTTGTTTTCCTTCAAGCTGTACATTTGAAAAATCTGTTTTTGATATTTTGCTATTTGCAAATGAGAAGCTATTATCAGTACTTCCTAAGCTAGCTCCACTAAAGTTAAACCCCTTGATTGTTAGATCACTTAAGTCATGATTGATCTTAAGACCTTTCAAACATCTACCATTTAAACTGTATTTAGTTATAAAATTGGTATTGATAGAACTCTCTTCGCATAATTTAGCTAGATCATTACTTTTTTTATCTTTATTTGCTAGTATATCATCAATAGTTGTCTCATTTATATATGATCTTCGAATAAAATCTGGCATTATGCTTACCACTCCATTAAGAACAATGGTAGTAGCTAGATTTCTAATTTCTGAGGATTTAACAATAGTAGTAATGGCTTGTATTACTCCAAGTGCATGATATTTATTGTCTTTATACTGGCTGTAAGCTGTCTTCAGAGCACTAAAAGTTTTCTCGTTTAATAAGATATCATTAACAACTTTTTCTGGCTTAATTCCAGGCGGCATATGAGGAGCAAGCATTTTTGTGATAGTTTTTTCATGTTTCCTCAGGCTTTCTAATATTTCTTTATTAGAATCAACAAATTGAATTGCTTGATCCATTAATTCAAATGATTGTTTTATTTTTGTAACTTCATCTTGTTTAGGATCTATGATAACAGACAAATTATTAACTATATTCTGAATTAATTCCCTACTTTGGTCTTTTGATATCACAGATGCAGTTTGAATTAAGTCTTCAAATAGTTCTGTCATCTCTTTTTGTTGACCTTCAGGAATGTTAAGATTAGACACAGCAAGAGCTGCAATATCACTCTTTTTGTGTTCAATTAATTTCCATACCTCAGGAGATGTAGCTATCGCAACAAAGTCTTTACTGTTTTGTAAAATTTCAGTTAGACTGTTCATTTTTTCAATGTCTGATTTTTTAGGATCAATGACGACAGCTGCATTTTGTAAAATATTTTGCATTAATTCCTTATTTAAAAATAATTGTGTAGCATTACTTACTATATTTTCAGCTAATGGGATTACTGCTTTTCTGAGTTCTTTATCCTCAGGAAATTTTAGCTCCTTAATAATTCTTGTAGCTACTTTAGTCTTTAGTTTTAAAATGTTTTTCCACAATTCTTGATTCGTTACTAGTTCTTGAAATTCACTACTTTCTAGTAATAATGATGGGTTTTCTTTAATAGCCCTTACTTCTAATGAGTCAGGTGTATCAGGCGTGTATTTATCAATAAATTTAACGATTCGACCTATAGGTAGCTTTAATGCCGTATTAAGTAACATGCTACTAGATGCAAATCTATTAGCTATCTTTAATTGTTTCGCTATTTTATCTGGAAGAACATCAAATTTTCGACGCTTCTTTAACTCTTTCTTTAATTCTGCACGTAATTTTTTTTTATTCTTATCTTCATCTTTAAGAAGCTGTTTTCTTTCTATTTTTCTTCTTTTATTTTCTTCTTTTAGTCTTCTTTTTTCCTCTTTTTCTTCTTGTTTTACTCTTTTTTCTTC
>JABSSG010000006.1 GCA_013214525.1 Rickettsiales bacterium | reverse complement strand
TTAGGAGCAGATGATTATTTAACTAAGCCTTTTGATAGAGGAGAGTTGATCGCAAGGATACAAGCCATTGCTAGAAGGTCTAAAGGTCATGTGGAATCAGTATTAAGGTTTGATAAACTCTATATAGATTTAGACACTCGTATAGTGAAAATAGATGACAACATTGTACACTTAACAGGTACAGAGTATGCAGTCTTAGAAACTTTAGCTGTGCAAAGAGAAACAGTAGTTACTAAAGAAGCTTTAATGAATAGTCTGTATCAACATAAACAAGGCAATCCAGAGTCAAAGATTGTAGATGTTTTTGTATGTAAGTTGCGTAGGAAGCTATATGAAGCTTCAGGAGGAAAAAATTACATAGAAACAGTTTGGGGAAGTGGTTATACTTTTGCAACGGAGCAATCAACACAGAAACATTTGAAGGAATCCTTGAAATATGAGAAAGTGGGGTGATACTGTGTTTAGTGTTAACAGAGATATACACAATTTTGTGGGTAGTTTAAGATTTTGCAGTAAGCAAACTTGCACATAGTGGTATCATATGATGCTATCAGAAATTACTTGACTATTACGTTGCGTTATCATTTAGCCTTTGTCAATTGAAGAGGGGTTATTGCTTGGTATTTTTTTCCGTTTTTAATTAATCCACTAGAAATGTATCCAAGCTGTGGTTGAGTCCTAAAAATATTATGATTGTAAAGCATTAAAAACGAAAAATTGTACTGTTTAGACGTATAAATAAAAACATATATGTACATAGACAAAGAAAAACAAATTTGGTTTTCTAAAAAAGAAATAAAAGTGATAGCAGGAGCTTTACTTGTGTTTTCGTATGAGGTTTGGAAAATTGAGAGGAGTTTTAAGGATGCTAAGGTTAAGTTTCCTTTTGCAGTAGAGGATTTGAAACACGTGAAGAGTTTATTTTTTAAGTTATATTATCAATGTGAAGATGATAGCTCTGTATTTCTTTTTAATGATAACTTAAAAATGTTGCCAATAATCGATATTAGTCTGAAGGAATGCAGAAAATATTTTAAAGAATGTGATGTAGCAGAAATAGGGCAAATTAGCGAGAAAGAACTTGATAAGGTTTCTCAAGATTTTGATAGATTTCTATTAAAACTAGAGAGGGAAGGTAACAAAATACTTGTTTTATAACTGAAAGTAATTATAAATCACCCTAAAGTTTAATGAGAGGGCAGCAATCAATGGTTTTAGGAGTAGATATGACTAAAATAATTACCCATATAGATGTAGCAATAGTCATTGGCTATATGTTCTTTTGTTTAGTAATTGGTTTACTAAATTACGGAAAAATCAAAAATATAAGAGATTATACACTTGGTACTAAACCATTTTCTACAATAGTATTACTTGCAACGGTTTTTGCTACTGCGGTTAGTGCAAGATATATAGGGGATATTGGAAAAGCATATCAATTGGGTTTACTCTTCATAATACCACTTTTCTTTGCCCCCATATCTTGGTTTATACTTGCTAAACTTCTTGCTACTAATATTGAAATATTTCGTAAACATAAATTTATTTCGATAAGTGAAATTATGCATCATTGGTATGGGGAAACTGGTAGATGGGTAACTAATGTGATATCAGTATTTGTCACAATAGCTGTTACTGCAATGAGTACAATGGCTATAGGGTATCTATTACATTATTTTTTAGATATTTCAGAAAACATGGGTATGGTAGTTGGACTGATTATTGTGACAATCTATTCAACATTTGGCGGTATATCTTCTGTGGTTTTCACAGATTTATTTCAATTTTTGATATTTTTCATAGCTTTACCCATAGCTTGTTTTGTTGGGTATCAACAATCAGGTGGGATTACACAGGTATGGAGTTTGTTACCTAAAACACATATAGAAATATCTTCTGGGAATATTCCTTTGTTTATTAGCTTTATATTTTTTGCATTAATACCTAACATTGACATTCCTTATATTCAAAGATCTTTGATAGCAAAAGATAAAAAGCAGTTTTTACAAAGCTTTGTTGGTGTATCGTTATTATTAATTCCCTTACTCTTAATTGTATCTTCAATAGGGGTAATAACTTATTATAATAATCCTAATCTTCTTGAATTTGATAAAACACTATATTTTTTTATAGATAGTTATCTACCCATAGGCATAAAAGGATTGGTGATAGCAGGGTTATTGGCAATGATAATGTCTACTCAAGATTCATATTTAAATACAGTAAGCTCATTAATAGCCCATGATGTTTGTAAGAAAATGTGGTTATCTATCAATGACAAACAAGAATTATTAATTGCACGAACTTCCTGTATAATAGTATCTTTGGTTTCTATTTTAATAATCCTGTCTGGAAAAGGTATTTTAGAAATAGTATGGTTGGTAGATAGTTTTTTATTACCATTAGTAGCTGCACCATTAATAGTTGGCTTGATTGGAATGCGTATAAATAAGAAATTATTTATATTTCCAACTATAATATCTTTTGCATCTGTAATCATTGCACGCATTTTTACAGGGGAGTTTGACACTAGAGGTATTGCAATAGGTATGCTAACTTCAGCAATTGTTTTATATATTTTACACAAAAAACACAAAGGAGAGTCTATATTTTCTTTGCCTAGAATCAATGTAAACTTGTTATTTGATAATTTAAATAAACGAGTTTTAAATAATTCTTATTCAATTGGTTCTTTGTATACAGTTGGTGTAGTTCTTTGTATTAATTTTTTAGTTGGTGTATTTTGTGCCAATTTAAATTTTTTTAATCCTCTTAATGTTTCTCTAGTAGTCATGGCA
>JABSSG010000005.1 GCA_013214525.1 Rickettsiales bacterium | reverse complement strand
CGCACCTCCTTTAGACGCCAATACTTTTGTTATTGCCGCTGTTAGGGTTGTCTTACCATGATCCACATGACCTATTGTGCCTATGTTACAATGTGGCTTATTTCTTTCAAACTTCTCCTTTCCCATACTCTTTCTCGCCTCTTAATTCTTAAATTAACTATTGATACCTGAAATAATTAATGTCTGATTCACTCAGCTAAACCAAGTAAAGAGCCAAATAATATATCAGAATTTCTCAATTAACCAGCTATACTAATAGCTTCCTATATTTTTTCAATATAATTTTATCACTACTCAAAATATTTATCCAACTAGCCGTAAAACACCCTTCATTTTTTGCATAATATAAAAAATCAATAAAGCTAACATATTAATGCTACCCCCTATAATAGAACTTCCTACTGGCGAATTGCCTCTTAAAAAAAACTCCCAAATTGCAGAGAAAATAACCGCTAACAATATAGCATAAACAACAGCTTTAGCTGACACACGCAAATTTATAATACCAAATATTAAAGGAAACATAAAAGTAATAGCCCAACAATTTATAACAAACAATAATATCTCTATCATTGATTTAAAACTTAACGCCATCACTATAGCAAATATTCCCAAGATAAAAGAAATTTTCCTAACTCTAGACAACTCTCGATTATTCTTCTTATACCGAAAAACATCCTTATAAATACTCACTCCTGCCATATTTAAATCAGAATCAGCTGTTGACATAATAGAAGCAAGCAGACCAGATATCACTACTCCTTTAATTCCAACAGGAACTATATCTGTAATCAATGTTGGTATGGTCATTTTAGGATCTATCTTAGGAAACATTGCATAAACAGCTATACCACATATTCCTACAATAGTAGAAAACACTATCCAAAGACCTATACTTAATAATCTTGCTCTTTTCGCTTGAATCACATTACGTGCAATACATATCCTTTGTATCAGAGAAGGATTAAAACACATTAAAGAAAAATTGAGCCATAATATTAAATCTTTCAAGTTAAAATCTGGTTTTGATCTCAACATATTTAATTGATCTAAGACATTAACATTATCACCCGATGCTTTCATAGCAAACTTTGCTAATAAAAAAACTGTTATAAACATTAAACAAAATTGAAACACATCAGTTCTTATAACAGCGTTGATCCCACCATAAGACGTATAAAATACCGTAAATATACCCCCTAAAATTATCGAATAATAGGTAGGAAAATCATAAAAAAATGCCACCACATAACCAAATGCATGTATTTGTACTGCTACAAATCCTACTGAAACTATTGCCGTAACTATTCCACAATATTTCTTCAATTTAGGCGAATAAATATCAGCTATGATTTGCCCTGGCGTTAAACTACCCAACCATCTAAACATTTTAGGAACCACAAAAATAGCAACAAAGATTGAAGAAATATAAGTGCCAGATAATACAAAGAAAAACTTTGCTCCTTCTTTGTAATATTGCTCCGCAACATAAAATGTTGATGCAGCACCAACTACTGTAGCAAAAAAAGTAGCAGCCAATGCCACAAGAGAATATTTGTTTTTCCCAACAAAATAAGCCTCATAACTTTTCTCCTTCCTAGAATAAGCAAAAGCCAAAACTAGAGTACATAAGAGATAAAAAGAAATAATAATTAGATCTGCGTTCATAAACTCTTTTAAAATTCTACTATCATACATCGATAACACCTAAAAGATAGGAATTTTTAGATCTATACTAATCGTACTTGAAGAATTCTAGTTTTAAAGAAAGAAAATAAAGATGAAGAAATGTTATAAAACACCCTGTGCAGCTGCAAGTTTTGCAATTTGAATACGATATGGAGAACAAGATATATAATCACAACCTAAATCACTGAAAAATTTTATAGAAGCTGGATCTCCTGCATGCTCGCCACAAACACCTAATTTTATTTCTTTCCTTACCGACCTTGCTCTAGCAACAGAAATCTTCATTAATTCTCCAACCGCTTCTTTATCTATTTCAACAAATGGATCTTGCTTAAAAATTCCATTTTCTACATAATGGGATATAAACATTGCGGCATCATCACGTGAAAATCCAAATGTAGTTTGAGAAAGATCATTTGTTCCATAACTCATATATTCGACAAAGGGAGCAATTTTATCTGAACATAAAGCAGCCCGAGGCAATTCTATCATTGTACCAATCTTATATACAGGCGTAATATTTTTTTCTTCAGCAATTTTTTTTGCAACATTACTTACTAAATCCCTTAGAATCTCTATTTCCTTTTCATTAACAATCAAAGGCATCATTATTTCTACATTTGGTCGAATATCTCCCTGTTTGCTAACCTCACACATAGCCTCAAAAATAGCCCTAACTTGCATCTCATAAATCTCAGGATAAGTAATGGCAAGCCTACACCCCCTATGGCCAAGCATTGGATTTATTTCTTGAATCTGCTTGCATCTATGCATCACCGTTTCAACAGATGTGTTTCCAGAAATTGCAACTTGTTTTATTTCTTGTTCTCCCTTAGGAATAAATTCATGTAATGGTGGGTCAAGCAATCTAATATTCACTGGCTTTTCTTTCATCAGCTGAAAAATTTTAATGAAGTCTTCACGTTGCATTGGCAAGATTTCATTTAATGCTTTTTTTCTTTGCTCCACACTATCTGCGATTATCATTTTTCTTACTGAAATAATTCTCTGCGGATCAAAAAACATATGTTCTGTTCTACAAAGTCCTATCCCTTCAGCACCAAAATTTAAAGCTGTTTTAATATCTTCTGGTGTTTCTGCATTTGTAAGAACCTTTAGTTTCCTCACATCTTCTGCCCATTTCATTACAGAATGAAATGACTCTGAAAACACTGGCTTAATTGTTGGCACATCACCTAACATAACTTCACCTGACTGACCATCAATAGTAATTGAATCATGTTCTTTAACAACATCATCACAAGCTGCGATATGCATAACTTTCTTCTTATAATCTATATTAAGAGATCCAGCACCTACAATACATGCTTTACCCATGCCTCGTGCAACTACAGCAGCATGAGAAGTCATACCACCTCTGGAGGTCAAAATACCTTGTGCTACATGCATACCATGAATATCTTCAGGGTTTGTTTCAGAACGCACTAAAATAACTTTATTGCCTAAACTAGCCATTCTTTCTGCTTCTTCTGCTGAAAATACCACTAAACCTGATGCTGCTCCTGGTGATGCTGGCAACCCTTTCACAAAAACATTCTTTTTAAATTTAGGATCAAGCACAGGATGTAATAGCTGATCTAAATCTGCAGGATTAATCCGTTTAAGACCTTCCTTTACATCTATAATGCCCTCATCAACCAAATCTACCACAATTTTTAAAGCAGCTTCAACATTTCTCTTTCCCATCCTAGTTTGTAATATCCAAACTTTACCTTGCTCCACTGTAAATTCTATATCTTGCATATCTCTATAATGATGCTCTAACCTACTTGCAATCTGTATAATTTGCTCATAAATATCTGGCATATTTTCTTTTAATTTCATAATAGAATGAGGAGTTCTAACACCAGCAACAATATCCTCACCTTGAGCATTTTCTAAATATTCCCCAAATAATTTCTTCTCACCAGTTGATGGATTTCTTGTAAATAAAACCCCTGTAGCACTATTTGAGTCCATATTGCCAAAAACCATTGCCTGTATAGTTACAGCTGTACCAAATTCTTCAGAAATAGAATGAATTTTTCTATATGTTTTTGCACGTGCAGTCATCCAAGAATCAAAAACTGCTTTTATCGATTCTTTGAGTTGTAAGTATATATCTTGAGGAAATTCTTCTCCTGTTTCTCTCTTAACAAGCATTTTAAAATCTTCAATGATCTCTTTTAGATCTTGTAAACTTAAATCCTTATCAAATTTCACCCCTCTATCCTGTTTTTTAAAATCTAAAACTTCTTCAAAGTAATTTGATTTTATTTTCAGCACCGTGTCAGAATACATTCGAATAAATCTTCTATAACTGTCATAAGCAAACCATTCATTCTTATGAAGCTTTGCTAAACCAATTACTGTTTTATCATTTAAACCTAGATTCAAAATTGTATCCATCATGCCAGGCATAGAAACCCTAGCTCCTGACCTAACAGAAACTAAAAGGGGGTTATGTGCATCACCAAAATTTTTACTTAAAGTCTTTTCTATTTTGGTAAAAGATTTTTCAACCTCATGCCATAAGGCTGTAGATATATTTCTACCATTCTTATAATACTCATTGCACAATTTAGAAGAAATAGTAAACCCAGGGGGAACTGATATCCCTAAATTGCTCATTTCAACAAGACCTGCTGCTTTGCCTCCTAGAATATTTCTTCGTTCTTCTTGAGTCTCAAATTCAGCCTCTGAAAAGCTATAAACAGATTTTTCAATAATTTTATTAGCCATATTTTATGATTTTATTAAACTTTTTTGCCTTTAACTTTTTTATGCTGAATAGAATTAAATATACCCAAAGATTTACCAATCACACCTGAAATATCATTAACATCAGATGGTACAATAACTGTATTCCCCTCTTTTGCCAAATTACTAAACGCTTCAACATATCGCTCTGCAATTTTTAAAGAAACAGCTTCATCTGCTCCTCGAATAATCATGCTTTTTGCAATTCTTTCTATAGACTCAGCTGAAGCTTGAGCAACTTGTAATATAGCTTCTGCCTTCCCCTTAGCCCTATTAACTTGATCTTGGTATGCAGCTTCAGATTTTAAAACTACCTCCTGCTTATGTGCCTCAGCTTTATTAATTTGCGATTGTTTATCTCCTTCAGACTCAAGTATTTGAGCTCGCTTTTGCCTTTCTGCTGCAACTTGTAACTCCATAGCTTGTTTTACTGTGTCAGGTGGAATAATATCCTTTATCTCATAACGCATACATTGAATACCCCAACTTGCTGCTGCCTCATTTATAGCATTTACTATATTTGTATTAAGAGTTTCTCTTTCCTCAAATGTTTTATCTAATTGAATCTTACCAATCTCGGATCTCATAGTTGTTTGGGCTAACTGAGCTATAGCATAATGAGGATCTATTACACCATAAGAAGCTGCAATAGGATCAAGAATTTTTACATAAAGAATACCATCAATTTTCATTGATACATTGTCTTTCGTAATCGCTCCTTGTGCATGTATATCTATTACCTCTTCTTTTAAAACATGCTTATAAGCAACTGAATCAACTACTGGCAATATGATATTAAGACCTGACAATAATTTCTTATGAAATTTTCCCATTCTTTGCACAATCCAAGCCTCTTGCTCCGGAACAATCTTAATTGACATGAACATTGCAATTAAAAATACTACCCCTAGCGCAATTATTATATATTCCACTTAATCCTCCTTTATTAAGTATAAAACATTACCCTTTATACGTTTAATTTTTGCTTTAGTGCCTTTTTTCAGTAGCAATGCATTCTCACTCTTATCTAAAGCTGCACGAATTCTAACCCCAGACCAAAGTATACTGTCTTTCTGACCTTTTTTTACATCATTACTTAAAGTCACAACAGAGCCAACTAAACCTTGGTATGATTCTTTATCTCGCTTTAGCAATTTTATTGGATACCACAATACAAACCACCAAGCAACACTAGATGTTAAAAACACCACCAATTCAATTACAAATTTAGACTCTATTATCTGATACTCCAATACAACAACTGTGGTAAGAGCCCCTAATCCTGCAAATAAACACCCCATTCCTGATACAAGTACCATCTCAAGAAGAATCATCACTATTCCTAAGATCATCCATATAAATTTAGAGTGTAAATAAAAAAATGCGTCCATAACCTTCACAAGATTTATATCCATTGTACTTAGAAAGATATACTAATCCGTACTTGAAGAGTCCTAGTTTTAAAGACAGAAAATGGAATTAACATCAAGTTTAAAAATTCGCAAATATCGTTAATATTTAAGACATTTTTAAATGAAGATAGTAGTTTCATTTTCAAACTTAAAAACCGGAGGCTTCAGGTATAATTAGTATATTTCAGTTTATCTCCTAAACCTAGCTTTTTTCATTAAACTTTCGTATTGATAGGAAAAAAGAGAAGACTGAACTTGAGATAGAGTATCTAGTACTACAGTTACAACTATTAAAAAACTCGTTCCCCCAAGATAAAAAGGAATAGCATATTTAGATGAAACATATTCTGGTAAAATACATACAAAAGAAATATAGGCTGCACCAATTACAGTTAACCTAGTTAAAATTTTATCTAAATACTCAGCCGTATATTCACCAGGTCTAATGCCAGGAACAAATCCACCATTTTTTTTCAGCATATTTGCCGTTTCTTGTGCATTAAATACTACAGATGTATAAAAAAATGCAAAAAATACGATGAATAAAACATACAGAATTAAATAAAGAGGCTTTCCTCTACCAAGATAAATTAATACAGTATTCCAAAATCCGCCATCTCCTTCGTTAACAGACATAAAGTTAGTAATAGTCAAAGGAAATAACAATATTGAATTCGCAAAAATCGCAGGAATAACACCAGCAGTATTTATTTTTAAAGGCAAATGAGTGCTTTGCCCATCAAAAAGTTTATTGCCCATTTGTCTTTTAGGATATTGCACTGGCACTTTCCTTTGTGCTCTTTCAATGAAAACAATAAAATAAATAAGTGCAACTACAACGATAAATATGAAAATCAATGTGAAAGGTCCCATAACACCTGTTTTAGCAAGTTCTAACACACTTGCAAATGCACTTGGTAGACCTGAAATTATTCCTGTAAAAATTATCAGAGAAGTCCCATTACCAATACCTCTCATAGAAATTTGTTCACCTAACCACATTAAAAACATAGTTCCTACAACAAGAGTAACTACAGTCGTTAATCTAAAAAGCCCACTAGAAATAATAACAATATTCGTACCTGCTCCTTGCATATTCTCCAGACCTCTTGCCAAACCATATGCTTGAAAAGCACAAAGAACAACCGTTAAATATCTTGTATACTGATTAATCCTTCTACGTCCTAACTCTCCTTCTTTTTTCAATTCTTCAAGGGGTTTTACAGCAACAGTAAGCAAAGACATTACTATCGAAGCTGTAATATAAGGTACTATCGATAGAGCAAATATAGACATTCTGGATAAGGAACCACCAGAGAAAACATTAAACATCCCTAGGATCCCTTTTGAATTAGCGGATGCAAGAGAACTCAAAGCCAATGAATTTATCCCTGGAATAGTAATATAAGAACCAACCCTACAGACAAACAAAATACATAATGTAAAAAAAAGCTTCTTTTTTAAATCATGTGCTTTGAAAAAAATATTAGCAGCATCCATATTTTTAAGAAATATTATTCAACTAAACTTGCTCCTGTTTTTTTTATTTTTTCTAATGCTGATTTAGAATATTTAGACAGCTTAAATTTAATTTTATATTTTAACTCTCCGTCACCTAATAATTTCACTTTATCTTTTTTAGCGGCAATCCCTAAGTCTTTTAAAATATTTAAATCTAAAACAGCATTTTCCTTTACTTTCTTTTTCTCAACTAACAAATTAATCGTATTAAAATTAATCACTTTCATCTTTTGTGAACTTGGGCAGTTAAATCCTCTCTTAGGAAGCCTCATATGAATAGGAGTTTGACCTCCTTCAAATCCTTTGATAGCCACACCTGATCTAGATTTTTGTCCTTTATGCCCTCTGCCACAAGTTTTGCCTTTGCCAGATCCTGCTCCACGCCCTAATAACTTCGGCTTTATTCGAGCACCTTCATTATTTTGCAATGAATTTAATTTCATATTATTCCCTTATATTTTTTCAATTTTTATTAAGTGATCTACCTTATTCATCATTCCACGAATAGCACTTGTATCTTCTACTAAAACACTGCGATTTAACTTATTTAACCCTAAACCAATTAATGTTTGCTTTTGATATTTCTGTTTACCAATTGCACTTTTTATTTGAGTCACTTTAAATCCCGCAGTTATTGATTTTTTAGCTTTTTTACCAATAGCAGTTTTTCCTTTTGAAGAAAGATCTTTTGCAGCTGGCTGCTTCTCTTCTTTAGGAGAAGTTTTTTTCTTAATCATCTTACTAACAACTTTATTTTTTTTATTTTGCTCTTTAGCCATAGATATTTATTATTCAATTACTCTTTTATTACGAATATAATCTGGCGTACATAAATTATTTAAAGCATCAAATGTTGCACCGATAATATTATGAACGTTTGATGACCCAAGTGATTTAGCTACAATATCATGCACACCAAGCATTTCAAATACTGATCTCATTGGCCCACCAGCAATTACTCCTGTTCCAACTCTTGCAGAACGTAATAAAACATGCCCAGAACAAAACTTACCTACAATATCATGAAATATAGTTCTGTTGTCTTTTAATTTTACTTTAATCATATTTTTTTTGGCAGCTTGTGAAGCTTTAGATCTTGCATCTAAAATTTCATTTGCTTTACCCAAACCATACCCTACTCTTCCTTGACCATCACCAACAACTACTACAGCTGCAAAGCTAAATCTACGCCCTCCTTTCACTACCTTTGCAGTACGGTTAACTGAAACAAGAACTTCTTTAATCTCAGCAAAATCACTCTGATCTATATTACGAGAATAATTCTCTGCAACATAAGCTACATCTTTTGACTGTTTTGAACCCTGTTTCTTATCCTTAGAATCACTTGCTTGTTCTTTTTTAGTTTCAGGTTGTACCTTCTCTGATTTTTTTAAATTTTTCTCGCTTTGAGAAGAATTTTCCTCAGAAGCACTCAATGCTTCTTTTGGCTTTTCCAACTCCTGCTTACTTTCATCAGAACTAGTTCCCGGTTCTTTTTGATCTTCTTTTTTATCAAGTTCTTTTTCTGTCATATACTAAATATACCTTAATTAAACAACTACTCCAGCTTCTCTTACAGAGTCTGCTATTGCTTTTACTTTGCCATGATATTTATATCCACCTTTATCAAATACAGCTTTTTTTAGCCCTTTTTTTAGCATTACTTCAGCTAATTTCTGACCCACAGCTTTCGCTGCTTCCATATTATACTTATTCTTCAATCCTTTAAACTCTTTTTGTAAAGTATTAGCAGACACTAAAGTTTCACCTTTACCATCATCTATCACCTGAGTATAGATATAACTATTAGATTTAAATACAGTTAACCTAGGTAAACCATAATTTCTTTTCTTTAGTTTAGATCTAATTCTATCTTGTCTATTTTTAAAAGCCCTATTATGTCTTGACATATTAAATACCTTTATTTTTTCTTACCTTCTTTTCTTAAGATCCATGCACCTTCAAGCTTGATGCCCTTGCCTTTATAAGGCTCTGGTGGTCTTTGTTTAATTATAGTTGCTGCAACTTGACCAACTTTTTGTTTATCACATCCAGTAATAGATAATAATGTTGGCTTAACCGCTTTGACAGTGATTCCTTCAGGAATTTCAAACTTAATATCATGACTATAACCAAGTGCTAAATTAAGATATTTTCCTGACACAGAAGCTCTATAACCAACCCCTGTTATTTCTAATCTTTTTTCAAAACCTTTTGAAACTCCCTCAACCATATTGTTAATTAAACTTCTACTTAAACCCCAAAAAGCTCTGATTTCTCTATCATCTTTATCTTTTACATCAAGCTTTAAAACATTATCTTCTAAAAGAATATCTATTTTTGAAGAGAAGTTAGAAGATAATGTACCTAACTTTCCAGTGACAGATACATTACTATCTTCAATTGTTACTTTAACTCCTTCTGGGATATCAATTGGCATTCTTCCTATTCTAGACATATAATTTTTTCATTAAAATATTTTAAATAAAACTTCACCACCCAACTTGGCAGTACGTGCTTGGCTATCAGACATAATACCTTTTGAGGTAGAAAGTACAACAACACCCAAATTATTATAATAGCCTTTTAAATCGCCAATAGAGCTATATACCCTACAACCTGGCTTTGATATTCTTTTTACGTCTTGAACAACAGGTTTTCTATTTTTGTCATATTTTAAACGAACGATTAGTCCCTTATGATTCGTTTTTGAATCAATGTTTTCTTCATAGGACTTTATATATCCTTCATTTTTAATTACTTGTAGAATATTTTTCTTTAAATTTGAATATGGCACAAACACTTCCGATAGACCTGCTGTTTGCCCATTTTTAATTCTTGCTAACATATCTGCAATAGAATCAGTCATATATTTACCAACTTGATTTTGTTACTCCAGGCAATTTTCCAAAAGATGCCAATTCTCTAAGGGTTATTCTAGACACCCCAAATCTTCTATAATACCCCCGCGCTCTTCCAGTTATTGCACATCTATTTCTAACTCTAACTTTTGAAGAATTACGAGGCAACTGTGCTAACTTTATCTGAGCAAAGAATCTTTCCTCTAATGACAATGTCTTATTCATTGTTATTTTTTTTAATTCTTGTCTTTTTTTCAAAAACTTTTTTACTAGCTTACGCCTTTTCAAATCATTTTGGACTAATCCTTTTCTTGCCATATTTTTATTTTAGTTAAACGGTAAATTAAATTTAGTCAGCAAAGCTTTTGCATGCTGTTGATTATCAGTAGAAGTTACTATTGTAATATTCAAACCTCTAATTTTGTCTATTTTATCATAATTAATTTCAGGAAATATGATATGTTCTTTTACTCCCAAATTAAAATTCCCTTTGCCATCAAAGCTTTTATTTGAAAATCCTCTAAAATCTCTCACTCTAGGCAAAGCAATCATAGTAAATCTTTCTAAAAATGCATACATACGATCTTTACGCAATGTAACTTTACAACCGATCGACATTCCTTTTCTAAGTTTAAAAGATGCAATGGATTTTCTAGTATCAGTGTTAACAGTTTTCTGCCCAGCTATCAATGTTAATTCTCCAGACGCGTGCTCAAGTGCTTTTTTTTCTGCAACAGCGTCTTTTACACCCATACTTAAAACAATTTTCATCAATCTAGGAACTTCCATTATATTTTTAAATCCTAGCTCTTCTTTAAGCTCTGGAATTATTTTTGTTTTATATAAATCTTTAAATCTTAATAACATTCTTTTATCCTATTATCTCTGAAGAAGTCTTCATAATCCGTTTTTTATCACCATTATCTAAAATTTTATAGCCAATTTTAGATGGTTTTTTATTTTTTTCATCATAAAAAGCAATATTTGAAATATGGATAGGCATAGATTTCTTCACTATTCCACCTCCACCTGCCTTAGTTGGCTTTTGATGCTTTTTTACTTCACCAACACCCGAAACTATTACTTTATCTAATTTAGGAAATAGCTTTAAAATATCACCAACTTTCCCCCTATCTTTACCCGTTGTAACTATTACTTTATCTCCTTTTTTTAATTTAAACTTTTTCATAAATTTAACCTATAAAACTTCTGGTGCTAAAGAAATTATCTTCATAAAATTTTTTGTTCTAAGCTCACGAGTAATCGGTCCAAACACCCGAGTACCAATTGGCTGATCCTGTTTATCTAAAATTACCACTGCATTTTTATCAAATCGAACTGAACTTCCATCTGACCTAGATATCTTACTTCTAGTACGCACAATAACAGCAGGATGTATTTCTCCTTTTTTTACTTTTCCACGAGGAATAGCATCTTTAATTGAAACAATAATAATATCACCAACATGAGCACAACTAGCATTTTTCAATACCTTAATGCATCCTACTTCTTTTGCTCCCGAATTATCAGCAACACTTAATCTACTTCCTGCATAAATCATTTTAATACTACTATATTTAAGTCTTAATTTTATCTTTATTTAATACCTCAAAACATTTTGTCTTTGAGTAAGGGCGAGATTCAATAATCTCAACCTTATCACCGATAGCATATTTGCCACTCTCATTATGAGCATGATATTTCTTAGAGGAATTAATAATTTTTTTATAAAGGGGATGCATATATCTTCTAGTCACCTTTACAACTAGTGTTTTTTGATTTTTATCTCCAACTATAACTCCTCGCAATATACGTTTAGGCATCTTTTTTATTTTTATTTAATTTGTCTTTCGTTGTCTTAGGTAACTTTTTCTCTTTGCTAGCTACTTTTTTAGCTGCAGTTGATTGTTTCTCTTTAGTTTTTTTCTGAGTATTTCTTGTTACATTGATACCCAATTTCATTTCATTTAATAAAGTACTTACACGTGCTACAGCTTTTTTTAACTGCCTCACTCTATGAGTCTTTATTGCTTCCCCTTGAACCTTTTGAAATCTTAAACTAAACAATTCTTTCTTGAATGTAGTAAAATCTCTTTCTAGTTCTTCAGTATTCTTAGGTCTTAAATCCTTTATTTTCATCTTTTACTCAGTAACTTGTTTTACAAATCTGGTTTGAATTGATAATTTTGCACTTGCTTTAGCAAACGCAATTCTCGCATTATCTTCTGACAAACCTTCTATTTCAAATAGTATTTTTCCTGGTTTTACTTTACATGCCCAAAACTCAGGGCTTCCCTTTCCACTACCCATTCTAACTTCAGCAGGCTTTTTACTTATAGGAAGATTAGGAAATACACGCATCCACATCCTACCTTCTTTCCGTAAATACCTAACAATCGCACGTCTTGCTGCCTCTATTTGCCTTGCACTTATTCTGTTAGGAGTTATTGCTTTAAGCCCATAAGTACCAAAAACAAGATCTGTACCACCTTTAGACAATCCATGGATTCTTCCTTTAAAGGCCTTTCTATATTTAGTTTTACTTGGTGCGAGTAACATAAATTTTATAAATTAATAAGTAATTTTTTCTCCTTTATATATATGGACTTTAACCCCTATAACGCCATATGTGGTATTTGCTCTGGAGATTGCATAATCGATATCAGAACGTAATGTATGCAAAGGAATACGACCCTCTTTATACCTCTCAGTTCGTGCAATATCAACACCGCCTAATCTACCTCCACAACTAACCTTTATTCCTTTAGCTCCAAATTTTAAACAAGATTGGATAGCTCTTTTCATTGCTCTTCTAAATGAAACACGTTTTTCAAGTTGATGTGCTATTCCATCTGCAACAAGCTGTGCATCCACCTCTGGGCGTTTAACTTCAACAACATTTATAAATACGTCTGTATCACCACCTGTTATTTTTACAACTTTATTTTTAATTTTATCAATATCTGCTCCTTTCTTCCCTATCAATACACCAGGTCTTGCAGAATGAACTGAAACACTAACTTTTTTGCCAGATCTTTCAATAACAACTTTACTTACAGCTGCTGTACGTAAATTTTTCTTTATATAATTACGTATTTGCACATCTTCAACAAGAAATTGTACGTATTTATCTTTTTTAGCAAACCACCTAGAATCCCAAGTTTTATTAAATCCTATTCTGTATGCTATAGGGTTAGATTTTTGTCCCATAATTTCCTCTAAAACTTATCAACGTTCTTCAACTATTATTGTTAACCTACTAAATTGCTTCAAAATCCTGCATCCTCTACCTTTTGCACGAGCCATCATACGCTTCATTGTAAAAGCTTTGCCTACAAGAACCTTAGCTATATATAACCTATCTATATTTAAATTATCATTATTTTCTGCATTAGCAATCGCTGCATTCAAACACATCTTAACATCTTTAGCAACTTTTTTCTTACTAAAACTTAACTGAGCAATAGCTTGATCTGCTTTCATATTTCTAATCAAACCAGCTAGTAAACCTAATTTTCTAGTACTTATTCTAATAGACTTTACTTTTGCTATAGACTGATTAGGTTTCATTATATTATTTTTTTTCTTAGCCATATATTTATTTATTTCTTACTTTTATCCTCTTTTCTGTGACCACTATGGCCAGTATAAGTTCTTGTTGGAGAAAACTCCCCTAATTTATGACCTACCATCTCTTCTTTAACACGAACTGGTATATATTTTCTACCATTATAAACTTCAAAACTTAAACCTACAAATTTAGGTAAAATTGTAGATCTCCTAGAATGTGTTTTTATTGGTCTTCCGCTACCGCTTTCTATTGCAGCATCTATTTTTTTTAGCAAAAAACCATCAACAAAAGGAGGTTTCCAAGTAGATCTTCTTCCCATAATTAACCTCGTCTTTTAGTAATAATAAATTTATTAGTACGCTTATTGCGTCGTGTTTTTTTACCTTTAGTAGACTTACCCCAAGGAGTAACTGGATGACGTCCTCCTGCAGTTTTTCCTTCTCCTCCACCATGAGGATGATCCACAGGGTTCATAGCAACCCCTCTCACATGTGGACGTCTATTTTTCCATCTACTTCTTCCTGCCTTACCGATAGTTATATTCTTTTGATCTGGATTTGATAATACTCCAATAGTTGCATAACATCCAGACAATACCAATCTCACTTCACCAGAGCCTAATTTTACTAAAGTATAACCAGAATCTTTTCCTACTATACTAGCAGAAGTACCAGCTGACCTTACAATTTGCCCACCCTTACCAGGCTTTAACTCGATATTATGCACCAAAGTACCAATAGGAATACTATCCAAAGGAAGAGCATTACCTGTCTTAATATCTACATCAGTACCTGCTATTATTTTATCTCCTGATTTTACTCCTTCAGGAGCTAAAATATAAGCAAGTGTTCCATCTTCATATTTTACAAGCATAATAAAAGCCGTACGATTTGGATCATATTCAATTCGTTCTACCGTCGCAACCATATCACGCTTTGTTCTTTTAAAGTCAATTATTCTATATAGTTTTTTATGCCCACCACCTCTTTGCCAAGATGTTTTACGACCATAATTATTTCTTCCTGCTGAATTAACCTTACCTTTTACTAAAGTTTTCTCAGGTCTTCCTTTCCATAAACCAATTCTACTAATTTGTATTAATCCTCTGGTTCCTGGAGTTGTTGGATTAAAAGTTTTTAAAGCCATTATTTAACACCTGCATTAAAATCTATGTTACTGCCCTTCTCTAAAGTAACTATAACTTTTTTATAATTTTTTCTCTTACCCTTAATTCCTTTAAATATTTTTCTTTTTCCTTCTACATTTAAAGAATTAATCTTGATTATTTTCTTAACACCAAAAATTTCTTCTACAGCTTTTTTTACCTGCTCTTTGGTAACATCAGGCTTAACTCTAAAGATATATTTATTAAATTCAGACGCCTTCATAGATTTCTCACTCAGTACTGGTGCCTGCAAAATATCGTAAACAGAATTTTTAACTATCATACAAATCTCTTATTAATCTTTTCAATAGATTCTTTTGTTAAACATAAATATTCATGCTTTAAAATATCTAAAACATTTAAGCCCTCTACAGGTAAAGAGTTGATATATTTAATGTTGCTAGAAGCACGAATATAGTTTGAGTCGTTATCTTTATTGACGCCAACAATTAAACCTGAGGAAAGTTTCATCTCAGAAAATTTCTTAAATAAATCTTTTGTCTTATGAGAACTAAGTTTCAAATCTTTAAAAACAATCAGTTTCTTTTCTTTAAATCGTGAAGATAAGGCTATCGCTAATGCCATTTTTTTTATTTTCTTAGGCATTGCATATTCATGGCTACGAAATCTTGGACCAAAAGATACACCACCTTTTCTAAATTGTATTGCTCTAGCAGAACCATGTCTTGCGTTCCCTGTCCCTTTTTGTCTATACATTTTCTTTGTAGTACCAGATACTTCGCTTGGTGTTTTAGTATGATGAGTGCCTGATCTAGCTTTTGACCTTTGCCATTCAACAACACGATTTAATATATCGCTTCTTAAATTGACCCCAAAAATTTCTGGGAGAAGAGATATTTCTTCAATTTTCTTATTATTAAAATCTACAACTGCAACTTTCATTATTATTTACTTTTCTAATTTTTTATTTGGTTCATCTGTTTTCTCTTTTGAAGACTCTGTTTGTTCTTTATTTAGAGCTTTCTTTTCATCAGTAGGTAACTTCTCATCTACCTTAACTTGTACTTCATTTTTCTTTGAATCCTCTTGGGTTTTAGCATCTTTTTCTAATGTGCTATCACCATCTTTAGAATCTAACTTCCCTTCACCAGCATCAGCTTTAGCAGTGTCTTCATTAACTTTTTCTTCCGTAATAGTTTTTACTCCAGGATATGGAACATCTGCTGGCAAACCTCTTTTTTTAGCGTCTCTAACTAATACATATGAATCATTAAAACCAGGAACAGCACCTTTTACTACTAAAATATTATTTTCTTTGTCAACTTGAATGATTTCCAAATTACTTACTGTTACTCTTTTACTTCCCATCTGCCCAGCCATTTTTTTTCCTTTAAAAACCTTACCTGGATCTTGACAATGACCAGTTGAACCATGAGCTCTATGAGAAATAGAAACACCATGAGAAGCCCTCAAACCACTAAAATTGTGACGTTTCATAACTCCTGCAAAACCTTTTCCTGTAGAAACACCCACCACATCTACAAACTGCCCAACAACATAATGATCTGCATTAATATAAGTGCCAATATCTAGTAATGCAGTTTGAGATACTTTAAAGTCAGCAACATTCCTTTTAAAGTCTAATTTATGCTTCAAAAAATATCCTTTGAGAGGTTTAGAAACTTTATTTGATTTAATTTTTCCATAACCCACACGAACAGCAGTAACTTTATCTTTTTCTTGATTACGATGCCCAACAACTTGACAATTATCAAGCTTTAACAAGGTTACAGGAATAGTTTGTCCTTGCTCATCAAAAAATATAGACATGCCCAACTTTTTGGTAACTACACCAGATCTCATATTAACTATCTCCAACTTTTATTTCTACATCAACGCCGTAAGCAAGATCAACTTTCATTAAAGCATTAACTGTTTGTGGATTAGGGTATTCAATAATAAGCAATCGCTTATGTCTCCTAATTTCAAACTGATTCTGTGCTTCCTTAAAAACGTGAGTAGATTTTTTCACAGTATATTTTTCAATTTTTACCGGCAATGGAATTGGACCATTTATATCAACTCCTGTACGTTTGACAGTATTTACTATCTCCTTAGAAGCCTGATCTAACAAACTATGATCAAATGCCTGCAATAAAATTGTTATCCTTTGATCCTGCATAAATTATTTTTCCTATTTTAAAATTTTAGAGACGACACCAGCTCCAACAGTTTTACCACCTTCACGTATTGCAAATCTTAAACCCTCATCCATTGCAATAGGTGACATAAGCTTCACTGTTAGTTTTATATTATCTCCTGGCATCACCATCTCTTTATCTTTAGGTAACTCTATCTGACCTGTT
>JABSSG010000004.1 GCA_013214525.1 Rickettsiales bacterium | reverse complement strand
CAAAAAATATTCCTACTAGACAGTTAATGCAAAGAACTATACCAACTGTATATAAAGAAGAAATAGAATAAGAATTATTTAAAACTCGTTTATTTAACTTGTTAAACAATAAATTTATATCAACTTTAGGTAGAGAAAATATAGATTCTCCCTTATGTTTTTTGTGTAAAATATATAAAACAATTGCTGAAGTTACCATACCTACGACAAGAGTTCTTGTATCAAATGCACCTGTGAAAAAACGTGTAAATATAGTAGTAGCAAGTGATAACAATACTACATATATAAAAGATTTTTTACTAATACGAACTCCAATTAAACCTACTATCAAAGGAATACTAGTCAGTGGCATTATAAAATTATTTATTGACCATATTATTCCCATAATATCCTTATTTGCGAAAACTAATAAAAGAGAAATTACTGCTATAAATGCACAAGAAATACGAGCAATTAATAATTGCTGCTTATCTGTCAAAGAAGGCCATATTTGTTTACAAATATCATGAGATATTAACGCACTTGTTGCATTCAAATATGAATCCTGAGTAGACATTATTACTGCAAGCAATCCTGCTACCATTAGACCCTTCATTCCCATTGGCAAATAATGATCTACAAAATAATATAAAACTTTCCCTATTTCTATATTAGGATTGCTAGAATATGTGATTAAACCTATAAAACATACTATCATTAAAAAAGGAATCAACAGAACTGCTACACCAACAAAACTCTGTAAAAATTGTTTTTGATTTCTTGCTATCAAAGCTCTTTGTATAAATGGGACACTAATTCTAGGTAAGATTTCATAAAATATAAGCCCTATAAACAAAGGAATATTATCTATCTTAATCTGCATGTGCTTATCGGATAAAGACAGCTGTAAATTATCAAAACTACCTACGTCTTTATAGCTAATAAAACAAGCAATTGGCAAAGCTACAAAAAATGTTATAAACTGAAACACATCTGTAAAAGCAATAGAAGCTATTCCACCAAAAATTGAATAAGTAGTAACTACAACAAGGGCAATAATCATCCCTATAGTTTCTGAAACACCAAGAAAATAATGCAGCAAATAGCCAATTGCTATAGTACCTGTTGCGGTCACAGTTATCGATATTAATACAGATATAATATTAGTAACCCACCTACCTAATTTACCGTACCAATGCTCCATGATATCACTTAAGGAGATAAATTTATGCCTATGAAACATTTGAAGATTAGGAGCAATAATCTTCGCAGATATAATCCAAGACAAAGGTTTAAACAAAAGAGGAATTACAAAAATTAATCCTAACTCATATACTTTTCCTACACGGCCAACCACATACCCTGCACCAACTACAGTAGCAAAAGTAGTCACTAATAATACTGATGTTGAAAAAGGTTTCGTTCCTAAAGTATAGTCACGTATGTTTTTTATTTTTCCATAATTTATCAAACCAATTACTAAACAAAAAAACATATAGGCAATCACTATGACTATATCTATATGAGATACCATTTTCCTTTTTAATTAAACTTATAGTAAATGCAGTAATATATAACTAACTGTCAGTTATAAAACAAGTTCTTTATTTTTTAGAAGTAGAAGAAAATTAAAAGCTTGGTGTATTTAAACATATCTAATCGTTTCACACCCCATTAAAATATCATCATTAGGATTACAGACACCATAACATAAATTTTCAAAATGACACATTGCTGTAATTATTACTCCCCAATCTTGATAAAAAAGAGAGTCTGCAGAAATCATGACTTCGTCATTATCATATGATGTACAAAAACCTGATGATTTTTGTGTATAAGGTAATAATTTTTCAGATAACTCAATAAATTTTTCATACGTCCCCTTTGTACATTCATCATTTTGATATGGAATAAAAAACTCATATATTTTTTGTAAAGTTACATCTTCATCATCATTTACGAGTTCAGAAAATCTTTCTATTAAATCATCAATAGCTTCTTCACAACTTGCACCAGCTTCATCATACAAAAACTCAATTGTTAACTTATATTGTACCTCTTCTAACAGCTTAAGATACTTTATTTTATTTGATAAAGATAATGGATATGTATTGAATATTTTTTCATAATCATATGCAGCGTTATTATAATCATATAAACTAGAATAAGCCTCTCCTCTTGTGACCAACGCATCTATATATAATTGCGTAAATGTATAGTTTACAATATGTAGATCTGTATTTTCATAAATCTCTATTAACTGCTCAAAAGGCATCAAATATGATTGTAAATTCTTTGTTTTTGGAAAACACTCACCAGTCTTAGAATTAATATAATAACTCAAGGAATGTTCTTTAAAATATTCAGGACCATAATCCCAACCCAATTCAGTGCCAGAAGTAACAGATTCACGTGTTACTAAAAAAAAACGTTCTTCTCCCAAACATTCTGCTGAAATTAACTCCAAATTTGCTAATTGAATAGGTTCACTTTTTAACCAAGGATAATCTGGAAGAAATGAATAAGGCGGAGAATAAGGAAAAAAATGAGGTAAATAATTGCTAAACCTAGCTAAATTCCCTTGATATTTTGCATCAATAGCCACGTTATCTGATTTGATAGCATATACACCATTATCAAATACTGATTCCACTCTTGCACCACGGTACTCAAAAACTATAGTATTTGCAGGAATAGAAGATATTGCAACTAATCCATAACCAATATCAACATTTGAACAAGTTTTATGAATTGCTATATGTTTTTCAGGTTCATTTAATACTTGATATGAATTTATATGTTCAGGTAACATACAATCCTGTAGTACACTCGTTAAATCTGATTCTATATATTTAAATCCAAACTTTGACTCTGTTTCACTGGTATCTAAAGATTGGAGTACAGAAGCATCTCCTGCATATGTACCATTATAAAAGAACAGTGAAGTCATAAATTTTATTCTTAAAAAGAAGCTTTACTCCACCCACCAGACCTTTCTTGCCTCCAAAATATAGTCTCAACATCTTGGTTATCCTTGTAGCTCTTATAAGAGTCTATCATGTGCTGTACCTCATCCGTATTACCATAGGATGCGTACAAATACTTTTTAAACGAAAAATCAAGATTTTCTACTTTATCACAGCAACTTAGCAAAATTTCAGCATTATTTTTGTTGGATTGCATGTTTGTTGAAAATAACACTGGCTGCAACTCAGCATCAGCTTCATTTGATGTTCCATGAGGAATAAACTCTCTGGATGCAAAAGTCCAAAGAGTTTTATCTAATTCTCTCATCTCAAACTCATCCCGACACAACACTAACAAGTTATTTTTAGTGTCATATATTTTTTTTATCAATTTAGATAAACCAAGCACAAGTGGAGTTATCGTAAAATGATAAAATGAAATACTAGTCTTACTTTTCATAGTTATCTTCAATAAACTTATTTAGAAGACGCATACCAAAAGCAGTAGGACCAGAAGCTCCAGTTTCAGGAGACTTTGTTCTTTCACTTACACTTGCGATATCTATATGAGCCCAAGGCGTTTTATTAACAAATCTTTGTAAAAACTGAGCCGCAGTTGTACTACCAGCCGATCCATCTGATGGTTTAGCTATGTTTCTCATATCAGCAATTTCTGAATCCATCATTTTATCATATTCTGCATCTAATGGTAAATTCCATACTACTTCACCAGTTTCCTTACCAGCCTCAAGTAATTGCTTTGTAAGAATTTCATTATTCGAGAATAAACCAGCCATTTTATCTGCCAGACAAATTCTAACTGCACCTGTTAAAGTAGCTAAGTCAATCATCACAGTTGGTTTATAGTTATCTTGTATATACCATAAAACATCAGCAAGTACTAACCGACCCTCAGCATCCGTATTTAAAACTTCTATAGTCTGACCAGACATAGATTTAACAATATCACCAGGTTTTTGAGCGTCACCACTAGGCATATTTTCAACTAAACCAACAGCTCCAATAACATTCACTTTTGCTTTTCTTAAAGCAAGCATTCTCATCATACCAATAACAGTAGCTGCACCTGCCATATCTCCTTTCATGTCTTCCATGTAAGAAGGGGGTTTAAGAGATAGCCCCCCACTATCAAAAGTTACTCCTTTACCAACTAAAGCAATTTTCTTCTTATCTGATTTTGCTCCTTGCCAATGCATCACAACAACTTTAGATGGAATTGTGCTGCCCTGACCAACACCAAGCAATGCATTCATTCCAAGTTTTTTAAGCTTTGCTTCCTCTAACACTTGCACTTTAATTCCAGACTTAGATAAATCAGTGCAGATTTTAGAAAGAGTGGATGGGTTTATAACATTTGCAGGCTCGGATACAAGATCTTTAACTAAAGCTGTACTTTCAGCAAAATCTTTGCATTTTTCTAAAATCTTATTCATTTGTGAAGGTTGGTCTACAGCTATAGTCAATGTTTTTAGATGTGTCTTATTTTTTTCACTATCACGTTTTACTGTTCTATATTTATCAAATTTATAGCTTCCTAAAAACATACCAAGCATAAAGTCATTTAATAAAGATTCTGGTGCAACAGAAAGATACATTCCTACCTCTTCTATAGAATGGCTGACCAAATAATTATACAGCTTAGAACCAGACTTTATTAAATCAAGCATTGTAGCTTTCTTAACATCACCAATACCAAATAAAATTATATTTTTAATTTTCGTGTCTGTTGTTGGGATAATACAACACTCACCTTGATTTGCCTTATATTTATGTAATTTAATCAATTTATTAAGATCAACACCTGTATGCTTTTTAATTTCACCTGCTTGAGGCGGAGATGTAGATTTTTTATCTAAAATAATTACAGTATTTTCAAAAACTTTATTACTATCTTTTATAAATTTTATTTTCATCATTTAGTTCTCTCTATAGTATTAACATACTGTATTCTTATACAGATGTATTGATTCACTTTCAATTATTTCATTGAGATGTTGCAAAAATTGTTTTCTATTATAATCCTCAGATGGTTTTATAGCTGGCAAAATCTTTATTGTTGCAATACCTGAACACATAGCACCTCGCTTAGGCCAAAATAAGCCAGTATTTAATGCAACAGGTAATATAGGCCATTTTAATTCCTCATAAATCATAGCTATTCCTGAGTTATACCCTTTCGTATATTCTCCAGCTATAGTTCTAGTTCCTTCTGGAAATATTATGAGAGATGTCTTATCAGACAGCTCTAATAACTGCTTCTTAATATGTAATATAGCACTTCTCCCTTTAGCTCTATTGATAACAATAGAACCTATATTTTTCAGGTATATACCAACAATCGGAATAAACAACAGTTCCCTCTTTAAAACAAAAATAGATTCAGAAAACAACAAATGTAAAGCAAGAGTTTCTAAAGCAGATTGATGTTTAGATGCCACTATAAAAGGATATGCAGGGATATTTCCTTTATCTATAATTTTCACATTTATCTTACAAATATACCTCAAAAGAGTAAGTAACATTCTTGCCCACCCTTTTGATATTTTCATATTGATTTTCTTAGAAAAAAATACTGGCAAACATAAAACCCCTCCTACCAATGTAATAACACTGGCAATAAAATAAAAACAACTACTACGTATTTTTGATACGTTTTTCATAAAAACTTTTTAAATATATTCTGGAATAGACTATTGAACATTTTAAATACTCTTTCAATAGAAAAATTATACTTCTAGGACTTAACCACCATTTATCAACTTTAAAACCCTTAGGAAATACTGGATAGCTCTCTACTCTAATATTAGGCATCGTTTTTTTAAACTCTAATATACTTCTCGGTATATGATAAGCTGCAGTCACTAAAGTTATCGACTTTACTCTATTAGATTCTAACCATGCTTTTGTTTCTAAAGCATTTTCAAAAGTACTTCTTGCCTTCTGACCAAACTTAATTCTATTACGCGATGTATTAGGTAATAATGCAGACACTCTCATTACCTCTGGAATTTCTTGTATCTTAGGATTGACGCCTGAAATAAACAACATTTTAGAAGGGTTTTTTCTAAGCAAATATACTCCTGTTTCAATCCTTTTCTGCCCACCAGTTAACACTACTATAGCATCCGTATCAATTTTTTGATTTAAAGGTAAATTTGTTGGCACAGCACTCAAAAAAAACAAGAATCCTATTCCTAGCAATTTGGATATTGTTGTACAAATTAAAAAACAATATACAAAAAACTTCCTGTTCAAACGCATAAAATTAACTATTGTTTAAAAACTTTTCTAAATACTTTTTGAAAAGTCCATCAAACTTCTCCTTAGTCATTTCTTTTTTAAGTTTCTTAAGAGATGTTATCTCGTACTTAGCCAAGCCACAAGGTATTATTCCTTCAAAATATTTAAGATCTGGGTCAAGATTAAATGCTATCCCATGATAGCTAACCCATTTCTTTATTTTAATCCCAATAAAAGCAATTTTCTGAGGAATAAAACCATGTTCAGTTTTTATCCATATTCCTGGGGCTCCAGGAAGTCTCAAACCCACTATGTTAATTTCTTTAAGAATCTCTATTATAATCTCCTCTAAAAGAAACACATATTTTCTTACATCAGGAATGTCAGGAGCAAACATTTTTTTTAAATCTAAAATCAAATATACTACTCTCTGCCCAGGACCATGATAGATAAACTTTCCTCCCCTATCTACATCATAAATTGGAAGTATATTTTCATTTAATAATTCCTCTTGTCTAGCACTTACCCCTTTAGTATAAAGAGATGGATGCTCTAAAAACCAAACCATATTCTTAGACTGGTTCTGACAACCTAGGACAGCTTCATCCATATCCTGAAGTGCTTTTTGATAGTCTACTAATTTAGGTGAGGTTTTATAGTTAATTTCTAACATAATATAACAAATTTCTATTGTGGAATATTATACACATGCTTGTTATAAATACCATGTTAAAATAGGTTTTTTACTCCATCACATGTAAAAGAAATCAATCAAAAATTTAAACCTCTGACTGATTGTTTCAAGAAATGTTAATATGCCTTGTCAACTACTAATTTATATGTTATCAAAAACACAAAAATTATCTAAGGTTATAATACAAATGAGTGATAATTATTTTTACTCAAAACAAAAAAAATTTCATATTTTTATTATAATGCTATGCTTTACAAGTAAATTTGCTTTTGCTTGGTCAAATTTTGAGAAGGAACTGCGTTTTTATCTTACATATTATAAAGGTGCACCTGACCAATATATAAAAAATAAATCAGATTCTAAAGGTTACTTTGTTCCAGCAAATAAAGAGAAAATAAATAAGAAATGGTTTAATATTAAAGAGCAAATAAGATGCGAACTTGGCGATATAAAACCTAAACCAAATGCAGAAAGTCTTTTAAGACAAAATTCAGCCGATACATCCAAAGAGCTTTATAAGCTTGCACATAAATTTTCTCCAGATTTTAAAAAAATAATTAATGATGTAGTCAATGCCGTTCCTAGTGCATCACATTCAAATTATAAAACTATTGTAAAATCAAAATCTAGCATTGAAAACAAGGTTAATAGAGATAAAGCACAAGGAGTAGATAATCCTGTTAAATGGATTGGAGACACTTTAAGAACAACAATTTTTGTTGATACATCAGAACAATTCCGAAAAGTTATTGAAAAGTTAAATAACGTAGCCCAACAAAATAATTATAGTATCACCTATAAAAACATATTTGAACAAAACTACAAATCTGGTTATGTTGGAGTTCATGCAATACTTCATTTATCTAAAGAAGATAAATCTGCCATTTTAAGTGAGGTACAAATACATTTCAGAAGTATTAATGATGGGACAGAAGATTGCCCTAAGGAATATACACATGGAATTTATGAAATAACTAAAGATCTCCAACCAAATTGTAATAAAATATGTAATGCTACTAGCCGTATGCTCATTAATTTAAAGAGCAATGGAGATATGGCACAAAAAATTGTTTACACATTCGGTTTAGATAGGATAGTTGCAAATAATTATACAAATTCTACATCACAATGTACTATTCCGGATGATGATATTGTTACAACAAATAATATAAATTATTATTTTACAATGGGTTTTTTACTTAAAACTAAGAGTAATGGCAATAAAGAAATTTCTACTATACAGCTATTTAATGCTAACAACAATGCTTGGGAAGGACCTTATTATAATGGAAATACGAATTATCAAATTTATCTTAGTTGGATTCAAAATGAAGATGGGTCATCAGATAATGTAGAAGAAGACTTAGGAGATGATAGCTTACGTATTAGTGAATCTGTAGCAAAAGAGATTCAACAAGTTTTACTCAAGAAAGCTAAAATAGAACATAAAAAATCTAAAGCAAAAACAAAAGGTATTTTCACAAAATTCCTTAATTGGCTTTGCAGATGTACATACCAATCTTAAACTTGATATTAATTCCATTTTCTTTCTTTAAAACTAGAACTCTTCAAACCCCAGTTATAGATTAGAAAGATTTTAGATTTTTAAGATATTTTTGAGCTACAATTAGCAATTTTTATGCAGGAATAGCGAGGTTATTTCAAGTAAAAGTTGCTAATTTGCAGCAAAAATAGATAAAAATATAACGTTTTTGTAATCCATAACTAGGATTTGAAGTATAATTAGTATATACTCTTCCTAGTTTTACTCGTGACTTATTACACTTAAATTTTCAACTCACAAATTACTGGGGCATGGTCTGATGGTTTGACACTAGCTCTTAGATCTCGATCAATCTTCGTATTCTTTAATAAATCACATGCTTCAGGTGAAAGTAAAATATGGTCAATTCTTAAACCTCGATTATGATACCAACTTGCCCCTCTATAATCCCACCAACTAAACTCCACTTTATTTGGATGCATAATTCTAAATGAATCATAATAACCTAAGTTAAGAAATGCTCTAAATCTTTTCCTCACTTCTATATGAAATAAAACAGAATCTTTACTTGCCTCCACATTATATGTATCTATTTCTTCTGGAGCGACATTAAAATCTCCTCCAATCAGAATTATTTCATCTAATTTGAGAAGCTTGCTCATATGTATACGCAATTCCTCCAAAAATTTTAATTTTATTTTATATCTAGTATCATCTATACCAGCACCATTAGGAACATAAACTGATATCACCCTTATTGCTTTTTGTGGAACACTAATAACAGACTCTAAATATCTAGCTTCATTAGACACAGGGTTTTTAGGGAAAGTCTTAATAGACTCATCTATAGGAAACTTACTTAAAATTGCTACTCCATTAAAAGTTTTTTGACCATGCAAAACAATATTATAACCTTGTTCTTCAATTTCAGATTTTGGAAATGCTTCATCTACAGATTTTGTTTCTTGTAATAATACCACCTCAGGCTTAGTTTTAGTAAGCCATTTCAAAAACAACTCTTTTCTACTATTAATGGAATTTACATTCCAAGTTGCTATTTTCATCACTTATATAATTTATTTGCACTAACTTCTTTCAAACAGTTTTTTTATATCTTTGAGCTTTAATTCAATATATGTAGGACGACCATGGTTACACTGACCAATTCCAGGAGTAGCCTCCATTTCTTTAAATAATTTTGCCATTTCTTGCACCTGCATTTGACGACCAGCTCTTATGCTATAATGACAAGAATAGGTAGCAAGAACCTTATTAATAAAAACTTCAATGTTAGCATCATCTTCTAAATCCAAAACATTATTAATGATTTTTGCCATTAATTCTTTAATATCACAATTAATTAATACACTCGGAACTTCTATAACTTTGATAATTTTTTTTGAGTGATATTCAATTTTCAATCCTGATTTAAATAAGCTATCTTTTAGATTTAAAACTTTATCTTGAACATCCAAATTATCCAATTCAATTACCTCAGGAACAAGAAGAGGTTGACTCTCTATATTCCCCCCTTTAATTTGTTTCTTTAATTTCTCATAGCAAACTCTTTCGTGAGCTGCATGCTGATCTACAATTATAATTCCATCTTTAGTTTGTGAAATAATATAAGTACTATGTAGCTGAGCTTTTGGAAAACCAAATAAAGAAGAGTCATAAATTAATTCTTCTTGCATATCAGATTGAGGTTCTGTGTTAAAAGAAGACTTAGATTTTATACCCAACTGATCTTGAATATTAAATGTATCTGTAGTTTGCTTAACACACGGTTCAGATATATTAAAAGATTGCTTTGCTTCTTCTATAGTCTCTCTAGGTGCATTAAACGAACGAACTGATTCATAAAATTGACTAGGAGAACTAGTATTATTACTACCAAAATCTTTACGGAAAGATGTGGTGTTTCTGCTATCAGGCATTCTTGCTTTAATCGTATCTGCCATAATACCTACAGCATTAGTGCTTATGGTAGAGGAGGTTTTTGCTGAATTTTCTTCTAAAGCTCTTTTTAGTGAACCAACAACCAAATTTTTTACAGAAAAAACATCTCTAAATCTTACTTCGGCTTTTGCAGGATGCACATTTACATCAACTAGTTCAGATGGTATATCTAAAAATAGCACAGTCATTGGATATTTATCTCGACTCAAAAAATCTTGATATGCATTCTTGACATAAATTAGTAAAAGCTTATCTCGTACAGCTCGGTTATTCACATATAAATACTGATCTACATAAGTTGAACGAGCATATGTAGGAAGACATATATACCCTGATAATTTTATATCTTCTGCAGAATCATTAATTGGTATTGAGTTTTTTAAAAATTCTTTCCCCAAAACCTCTGATATACGTGCCGCTCTTGAATCTATTAGATCAACACTTGAATAATTTAAAATCAACTTGCTATCTGAGTATAATTTAAAAGCTACCTTCGGATGAGCAATAGCAATTTTATTTATCACATTTTCAATATGGTGACTTTCTGTTTTATCTTTTCTCAAGAATTTTAATCGAGCTGGTGTAGCATAAAATAAATCTCTTACTTCAACAGTTGTGCCAATATGATGTGGTATAGGCATTGGAGAAGTTTTTTGACCTCCTATAACAGTGATGCTTACTCCATCACTATTATTTTTAGTACAGGTTTTAATGGTCAATCTACTTATTGAACCTATTGAAGCAATTGCTTCTCCCCTAAACCCTAAATGGGCTATATTAATTAAATCTTCACCTTTTAATTTAGAAGTAGTATGACTTTCCACAGCAATAGATAAATCTTTTTCATCCATTCCACAGCCATTATCTGAAATTGATATTAAACCTTTACCAGTATTTTCAATTCTAACTGTAATTTCTGATGCCCCTGCATCAAGAGAGTTCTCAATTAACTCCTTTACTACAGAAGCTGGACGTTCCACTGCTTCACCAGCAGCAATTCTACTTATTGTTACTGGTGACAATTTAATAATCTGACGTTGCTTATCCCTATTCTCCTTTAATGCTACCATTAATTCCTCTCAATCTTTTCTTTATCTTATCTTCACCAATTAAGGTAAGAAGAAACTTCAATTCTGGCCCATAGTCAACACCTGTTAATGCACGCCTAAGGAGCATAAAAAGCCCTTTGCCTTTCTTGTCAGTATGTAATTTAATGGATTCAATCCATTTACTCCATGTATTATCATTCCACTTAGAATCTTCTGGTAATAGATTATAGACTCTTTCTAAAAAATTTTTATCATCATTTGAAAACTCTGGCAACTTAATTTCACTATAACACACATCATACCAATATTTCGATTCTGATAACTTATTAATATTATTATGTACAATATTCCAAAATGCTTCATTCGAAAGAGGCATATCCATATTTTTCAATCTGTCTTCTACCTCAATAAAAGAATAATTAGATAGTATTTTATGATTCAATCTAATTAAATCATCTTCTTCATAATGTATTGGACTTTTGTGAAAATTATTAATATCAAAAATACTTACTAACTCCTCAATGTTATTGAATACAGAAACATCACGTGATGTACCAATTAATGCAAAAAAACTATTAATAGACATGGCTTCAATTTCCTTTTGCTCCCTTAAAGTTTTTATATCAAAGCCACCTGTTCTTTTTGAAATTTTTTCACTTTTTGAAACAATACGAGCCAAATGAGCAAATATAGGAGGAGATTTCTTTAATGATTTAAAAAATTGGATTTGTGCAACTGTGTTACTGATATGATCTTCGCCACGAATTATATGTGTAATACCAAAATCGATATCATCAACAATAGAGCATAACAAATATGTCCAAGTACCATTCCCTCTTATAACTATCGGATCACTAAAGGACCCTGCATTCATTTTTACTTGCCCTTGTATTAGATCATCCCAAATTACATCCTCATGTTTAAGCTTAAATCTAAAATGCGGTCTTTTACCTGACTGCTCATATTCAAATTTTTGTTTTGATGTAAGCTTTAGAGATGCTCTATCATAAATAGGAGGCTTACCTTGTGATAAACGAATCTTTCTTTTGATTTCTAATTCCTCCTCTGTTTCATAACAGGGATATAACCAACCTTCTTTAATTAAAATCTCTTTAATTTCTTCATAACGATCTATTCTATCTTTTTGATGTTCAAGCCTATCCCATTTAAGACCTAACCATGATAAATCTTCAATAATTGCTTGTTCAAATTTTTCTTCAGAACGGTCATAGTCAGTGTCATCCATTCGTAATATAAAATTACCTGAATGTTTTTTTGCAAATAACCAGTTAATTAATGCTGTTCTAACATTGCCTACATGCAGTAACCCTGTAGGAGACGGAGCAAACCTTACACTGACATTCATTTACTATTTTTTCTTTTTTGCACGCTCAATAGCTTTAATAATCATCTTTTTTGCTTGGGAAGCATCTCCCCAACCTTTAACTTTTACCCATTTATCTTTATCTAAGCTTTTATAATTCTCAAAGAAGTGAATAACCTTACATAACATACTCTGTGGTAAATCAAAATATGATTTTATTTCTGCATGTTGCGGGCTAGTCTTATTAGTTGGAACTGCAAGTATTTTTTCATCACCACCAGCTTCATCTTCCATAAGTAACACACCTATTGGTCTTACAGAAATCACACAACCTGGTATGAGCGGCACACCACCTGTGATCACAAGCACATCAACTGGATCTCCATCTTCTGATAATGTTTTTGGAATAAACCCATAATTACATGGGTAAGTCATAGAGACTATAAAAAATCTGTCTACATGTAATACACTGCTTTCTTTATCAAGTTCATATTTTACAGGATGTGAACCAACAGGAATTTCTATGTAAACATTAACTTCTTCAGGAGGATTTTTTCCGCAAGGTATTTTTTCTATGCCCATAATATATTTTTGTTTGTTGACGCCTTTAGGTTTTTACCATAAACAAAATAAAAGTAAATAGCAATTACACAAATTCTATTATGCCCCCCCTAAACTGTTATATGTAATGGTATAAAAATAACAAAAACAACACATACTAATCGTGCTTGAAGAATCCCATTTTTAAAGAAAGAAAATGGAATTAATATCAAGTTTAAAAATTCGCAAATATTCGTTGATATCCCTGTCTTCACAGGGACAAGCTTAAGACATTTTTAAATGAAGATAGTAATTTCATTTTCAAACCCCTGCCTTCGCAGGGGCATGCTTAAAAACCGGAGTCTTCAGGTATGATTAGTATATTTATTAACAAATCTCCATATCTATTGAAATCAAAAATAATTTAAGTTACCATAAAGAGTACATATGTATACCCCGCTTATTTAACATTTAAAAATAATTAAAAGACTTTATGGAGCTAGACCAACTACATTTTTACTCACAAAAATGTGAAAAAGTAGCTGGAAATAGCGATTACGGTCTAAATAATAAAGAATTTCAGATATACATAAAAAATGATTTCTATAAGCCTGCAACATTAAGTCGCCCTAATAGAACAGGAGCACTTATCTTAGCAAACAACAAAATATTCACTGGAAATAATGGGATAATAAATCAGATAGATGATACATACCATATAGATGACAGGATAAGATTACGTAACCTAATAAATAATAAAAGAATTTATAGGCATATGCTACCACATGCAGAAGAGCGTGCTATTACTAAAGCTATTTCAGAAAACACTGATCTAAGCAACTCTGTATTATTTGTTAATAGACCCTGTTGTATAACTTGTGCAAAAAAAATTATTAAAGCAAAAATACCAGAAATTTATATATGCATGACAACAAAAAACTTTACCCTCACAATCTCCAAACATGGCTCAGATTGGAAAATATTTGATAGCTTAAAAAGCCTCAATAATCATGACTCCAAAGTATATTTAATAGATACAAACACTTCTAACATTATAAAACTAGACAATAATTCATTAAGCAACCTCTTCTAATTCTGCTTTATCTTCTCCAATAATATTAGTTTCCTCCTCAATATCTTGAAAGCTTGATGTATCTTCTTTTGCAACACAAATTACTTCTTTAATAGACCCTGGCACTAATTGACTAGCACATAAAGTATCAATAACTATTTCTTTATTATTATAAGCATAAGCAACGCCAGCACCAACTACACCTCCAATCCCTAGACAATTGATTTTCTTACCGATTATAGCCCCTCCTATCATAGATAACGAAATAACAGGATAATTATAACACAAAGCTCCTACCCCACTAACCATTCCTCCAAATATTGCACCCCATGTTCCTGCTACACCAGAATTTAAAACAACTTCTAATGCAACAGACATAGCAAAGCCTAAACACGAATGATATGGAGTTCTATCAAGAGCTACTACTCCCCCCATGAATCCCCCTCCAATTCCTCCTATAATTCCAAAACTAACAATACAAATTGTTGCATAATCTCCTGCACTATCCATATTTTGTACATATTGCCATAAATCTTCTCTTGCCTCTTCTACTGTTGCCACTGTTAACATAACAGCAGTAGTAGTAGCTGAAGCAACAAACCAAAATGGTTTTAGAAGCATTGCCTCATTAATCCTCTTTATCTTCATGTGTTTAGTTAACCCATCTAAAGCTAATCCTCCTATTACCCCAGCACTAACAGGTAAAAAATAATTGCTCTCATAAAAATCTATTGCTTTGTCATACACACTAGAAAATATTGGAGAAATATTCTGTTCATAAAATTCATAAACAGTATCTTGTGTATCAGATAACACATTGTAAGCATTCTGCAAAAAATCAACCATATATTTCACCCTCTAATAAATTTTGTGCTAACTTCACGAATATAATCAATTGAAATAATTTAAACCTACAATTACTATAAAGCAAAAAATAATTCTTGTCCTATGAAAAAGAAAATAATTCTTAAGTGTACAGAAATCATATGCAATACTCTTTTTATCTGTGCAATGCTCTTATGGGAAATATTTATCATCTCATATAAAACAATCATCCATTCTATAGTTATATTATTAAGTGCATCTGCAACTATTTGTGCATTAGTTCATTTTAACTACAGCACTGAATTAACATCGTTATGGAATAGAGTTAACAATCTTACTATGCAAGCAGAACATAATAATAAAGTTTTACAAAAAATACCTACATTACAAAATAAGACCTTACCCTATAAACCCTCTCTTAATCCGCTGAGCATCTATCACTCTTTCTTTGAAGAATACAATCAAAGAAATATAGATGTAGTCAAAGAATTACAAGACCTAGCGATACAAAACAAAGAAAATCTAAACAATCTCAATCTAAGATGGATTGACTTGGGAAGAATAGATTTCCATATAAATCTGTCTAACGCAAATTTTTCAAAAAGCGTATTAATAGGAGCAAATTTTAAAAAAGCAGACCTTGGCAATAGCAATTTTGAAAAATCATGTTTATATGCCACCAACCTATCTAATACCCAACTACTCGGCACTAATTTTAAAAACACCAATTTGTGTAACGCAGATTTAACAAAAGCCATAATATACAAAACTAATTTTTCTAAATCAGTAATTGCGGGAGCAAATTTAAGCAAGAGCTTAATAGATCTTCCCAAAAAGTCTTTAGAACACACTAAATATAACTCAGAAGAAATTTCTTTGGGTAAAGCACTAACTAAAGATCAACTCAAAATATTGTGTGGCGATGAGCAAATTATTACATCTATTAATTGTGAAAAGGAAATTAAAGAAATTAAAATACCACCCACAATATTTCCACAAGATTCTGATTTTGAAAAATATGATATGATTGACCTAAGCAATCCTTAGAATAAAAAATAGAATAGCTATTATAGGAACAGGAACTTCTGGATTAGGTGTAGCTTATTTGTTACACAGGCATCAAGATAGTGGCTTTATTTCCTTTCTTTAAAACTAGGAATCTTCAAATACGATGAGTATAGTATATTGCCAGCAATAACAAAATATGTTACGTTGTCTGTAAATCAACTCATATAAAATGAATGACTTCACAGATAGCAAAGAAATACGCTCTGGCTTACTTTAACGTAGCAAAAGAAGAAAATATTCTTAAAAAAGCACATAGCGATCTTAAAATGCTAAGAGACATAAATTCAAACTCTAAAAAAATATTTAGAGACATCAACAGCCCCATTTCTACTAGATCACAAAGGCTCTTATTTATAAACAAATTACTTTCAACATATAAATTCCATAATATCACAAAGAATTTATTACATATTCTTGCTCAATATAGATGTATTGATTCACTAGATACAATTATTCATCATTATAACAATTTTTATTTAGATTTTAAAAAAGAAATAAAGTTAGAGATAGTATCAACAAAAAAAATAAACGCATCTGATCTAACAAATATAAAAAAATTCTTCGAAAAAAAATTTACTAAACAAGTAGAGTTGAAAAATACTTTAGACACATCTATATTAGGAGGAATAATTATTAAATTCGGATCTTTTATTCTGGACGGCTCCACTGCAAACAAAATTAAAGATATCGGTCTTACTTTAAAAGAGGGTATTCAAAAAGGAGTTTAAAACTTATGACAGCTAAACAAATATTAGAAATAACTAAAGTATTAGAAAAACAAATTAAGGACTTTGATTCTTCTGCAGAATTTAAAGAAGTTGGTCAAGTTATATCCGTAGGAGATGGAATTGCAAAGATTTATGGGTTGGATAATGTTCAGTCAAATGAGCTTGTAATGTTTGAAAATGGTACATTAGGCATGGCTCTTAATTTAGAAGCTGATAATGTTGGAGTAGTGATTTTTGGTAGCGAAATTGGTATAGAGGAAGGACAAGAAGTAAAACGTACAAATAAAATAGTACAAGTTCCTGTCGGAGAACAATTACTAGGAAGAGTAGTAAATGCACTTGGGCAACCTATAGATGGCAAAGGCCCTATCAAAACTAAAACTTATCGAGAAGTCGAAATCAAAGCCCCAGGAATTATTAGCAGAGAATCTGTTAGCAAACCTATGCAAACTGGAATAAAAACTATCGATGCTTTAATTCCAATAGGTAAAGGACAACGAGAACTTATAATTGGTGATAGACAAACTGGTAAAACTGCAATTGCCATTGATACAATACTTAACCAAAAAACTATCAATGAGTCTGTAGATGAAACTCAAAAATTATATTGTGTATATGTCGCAATAGGACAAAAACAATCCACTATTGCACGTATAGTGGAAAAATTAAAGGAAGAAGGAGCTTTAGATTACAGCATTATAGTTGTAGCATCAGCTTCAGACCCTGCTGCTTTACAATTTCTAGCACCATATGCAGGATGCACAATGGGAGAATTCTTCAGAGACAATAAAAAAAATGCTCTTATTGTTTATGATGATTTATCTAAACATGCTGCCGCTTACAGACAAATGTCTTTATTATTACGTAGACCTCCTGGAAGAGAAGCTTTTCCTGGAGATGTTTTTTACTTACATTCACGTTTACTAGAAAGAGCCGCACAACTTTCTGAGGAATATGGTAGTGGATCATTAACAGCATTACCAATTATTGAAACTCAGGAAGGAGATGTATCAGCTTATATTCCAACAAATGTTATTTCAATTACCGATGGACAAATATATTTAGAAAAAGAATTATTTTTACAAGGAATTAAACCTGCTATAAATGCTGGAATATCTGTAAGCCGTGTTGGAGGAGCAGCTCAAACTAAAGCTATGAGACAGGTTGCCGGTTCTATAAAGTTAGACCTAGCACAATTTAGAGAAATGGCAGCATTTGCTCAATTTGGCTCAGACCTAGACGAAACTACCAAAAAGCTTTTAGATAGAGGTAAGAAATTAACTGAACTGCTCAAACAAAATCAATATAAGCACGTATCTTCAAGTGAACAAATTATAATCATGTACGCAAATATGCATGGTTATTTAAAAAATATCGATGTTAAAGATGTAACTCGCTTTGAGGATGAACTTATAGCATTCTTACATAAAAAAGAGCAAAAAAAATTATTAAAAGATATTGCACAATCCGAAAAACTTACTGACAAAATTGAAGCAAATTTAAAAAAATCTTTAGATAAATTTGTTGAGCATTTTGTTTAAATCTTGTTTAAATTCATATGACTAGCTTAAAAAGTTTAAAAACTAGAAAGACAACTGTTAAGGCAATTGAAAAAGTAACACATGCCATGAAATTAGTTTCAGCATCTAAACTTAGAAAAGCAAGAGACGATGTTGAAAAAAGTCGCTTTTATATGAAAGTAATTAATGAAATATTGCATCGTTTATCAAAAAAAATACTTGAGGAAGACTCAAATAATATTGATCAAGATTTTCCATTATTACTAGGGAATAAAGACCCTCAAAAATATCTTCTGATTATAATCGGTTCAGACAGAGGATTATGTGGAGCTTTTAATAATAATATTATTAAAGAAGCAATAGCAAATACTGCACGATTACTAAAAGAAAATAAAAAACCATCTATTTTATGTATAGGTGAAAGAATTTATAGAGCCATGAAAGAATTCAAAGAACTTGAAGTAACTCAATTTTGCCAACCACTAAAAACTTCAGAGGAAATTAAAGAATTTGCACAAAATATCATTACAAAATTTTATAAAAATGAATTTGATGTATGCGAATTATATTATACAGAATTTGTATCCCCAATAGTGCAAACAGTTACCTCAAAAACATTAATCCCACTCTTAAAAGTTATTGAAAATAAACTTGTAACAGCAGATGATACATTAGAAGAGGAAGAAACATTCGAATGCGAACCTAATAAAGTTTCGTTATTAAAAGATCTAGTTACACAAATATTAGATGATTCAGTAATCTCAATATTTCAAGACGCACTCGCAAGTGAACATGGTGCTCGTATGACTGCTATGGATAATGCTACAAGAAATGCAAATGAAATGATTGATCTGCTAACATCTGAATATAATAAAAAAAGACAAGCAGCAATTACAACTGAATTAGTTGAGATCATATCAGGGGCTGAAGCAATAAACCAACAATAGGTAAATTATGAAGCAAAAAATAGGTAAAGTAACTCAAGTTATCTCTGCGGTAGTAGATGTAAAATTTGAAGGCAAATTGCCTGAAATTTTAACAGCACTTGAATGTACAGTAAATAATAAAAAATTAGTACTTGAAGTAGCTCAACAAATTGGAGACAACCAAGTAAGAACTATAGCTATGGATGCAACTGATGGGTTAGCCCGAGGTACTGAAGTTATAAATACTGGAAAACAAATAACCGTTCCTGTTGGTGCTGAAACTTTAGGCAGAATCATGAATGTTATAGGAGAGCCAATAGATGAGCAAGGTAAGATTAAAGCTCGCAAACACATGCCTATTCACGCAGAAGCTCCTTCATTTATAGATCAAGATACAAAAAATGAAATTCTACATACAGGAATTAAAGTTATTGACTTATTAGTACCATATTCTAAAGGGGGTAAAATTGGTTTATTTGGTGGTGCTGGTGTTGGAAAAACAGTGGTTATCACAGAATTAATTAACAATATTGCAAAAGCCCATGGTGGAGTATCCGTATTTGCAGGAGTTGGAGAACGAACTCGTGAAGGAAATGATCTCTATCATGAAATGATAGAATCTGGAGTAATAAACACTAAAGATTTATCAAAATCAAAAGCAGTGCTTACTTATGGGCAAATGAATGAACCACCAGGTGCAAGAGCACGAGTTGCTTTAACCGGTCTGACACAAGCAGAATATTTTAGGGATCAAGAAGGCAAAGATGTATTGCTATTTGTTGACAATATATTCAGATTTACTCAAGCAGGATCTGAAGTATCAGCACTACTTGGGCGTATCCCTTCAGCAGTTGGCTATCAACCAACACTTGCAACAGATATGGGTTCATTACAAGAACGTATTACTTCAACAAAAAAAGGATCGATTACATCCGTACAGGCAGTTTATGTCCCAGCTGACGATCTTACTGACCCTGCACCAGCTGCAGCATTCTCTCATCTTGATGCAACAACTACCTTATCAAGATCACTTGCAAATTTAGGAATATATCCAGCTGTAGATCCTTTAAATAGTTCATCCACAATGTTAAGTCCTACTATAATAGGGAATGAACATTATGAAGTTGCAAAAGCAGTACAAAAAATTTTACAAACTTATGCATCCTTACAAGATATCATAGCAATTCTTGGTATTGATGAGCTTTCTGAAGAAGATAAATTAATCGTCAATAGAGCTAGAAGGATTCAGCGTTTCCTATCTCAACCCTTCCATGTAGCTGAAATATTTACTGGCATTCCTGGAAAATTTGTTTCTCTTGAAGACACTATTAAAAGCTTTAAAGGGATAGTAAATGGAGAATATGATGATTTACCAGAAGCAGCTTTTTATATGGTTGGTAATATCGATGAGGCTATCAAAAAAGCGGATCAATTAAAGCACAACTCTTAATTATAATATGCAAATATTTGTACAAATAGCAACTTTACAAGGAGTATTCATAGCTAAAAAAACTCATATGGCTATTATTCCATCTTCTGATGGAGAAGTCGGCATTTTGGCTAGCCATGCAGCTTTCATGTTTAAATTAAGCAGTGGACTTGTTAAGCTATATGAAAATGAAACCCGTATTTCAAATAAGATATTTATCTTTAATGGTTTTGCACAAGTTTATAAGGATAAAATCGATATAGTTACTGACAATGCAATGAATTTAGAAGATTTAGATATCAAACATGCTCAACAAAAGGTTAAAGAACTCGAAAATAAGCTCCTAAACTCTGAAGAAAAAGAATACCTTAATTTAATACAAAAAAAATTGGAACTTTATCGAAAAATGCTAGAGGTAGCACGTTTAAAGTAAAATTTCCAGATGTTAATTATAAAAAATATATCCAAAGAAATACAAACTATAAATAATTACCTGCAAAACGATGGGGTTATTTGTTTTCCTACAGAAACTGTTTATGCATTGGCATGTGATGCAACTAGACCTACAGCTATAAATAAACTTTATAAAATTAAAAATAGAGATAAAAAGAAACAATTCTCTATTTTAATGTCTGATTTAAAAACAATAGAAAAATATGCAGCTGTAGATAATCATGCTCGCATCTTAATAAAAAAGTTCTCTCCAGGTGCAATAACTTACATCTTAAAAAATAAAAAGCTTTCTAATTGGCCTCAATCTTTAGGAATTAGAATTCCCAACCATCCAATTGCTCAATCTATACTAAAAAATTACCCTACCCCACTAGTAGGAACAAGCGTTAATATTTCTGGTCAAAAAAGTGCTAGAGTTTTTAACGAAATACCTGAAGTCATAAAAAACTCAGTAGACATAATAGTCACTGATACCTCTAATACCCTTGCTAGCGGTCTTCCTTCAACTATTGTAGATTTATCTATATCAGGAAAATATAAAATCATAAGAAAAGGTGAAATAAGCAAACATATAATTCATAATTTTATGAATTAAAATGATATACTAATCATACTTGAAAAACTCTAGTTTTAAAGAAAGAAAATGGAATTAATATCAAGTTTAAAAATTCACAAATTCAAACCCTGCCTTCACAAGGGCATGCTTAAAAAACGGATGCTTCAGGTATGATTAGTATATATGCTAGTTTCAAAAACACCTAACCCACTATCAAAATTAAGACCACATAGCTCTATGTTTTCATCAAAACATTGATCTTCAATTGAAGATTGATTATGAATCTCATTACCTATTGAAGATCCTAAAGCAGCAGAAGAAGCTATAAATTCTGTAAGCTCATTTATATCTATATCTAATGATTTACTCAAATTTTTCAAAACAAATGTATAAAGATTTGTAAAATCAGCTCCTTTTTTAGATAAAGCTAAAATAATTCTAGTGTCTAATAATTTTTTTGTATGGAATTCTAAAGTTTTTGGTTTAAATTGAGTAAAATCAACTCTAACATCAATTAGAGTTTCAATTACATCCACACCAAGTGAATCAACTAAGACCACCACTCCACATAAATCAAGATTACTAAAATCAACTCCAGCTTTTGATAAAGATAAAATAATTTCAGCATCCAATAATCTTGTCATATAAACACCTAAAGTTGCTACTTTAAATTGAGTGAGGTCAACTCCAACATCAAGTAAAGATTTGATTACATCTACACTCAAAATTTTAACTAAAATTATCAAATCACTTACTGTAAGATTTGCAAAATCAGCTCCTGCATCACTTAAAGGCTTGATTACATCTACACCAATAGACCTAGTAATCAACTCTAAAGCCCCACTTTTAAAGCTGGCAAAATTAAATTCTATTTCAGATAAAACTTTGATTATATCAAAACTAAATACCTGAATTAAGGATACTAAATAAGCATAGTTAAGATTAGCAAAATCAACTCCTACACCAATTAAAGGTTTAATTATATCCATGCCAAGCGATCTCACTAAATCTACTGACAAACACTCATAAAGATTAGTAAACTCTACTCCTATTTCAGATAAAAAATTAATCATATCTACTAAGTCATCCCAACTAAGATCAGTAAAATTAGTGTCTGATTCATCTAAAGATTTAATTATGTCCATACCAAGTGCTTTAATTAAACTTACTAAATCATACCAATCAAGATTTACAAAATTAACTCCTACACCAACTAAAAGCTTCATTGCTTCAGTACCAGAAAACCTTATTATCCCTTCTAAACTAAATACACTAAGATTTGCAAAATTAAATCCTTGATCAAATAACGGATTAATTACTTTTATTCCATTTTTCTCTATAAATCTTACTATATCATATTCATCAAATTTGCTAAAAAAGTTAATACTATATAAAACTTCAATTGTATGAGTAATACCCAATCTATTAATTAAACCATCTATTTCATATTTTTCACTTATTTTAGGAACACAATATTTCATATCATCAGATATGAAAAACGATTCATCAATATCTAAGAAGTTCATTAAATTCTCTGATCGATACTTACTATATAATTCTTGCGATAATGAATACTCAGAAAAAAAACCTTGATTTATTGCTCTAGGTAAAAGTATTTCATTATGCCATTTATGCATAGATAGAAAATATTCTCCCTTTCCATCACAGTTTTTATTCGCTATAATTTCATAATATTTTGCTACATATTCTCTATCATATTCCCATGTTTCATACTTATGAGCAGCTAAATTCTCAAATTTTTTACCCCAATTAAATAACTTTGAAACTTGCAAAATCTTAAAAACAGCATCTTGATAACTCTTTTGATTACCACTTTCATTATATGGATTACCTAAATTTCTAAAAAGTCCATGCATTACCTTATGAACTAACTCATGTATAAAAATACCAAAAAATTGAAGATTAATAGACCTATACCCTTCTATATACACATCACCTGCTAGCATTTGCTCTAGCTGTCCAAATCTCAATAAATATTTATATTGACCCATATAAAATGCTGATGGATCATATCTAACATAAATAGAGCATTGTCCTTGTTGTCTATCAAATATTGCTACAGCTATATCTACTATGTCTTGTACTTCTGATGTAGTATGTAAGTAATAGTTTATTAAATCTTGAGTCAGTGTATTACAGCCACTAAAAGTTTGCTCTTCACATTTAATGTCTTCAAACAATTTTATGACTTTTTCAGGAACTTTATATCTTGTTTTTGCCATTTTATTCACCAACACTATATTAATAATTCTTTAAGGCATTAATAACTGTGTCAATGTATTTTTTTTACAAACAAAACTTTCTTTAAAAACAAAATTTACACAAAAATATATTGCAATGCGTCAAATATGCTATTAAAATTACTATTATATGTTGTGAAAATTAGAAGACTAAAGTCAAATATGTTAATATAATTAATAAAGTGCTTTTAAAATATTTTTCACAATAAGCAACTTGATAAGAGGGTTTCTATGATCGATAGCTTTTTTAATCCATCTCAACATTTTCAAAATATGTCAAACTGGTTTGATTGGAGCAAGTCCTTCAATCTATCTAATTTAATGCCACAATTTAATTTGAACAAAGTTTGGGAATTAAATAAAAAAAATATTAGCTCAGCATCAAATATTAATAACTCATTTAACGATGCAACAACTGCAATTGCAGACAAACAGGCCTCAATGATAAAAGAAAATGCAGAAAATTTAACAAATGCATTTAAAGCTATGTCACAATCAAATATGACTCCCCAAAAACTATTAGAAATACAAGGAGAATTTTGCCAAAAAGCTACTGCTCAAAACATGAAACATGCCAAAGAATTAGGAGAAATGTACACTAAAGTAAGCATGAAGCTTATTGAAACATGTTCTGAACAAATTAAAAAAAATTTAAATGAGTGCTGCGGTTCAAGAAATGATTTTTGTGAATCTAATACTACATCTACAAAATAATGTACTCATTGTATACGAAGAGTAGAGTCTTTTAATAGAAATGGGCATGATATATTAATCGTACTTGAAGAATCCTAGTTTTAAAGACAGAAAATGGAATTAATATCAAGTTTAAAAATTCGCAAATATCATTGATATTTAAGACATTTTTAAATGAAGATAGTAGTTTCATTTTCAAACCCCTGTCTTCACAGGGGCATGCTTAAAAACCGGAGGCTTCAGGTATGATTAGTAT
>JABSSG010000031.1 GCA_013214525.1 Rickettsiales bacterium | reverse complement strand
GTTATTTTTTCCTGCATAACAGTTTTTAATTCATGCATTATTTCTCTATGGCTAGCCTTAGCAATAGTATGACGATTATATAGTTGCATAGCAGTAGCAACTAACATTAAGGAGCAAGAAATACTTGCAAATGTTGTCTCAATTATATTTACTCCTGTATGAAAAATTTGCGGAAGTAAATAACCAAGAGAACCTGCAATTAATATAAATGCAATACCAATTACAATATCACTCATCACAATATATAAAATTGCTGACAATATTAAGTTACACAACCAAAGTATATGAAAATCATGCGCAAAAAATATATATGAAGGGATGAATAGCAGACCCACAATGAGACAAAATCTCCAAATATCAATTAAATATCTCTTCAATTGAAAGCTCCAAAGTTCATTTAACAACATCGTAAGAAATAAAAATGCCATAACTACTAAAGAAATATTAAGAGGATTAAAAAAATCTAAATTGGTACAAAATACACCAACTAAAAAATTAATACAAAGAACTACACCAACTGTATATAAAGAACCAATTGAATAAGAATTATTTAAAACACGGTTATTTAAATTATCAAATAGTGAACCTACATTGATTTTTGGAAAGGAAAATATAGACTCTCTTTTGTACCTCTTATGTAACACATATAAAACAACTGTAGAGGTTATAACACCTATAGCAAGACTTCTTGTATCAAATGCTCCTGTGATAAATTGTGTAATAGTAACGGTAGTAACTGATGCTAATACTACAAATATAAATGATTTTTTAGAAATACGAATACCAATCAATCCTGCAATCATTGGAATAGCTATTAATGGTGAAAAAAAGTTATATACTATCCATATAGTTTCCATAATACCTTGACCAAAAAATATTATTAAAACAGAAACTAATGCTACACCAATACAAGAGAGACGAGCAATCAATAATTCTTGCTTATCTGTTAAAGAAGACCATATTTGTTTACAAATATCATGTGATATCAATATACTAGTAGAATTTAAATATGAATCTTGAGTAGACATTACCACAGCAAGTACACCTGAAATCATTAATCCTTTCAAACCTATTGGTAAATAATAATCTATGAAATAATATAGTGCTGTATCTGACTTTATATCAGAGTTATTATAATATGTTATTAAACCTATCAAACACATTACTATTAATAAAGGAATAAGTAAAATTGTAGCTCCAATAAAACTCTTCAAAAACTGATTTTTATCTTTTGCTATTAATGCTCTTTGTATATAAGGAGTAGTGCAATAAGGGATTAATGCATAAAATATAAAACTTGCAAATAGAGAAATTTTGTCTTTACTAATTTGTGTATGTGTTTCTGGTAATGAAAACCATATTTTTTCAAGTCCTCCTACTTTCTGATAGCCAATAAAACATGCAATTGGTAGGGCTATAAAAAATACCAAAAACTGAAATAAATCTGTAAAAGCAACAGAAACTATGCCACCACATACTGAATAGCTAGTTACAATAATAAGTCCCATAACTATACCTATAGTTTCTGAAATGCCAAGAAAATAATGTAGTAAATAACCAATAGCTATGGAACTCATTGCTGTAATGCCCACTGATAATAATATAGATATAGCATTAGTTGTCCATCTACCTGCTTTACCATACCAATGCTCCATAACATCACTTAAAGTGATGAAATTATTTTTACGAAATATTTCAAGGTTATTAACAAGTAGTTTAGCAAGTATAAACAACGATAATGGCATAAGAAAACGAGGAATTATATAAACTAAGCCTAAATTATGAACCTTCCCTATATGTCCTATATACGAGGCACTAATTCTAGTAGCAAAAATTGTTGCAAGCAATACTACTGTTGAAAAGGGTTTAACACCAAGAGCGTAATCACGTATGTTTTTTATTTTTCCGTAGTTTAGCAAACCAATCACTAAGCAAAAAAACATATAACCAACAACTATAACTATATCTATATAAGAAACTATTTTGATCATATTTATTCCGAAAAACATTCATTTCCCCCTAATTAAACTCATGGTAACTGCGCTATCATGTTTTATATTCAAGCACAAGTTTTTTTAATCTATTTTCAAGAAAAGTTTATAGGGACTAGTTTTGCATCCTGTTTTTAAAAGCTAAAACAGTTAAAAGAAAAAGTAATATATTAACTGCTATTATACCAAATAAAGTTACAGAGAAATTTTCACCTATACCTAATAAGTTATACCTAAAAAAACTTACGAAATAATATATCGGATTTAATTGAGCAACAATCTTCCAACTATCTGATAACATACTAATTGAAAAAAATACTCCTCCAAGATATACCATAGGGTTCAAAATAAATTGTGGAAACCATGAAATATCATCAAAATTTTTAGCAAAAATTGCATTCATTATTCCAGCCAATGAAAAAAACATCGCTATAAAAAAAGCAGTTATTATTGCCATACCAATTGAATAAATATTTATATCTACAAACATAATCGCAGTTATAAATACTATCAAACCATTAACTACCCCTCGAAATACTCCTCCTAAAGCAAAACCCAGAATAATTATCCAGATAGGCATGGGAGAGACCATTATTTCTTCCATATTTTTATGAAACTTACTTATAAAAAATGAAGAAGAGCTACTACTGTATGCACTATTAATAATAGCCATAATAACTAATCCTGGTATTAAATAGTTAGAATACAATATATTTTGCCCTGAAGTTATAATTACTTTATTCCTAAATAAAACCTCACCAAATATTATAAAATATAAACTGATCGTTATAACTGGCGGAATTATAGTCTGAGGCCATATCCGCAAGGTTCTTATTACTTCTCTTTTTACAAGCGTATAAAGAGCAATAAAAGTCTTTTGTGTGTCCATAATCACTGCGTAATCTTTAAAAAAAATTTTTCTAACTTTGTATCCTTAGGCTGAATATTGTGAATTTTCCCACCTTGAGCTAATATTGTCTGCAAAGTTTTAGTAAATGTATTTTTCTTATCTATTGATATCTCAATTATTCTCGAAGATAAATATGTAATATTATCAGCATTAATTAGTGACTTTTGTCCTCGTTCAAATTCAATAATATATTTTTGGCTATTATATTTACTCAAAATACTTCTTAATGAGCCATGCATCATCATTTTGCCTTTATCAATAATAGCAAGAGTGTTACATAATTTCTCTGCTTCCTCAAAATAATGGGTTGTTAAAATTATAGTCTTCCCCTGCTTATTTAAATCTCTCATAATATTCCAAATTTTTTTTCTAACTTGAATATCTACACCTGCTGTTGGTTCATCAAAAAATATAATATCAGGATTATGGATTAAGGCACGTGCTACCATCAACCTACGCTTCATACCGCCTGAAAGCTTAATCACTATCTGATCTCTTTTTTCCCACAAATCTAAGTCAATAAGTAATTTCTTAGCTCTTTTAAATGCTGTATTTTTACCTATACCAAAATAACCAGCCTGAGTTAATAATACTTGCATGACAGTCTCAAAAATAGCTAAGTTAAATTCCTGAGGTACTATCCCTATAAAAGACTTAATTAATGTAGGGTCTTGATCCAAATTTTTTCCTTTAACAAATACTTCACCAGATGTTTTTCTAGTTAAATATGATAATATTTCAACAAACGTTGTTTTGCCAGCTCCATTCTTACCAAGCAATGCTAGAAACTGCCCTTTTTTTACTTCTAAATCTATATTTTTTAGGGCTTTCAAACCATTTTTATATGTTTTTGATAATTTCTTAATGTTCAAAGCTAACATAATATTAACTATATTAATTTATAATTTTTTACAGTAATTTAAATTTATCGTAATCTATGCAAAGATATATAATTGTTGTACTTGAAAAAGTCTAAACTTTAAAAATGCATTTTTATACGAAGATAATAATTAAATTTTCAAACCCCTGCCTTCGCAGGGGCATGATTAAAAATAGGGATTTTTCAAGTACGATAAGTATATCATATTGAAATCTAAAAAAAACATATGAAAATAATAAATAAATTACCAAATAACTTAATTCAAAAGCTAACTGAAGAAGCATCAGATTATAATATACAGCAAATAGTTGCAGGCGCAGTTATAAAAAAACAAGACAAGATTCTAATTATAAAACGATCTGCATCTGAAGATTTTTTACCAAATTTAGAGGAAATTCCTAGTGGAAAAATAGACATTGGAGAAGATATCCTAGAGGGACTTTATAGAGAAGTACATGAAGAAACAGGACTGAAAATTAACACTATAAAACAATATATTAATCACTTTGATTACACTTCAGGTTCTGGTAAAAGATGTCGACAATTTAATTTTCTTGTAGAAGTCATTACTTTTGATAAAATTAAATTAAACCCAAGCGAACACTCAGACTATAGATGGGTCTCACCAAAAAGTAATGAATTCACAAGATTAAAAATAAGTAATAACACCAAGAAAGTATTTGATGCAATTGATATTAATACTTCTCTAACCAACACTAAAAATAAATACTCAAAAAAATAACTCTTACCCCATATGCCTGAAGGTTACAAGGTTTTAAAAACCTTACCCTTGTTGGTTCATCTGTTGCTGATTATTTTCAACTGGCATTTGGGACTGCTTTTGTGTTTCTACTTGCTGTTTATTCATTTGCATTTGTGGTTGCTGCTGTTGCATCATCTGCTGATTTCCTTGTGACATTTGTTGATTTTTCTGTAAAGAATCTTGAGATGGCACTTGAGATGTTGCCTGTGATGGTGTCTGTGGGGCACTCTGCATATTCATCTGTTGCCCCCCTCCTTGCGGCATTTGTTGATTCATTTGTGATGATGCTTGAGGTTGTGTTTGCGGTTGCTGATTCTGTATCATCATCTGCTTATCATTTTTTGACTGCGTCTGTTGTTGAGCTTGTGATTGGCTTAACTGCATATTTTGACTAGTAGCTGAATCATCAGCATTAGCTCCTATAAAACCTATACTACAGATTATAAAAAAAATAGTAAACACAAGCAGATTTTTAGTAATGACCATAGACTTCCTCTCATTTTAATTAACTAGAAGATATGATAAAATTTCAATAATCCTGAGTCAACAAATTTTTACTGATATACTAATCGTACTTGAAGAATCCTAGTTTTAAAGAAAGAAAATGGAATTAATATCAAGTTTAAAAATTTGCAAATATCGTTGATATTTAAGACATTTTTAAAAGAAGATAGTAGTTTCATTTTCAAACTTAAAAACCGGAGGCTTCAGGTGTGATTAGTATATATTCATCGTACATAAATTTTATTGGTAACTCTAAGATCTATTATTTTGTACCGCATATTTTTAAAATCCTTATGTGTTTGCTGTAATTTTATAAATTTATTCCATGCGTCTTGAGGATGATCCTCAGGAAGCATTAACTTTGTACCATTATTAAATATAATATTCCACCTACGACCACCAATCCACGTAACCATACTAATTTTAGTATAAATTTCATTACTTTTAGAAATAAAGCTAAGTAACAACATAACATCCTTAGAAGCACCACCGCCATTAATCAAAACAAACTTATCCAGATTATTACTATTACGTATTTTCATTATCTCCCCTTTATCAGTTATAAAGGAGAATATCTTTCCTTTTTGCCAGATAGCAGTTGGCATTTTATAAGAAATATCCAACTCAATCTTCGAAGGAAAAATCTTACGAACATTTATTTCACTAATACAATCTACACTTTCTAAATTTTTTTTAAGATCGTGAGCTGAAAACAAAATCGTAGACAATTTTTGATATTTTGTAATGAAGTATTTTTTATTCAAATTAATACAATAATTTGATGGATTTTTTTCACGAATTTCAAACTCTTTTATCACATACCCAAACTTTACACTATATTTACCAACTTCTCTCAAAATTATTGCTCTAAAATCTGCACTACTAATATATAAAATTATAAAGCATGAGCAAAAAACAAATAATACACAAAAACTTCTCCAACTATAAATCTTTAATGATCTAAAAAATCTAATCTTCTTTAAATGAAAACTAGAGCTTGTTCTAACTAGATATGGCATCTTTGATTAATTGATCCAAAATATTACTTTTTGTAATTCCATAATATTCGCAAATCTCAGGAAATGACGATGTCGGAGTCATACCAGGATGCGTATTTATTTCCAGTACATAAATACCCTCTTTTCCTTCTTTAGGGTTATATCTAATATCAATTCTACTTAAAGTTTTGCACCCTATAGCATTATGTGCCTCCTCTGCTATTTTAAGCACATATTTTTCGATATTATTGTCAATTTGAGCTGGCATTATATGTTCACAGCATCCTTTTTTATATTTTGCATCAAAACTGTGAAACCTTTGACCAACAGGAATCATTTCCATAATACCAACCGCCTTATTATTAAACACAGCCACTTGCAACTCCCTACCAGGAATATATTTTTCTACTATAATATCATCTCCATATTGCCACTTATAATTAGCAAAACTAAAATCATCTTCTTCAAATACTAACTCAACACCGACACTAGAACCTTCACTAGTTGGTTTAATCACATATGGCCTAGACATAGGATCATTTTTAACCTTTGCTTGTTTAGAAATAATTTTATGAGCAGCAAGCCTTATATCATGAAGTTTAAATACTTTATATGCCAAAGTTTTATTAAACCCTAACATAGAAGCAAGTATGCCAGAATGTGTATATTTAAGCTTCAACATATCCAATACAGCAGGAATATATCCGTCTTCTCCGTATGTGCCATAGAGTCCATTAAATACTACATCTGGCTTAATTTTTCCAATTACACCTATAAAATCAAAACCAACATCTACTGGAGTAACAGAGTAACCTAACTCAAGTAATACTTGATTAAACATATCAAACGATAGTAAAGAAACTGGACGTTCATTTGACATCCCTCCATAAAGCAAGGCTACATGTATCTTGTTGTTTTTATTGCAAACTTTAGGCTGTTGTTTTTTGCCAATCTTAGTTTTTATATTAGAATATTTATTCATTTATAACCTACCTATACGTTTAATTTCCCACTCTAAATCTACATCAAATTTTTCTTTAACCTTATCTCGTATTATCTCACCAAGTTTTTCTAAGTTTTCTGCAGTTGCTTGCCCTGTGTTAATAAGAAAATTAGCATGTTTTTCTGATACTTTTGCACCACCCAAAACAAAACCTCGCAAACCTGCTTTATCAATCAACTCCCACGCCTTATATTTACTATGTTTAACATCAGGATTTTTGAAACTAGACCCTCCTGTTCTTTCTCTAGTTGGTTGTGACAAAGATTTCATTTTAGAGATTTCATTTACATATTCCTTTATTTTATCTTGGTTCTTCTCAAATTGTAATAAGAAAGTTGCTTTGGTAAAAATAAAGCTTTCTGCTAGATCATTTTTTCTATAACCCAAAGACAGAGATTTAGCAGGAATTTGATAAATTTTACCAGTACTTTTCTCTACTGCTTCAACTTCAATAAGAAAATCGCTTATTTCATGTCCATAACACCCTGCATTCATAGCAATAGCTCCACCTATACATCCAGGAATGCTAGATAAAAACTCCAATCCTGTCAGCCCATGATTTAACAAATAACTAACTAATTGATTATTAAATACCCCACAACCAACTTTAACTATACAACCATCTATTACAAGATTTGTAAAATTTTGATTAAGTTTTATGACACAACCACTTATGCCTTTATCTCTAATAATTACATTAGAACATGCCCCAAGAATAGTTGTTTCTATAGATAAAGGTTTACTGCTTAAAAATTTCGATAAATCATGTACATCAGTTGGTGTAAATAAAATATCAGCTACACCACCAACTCTAAACCATGAATGATTCGCCAAAGGAGCATTTTCTTGATATACACCTCGTACTTTAGGAAGAGATTCTAAGGTTGAAACCATTTACTTACTATTAGTGAATTTATAAATATTATAATTTGATGTCTTACCTATTACCTTTTTTTGCCAATAATTTAAAGTCTTTATATTTAAAATCGCATCACCATCATACAAACCATTTACTATCGTTAAAATAAACTCAGATATTAAATTATTCTCTAAAAAGTAATTAGCAAGCTGTGCCCCACCTATTATAAATATTTTTAAATCTTTTTTAAGAATATCTAACGAAAAAAACTCTGCTAGAGATGAAACAAATATAATTCTATGAACTCTTTTTCTCTTTTTCCGTGAGAATACAATAGTAACCCTATCCTTCAAAATGTTTTTTGGGATCACTTCAAAAGTTTTCCAACCCATAACAATCGGATCACCCCCTATAGTATTCTGAAAATGTTGAAATTCATCCTTATAATGCCATGGAATTACACCATCTCTTCCTACTATACCATTTCTATCACAAGCCATAACTCCTATGATCTTCAATTTTAATGCCCTTCCATTAATTGTTTAGCTACAAAAAAACGTTGATGGTTCCTAACGTTATGCACTCTTAAATAATCAACTTCACAGTCGCTTAAATAATTAGAAATAGCTATTGTTTCTATATCTCTTTCAAAAGCTACTGATTTAGAAAAAGATGCTATATACGATTTTCTAGAATGCCCAAATAAAATTTGATAGCCAAAATTCTTTAGGCGTTTTGCTTGTCTTATCAATACAAGGTTCTGATAAGGAGATTTACCGAAACCAATTCCTGGATCTATAATTATAGAATCTTTCCTAAATCCACATCTTTCTAATTTTTCTGTAACTTGCTTAACCCATTTATCAACGTAATTATTAATATGTTTTTCTGCACTTAAATATTCTCCCTTTTGTACTGGCACAGAAAGAGAATGCATAACAACTATTTTACAACCCTTATTTGCTATTTCTATTAACGTTTTATCGCTGAAAGAACCTTTTACATCATTAATCCAACTTATTGGGAAATACTCTAACATTCTTTGTATTACTTCATCATTAAATGTATCCAAACTAACCTTAACTGTACCATCCTTCATCTTCTCCAACAGACCATCTAATACTGGAAGTAATCTATCATATTCCTCCTCTTGACTGATAACTTTAGCACCAGGTCTAGTAGATTGAGCACCTAATTCTATAATAGACGCACCATCAGATGATAACTGCAATGCATGCTCAATTGCTTTGTCATATTTTAGATATCTTCCCCCATCAGAAAAAGAATCATGCGTGATATTTACCACTCCTACCAATTGAGGAGAAATTGTTAAAATTTTATTATAACATTCTACTATATTTGGAAAAGACAGTGCTATCTCGCCAAAAGTCTTATTTCTGAATTTATGATTTTCTACATTTGGATATTTTAACATAGGAGATATAAGAGCAATCATATGTATCAAAAAATGGCGATTACAAAGTTCAGGATGAGGAATAATGAGTGAATCAGTATTCATGCACAAATCATCCCAAAGCAAAATATCAAGATCAATAACACGTGGCTGCCATTTTTTATATAACTTAGGTCTTCCTAACCTAACCTCTATTTCTTTTAGTTTCTCTAATAAATTTTCTGGAGAAAGGTCAGAATGTCCATAAATAATAGTATTTAAAAATGGTTTATCCCATTCTATTGGAGCATTACTTGTAATTAAAGCTTTTGTTTCTAAAACAGGCATAACAACTAAAGAAGAAAAAGCTTCCTTTTTCAATAACTCAATTGCTTTTTTAATATTTTCAAGCCTATTTCCCAAGTTAGATCCCACACTAACATAAATCATAACTCATCACCATCATATGTAAAAAATACTCCCCCTTTAATAGCTGGAATAGAAGCTACCTTTTTATGAACAATAACTTTAATAAGTGATACTGGATAATGTAGTGTTGCTAAAAACATATAAACACATTTGTGGATATCTTTTGCAAATTTTTCTATTAAATTAAATTTTTTATTTTCCACAAATTTTTGAATATGCTCTACAAGCATAGAATAACAAATTGTATCTTCCAATTGATCGGTATTTACACCTATTGGAATATTTTTAAAACTAATCTCGATAGTTACTAAAACATTTTGCTTCTCTTTTCTCTCATAATCATGACATCCAAGATAAACTGGCAAAGATAATTTTGATATTATAAGTTTACAGTCAGTATTTTTTTCAAACTTCTTAACCTTTTCCATAACTTAAACCAAAATTTACTTATAACAATAAGTTTCTTGTTAAAATAAATACCAAGAGAAATTTAAAAATCGATATTTTCATATATGATTAGTATATATACTTCTCTTGGTATAATGAGTATAAACTTACAATTATTTACGTCTCACTTGCAAGCCTCAACGCTCCTATTACTGCACATACTGGAATAATAACAAGTGCATATTTATAGGCACCTAAGTCATAAATTCTTATTCCTTCTTTATCTAATGTACCATCCCAATAGTAATCCATCACTTTGCCTATAATAGTATGAAAAAACGATCCACCTAACATATTTATACAGTTTAAGAATGCAACTGTAACCCCTAAATATCGTTGTGAAACAAGCTCTGATCCTGCTGAAAAGATAATAACCTGATAACAACACATAATCCCTATTATAAAAAACAAACAACTCAATAACCATAAGCTATCTAAATAGCTTGAGAATAATAACATAAATGCAAGTGCCATTATCAACCCACACATAACTATAACAGGATAATTACCAAATTTTTTGCTAAATAATGCAAGTATAGGCCCTCCAAAAAGCATACCAAAGAAAATAAAACTTATTATTCCAGCCGCATCACTTTTTGCTATATTATACGCTTTCATTAAATATGGTACTCCCCATACATCAGCAAAACCCTCCAAGGCTCCAACCATTAATAAATTTGATACAGCTAAAAACCATATCGTTGGAGACGAAAGCAACTTAATAAAATTTTTTATCTTAAATTGTTCACTATCCATCTCCTCACTGTTTAGGTTTTTAGGAGAGCGTAATGCTAAATAAGCACATAAACCTATTACAATAGAAATAATTGCAAGTGTTAAAGCAACATTTTGCCATTTATAACTTTCTATTAATAAGCTGACTGGTTTACCTCCATATATTGCTCCCATAAGCCCAAATGTAAAAGAAAAACCTATCATTCGTGCATATTGTGTTTTTGGAAACCATTCAGATACTACTTTAGAAACACCAAGAAATCCAACTGCTGATCCAGCTCCTATCAAAAATCTACCTAATGTTGCTAAATAAAAATTATCTGTATAGATAAACAATAACGTGGCAAAACCACATATAACTGCAAAAGCAAATATAACATACCGTGTTCCAAAACGGTCTAATAAAATTGCTACAGGAATTTGCATGCCCGCATATCCATAATAATAAAATGCAGCAATCATGCCAAAGCTACCAGCTTCTATAGATAATTGCTCCATAATTTGATGCATCATTAATCCAGGCCAAAGCCTTAAGATAAATTGATAGGCAAAAAATAATAATGGAAAAAGCCACATGAAAAATGGCAAATATTTACGATTTTGTGTATACATAATGTAACCTCAGTAATAAAGATTTTAAAAAATTTTAATAATAGAAAAAAGATACAGAGATATATGTCGGCACTAGCCGACAATAATTAGGGAAATATTAAAAACGAATATGTTAAAAATATTATTTTTCATTAAACTAGGATAAATGTTTGGGTGTAATGTAAAGTAAGCTTTGCTAAGAGTCAACCAAATTGTTTATATTTTAAGACAGAAAATGGAATTAATATCAAGTCCCTGCCTTCGCAGGGGCATGCTTAAAAAACGGATGCTTCAGGTATGATTAGTATAAGTATACACCTTGGTTAACACAGCCTTGCAAAATAAGAAAAAAGCTATCATCAATATATTAAGCCCATATAAAATTATCTTTTCATGTTGTATTTCATAACTAATAATAACCTGTGATATTTTAGTGATAACTCCATATACAATCAAAAATAATACTATCAAAACTGTAATAGTTTTTATGGTGGATTCTTGATTTGTTAATTCATTGTTATTCTTAATTGCTTTCCACAAAGATGTATCTCTAAAAAATATCTCCTGTTCTAAAAAAGGAAATTTTATATACATAATTACAAAAATAATTAACGTTGCACCAAATCCAAAATATTTTCTTACAAAATAAATAGTGAGATAAATTAAAAAAATTCTAATGTAGCATCTTCTAGTATCTTTAATTAACTTATTAAAATCTGTAGGTAATTTGTTTTTATTATAACAATCCACTACATACATTATTACCAACATAATTATAGGAGTAATCAAAACATGATATACAGCTAGAATTACAGAAAAATACTCAGATTTTACACTGATAAACGTTAAAATTAAATATTGATAACCATGATATAACAAAGAAATACTTAGAAAAAACCACCAATATTTAATGAAAATGGGAATATTCTCATTAAAAACTTGTCGAATTATTTTTAAATAACTCATTTATTTCATCCATTTTAAAACCGACTTCATCTTAAGTTTATAAACATCGCTATCTAAATACAATCTTATTAATAAAACACCCTCATATTTCAACTTTAAATTGACAAACCTTCACAACAAATTTAACATTAAAATTGAAGAACATAAATAAATACACAAACCATATGCCCGAAATTACAGGAGCAATTACAGAATGGTGCCCAAACCAAATAGAACAGATATGTGAGTACAATAATATAGATTGTGATGAATACCCTACTATAATTCCTACATCACTACAAAAATATGGCTGCCCTTCTTCAGCACTTGATCAATTTATACAAGAAGGAGCTCTAGCATTAATATTAGGAGACCCCCACAAAATAGCATCCAATATAGAAAACTGCCCTCAATTTCTATTGTGGTTTCTTCTCTCTCCTGCTTCAAACAACACTCCAATGCAAGAAAAAGGTAAGAATTTAGTTATAGGACTTAATATCCATTCAGAATTAGATATCAACATATTTAACAAAACAAAACAGGACATTACTCATCTACCCCCTATACAACAACAAGCACTATTAACTACTGCCCAAATAAATACTATAGACGATGCTAGTAAAATCTCCAAACCAATACATATTGATGCTCTTAATTTGGGCATATTTCCTGATTTTGCTAAAGAATTCAATTACTCATATCAAATAGAAGCTTTCAAAAACATATCATCAATGCCTCCTTTTATAGCACATATGTTTATTGCCTTACAATTGAAAGAAAAATATAGTGATACATTCTGGAATAAAATAAACTCATACAATGCTACCCTTAATGAACAAGATTTTATAAGTTGCAAATATGACCAATCAAGTGAACAAGTATGTACTTACAGAACTCATAAACCAAAAACCTCAACTAAAACTACTGCACAACTATCCTATTTTGATATTGCCATGTCATCAATACCTTATGTAATTATATTAATAATGATTCCTAAAAACCTTTATAGTGCCTATAAATATCTTCACCCCTAATAATTGCACTTGAGGAGTACTAGTTTTAAATATGTTTAAGATTTTTAGTTTTTTCTTATAGAAGCGAAAAACCCTTTTAAAATTTCTTCGCTTTCTTCAGCTAAAATACCCCCATAAATTTCTGGTTTAAATAAACAGCTAGATTTGCTAAAAAGACGGCTACCATTCTCAATAGCACCAAATTTCTTATCACTAGCACCATAATAAATTCTCGATAACCTAGCATAAGAAATTGCAGCTGCACACATAACACATGGCTCTAGTGTCACATAAATATAACAGCCTTTCAAAGTTTTACTTCCTATAGTTTCGCATGCTTTATTAATGGCAATTATTTCTGCATGCCTCAATGGATTTCTTTCAGACTCACAATCATTAGCAGCTTTTGCTATTATCTTTTTTTCCAATGGATTAACAATAACAGCACCAACTGGAACTTCTCCTAACTCTGCTGCCTTTGTTGCAAGCTTCAAAGCCTCTTTCATACAAACCCTAATAATGGATTACAAAATACTTTATATTTTTGCTACAAATTAGCAGTTTTTTCTTGAAATAGCTAGGCTATTCCATCATAAAAACTACTAATTGCAACTCAAGAATATCCTAGATCCCCATTTTCATGGGGACAAGTCTAAAATCTTCTAACCCATTATACTAATCGTACTTGAAGAATCCTAGTTTTAAAGAAAGAAAATGGAATTAATATCAAGTCCCTGCCTTCGCAGGGATAAATTTAAAAATTCGCAAATATCGTTGATGTTTAAGACATTTTTAAATGAAGATAGTAGTTTCATTTTCAAACCCCTGCCTTCGCAGGGGCATGCTTAAAAACCGGAGACTTCAGGTATGATTAGTATATCAAGGTTATAAGAAAACATTCATTCACCAGATTTGTTTCTTGAAAAGAATATTTCATATAATATAATGAACTCAAATAATTAATTCTATAGAAGGATGCCAAAACCAATTCATAAAACATTAGTAGCAATCACCGCTAGCGTTCTAGCTACATCTATCTTAATATCATGCGAAACAAAACAACAAACAGGAGGGCTACTAGGTGCTGCAGCAGGAGCAGCAATTGGTTCTCAGTTTGGCAAAGGAAGCGGTAGAGCAGTTGGCGCTGGTATAGGAGCATTAATTGGTGGGCTTGCAGGAAGCCAAATAGGAAAATATATGGATGAAAAAGACAAAATGAAAATGCAGCTCGCTACTCAAAGATCTTTAGAAAAGTCCAGAACAGGCAAAACATCTACATGGAGAAACCCAGACTCAGGGCATTCTGGAACTGTAACTCCTACTAAAACTTTTCAAAGTAATGGAAGATATTGTCGAGAATTCCAACAAACAATAACTGTAGGCGGCAAAACTGAAAAAGGATATGGCACTGCATGCAGACAACCTGATGGATCTTGGCAAATTGTCGGATAAATTTCATATACTAATCGTACTTGAAGAATCCTAATTTTAAAGAAAGAAAATGGAATTAATGTCAAGCCCCTGTTCGTAGCAACATGCTTAAAAATAGGAGTGTTCAAGTACGAGGAACGTGCAAAGCATTAACTGCTAAAAGAATTTTTCTGTTTCTACTCGCTCCTTTATTTGTGTTATTACTTCGTCTATAAAATATGACCCATTAACCATTCCTTTGAGCTTTCTACCAAACCAAGACTCTTCCTTTTCTATGAATTTATATTCAGTATCCTTGCCATATTTTTCTTTCATAACTTCATAAAAATTACCAATCCCATCCACTAAACCTAATTTAACAGCCATTTTACCTGACCAAAATTCCCCATTAAATAGCTTCTCTTTATTTTTTCCAAGCTTATTACCTCTATGAGCTATCACATGTTTTTTAAAAGACTCATAAATATCTTTTTGTACAGATTGAATTATTTTTTCATCTGCTTTTTTCACTGGTAGAAATGGATCATAAATAGATTTATTCTTCCCTTGAGTAATAATCCTTCTCTCTATACCAAGTTTTTTGATTGCATTTGTAAACCCAAATCCAGATACAATAACGCCTATACTGCCAATAATAGAATTTTCAGATGCATAAATCTCATTACTTATACATGCCAACCAATATCCACCTGAAGCAGCAACATCTTCAATAAAACCATAAACTGGAATTTTTTTCTCTTCAGATATATTTTTAATGTATTTATGAATCAATTCAGCCTGAACAGGTGAACCACCTGGTGAATTTATAAGCACTACAACAGCCTTGATCCCAGATAAACCAAATGCTCTATCTACATCTTTTTTAACAGTTTCAAAATTTATCCCAGAAGATTTTAATCGACCAAAATCAGAAGATATTATTCCTTTTAACCTAATTACAGCAATCACTTGTTTTTTCTTACATATAATACTGCAAAGCTTTCCCATTGATTTAATTAGTTTCTTCATCATACATTTTCACTCATTTTTATGATTAGTATATCCTAAATTTACAGGTCTTCTATCTGTAAAGTTATTTTTAGGAGCATTTCCCATACCAATCTCTCCCTGCTTTAACTTATCTTCATCAATTGCAGGAGCAAGATTAGTTTCAATTGATCGTAATAATGCTTCTCCATTAGTATTATTTTGATCTTGCTTTGGTAATTTTGGTTTATCAACTGCAACTGAATGCTCATTAAGTAATGAAACATAATCTGGATTATATGGCTGCTTAGCAGAAATATATTTTTTAATCAAAGCTATGTTTTTTTTATCAAGCCAATCCACATTGCCACTCATTGACATAACTGTTTTACCTTGCGAATCTACAATAAAAGTAGTGGGCAAAGCAGAAACTTTCATTTCTCTAAACCATCTATTATTCTTATCCAAAAAGGCAGGAAGAAATCTCAAATTAAATTTATTATAAAAAGACTTCACTGCATCAACTCCTTTAAAATCTTCTGACACTGGAATAATAATTATTGGATCTTTACGTAATAACTTTTGTAACTTATTTAGAGATTTTAGACCATCAACACAAGAAGTACACCATGTCGCCCAAAAATGAATCAATAAAACATTGCCATCAAGCCTCTCTAAAGTAAACTCTCCACCTCGTAAATCATATAATGACGTAGTTGGAACTTCAGGATAATTTATCTCTCTTTTATCAGCACCCAAAACATATTGGCAATAAAAAATTATGATACAAAAAACAGCAATTCTTATTTGATTAAACATACCCTCTTATCTTATCCAAAAATTATACATACTAATCTGTGTGATTAGTATATATTATTACTCTGATGCTGAATATAAAATTTCAAATTATGAAAACAAAATTTTTATACCTAACAATAATATTTGCAATGTTATTTGCTATATCCTCATGCGGCAAAAAAGGCCCTCTTAAACCACCTTCATCTACTACAAATAATACTAATAATTTCCATCATTCATAATCTAATGAAAGCTCATTAGTTATTAAATAGCTTATACCTTTTTATTTATTTTCTTGCTTTTTCTATTAGACAACCTTTGTATTCTCATATTCTTGATGGCTGAATTTGTCAGAAAAATATCATCTTCGCCATTATCAGGTTTGATTGTTGTCATTTCCCAAGCAAAATCTTTTACTTCACCTATAACTTCTTTTTCAGTAGAAATATTAAATAATTTTACTCTATCACCTATCCAAAATGGTCTATGACGAAAAATCCAAAATCCATCCCAAAACTTGAGAAAATAACCGTGAGCAACAAAAGCAATTGTTGTACCGATAGTAAGAATGTTCACAGGATTTTCATATTTTACTATCTTCAACCCCACAAAAAGTAACGTAATTGCAACCACACACATTACATTTACTAAATCTACTGAAATATTAACACATATTTCACAGGCACTTTAAACTGCCACATGACAAATCCAATTACTGCATAGGTCAATAAAAATGCAAGATTTATACATCTCTCTACACCTATTTTGCTAATCCTAGATTTAAATCTATCCAACCACATAAATACAACCTCTTTACACAAATTGTTTAGCTAAAAACAAAACATATATATACTAATCATACCTGAAGACTTCGGTTTTTAAGTTTGAAAATAAAATTACTATCTTCATTTAAAAATGTCTTAAATATCAACGATATTTGCGAATTTTTAAACTTGATATTAATCCTATTTTCTGTCTTTAAAACTAGAATTCTTCAAGTACGATTAGTATATTAAATTATGCTGGAGGGAGTATACGAAACTTAATAGCATTCGTCAATTAGAAATTGATGTGTTTCTATCGTCTTTTAACCAAATCACCTAAGTAGTAAAATAATTCTTTAATGCCATCGCCAGAATAGCTTGAAATTAGAAAATATTTTTTGTTAGGAAAGTTTTTTTCTATGACCTTGATTATCTTATTTTTTTTCTTTTCATCAATTAAATCTATCTTATTAAAGACCATGATTTCCTGCTTATCAAGCAAAGTTTCATTGTAATCACCAAGCTCTCCTCTAATAGTTTTGTAATTCTTGAGAAAATCTTTTTCAGTAATGTCTATTACATGTAACAATATATTGCATCTTTCAATATGTTTTAAAAATTTATGCCCCAGTCCAACACCAGAACTAGCTCCTTCAATCAATCCCGGAATATCAGCAAGAACAAAACTATTTTCTATTATATTTACAACTCCAAGAACTGGTTTGAGCGTAGTAAAAGGATAATTAGCAGTTTTTGATTTAGCTGAAGTTACTTTAGAAATTAGAGTAGATTTACCAGCATTTGGCAAACCCATAATGCCTACATCAGAAATCAATTTAAGCTTTAACCATACCCATAATGACTCACCTAACTCCCCTTTCGTAAATTGCCTAGGAGCTTGATTTACTGAAGTTTTAAAATGAGCATTACCAAACCCACCTTTGCCACCATGAGCAATTATCATACTGTCAGATTCTTTATCTAAATCAGCAATTATTGTTTTATTATCTTCAGCATAGATTTGTGTTCCACAAGGCACCCTAATAATTAATGGCTTACCAGAAGCACCATGCATATCACTTCCTTTACCATTTTCTCCCTTCTTCGCTCTAAAATGTTGCCTATATCTATAATCAAGTAATGTTGAAAGATTGTTATCTGTTTTTATGACAATATCTCCACCATTTCCACCATCACCGCCATTAGGACCACCTCTAGGAATAAATTTCTCTCTTCGGAAACTTACACATCCATCACCACCATCACCAGCTTTTATATAGATTTTCACCTCATCTACAAATGACATAATTTTTGAAACCTGCTAAATCATTTATTTAGATAAATAAGAATATACTTATTGTATTCAAGAAGCTCGATAATTAAAAAAAAAGAAAATGTCTAACAACAAGTAAATATTATTAGATCCTTGCCTTCGCAGGGATAACCCTAAACAGCTGTTTGAATATTGATATAAGACTTATCTTTTGCACCATAAGAAAAAGAAACCACCCCATCAATTAAAGCAAATAATGTATGATCTTTTCCCATACCAACATTTTTTCCAGGATGGAACTTAGTACCACGTTGTCTAACAAGAATATTTCCAGACTTTACTACTTGACCACCAAATCTTTTCACACCCAGCCTACGACCAGCCGAATCACGACCATTCCTCGAACTTCCACCCGCTTTCTTATGTGCCATTGTTAGTTACCTATTTAAATTAATACAAACTATGCTAATTTTATCTCTTTTATTTTTATACTAGTCAATAATTGGCTATGACCATGTTTCCGGCGATAGTTTTTTCTACGCTTTTTCTTAAACACAACTATCTTATCACTTTTAAAATGCTTAACAATTTCAGCCTTAACAATAGCCCCTTCAATTTTAGGAGTGCCTATTTGTACTTTGCCATTCTCACTTGTGAATAACACATCTTTTATTTCAATCTTATCGCCCTTTTCCCCAGATATTCTATCAATAGTTATAATATCTTCTTTAGAAATTTTATACTGTCTTCCACAAGTTTGAATTACTGCATACATATTTTTAAAACTGAGTTAAATTAAAGCGTTAGATTGTTATTTTTAATAAATAAATAGCTAATTGTCAAATAAGATTTTACGATCTTTGATTTTGGTATATAAATAATCCCCAAATGAAAAAATATAATTAAACCCACATGACATAGATATACTCCTCATACTTGAAGATTACGATATTTTAAGAAAGAAAACAAAGATGATATCAAGCCCCTGCCTTCGCAGGGGCATGCTTAAAAATAGGAATGTTCAAGTATGAGGAGTATGTTAAGGAGAGATGCCAGAGTGGTCGAATGGGGCAGTCTCGAAAACTGTTGTATGATTTCATACCGAGGGTTCGAATCCCTCTCTCTCCGCCAACTATCTATTAAAAAGTTATTTAAAGAAACCAATCGTTAAAATTATTGATTTTTTTAAACTGACAAATAAAATTATCAAATAACTTATAATTCCTATGCAGCTCAGATTAAAAAGCAACTTTATTCTATTACTATCTTTATTCACACTGATGGCTAGTTGTTCTGATGAAAACCTCAAAAAAAACAAAATTTCATACCACTCACAAAGTATCGGTAATCGTACTATCCACACCATCACTCTCAACCCAAAACATTTTATAATAAAATTAACAAAAGCAACAAATAATACTACTGGCCGTAAAACTGTATCATCCATGGCAAAACGTCATAATGCTAAAATTGCAATTAATGGAGGATGGTTTAAAGTTGATGGTACACCCTGTGGCACTCTCATTATTCAAGGGAAACAATACTCTATAAAAGATAAACCTCAATCTTTACTAGTAATAAATTCAAATACAGTCTCAATTATTAAATCAAACCCTAAAAACTATTTTCAACCAAATATTTCTATTTTATCTAGTCTTTCCCCTCTTTTAGTAAAAGATGGAAAAATACCTATAGAAACCTTAGAAAAAAAAGAACAACCTTACTCACAACATGATGGTCGTACAGCCATTGGCATTACATCAAATGGCAACATTATCATAGTTGTTGTAGATCATAATTATACAAGAGATTTGAGTAAAATTACTGCAGGTGACATACAAGACCTTATCGCAAAAAAAGGAGCTATGTTAGCAAAAAAATATAATAAGAAAAATCCCAATAAGCTAACTTTGGCTGAATTAGAAACAATTTTAAAAAAAGAATACAGCACACAAAACATACATCAAAAACTGTCATTTTTAGCACTAGCTAGATTAATGCAAAAACTTGGATGTAAGGATGCAATAAATTTAGATGGAGGCAAATCTTCTACCTTATGGATTAATGGTAAAATACTTAATAAAACAATTGGCAATGAGCGTTCCATATCTGATGCAATTATTTTTCAAGAAGCATCAGTTCCGTCATAGATCATAATTATCTACTTACTTAGAATTTTGTCCTCAAATTCATCCAATTCAATAGCTCTCTATTAAAATTACTCGATTCCTCAAGCTGGGGAGTATGGCTACTTTTTTCAAAAACACGGATAGTTAAGTTTTTAAATCTAGTTCGATACTTCTCCCATATATAAGGGGGATTCCAATAATCATACCGGCCAAGTAACAGTAACGTTGGCGCTTCAATGCCATTTATATCAGAAATCTCATAATCTGAGAAAAGCTTATTCCATATCACATTACTTCCTACAGAATTTAGCTTTACTCCTTTCCATAATTTCTCTGCATTAAATTCTGCATCATACCATATCATTGGAGCAAATTTTAACATGCGTATGATAAATGCATTTTCTGGATCCTTTCGAATACTGCTGTCCAAATCTTTCATATTCTCCGAAAATAAATTTTTCCTAACAGGACAAACTGATTCTTCAAAATACCTATTAGCTTCAAAAAACAACTTATCTCCAGCAATCGGACTCGCAGCTATAAGTATAAGTTTCTCTACTGATTTTGGATATTTCTTTGCATATTCAATTGCCATTAATGCATGTATAGAATGACCCATAATCACTATTTTATCTAACTGCAATTCCTTCCTTAAAAACTCAATATCATCTAACAACTTACCAAGATCAAAATCAGATTCAACACTAACACCAGATTTATTCACAAATCCCCTATGATCCATATAAACTAGTCTAAATTTATCTTCTAGATCTGAAGAAAAAGTTCTTGGGTAATAAATATGACTACCTATAACAAACACTACAGTACTACCATTACCTCTTATCAAGTATTTTAATTTAAAATTATCACGCTCTATATATTTAATTTCATTTGTCATTGCTAAAAATCAATTAGTTTCTAACTATCCAGATACTATAATTATTTATGTTCTACAAATAATATAAATCATCTCTATTTAACTTGAGTATGATACTAAATAAGCTCCGTTTAGAATTTACACTTATTTTACATAATTAATTTATCTAAAATATTAGTACTTTACTTTTACTTCATACCTACTCAGACACAATCACTTTATAGATCCCTTCTTGGAGACTTGCACTCTATGCCTCATATATTTTTTCCAATAGCATGTTGAATATTAGAGATGCCATCTTTGAACATTTGCATTTTCATATCGTTCAAAATTTGATTGATTAGATCAATGCCATTATATACAAAAGCAGTATAAATTTGAATTAAGGAAGCACCAAGTTTAATTCTTTCATATGCATCAATACCACTACTAATTCCACCACTTGCAATTAATGGAATCTTTCCATCTGTTTTTAGGTAAAATTTTTGCAAGACTTGACTTGAAATATCTTGTAAAGGTCGTCCAGATATTCCACCTATCTCTTCAATATGTTTTCCTGTCAAGTTAAATCTTTGAATGCTTGTATTAGTAAGTATTATTCCATTTATACTAGATGTAAGAAAATACTCTGATAATTCATCAATTTGAATATCAGATATATCTGGTGATACCTTAATCCATAACGGTTTATCTTTCAAAATTTTGCGGAAAGTTTCTTCTATTAATAAAATTGATTTTGCATTCTGCATATCTCGTAATCCCTTAGTATTTGGCGATGAAATATTTATCACAAAATAGTCTATTTTATTTACTACTTCATTTATTTTTGAGAAAAAACTAGCATAATATTCGTTAGACTTAGATTTAGCATCTTTACCAATATTAAATCCTAAAACTGATGTATTATCTAATTTTTTTATTTGTGATATTGCATGATCAAGTCCTTTTGAGTTAAAACCATAACGATTAATCAACCCATTATGTTTTCCCAGTTTAAAAAATCTTGGTTTTGGATTTCCAAATTGAGGAGTTAATATAACAGATCCGACTTCAACACCCGCAAATCCAACTAACCCAAGTCTATCATAGACTTCACAGTTTTTATCATATCCAGCAGCAAGACAAATCGGATGCTTAAACCATATTTCTCCACATTTTACTGCAAGAGCATCATCAATTTGTATTGGATTTTTCCAAATAAAGTTAGGTAAAACACGTAATATTCTTACAGACGATTTGTGTGCAACTTCTGGAGAAAGCTTTAATAATATTAATATCCAAAATTTGTATAACCTTTTAAACAAACTCACTAACATCTCTTATTGTACACTCTTGAGTTATCTCATTTATTAATTCTTTTTTATTTAGTATCTTAATGCCCTTTTTGGATAAGTACTCAGGATTATATATTGTATCAATATAATTGCCTCCTGTATCTGGTATTATAGTAATAGCTTTTGAGAAATTACTTTTATAAAATGCAAGTAGTGTACCACAAAGAGCTAACCCTCCTGATCCACCCATTAAGATTCCATAACTTTTTGCCACTAAATGACACATCGACACTGCTAAATAATCATGTAAAATAGTTATTTTATCTAAATATTCTAATTTAGTATTACTAGCTCTCTGCTCAAGCCCAACACCATGTATTGCATATGGTACATAATTTTTTTCAAATATAGCTGACCCCTGCACATCGACTCCTAGTACCGTTATGTTACGACTCTCTTTTTTAATTTTCTTTCCTATACCACAAATATGTCCTCCTGTTCCGACTGCTGAAACAAATAAATCTGTATTACAAGATATAATTTCAGTAGCTGTTGTACTACTGTGATATTCAATGTTTTCTGCATTATCATATTGATTAATCCAAAATGCATTTGGAATATCTAATAATAATTTTTTCACTTTATTAATTCTGGTTTTTTGCAAACTTCCAGTAGAGTCTGAATTCTTTATTAAAATAACTTCTGCACCATAAGCTGTATAGATATTTATTGTATATTGGCTAACTTTTTTATCAACAATAATTATCACTTTATAACCCATGGCCGCTCCAATCATCGCAAGAGATTTTCCTATATTTCCTGATGTAGTTTCTATCAAAGTAGAACCTTTTGATATTAAGCCATCTTTTTCAGCCCTCCTTATAAGTCCAAGTGCAGTCCTATCTTTGATGCTACAACAAGGATTAAACTGCTCTAATTTTAAAAAGATAGTTTTGTTTTTTGGAAGCAAGTCATTCTCAAATCTAATAACAGGAGTATTACCAATTGTGTCTAGTATGCTACTGTAGATCATAATCTTAAAATAATATTTTCAGGAATTGGTTTTAAAGTTAAAAACTTATTCTTATCCTTACCAATTAACAGAGGATCTTCAAGATGAACTGCACCAAAGCCAAATTCATAATATGGTGTCTCTAATGAGATTATTGATTGTTCCTCTACACAATATTTATTCCCATTAGAAAGCACAGGGTTTTCATAGGATTCAAGCCCAATTCCATGCCCAACATGATGTCTCCTATATTCTTTAAATCCATTTTCATTAATATAATTCATTACCAACTGAAAAATCTCCTCACCAGTCATTCCGATACTTATATTATCTCTTCCATATAACATCCCTTTCCGAAGATTGAGATAAATTGTTGCAGCCCTTTCATTCTCACCAATAATATAAATTCTTGCAATGTCTGACCAATATCCCTGATATCTAATATTTGAATCAAACCATAAAATATCACCATGTTTCAGAATATTATCTTTTCTGGGAGCACACTGTCCAAAAATAGCATTTCTGCCAATTTTAATCATCGTAATTTCTGGAATACCACCATTTTTTACAACCTCTTGATTAAACAAACTTACAATTTCACTTTCGCATATACCAATATATAATTTTGATATTACAGTATTTACTGCATGTTCATTACATCGTGCAGATTCTGTTAATATTTTTATCTCAGATTCAGTTTTTTTCTGTCTTGCAAAATAAAAAATATCTGGATCATAAATAAAATTTATGTCTGTATTATTGTTGATTTTTCTGATTAATTCCAAATCTTGAATATCAGTGCCAATATTGCTATACTTCATACCAATGTAATAAAGTAATTGTATTAGAGCATCTTTTGAATCTTGATAATTATTACGTAACATTATTTTCTGCAAAAACCTCTCATCTCTATTCAGTTTTTTGCCAATTTTTAAATTATGTTCTCTGAAAAACATACCATAACTAAAAATATTGCCAATGTTAGCTTTTGCATCTAAGACTTGATCTAGTTCTCCTAAAAAATGTACTATATGCACTATATTAAGGTCGTGTTTTGTAATTACTGCAAAGCAATTATACATGTAAGGTTTTAGCATCTTACTTACCGCACAAAAACCTGTTAAATATTGGAAGTTTTCTCTTGTTGATGCTACAACACAATCAAGATTTTTTGATTCTATGGCTACTTTTAATCTGTCTTTATTATATATTTCCATATTACAGCTTTTCGTATTGTTTTAAGTAACGCTCGATAAATTCATTTACTATAGGAGCAAATTTAGAACTTGAAGTAATATCAAAAAAACCTACATCTTCTATTTCATTATTTTTTCTGATTTGATTTTGTGAAATCTTCAAATTTATTGGTGCATATAAAGTTAGTGAAACTATTGATTCTTTATTATGGGATAAACCAAAGAGTGTATTAATGTACTTTAGATTATTTACTTTAATAATAAGGGATAGTTCTTTTTTTAGCTCACTAACAAGTGCTTCACGAGATGATTCAAGCACATCAACTTTACCACCTGGAAAATACCAAATACTTGTTCCAAACCTTTTGATTAATAATATTTTATTATCCTGTGTCAACACAAAGGAACTGCAATTAATAATAGATTTTGATAAAATCTTTGATACTGCACTCTTTGAATGCTCCATATTATAATTAGAATAATAATTCCTACTAATAAGTTTTGGATCTCCAGAATTATATATTTCAAATAATTTTTGTCTTTGACCTATTTCTGTACCTGTCAAATCCCATGCAAGATTTATTATTATTGCTCTTAACTTATCTTTTAAAACTTCTTCCTTATTCTCACTTAACATTAACTTATCAAAATAACTAATGGGTGGAATAGAATTCATACTACCAGGAACAAGAGACTGTATTATTCCTATAATCCTAGCATAGACTTTTGCTACATGGCATCTTATAGCTTGTATTGCATGAATATTTGGACAAATAAATTCATTTTCTACAGTAGAATTTTGCTCTGAAAGACATATTGCACCTTTAATCAATTCAATTGTAGTGGTAATTTCTCCCAGTTCATCTCTAACATTTAAATATTTGTTGAGTCTTACAATTTCAGCTGTTTCACTAGCCACTCCACATAAAAGCTCAAATGTAGAAAGCATTCTTATAATTCCTTGATGCCCTGTATGATTTCTTGCACGAGTAATATCATAAAACAAATTTGACTTCTGAACATTCCTAAAAATAAAAATTCTATTCCAAGGAATAAATGCATCATTAAATACAATCATTGAATCCATAGTATCTAACATACTGGAAATTGGATAATCTGCCCAACTTGCATCCATTTTTAACATACTCTTTCTCAATACTATATCGATATTCGGATTAGTAGCTTCAACAGCAAAAGAAAGAGCAAAATCTTTATCTTCTTTTACTAATCCTGGCATATTAAAAATAAGTATTTCATCTGCAACTCCTGCAAGTGTTCCAATCATCTTCCTACCACAAACTGTTATACCAGCTTTTTCTATTGATTTTACCTTAACAGCTGCATCTCTATGCATAACCTTATGCAATGGCAAAGATCGATCAATTTGTGGATTGATCGATGCATGGGTTACAAAAATATGATTTTCTTTACAGAAATTATAATATCTCTCAATATTATTAGAATAGTTTGCATATTGATCTTTGCCCAAAACATCTTTATTGATAGCACAAGCTGTTAGTGCTGCATTAATAAAATCAGGGGTACGAGACAAAAAGCCAAAACTTTCATCTGCTACTCTTTTATACGCAAGTCTTTTTCGTTTTAAATCCTTGATGCTTCTTGGCTTTAAAAAACTTATATGATATCCATTTTCATCACAACAAATATCAGGTCTGTTATCTTGTAGTTTATAAAACTTTAAAACAAAATCTAACGTTGATTTTAATTTTAAACATTCTAAGACACTATTATATTTTTTATCTCCATAAATTATATTCCTATCCTTACTTAGCCTTCTTAAAAAATACTCAGCTGCACTCATAAAAATTAACCAATTAATAGGCTATTATTTACAAATAGATGAAAAAACATCTTTATCATTTCATGATTTATACAACTATAAGTATTTATGTAAAGTAAAATATAGACGCTGTATAATACTTTCTCCTATAGAGTTCCTGAAAACACAAAATTAATCCACAAAAATTGTGAACATCTCTTTTAATAGACTTACAGGTTACCACAAGATATTGACCTTGAACTAGATGGTCAAACTCCGATCACGTCACCCTTATCTACATTAAACATAATACTCTAAACAAATTCGGTCATAAACCATTCTATAGAACTAAACACAGTTTTCTTTGTTTTTGACTTAATATAAGTATCTCTGTATCCTCTGTGAGTAGCATCTTTAGGCTTTACTATAACCCATTCCAAATTTTCACGCTTAGGATATTCTCGCGTGCCTTCATCTGGAATCACTCCTACATCAGCAGAAGTATCGTATGACTCAAACATTAAAATCTTCAAATTAACTCTCGGTGCTATAAAACAACGTCTTGCATCAAATAAAATAAGGCATGATATTAAATGAGAATGCTTGTTAGCAAAAAACTTTGCTATATCCCCACCGTTTGAATGACCTGAAAGAACAAATTTATTAAGCTTAAAATTAGGAAATTTTGACTTTAATGTATCAAGAACAAAAAAAATATTCCTTGCACCTCTTTCATACAAATGCTTTCTAGCATCATTTTGTGGTTTGTTAGAATCTACAGTTTCTAACCCATCACTATCACCTAAAATCTCATGCTGTATTGATACAAAAGCAAAACCCTTTTCATTAAAAAAATTAGCTAGATATTCATAATCCATACATCCCAACTTTTCTTTAGGATTCGCCAGTTGCTCTTGACTCTGATATCCAGAATTAAATATTACAACAGAAAAAGAATCTCTTTTTTTCGGCAAGTAAATACAGCTTGGAATCTTTCTATCTCTTTTCTCATCCAAAAAATCTATAATCATACATAAAACCTCTCTTTGCCTACTATTATATTAAAACACTAACACCATTCAAATGAATATATTTTTAGACAAAAATTATTGTGTTGACTCCACTAATACATTTCAATAACATACACAAATATTCATCAGGGGTGCTTGTCTAACTGAGTATACAAGCTGAGAAATACCCTTAAAATCCATGTTATGGATTTATAACCTGCTCTGGTTAATGCCTGCGAAGGGAGTATGAAATGCATTATTGATTTTTGGATAATGTCGCCAAAAAGCAATTCTATTGCTGTCTAATGCATTTTTCTTCTTAAGCGGATGTATAAGTTAAGGAGAAAAATGAAAAACAATTTTCACAAGTTAGTTTTAGTTACACAGAAATTAGAAAAAAATTCAGATGAATATCTGAATTTTATAAAAACCTGCATTCAAAATGGTGTAACTGCTGTTCAACTAAGAGAAAAAAATTTAAGCTATGCTAATATAGTTTCTCTTTCATTACGTTTAAAAAAGTTACTTTCCATATTTAAAATTCCATTAATCATCAATGATAACTTAAAATTAGCACTGAAAATAAATGCTGATGGTCTTCATCTTGGTCAAAATGATGGAGATATCATTCAAGCACGAAAGAGTCTAGGCACAAATAAGATTCTAGGTTTAACTGTAACTTCTATTCCAGAATTAATGAAGGCAAACGAGCTTCCTATTGATTATGTGGGAATAGGAGCAATTTTCCCTACGAAAAATAAGCCTAATGTAAAAAACATTTGGGGATGTCATAACCTCAAGGAAGCCATAACTAAATCATCACATAAAGTAATAGCAATAGGTGGTATCAACTTAACAAATGCTCAAGATGTTTGGAATACGGGTGTTCACGGTATTGCAGCTATTGGAGCTTTTCATGACAGCACCAATCCAAGTCTAACTACTAGAAAATTATCTAACTTAGTTCAAAATGAGGTAGAAAATGTTAAATAAAATAAAACAAGATTTGAAAATTTTAAGAGACAAGAAACCATTAATACTGAATCTAACTAATTATGTAACTATGGAATTTATGGCCAATGCTCTTCTAAGTTTAGGAGCTGCACCTATCATGTCTGTATGTTATGAAGAAATAGAGGAACTTATTAATATATCAAATGCCATCAATATTAATATTGGCACATTAGATAAAAATTGGATAGCATTAGCATTACATGCTGCAAAAACTGCCCAAAAATTAAAAAAACCTATTATTCTTGATCCTGTTGGTGCAGGAGCAACTAAAATCAGAACCGACACAGCAAAGAAACTATTGCAATATAGTAATGTAATAAAAGGAAATGCCAGTGAAATTCTTGCATTATCTGAAAGCATTAATAAAACACATGGTGTTGAATCTATACATACAACTGATCAAGCCAAGAAAGCAGCTCGTAATCTAGCTAAAAAAATAAATTCTGTAGTTGTAGTAAGTGGCAAAACAGATTTTATTACAGATGGTGAAAAAGATATTCTTATAGAATTTGGACATAACCTAATGCCACATATCACCGGAATGGGCTGCACATTAACTGCAATAATAGCTAGTTTTTGCGCTATTAATAAAAACTATATTACAGCTTGTATACATGCAGTTTCCTATTTCACTTTATGCGGGAAACTAGCAGGCAAATCTAGTAAATATCCTAGTTCTTTTCATTCTTCTTTTATTGACGAGCTATTTAAAGCTGATTTTAATCAAATGCAAAAATATTATGATTAGTGAAGAAAACATAATTAATAATATAAAAAACAGCTTTCCTGATTATATAGGTGATGATACAGCAAAGATCTCTCCACCTAAAAATTCTAGTATTGCTATAACTAAAGATCTCTTACTTGAAAATATACATTTCCGCACAAGCTATGTTGATCCCAAAAGCTTAGCTTACAAAGCCTTATATGCAAATTTAAGTGATTTAGTAGCAAATGGAGCAGAACCCAAATTTATCACATTAGGAATCTCTATACCCAAATCACAAGAAACTTATGTTAGTCAATTTATTGATCATTTCACAAAACTCTGTAAGTCAGAACAAATAATTATCATCGGTGGCGACACAACTGCAAGTCAATCTAGCTTATTTATCAGCATAACAGCCATAGGTTATAATAAAAACAATAATAGAAAAACCAGATCTGGTGCTAAAGAAAATGATCTAGTTTGTACCGTAGGAGCACTTGGAGAATCACATTTAGGATTTTTAGCCTTAGAAAATAAGATAGATAAATTAACTAAGTTTAAAAAACAATTTCTTTTTCCTAAAGCAAAAATTCAAGAAGGAATCTGGCTAGGAAAACATGAATCAGTTACGAGCATGATGGACATTTCTGATGGTCTTTTTATTGATCTAAAACGTTTATTAAAAGCTTCAAAAGTAAGAGCCAAGATTAACTTAGAAAAAATACCATCATCAGACGATTTTGTAAAAGCATGTAAAATTTTAAAAATAGACCCCCTCATCACTTTACTCGTCGGAGGAGAAGGTTATGGATTACTCTTTACAATAAAAAAAGATCATTTCATAACCATACAAAACCAATTTTCTAATAAATTTAATTATAAATTTCATTGCATAGGTAACATTGAAAACGGCGAAGGTATAGATATCGCAAACTGCGGCAAAAAATTTAATTTAACTTTAAAACCATTTTCACATTTCGGAGAAAAAATATGATGAATAAAAAATGTCTATCAATAGCCGGCTTTGATGGGTCAGGAGGTGCTGGCATTCAAGCAGATTTAAAAACATTTTCTGCTCTTGGTTGTTATGGAATGACTGTGCTTACAGCTTTACCAATTCAAAATACTTGTGGTGTTAAAAATTGTTACAATATACCAGTAAGTGCTATAGAAGAACAATTAGAAACTATATTTGAGGATATTTTACCCACAAGCATAAAAATAGGTATGTTGTTCTCTACAGCTATAATAAATTCTGTAGCAAATTTTTTACAAAAACATGCAAAGAATATTCCCATTATTTTAGATCCCGTAATGATTGCAAAAACTGGTGGCATTTTACTTTTACCTGATGCCATACGAAGTTTAAAGGAAAAGCTAATACCTTTATGCACAATAATTACTCCTAACATTCCTGAAGCACATAAATTAATAAATAATAATGAAAAAGATTTTGAAAAAATTGCACAACAAATTTTAAATCTTGGTTGTCAATCAATTCTAATCAAGGGTGGACACACCAAAACAAAATATTCTAATGATTTATTTATGGACAACATAGGAAATACTAACTGGCTTAAATCAGAAAGAATTGAATCTAAAAATACACATGGTACAGGATGCACATTGTCAGCTGCAATCTGCAGCTTTATTGCTCATGGCTTTTCCGAAAAAATAGCTTGCATCTATGCTAAACAATATCTGTTTGAAGCAATTAAAGCATCAAAAGATAATTCAGTTGGAATGGGTCATGGACCAGTTGATCATTTTCATCATTTATCTTCGAATATACATAACTTTATAATAGAGGCACAAACAATATGACTAAGGACACTATCAAATTTACAGCATCAATCCAAGAAAAAGATGTAACACGTGCATTAATACGAGAATATCACAAACATCTAGATGAGGCCGTAGAATCTGATGTTATTATTGCAGGAGCAGGCCCAGCAGGACTTGTGGCAGGACGTAACCTAGGAAAAGCAGGATATAAAGTAACTATTATAGAACGTAATAATTATCTAGGCGGGGGCATGTGGATCGGTGGTTATCTAATGAATAAAGTTACTCTCAGATCTCCTGCTAATAAAATTCTTGACGAACTTCAAATCCCCTATAAAGAATATCAAAAAGGTCTCTATGTTGCTGATTCACCTTTTTTTGCTTCAGGATTAATAAGAGGTGCATGCGAAGCTGGAGTTAAATTCTTAAACACCACCTTTGTTGAAGATATTGTTGTAAAAAATGGTAAAATAACAGGGGCAGTGATTAACTCAACCCCTATCACTATGCTTCCCAAACTTATAACTTGCCTAGATCCAATAATCATTGAATCAAAAATCATAATTGACGCTACAGGACATGATGCAGCAATTTGCAAACTCTTAGAAAAGAGAAATTTATTACAAAATAAAGGTATGGGGCCTCTATGGATTGAAGGGTCAGAGCAAGCAATTGTTGAAAGAACTCAAGAAATATTTCCTAATCTAATAATAGCTGGAATGTCAGTATCAGAACAAACAGGAGTGCCGCGAATGGGGCCTACCTTTGGAGGCATGTTAATGTCAGGAGAAACAGCTGCAAACTTAGCCGCATCTTTATTAAAAGAAAATAGTAACTCTCATAATAAAAAAGAAAAACAACTTACATAAAAATTTTTATAATAAGGTAATTTATGTTATCAAAAAAAGCTTGGAATAAAACAGCTTCCGTTATAACTGCAATAAAAAATCATCCTTTCAATCAAGAATTAATGTCTGGCAAATTAGCAAAAAATAAATTTGCTTATTATATTGAACAAGATGCAATTTATTTAAAAGAATTTGCACGTTGTCATACAATAATTGCTTCTCGTATCTCTATAAAACATTCACATAAATTCATTAAATTCGCTGAAGATACATTCAAAGCAGAACAAGAACTAGTTCACCAGTATTTTAGAAAAATTTTTAAATTTAAAGAAACAGGATTACTAACTCCAGCTACATTAAGCTACACTAGTTATTTATTAAGAATGTGTTCAATAGAACCTGTGGAAATAGCTGTTGCAGCTATTTTACCATGTTTTTGGCTATATAGAGAAGTTGGATTATCGATTGCAATAAATAGCCATGTAAATAACCCTTATAATCGCTGGATTGAAACATATAGCAGTGATGAATTCAGCCAATCAGTAGATCAAGCAATAGAAATTTTTAACTATTTAGGGAAAAATACTACCCAGAAAATACAACAAAAAATGATAGAAGCTTTTTATAAAAGTAGCGTTTTAGAGTGGCATTTTTGGAACGATGCGTATTATAAGAATATTTTTGACAATTTAGATCATAATACTATTCAATGTGATGAAGTAAAAGTTTGAGTATATCTTTCCAGACTGATTTATTAAAAAACATATGCCCTGCTTTAGGAATAATCTTCATTTTAGAATTTGTAATTAATTTTCGTGCTTTTTCTGCGTAAGAAACTGGCTGCAATACATCTTTCTCCCCATGTAAAATCAATGATGGAATCTTATTTTTTTGAAATTTAAAATCATTATTTTGTAAAAGATTTTGTATTGCAATATGGTTCCAAGCAACATTGGGAAAAGATTCTCTATTATAAATTGTCTTTACATATGCAACAGCCATCTCCTCATCAAAAGATAATTCACCATTTAAATATTTAAAACTTCTCATCCATCCATCTAAATCTGTTTTAAAGTCACCTGTAGGCTGATTGGACAACAAAATATCCATTGTCTCTTTTGGTATTTCATCTAAAATAACTTGATTTGTCGCAGGAGCTACTGATATTGAAGTTAAACTAGTAGTATAGTTAGGGTAAAATATTGTAAATAATTGTGCAACTCTTCCTCCCAAAGAGTGACCTATGATATTTGCTGTACTGATATTAAAATGGTCTAAAATAGATTTTGCATCATCAACTAAATCTTCAATTCGGTACGGAAGATTTTTCTTTAATAAATCAATATCATCCATGATATTTGGATCAATCGCTTTAAAATGAGTAGAACCACCATAATCACGTTGATCATACCTAATAATAAAAAAACCATGTTTAGCTAATTCTTCACAGAAAAAATCTGGATAAAAATTACTTACTGCTCCTGCGCCAACAATTAATAAAACCGCAGGATTAGTAGAATCTCCAAATGTTTCAGTAAATAACTGAACATTACTTCCTTTTATCAAAGTGCTATTCATAAATTTTAATCTTTTTATAAAAACAGCCTTAGCTAAAATTTATAACGTCTTGCTCATAAAAATACAACTGCTTCCCTTTACATAATTTGGTCGCACAAAATCTTCTGTATAACCTAATTTTTCATAAAACTTCACTGCTTTTTGAAAACTCATGGTTTGGATAGTTGCAATCTTACACCCCTTTTCTTTGCCAAACTCATGAATTCTATACATAATTTTTGTAGCTAAACCTTTATTTCTATGCTCTTTATCTACCCATAACTGATCTGTATATATAGCACCATAGATAATAATAGCATTTGCACCTGCAATTACTCTTCCTTGGTCATTCTTTATAAAAAAAATAACAGGATATGCCTTACCATATTGAGATGTTTCTTCATTTAATTTTTTATTCAAAAAATTAACATCTGATGGCTTAGGGGGACATTCAAATAAAACTTGCATATATACTCACCATACCTAAAAATATCAATTTATACTAATCGTACTTGAAGAGTCCTAGTTTTAAAGACAGAAAATGGAATTAATATCAAGTTTAAAAATTCGCAAATATCGCTGATATTTTAGATATTTTTAAAGGAAGATAGTAGTTTCATTTTCAAACCCCTGCCTTCGCAGGGGCATGCTTAAAAACCGGAGGCTTCAGGTATGATTAGTATATTATACCAACATAGATATCCAATTCAGCATTTTGTTTATCTTTAGATCTTTCATCATAAATTTCAAAATCTGCAATAAAATTTCTTTTCCCCCCTAAGTCTTTTGATTTCATTTGCCAAATATCTTTCCAAGCATCTATACATATATTTGGCATCACTCCAGGACCTACTTTAAACTTTACATAATCTCCTGTAGGAATCACTAAAGTCTCAAAATCCGAGGTAATTCCTTCAAAAGAATTTACTTCCTCACCAACAAAATATGTATAATCCCCTTTATCTTCATTCTCATAATTAGTATAAATGCAATAAGTTGTATTTGGCTTCTTTCTATTAGGAATCTGTATTGCTAGATTAATGCCAAAATATTTTTCTAATGTTAAAGGTATTTTACCCAATTTAGCACTCATCTCAAAAGTATTATTTGTCTTTGCTGTAATTCCAATAAGTTTAAGTTTTTCTAATTTTATATGCGACTTTTTCATAACTTATTCTATGACTTGTGTTGTATTAAAAATTTATGTTGTTAATAATACTATATTGCTTTAGGTATTTAAATAAATTTAAAATTTGAACAAGATTACCAAACTAACTCTAGGGAAACACCCTTGAATATTATAAGTTCATTATTCAAATAAAAAAAATGAAATTTTGGCAAGTTGATGCTTTTACAAATAAAATATTTAGTGGCAATCCTGCTGCTGTTTTTATCTTGCATAAACCAATAGACGATCTTCTCATGCAAAATATTGCTGCTGAAATGAATCTACCTGAAACCGCCTTTGTTTTATGCCTTCCTGATAAGAATCCTTATCTACGCTGGTTTACACCTATGTGTGAAATTGATTTATGTGGCCATGCAACTTTATCAACTGCCCATATTTATTTTACTGAAATAGATAAAACTGCTGATTCCATTACATTTGATACAAAATTCTCAGGATCTCTCCTCGTCAAAAAAAATGGAAACTTCTTAACAATGCATTTTCCTTTCCGTCCAGGAAAAAAAATTGATTTAAAAAAAATTCCTCAATTTGTATTAAGTAGTTTATCAAAAAAACAACCACTCTCTGCTTTCAAAGCAAGAGACTTAATGTTGGTTTATGATAATGAAAAAACCATTTTTGAAATGGAACCAAATTTTAATGCTTTATTAGACTATAAAGACTTTATTATTGTTACCGCTAAATCTAATAATCCAAAATACGATTTTATTTCAAGATTTTTCTGTCCATCTGACGGTATCTTAGAAGACCCTGTTACAGGATCAGCACATTGCACTCTAGCTCCCTATTGGTCGCAACAGCTAAATAAAACAAAACTCATTGCCTATCAAGCTTCTAAACGTGGTGGTATCCTTAATCTTGAACTATGTATAAATCATTTAAACATCACTGGACAAGCAATAACTGTTATTGATGGAAACATGAAGATAAGAAACAATGAAAATACTATCTCTGCAAGAAATTAAGTCTAAAATTGACATACCTAAAATCATAAAACTACAGGAAAAAGGATTTATAGCAGCAAGTAAAGGAGAAGCTAATATTCCAATGCCTGGTTACATTAAACACGATAATCCTTCTGGTTCTTATCACATTAAGTATTGTCATATAAAAAATGATAAATTTTTAATTATCAAAATAGCTGGAGGCCCTGACCACTTACCAATAAACGGCATGATGCTTGTTATTAACATTAAAACAGGCACAGTTGAATATTTACTACAAGATCAAGGATATTTAACTTCCCTACGTACAGCTGTAGCAGGACTGATCGCTGCCAAATTACTTGCAAATAAAAATATTTATGCAATAGGTATTGTAGGAACAGGAACACAGGCACGCATGCAACTAGAAATTCTTCAAAATTGGACAAATTGTAAAAATGCTTATGCCTGGGGACGTAATAAATTGAAAACACAAAATTACAAAAATGATATGGAGGCAAAAGGGTTTAATATTAAAATTGTTCAAAACATATCAGAACTTACCAATAATTGTAATCTTATAATTACAACTACAGCATCAGAAGAACCCCTCATTAAAACTTCTGATATACAACTAGGAACACATATCACAGCTGTAGGAGCAGATAGCCCTGGTAAAATTGAATTAGACCCTAAATTAATAGCTAAAGCTGATATAGTTGCAGTTGACAGCAAAAAACAATGTATTGATCATGGAGAAATACATCATGCATTTAAAAATAAATTAATAAATGAAGATCAGTTAACTGAATTAGGAGATATAATCTATAATAAATCATTAGGAAGACAAAATAACAAACAAATAACGATAGCTGATCTTACAGGTATTGCAACACAAGATATTCAAATAGTTAAAGCTATTATTAACAATAAAAATGACCAAAGACTATACTAAAACTAACAGAGTTATTTTTGTGAATGGACCATCAAGCAGTGGAAAAACAGCTATAGCCAAAAAGCTACAAGATAAATTAGATTCCCCATATTTATATATTAGCATCGATAAAATAATAGGAATGATGCCAGATAAACTAAATAATTGGCATGGCAAAAAAACTGAACATGGCTTTTGGTGGCATCTCTCTACAGATAAACAAGGTAATCAGTTAGCAGAAATTCAACTCGGATCATTTGCTCATAAAATTTCTCTATTATTAAAAAAAATAGCTATCACTATGCTAAAATCTGACCACAATATTATTATAGATGACGTATGTTTAACAAATGACAGCTTCAAGCAATGGAAAAAAATCTTAGCACCTTACAAAACTATTTATATTGCTTTAAAAACCAGCACAAAAATACTCGAAAAACGTGAAAAAGAACGTAATAACAGAATGTTAGGCTCTGCACGAGCTCAAAATATAACCATCCATGATGGTAAAAAATATGATCTTGAGATCAACACTGAAACTACTTCAATAGAAGTAGCATCCCAAAAGATAATACGTCATTTACAAAGTCAACTTTAATATAATTCGTGTATTTAAAAAATCGAACACGACAAGGATATATTAAAAAATATAATTATTTACAAAACAATAATTATAATTCATATTCACCACAACCAAAATTTCAATTTCTAGCAAATAATAAATAACCTAGTAAAGCACAAAATGAACACCTCCCCAATTCAATTTAGAGAAAACTCCCTTTATAGATATATACAAGAATATGAGTATCTAATACCCATACTTAGTGCTTCAATAACAGGAATGCTCACTGGTGCAAAGATCGCAGGAAAATATGGAGTAGTACTTGGTGGAATAGCCGGAACAACTGCTGGACTAACAGATCAATTTCTTACAAATCATAAAATCACTTCTAAACATTATTTAACTTCAGCAGTGCTTGGAACAAGCATAGCAAGCCCCTTTGAGTTACCATACTATCTTGGAGAGATAACTGGTTTTATCATGGGTTTAATAGCTCCCTCTGGATATTTACAAAACTTAAGCCCTGTAGTACCAACAATTATGACTACAGCAGTAACAACACAATATGCCAGAGATAAATTATCATACATACCTAATCATAAATTATATGGTGCTTTAGCAGGAGTTACTATATCACTTGTTGATGAAACTATGATTCATTTTAATGTCAGTAGCAACCACTATCTAAGCACTACAACTAGTGTTACCGCTGCATTTGATTTTATGAGTCCTAAATTAAATAATATTATAAATTGGGCAACATCTTTCTCTGAATCTACGCAAACCTTACATCACTCAGTAATAAAACTTACTAACAATATTCCTCATTTTTCCTTCGCAATAGGTACAATGCTTGGTGCTTATACTGCAAATAAAACTGATTTTAATCCTTTAGACTGGAAACCAATCTCTTTAGGAAAAGACCTCTTAAATACGTATGAAAGAGTAGTAGATAGAAAAGAGCTTGATCCAACAATAGAGCTATTTACTATTACTACTGCTACAACCCAAATATTATCTTATTATGCTATCTTCCTAGAAAGCGAATCACTTCAAATAATATCACCTTTATACGCAGAATTAGGAGATAGTGCTAGATTAGCAAGGGTTTGGTCTCCCTTAAAATTAGAGTTATTGAAATATCTTTCTTTAATAATTCCAACCATGATTGTAACTTATTCTATAAATTCATTTTTCAATGATTACTTTTCAAGAAAAATTTCTTATTTAATAGAAGATTCAATAAATTCTGAATGGCTAACAAAGAATACTGCTCTTAAACTATCCAATTCAGACTCTACTCTTACTCTTATCCATCATAAGACAGACGATGTGCATAAACTAGCTGACCATGGAAGTTCATTAATGGGAGTTGCATTTTTCAAACTCATAGGTGGAATTATATCTATAGGATTCATGGCAAATAATAAAGCGATGGATACATTTTATTATTCCATATTATACAATGAAATTACTTCTGAAGTTTCCAAAACAATATCAGAAAGAATAAATGAATACGCCGATCCAATTCGAGATCTAGTAGCAGCAAGAGATAATATAGAAAAAGATATTACTAATAAAATTGAAGTTATTACAGAACGTGGAGGGATACATTACCATCAAGTAAAACTTAACGACATCACCAATAACCTGAGAAATCTTAATGAACAAAAAAAAATCTGGGAAAAAATACATTCTTCATGGCTACAATTAAAACATTTCTCAAATCATATATTTAATTACTTAACAACCGCATTTAAAATATACGAGCACACATTAGAATTTAATGTACGCTATAAAGTCTTAGATACATTAGGAAAGATTTTTGAATTAATATCATTTGAAACAGATAATAAAGCAAATATTCTAGAAGTAGAAAAAGCTCTTGAGAGCGTTAATAAGCTTATTGATGGAATGAGAAATGATACAACAAAAATAAAACAACATAATAAAGAATACCAACAAGGTGATCTTTCCATAACTTTTGAAAATTTTTCAATTTTTCTTCAAGAAGGAGAAAAAAAACTTATTGATATAGAATATCTACAATTCACCGAAGGAAATTTTTATGCTATAGGGGGGCCTAAAGGTAGTGGTAAATCTAGTTTTACTTCTACAATAATTGATCTTGGTTACAATGGTATTTATGCGGAGGGAACTATTATTTTTTCAACACCAAACGGCAATCCACCCGTTATTATTTCAGTTCCACAAACAAACCATCTACCACTTAATTCTAGTTTATTTGAATTATTTTATTACCCACAAATACTTCCTAAAGACCCAAGCTTATTAGAAAATATATCAGAACAAATACAACAATTATGGGAAAAAATAGTTCCACAAGATAATTCGACCACTATTAGTTTTTCTCTTATGGATGAATTAAATGCTGTAAAAGATTGGAGTAATATTCTAAGTGGTGGAGAGAAAAAAATTGTTTTCCTTATATCAGCATTGATACAAAATCCAGATGTTTTGATACTAGATGAAACATTCACTGGCTTAGACCCACACACCAACCAAAGAGCTCAATTTGTTACCAAAGAATATTCAAATGGTATAACTATAGCTATAGATCATAATCATCTAGTGGATGATAATAATGTTTATACCGTACACTTAAATTTAACAAACTATAGTTTTGAAGTAATTGATATTCATTAAAACCCTAGTTTGGGTTTAAAGTTTTTTTTAATATTGTAATTCAAGCCATACAAGTTATTATTTCTGCATAATAAGTAACATATCAAGTAGCATATTATGTCTAATAACCACCCATTATTAAATGAGTTAAAAGCAAGGGGCTTCATTTATCAAACTACTAATCTTGATGCTCTCAATAATACTTTAGATAAATCTGCTACGCCTGCTGGATATATTGGTTTCGATTGCACAGCAACATCACTACATGTTGGAAACTTACTACAAATTATGTTGCTTAGATTATTACAAAAATATTCAATAAAACCAATTGTAATTATTGGTGGCGGAACATCTAAAGTCGGAGACCCATCTGGAAGAGATACAGCAAGAGAAGTATTATCAGAAGATATGATACAAAAAAATTTACTAGGCATAAAAAAATCTCTAAAAAAATTTTTAAAATTCGACGAAGAAAAACAAGAAGCCCTTCTCTTAAACAACCAAACTTGGCTTGAAGATTTAAACTATATCAAATTTCTACGAGATTATGGAACATTATTCTCAGTTAATAAAATGCTTAGCTTTGAAAAAGTGAAACTACGTTTAAAAAAAGAACAAAACTTAAGTTTCCTTGAATTTAATTACCCTATCCTGCAAAGCTATGATTTTCTTCATTTAGCAAAAAATTATAACTGTATTTTACAATTTGGTGGCTCTGATCAATGGGGAAATATAGTGTTCGGAGTAGAGTTAACCAAAAAAGTGATAGGGAAAGAGGTGTTTGGCATTACAACCCCTCTTATCACAACTGCTTCAGGAACTAAAATGGGCAAATCACAAGAAGGAGCCTTATGGTTAAATGAAGATCTTCTTTCACCTTATGATTATTATCAATTCTGGAGAAATACAGATGATCGTGATGTATTTCGTTTCATGAAAATTTATACAGATCTATCATTAGATCAAATAACAAAATATGAGAATGATAAAGACACTAATATAAATGATTTCAAAAAAATATTGGCTTATGAAGCTACTAAAATATGCCATGGAGAAGAAAACGCTAAACAAACTTCAGAAAAAGCCACTAAAATATTTGAACAAGGAGATACAACCCAATTACCAGAATTCAAAATAAGCAAAGAGAAAATTTCAACAGGTATTCCCATTTATACAATATTTAAAGAAGCAGGGTTGACCCAATCAAATGGTGAAGCAAAACGCTTGATAAAAGGTGGTGGAGCTAAATTAAATAAAACTCCAATTAAAGATGAAAATTATAATCTAACCTCAAAAGATTTTAAGGATGATTATGCCCTACTCTCCAGTGGTAAAAAGAAACATATCAAACTAACATTAAGCTCTTATGAAAACTAAAAAAACAGCTGCTACTATAAAAACTTGGCAATTTGAAGAAGTAAATAAAATCTACAATTTGCCATTAAACGATCTAATTTTTTCATCGCATAAAATACTCAGGAAAAATTTTAATCCAAATAAAGTACAAGTATCAATCTTAGCAAATATAAAAAAAGGCAAATGTTACGAAAATTGTGCTTATTGCAGTCAATCTGCTCATCATAAATCAAACATTTCTACTTTTCCATTGCTCGACACTGAAAAAGTCCTTGCTTCAGCTAAAAAGGCAAAATCACTTGGGGCAACCAGATTTTGTATGGCTGCAGCATGGCGAGCCCCAAAAGCAAGTGACATGAAATCACTTATTGAAATGGTTACAGAAGTAAAAAAACTTGGCTTAGAAACATGTTTAAGTGCAGGTCTTTTAACTGCAGAGCAAGCTAAACAACTAAAAAAAGCAGGTCTAGACTTCTATAATCATAATATAGACACTTCAGAAGACTATTATCCTAAAATTATTACTACTAGAAAATTTTCAGATAGGCTTAAAACAGTAAAAAATGTAGCAGATGCTGATATTTCTGTATGCTGTGGTGGCATTATTGGTATGGGCGAAAACCAAGCGGATAGAATTAAAATGATTATAACTTTAGCCAATATGCACCCTCAACCAAAGAGTGTTCCTATTAACCTACTTGTTAAAATTCCTGGTACACCTCTTGAAAAAACACCAGATTTAGATCCTTTAGAAATAATAAGAATTATAGCTATTACAAGAATATTAATTCCAAAATCTTATATCCGTTTGTCAGCAGGACGGACTAAAATGACAAATGAACTTCAAGCACTTTGCTTTTTTGCTGGAGCAAATTCTATTTTTTATGGTGATGAATTGCTTACCACGCCAAATCCAACTCCAACAAAAGATCTATCATTACTCAATAACCTTGGTATCACAGCAGAAACTGCTTAAAACCTCTATATGAATTAAAAGCTATGAAAACCTTAAAAATATTTTTAATAGCTGGAGAAATATCAGGAGACAAAATTGGTGGTAGGTTAATGCATTCATTAAAAGAACAAGCGGTCTCTCTTAATGTCAACTTAAAATTTTATGGCATTGGCGGAAAAGAAATGATCGATGAGGGATTAAACTTAACTCACTCCATGAAAAATATTGGCTTAATAGGTCTTTTTGAAATCATTCCACATTTGATTAAACTATTTTCTATAATAAAATCTACTGCAAAAATTATTGATAAAATCAAGCCCGATATTGTCGTTACTATTGATTCATGGGACTTCTGCTCAAGAGTAGTAAAACTTATAAAATCACGCGATAACTCAAAATTAGTACATTATGTTTCCCCAACTATTTGGGCATATAGAAAAAAAAGAATTTTACAATTAGAAAAATTATATGACCTCTTGCTATGCATCTTTCCATTTGAACCTAAATATTATCAAAACAGCAAACTAATTTGCAAATATATAGGGCATCCAATTACAGAAATCTTTAGCAATAATAAAAAAGAAAATTTTCTTAGAACAAAATATAAATTAAATAAAAATACTAAAATCTTAGGTGTAATGGTAGGTAGCAGAGAAAGAGAAGTAAAAAAAATGCTGCCGATATTTATTGAAGCAATAAATCAATTTATATCTTTAGCTAATCTTAATAGAAAAAAAATTTCTATAGTATTTCCTGCAATTAACAAAACTGTTGCTAAAAAAATTGCTTCCTTAAAATCACAAATGAATTTTAACTATATAATAATAGATATATCTAATATTAATGAAGATGATCGGATAAATACCATAAAAAGTTTTGACTTAGCATTAACCAAATCTGGTACAAGTAGCTTAGAACTAACTTTTGCTAAAATACCAATGGTGGTTGCATATAAAATAAATTATTTATCTGAATTAATGGCTCGATATATATTTAAGTTAGATAAAAATATTAAATATGTGAGCATGACAAACATAATTTTAAATGAACCAGCTATAGAAGAGTTTCTACAACATAACTGTAATCCAAAAACAATTGCAAATGGCTTATTGAAGCTACTTGATATAAATCATAGAAAAAAGCTATTATTAAAATATTCTAAGGTTGCTAATATGTTAGCTAGTGTAAAAAACAACAATCCGAGTGATACAGCAGCTAAAAATATCTTAAAACTGATACTCCCTAACTAGTTATTAGATTTCTTAAATAATTAACATCTCCTTCTATAATTGCTTCCAGATGCTATGTTATTTTTGCAACACTCCAATCCCACCAACGCAATTCTTTTAACATTTGAATAACATCTTCATCGAACCTTTTTCTTATTTCCCTTGCAGGATTACCACCAACTATTGTATAAGGCAAAACATCTTTTGTTACTAATGAATTTGTACCAATTATTGCCCCATCTCCTATCTTAATACCTTGCATAATTGTCACATTATTACCGATCCATACATCATTACCTATTATTGTATCACCTTTACTTTTAGCATTCATTGGGAATTCTTGCCAAGCCTTACCAAAAACCTTAAATGGATAAGTAGATATACCATCCATAGCATGGTTCGAACCATTCATAATAAATCTAACACCCGTAGCTATTTGACAAAATTTCCCAATAATAAGTTTATCTTGTACAAATTCAAATAAATATAAAACATTTCTTTCAAAACTATGTACATCTTCCGGATCATCATAATACGTATAATCGCCAATAATAATTTGAGAATTCTTTATAATATTTTTTAAAAAAACTGTTCTGGTCACACCCTCAATTGGATAAACCACATTTGGATCTGGATAAAGATTTTTTTGATTCATTTCTTAAACCTCATAACAAATAATATATTTTTTATATACTCCTCGTGCTTGAACATTACAATATTTTAAGAAAGAAAATAGAAATGATATCAAGCTTAAGAGTATAACCCACACCTAGCATGAAATAAACTATTGTTAAAATATTCTAAGGTTGCTATACTAATCGTACTTGAAAAGTCCTTGTTTTAAAGACAGAAAATAGAACCAATATCAAGTATGAAAATTCGCAAATATCGTTGATATTTAAGACATTTTCAGACGAAGATAGTGGCTTTATTTTCAAACTTAAAAACTAGAGTTTTCAGGTATGATTAGTATGGTATGTTAGCTAGTGTAAAAAATAACAATCCGAGTGATATAGCAGCTAAAAATATTTTAAAGCTTATAAAAGCAAATCACTCTGTTTATAACTAAGGTATAATCTATGGCGACAGAAATTTTAGAAAATAAAAACAGAGCTATTGAGTCTGCTATCTCCCAAATAGAAAAATCTTTTGGTAAAGGCTCGATTATGAAGTTAGGGCAAAAACCTGTTGAAAAAATTTCTGCTATACCAACTGGTTCAATTGCTTTGGATAAAGCATTAGGGATTGGAGGATTTCCTAAGGGAAGAATTGTAGAAATTTTTGGCCCAGAAAGCTCTGGCAAAACCACTTTAACTCTGCATGCTATTGCTGAATGTCAAAAAAAAGGTGGTACTTGTGCTTTTATAGATGCAGAACATGCTCTTGATCCAATCTATGCAAAAAAATTAGGAGTGAAAGTCAAAGACTTAATAGTTTCTCAACCGGACACAGGAGAACAAGCATTAGAAATAACTGATACTTTAGTAAGATCGGGAGGGATTGACTTAATCGTCATAGATAGTGTAGCAGCTCTTACACCAAAAGCAGAAATAGAAGGAGATATGGGAGATTCCCATATGGGATTACAAGCAAGATTAATGAGCCAAGCATTAAGAAAATTAACAGGCTCAATTGCAAAAACAAACTGTCTTGTTATTTTCATAAATCAGATTCGTATGAAAATCGGCATTATGTTTGGTAATCCTGAAACAACAACAGGAGGCAATGCACTAAAATTCTATGCTTCAGTAAGGGTAGAAATCAGAAGAATTTCAAGTATCAAAAGTAAAGATGAAGTAATTGGTAATCAAGTACGTGTTAAAGTAGTTAAAAATAAAGTAGCTCCGCCATTTAAAGTGATTGAATTTGATATTATGTATAATGAAGGAATCTCCAAATGGAGCGAACTTATTGAACTTGGAGTAAAATTTGGACTTATAGAAAAATCTGGCACTTGGTTTGCATATAAAGGAACAAAAATAGGACAAGGTAAAGAAAATGCAAAAGAATTTTTAAAAACTCATTCTGAAGTTTCTAATGAATTAGAAAAATCAATTAGAAAAGAAATGCAGGATGATGAGATCGAGCTAGACCCTCAATCAGGAGAAAAAAATATTCAATCAACAAACACTAATGTTTAGTCTGAAGGGTAAAAAAGCACTAATAACAGGTGCAAGTGGCGGTATTGGAGCAGCTATAGCAGAAATCTTTTGTAAAGCTGGAGCTACAATATTATTAAGTGGCACCAATGAAGATAAATTAAATAAAGTAAAAGAAAAACTTGCTTCAAATAAAGTTTATCAATTAAAAACTGACTTATCTGACCCTGAAAAAACAAAACAACTAGTTGAGAAAACGATAGAGACTCTAGGCGGCATTGATATCTTAGTATGTAATGCTGGTATTACAAAAGATACCCTTGCTATTAGAATGAAAGATGAAGATTTTGATAAAGTTATCAATGTCAATTTAAAATCAACATTTATTCTAAATAGAGAAGCTCTTAAATATATGATAAGAAATAAAGCTGGCCGTATAATTAATATATCTTCTGTGGTTGCTTTTACCGGCAATCCAGGGCAAGTAAATTACTGTGCCTCTAAAGCTGGAATGATAGCAATGAGTAAAGCATTGGCTAAAGAAACCGCTTCTAGAGGAATTACAGTTAACTGCATAGCACCAGGATTTATTAAAACCCAGATGACAGAAGTTCTTACAGATGAACAAAAAGAAAAGATAACCTCATTGGTTCCTGTTAAACATATAGGCTCTCCATCAGATATTGCCTATAGTGCTCTTTATTTAGCTAGTAATGAATCTAGTTACATAACAGGAACAACATTGCATGTTAATGGCGGAATGTTCACTAATTAGATACTAATTCAAATATACTCCTTGTACTTGAAGATTACGATATTTTAAGGCAGAAAATAGAGATGATATCAAGCTTCTTAAAAATTCAAGAATATTGGTAATATTTGAGGTGTGTTTAATCAGTAATTAGAGTTTTAAGCAAAGATGGCAACTTTATTTTCAAACTTAAAAATCGGAGTCTTCTGATATGATGGCTATACACTCATTTTAGCAAAAAATACTTTTAGAAATTCTTCTAGCCTATTGCAATATTTTATGATAAAAGAATATATCTAATCTAATCAATAGAGGTTGACTATGTCCGATATAGAAACACGTTTAAAAAAAATAGTTTCTAAAAATTTAGGAGTATCTGAATCAAGAATTACACCTGATTCTAGATATATAGATGATCTAGGAGCAGATAGCTTAGATCAAGTTGAGTTGATTATGAAACTCGAAGATGAATTTGGGGTAGAAATCCCAGATGAGGCAGCTGAAAAAGTAAGAACAATAGCTGATACAATTAAATACATCGAAGAACACTCAAAAGAAAACGCCGCTTCTTAAAAATCCTTTTAGTTTATTAAACCTGTAAAATTTTTATAAAATACATGAAAAGAGTTGTTATAACAGGTATGGGAGCGGTTTCTCCCCTTGGGTCAGATGTAAAAAAGACTTGGCAAGCTTTGATTTCTTCAAAATCTGGAATCTCCAAAGTTAAAGACTTTAATACTGATGACATGCCATGTAAAATAGCAGGTCTTGTACATGAAACAGAAAATGATACTGGTTTTAACTATGAGAAGTATTTATCCTCTAAAGAAGCTAGAAGAAATGATAAATTCATAATATATGGAATAGGAGCAAGCGTTCAAGCTATTGAAGACTCTGGTTGGAAACCTAATAACCAAACAGATCTAGAAAAAACTGGCATCTTAATAGGGTCTGGAATTGGCGGTCTTGCTACTATAGAACAAAATTCAATTCTCATACATGAACAAGGGGCTAAAAAACTTAGCCCATTTTTTATTCCTTCAAGCCTAGTTAATTTACTGCCAGGTTTAGTTGCAATGAAATACGGATTCCGAGGTCCTAATATATCTGTTGTAACCGCTTGTGCTACCGGCACTCACGCTATTGGAGAAGCAGCTCGAATAATACAAAATGGAGAAGCAAATGTAATGGTCGCAGGAGGCTCCGAAGCAGCCGTCTGCAGAATAGGCATGGCTGGGTTTGCAGCTGCAAAAACTTTATCTACCCACTTTAATGATACACCTGAGAAAGCTTCTAGACCTTGGGACAAAGATAGAGATGGTTTTGTTATGGGTAATGGAGCAGGCATTTTAGTACTTGAAGAATACGAACATGCCAAAAAAAGAGGAGCAAAAATCTACGCAGAACTTGTTGGATATGGAGCAACAGGAGATGCACATCATATTACAGCACCACACCCAGACGGGTTAGGAGCGTTTAAATCTATGGAAATTGCTTTAAAAAAGGCAAAGCTTAATCCAGAAAATATAGATTATATTAATGCACATGGCACATCTACCCCAATAGGAGATGTTATTGAGTTAAACACCGTACAAAGAGTTTTTAAAAATTGTTTAAATAAAATATGTATGTCATCTACTAAATCATCTATTGGTCATTTATTAGGAGCTGCAGGAGCTATTGAAGCTATATTTTCGATACTTAGTATCAATCATGGTATATTACCACCAACTCTTAATCTAACAGATCCAATAGATGAAGTAGCAATAGACTTAATTCCAAATATTGCAAAAGAAAAAGCAACACGTATAACTATGAATAATTCTTTTGGTTTTGGCGGCACAAATGCTAGCTTGATATTCAAGTCTATGACTTAAACATTAACCCCAATTACTGATTAGAAAGATTTTAGACTTGTCCTCATGAAAATGAGGATCTAGGATATTTTTAGTGAAAATTAGCATTTTTTATTGATGAGAATAGCGGGGTTATTTCAAGAAAAAAATTCTAATTTGCAACAAAAATAGACAAAAATATAATGTTTTTTTAATCAGTAATTGGAGTTATATATACTAATCGTACTTGAAAAGTCCGAGATTTTAAAAAAGAAAATGGAAGTAATATAAAGCTTAAAAATTCGCAAATATTATTAATATTTAAGACATTTTTTAGTGAAGATAGTAGTTTCATTTTCAAATTTAAAAATCGGTATTTTCATGTATGATTAGTATATGATAAGAAAAAGAAATTTTAATATTGTTATTTTATTGCTGTCAGTAACTATAGGTCTAGCTGTCTATGTTCTTCTCTGGATAGCTATAACAGATGGTCCTTTAAAAAAAACAAAAATTATTAATATAAATAAAAATTCACTTTTTGAAGTAGCCAAACAGCTAAAGAAACAAAAAGCCATAAACAATAATGTTTCTTTCTTCTTATTAGCAAAAATAGCAAACTCTATTACAACTCTAAAAGCTGGCGAATATGAACTACCTGCAGAAATTTCTATCTGGAATATTATCCGGATAATGCAATCAGGCAAGTTTTTTAAAAGATCTCTAACAATCCCCGAAGGTTATACCACAAATCAAATTTTTTCTGTAATAGAACAAAATCAATATCTTTTAGGATCTGTAGATAAACAGCTTTACCAAGAAGGAATGCTTTTACCAGAAACATATTTTTTTATTCGTGGAGATACAAGAGCTGATATCTTAAAGAAAATGTCAGAATCTATGAATAAGACCATAGATGAAATTTGGCAACAAAGGGATACAACAATTCCTCTAAAAGATAAATCTGAATTATTAATTCTTGCTTCAATTGTAGAAAAAGAAGCAAAAATTAAAGAAGAACAGCCACTCATTGCTTCTGTCTTTATAAATAGAATAAAGAAAAAAATGAAGTTAGATTCCGATCCTACAACTATTTATGCAATCACAAAAGGGAAATACAAACTAAAAAGATTATTGTCACGAGCTGATTTAAAAATCCAATCTCCCTTTAATACCTATACTACTGTTGGGCTTCCTCCTACCCCAATTGCTAACCCTGGTATAGATGCTATTAAAGCGGTCGCAAAACCAGCAAAAACAAACTATTTATTTTTTGTTGTTAAAAATTGTCAAGGATATCATAGCTTTTCACCTAATCTAAAAAAGCACAATCTATATGTACGGCAATATAAAAGACTGAAATGCTAAGTTAGCTATCATTTTTCACTAAAAATCTACTGTAATTTTCTAATTTCTGACATTGATATGAACATGACATATTATTAAATTCAATCTGATTATTGTGATACCAATAAATCAACCCCACTGTAATCACTATAAATATAATACCTGCTATCAATAGTATTGATTTAACTACTTTTAATACAAAGGAGCATAATAAGATTATCTTTTGTAAGATAATCTCAAAGATATTATATGAGGACATAATATTGCGTATAACTGAGCAAACAAAAAATCATAGGCTCATTATATAGATCAATCTTCAGAGTAAAAGATAAACTTTAACCTGCAAACTTCATTACTTACAGTTACAAGCCTTCTCCCATTCATGCTTTAATATTGAAAGAGCATATATTGCAGCAACACCCACAATTATATAAACAATATTTTCTATAACTGGAAACCTATAAAAAAGGAAGCTAACTAAATTAAATTTAAACATTCCTACAAGAAGCCAGTTTATACCCCCTATTATAATCAATAATAAAGATATTGGATTTATGTATTTTTTAAGCATTTCTTACCCCTCTTTAATAAAACATTATACAGCTAACTGCTTAATTTAATTCTAAACATATACATACAATAAAAACAATAAATTTATTTACATTGTTATAATAAAAAACAGGATAAAAATAATACTATACTAATCGTACTTGAAACCAGTATCTTCAAGTGTAATGAGTATAGTTTTTTTTACGCAGAAAGTGCTTCTCCACCTTGAGCAGGCTTACTTTGAGAATCAGACTGAGACTCTGCTATCTTTGCCTTAGCTTCTTTTTCTAAAACTAAAAGTTTATCTGCTTCTTGAGCTTTCTTATGCATTTGCTTGTAGTAAAATCCAGTTCCTGCAGGTATTAACTTACCTACAATAACATTTTCTTTTAAACCAAAAAGAGGATCTTCCTTACCCATTATAGATGCTTCAATAAGAACTCTTGTTGTTTCTTGGAAAGATGCAGCAGAAATAAATGACTTAGTATGTAAAGAAGCCTTAGTAATCCCTTGTAATATAGAAATACTTGTAGCTGGATTCTTTCCCTTCTCAATAATTTTATTATTAATTTCTTCAAATACCTCTCTATCTACTTGCTCTCCTTGAAGTAGAGTAGTGTCTCCAGAGTCTTGTATTTCAACTTTTTGAAGCATTTGCTTTGTAATAATTTCAATATGCTTATCGGCTATCTTTACTCCCTGTAATCTATATACTTGTTGAACCTCAAAAAGCATATATTGCGCTAAAGCCTCGACACCCATAACACGTAAAATATCTTGAAGAACAGGATTTCCGTCCATCAATAGATCTCCTTTTCTTACATAATCTCCTTCATTTACAGAAATATGCTTTCCTTTTGGAATAAGATATTCAACTGGAGTCAAACTTTCATCCTCAGGCTTAATGATAATTCTACGCTTAGCTTTATAATCTGTACCAAAATGGACAGTACCGCTAATTTCACTAATAATCGAATGTTCTTTAGGTTTACGTGCTTCAAACAATTCTGCTACACGAGGAAGCCCTCCAGTAATATCTCTAGTCTTAGTGAGTTCTTTTGGAATACGAGCAATTATATCTCCAGCAAAAACTTTTGTTTTATTTTCTATCCCTAAAATTGCTCCTACTGGTAAAAAGTAACGAGCTTCTAGTCCGTTAGAAAGAACTATCATATCTCCTTTTTCATCTTCCAGAATAAGTCTTGGTCTTAAATCTGCACCACGAGTTTTTTGTTTCCAATCAACAATTACTTTATCTGAAATACCTGTAGCTTCATCAATTACTTCTTTTAAAGAAACATCATCAACTAAATCTTTAAATACAATAACTCCAGATTTTTCTGTAATAATTGGAATAGTATGTGGATCCCAATCAGCAATAATAGCTTTTTTCAAAACTTTATCGCCATCATTATAAAATATACGAGCTCCATATGGTATACTAAATCTGGATTTTTCATTTCCTTTTTCATCACATAGTATAACCTCACAGTTCCTACTCATCACGATCTTTTCTTTGCGTGTATTCGTTACAAAATTTACATTTACAAATTTCACAATTGAATCGCTAACAGCTTGAACATTAGACACTTCAATGCTTTTAGTTGCAGCTCCTCCTATATGGAATGTGTTCATAGTAAGCTGTGTACCAGGCTCACCAATTGATTGTGCTGCGATAACACCAACAGCTTCTCCTATACATACAAGCTGATTTGTAGATAGGTCACGTCCATAACATTTTGCACATACTCCATGCTTTGCTTTACATGTAAGCACAGATCTAACCATAACAGATTCAATTCCTGCTGAATCAATCTTATCTACAATATTTTCATCTATCATTTCACCTTTGTTAACTATAACAGCGTCAGTAATAGGATATTTTATATCAATACAAGAAACTCTTCCTAAAATTGATTCTGATAAAGGAATAACAATTTCTCCTCCCTCTATAACTGCCTTTTTAATCAACCCACGAGAAGCTCCACAATCTTGTTCAAATATAATACAATCTTGTGCCACATCTACTAACCTTCTTGTTAAATATCCAGAACTTGCTGTTTTAAGAGACGTATCTGCAAGACCCTTTCTTGCTCCATGAGTGGAATCAAAATATTCTCTAACGCTAAGACCTTCTTTAAAATTAGCAATAATAGGGCTTTCTATAATCTCACCTGAAGGCTTCACCATTAATCCTCTCATCCCTGCTAACTGTTTGATCTGAGGTGCAGAGCCACGAGCACCTGAATGGGCCATCATATAAATAGAATTCACTGCTCTTTGCTTGTTTTCTTTAACTATATCAAAATTAGGAGTAGATATCTCCTTCATCATATCATCTGCTATATGATCTGTACAATGCGTCCAAGCATCAACAACTTTATTATACTTCTCACCCCCTGTTATTAGCCCATCTTGATATTGTTTTTCAAAAGTTTTTACATCTTTAAGTGTAGCATCTACATGCTTTTTCTTTGACTTAGGGATCACTAAATCATCCTTCCCAAGCGAAACACCAGACACAGATGCATATTCAAAACCCAAAGTCATAAGCTTATCAGAAAACATAACTGTAGCTTTTTGTCCACAATATCTGTAAACGATATTTATTAGATTAGATAAGTCTTTTTTCAATAATACTTTATTAACTAAATTGATACTAATGCCAGGAAATTTAGGAAGTAATTCTGCAATAAATAACCTACCTGGTGTAGATTCAACTATTCTTGAAATATCTGCACCAGACTCATCACATTCATCAATTCTACATTTTACTCTTGCGTGCAAAGCAACAAAACCTGCATCAAAAGCAACCCTTACTTCATCAATACTAGAAAAAACTGTTCCTTCACCTTTCTCTTTCTCTATTTCGATAGATAAATAATATACACCAAGCACCATATCCTGCGATGGCACAATAATCGGTTTACCACTTGCAGGACTTAAAATATTATTGGTAGACATCATTAAAACACGTGCTTCTGTTTGTGCTTCAATAGAAAGTGGAACATGAACTGACATTGTATCCCCATCAAAGTCAGCATTAAATGCCACACAAACAAGTGGATGCAATTGAATAGCTTTACCCTCAACCAATACTGGTTCAAACGCTTGAATTCCAAGCCTATGAAGCGTTGGAGCACGATTCAAGAATACTGGATGTTCTCTAATAACCTCTTCTAAGATATCCCAGACTTCAGGTCTTTCAAGCTCTACCATTTTCTTGGCAGTTTTGATAGTGCTAGCTAAACCATATTTTTCTAATCTAGCATAGATAAATGGCTTAAAAAGTTCTAATGCCATTTTTTTAGGAAGACCACATTGATACAACTTTAAAGTAGAACCTACAACAATTACAGATCTCCCTGAGTAATCCACACGCTTCCCTAAAAGATTTTGTCTAAACCGCCCTTGTTTTCCTTTCAACATATCACTCAATGATTTGAAAGGACGCTTATTAGTATTTCTTACTACCCTAGTTCTTCTTCCATTATCAAGCAACGCATCAACTGATTCTTGAAGCATTCTTTTTTCGTTTTTAAGAATAATGTCAGGTGCTCTTAAATCAATTAATCGTTTTAGCCTATTATTTCTATTAATTACTCTACGATATAAATCATTAAGATCTGATGCAGCAAATCTTCCTCCATCTAACTGTACAAGAGGCCTAAGCTCAGGTGGAAGAACTGGCAACTTAGTCATAACCATCCATTCTGGCTTATTATCAGATTCTAAAAAATTCTCTATAAGTTTTAATCTTTTAATAATCTTTTTCTTCTTAGCTTCTGCATTTGCATTAGCAAGCTGTTCATGTAATTCTTTCTGTATTTTCTTTAAATCTAAATTTTTTAACAAAGTATAAATAGCCTCTGCTCCACTTTCTGCTTTAAAACTATCCTCACCTAATGCATCTTGTGCTTTAACAAGCCTATCTTCACTTAAAATCTCCCCAGGTTTAAATTTTGTCATCCCTGGATCTGTAATTATAGAAGCTTCAAAATATAAAACCCTTTCCATGCTTTTTAGAGGGATATCTAAAAGTATGCTAATACGAGAAGGAAGAGACTTCAAAAACCATATATGAACAACAGGAGCAGCCAAATCTATATGTCCCATTCTTTCTCTTCTAACCTTAGAGTTTGTGATTTCAACACCACATTTTTCACAGATAATCCCTTTGTACTTCATCCTTTTATACTTTCCACATAAGCACTCATAATCACTTACAGGACCAAAAATTCTTGCACAAAATAATCCGTCTTTTTCTGGTTTAAAAGTTCTATAGTTTATAGTTTCTGGTTTTTTTACTTCCCCATAAGACCATGACTTAATATGGTCAGGACTAGCAATACCAATTTTTATAGCATCAAAATCTTGTCCCATTTTCTGGTTTAAAAAAGGAAATCTACTCATACTTTACCTATCATCTATAATTTAATTTTATACAAAAACTATCAACTACTCAGATGTTTTTAACTCAACATTTAAGACCAAAGATCTTAACTCCTTAATCATAACATTGAAAGACTCTGGAATACCACATTCAAAGCTATCATCTCCTCTAACAATTGACTCAAACATTTTAACACGTCCTACAACATCATCAGATTTAACAGTAAGCATTTCTTGCAAGTTATATGCGGCACCATAACCTTGCATAGCCCAACATTCCATTTCTCCAAATCTTTGTCCACCAAAATGTGATTTACCACCTAAAGGCTGTTGAGTTACTAAACTATAAGGGCCAACCGACCTAGCATGTATTTTATCATTTACTAAATGGTGAAGCTTCATCATGTAAATATAACCAACTGTGACTTTTCTAGCAAAATAGTTACCTGTTCTACCATCAATTAAATTAACCTGACCAGATTTATCTACTTCAGAAAGCTCAAACATTTTATCTAAATCTTCAATTTTAGCCCCATCAAATACTGGAGTTGAAAAATATACTCCTTTAGCAAGCTTACTGCTGAGTTTGACTAAATCTTCATCTTTAGCCTTATTAATCAAATCAAACACCGCACCTTTTGGATAAAGATCAAGTAAAAACTTCTTCAACGAAGAAATTTTATCTCCATCTTGATGCTGTTTAACCATACGTGATATTTTTTTAGCTAAGTTCTTAGAAGCCCAACCTAAATGAGTTTCCAATAACTGACCCACATTCATACGAGGAGGAATACCTAATGGATTCAATACCATATCTACAGGAGTACCATCCTCCAAATAAGGCATATCCTCTTGAGGAACTATTTTAGAAATAACACCTTTATTACCATGCCTTCCAGCCATTTTATCACCTGGCTGTAATTTATACTTCATAGCAACAAATACCTTTACCTCTCTCAATACCCCTTGAGGTAAGTCATCACCTTTCTGTGTTTTTTCAATTTTTTCTGCATATTTCTTATCAATAGATTTCATTGAGAGGTCATATTTTTCTTTCAAGACAGAAATCTTTTTTATCAAAGCTTGATCTTCAATTACAAAATCCCATAACTGAGACCTTTTATAATCTTCTAAAATTTCTTTGGTTAAGACACTAGCTTTAAATCCTTTTGGACCAGATTTTGCCTTCTTACCAATCAACATAGATCTCAAACTAGTATATACAAATTTTTCAATTATGCTTGCTTCGTCATCTCTATCTTTAGTTAGTTTCTGAACATAACTACGCTCTAACGCTAATGCTCTTTGATCTTTTTCGATACCACGACGAGAAAATACACGTACTTCAACAACAGTAGCACTAACACCTGGCGGTACATATAATGAACTCTCCTTAACATCAGCAGCTTTCTCTCCAAAAATAGCTTGAAGAAGCTTTTCTTCTGGAGTCATAGGAGTCTCGCTTTTTGGAGTAACTTTTCCAACTAAAATATCACCCGCTTTCACTTTAGCACCAATACGTGCTATACCAGCCTCATCAAGCTGAGTAAGAGCTTCTTCACTAACATTTGGGATATCTCTAGTTATTTCTTCTGGCCCAAGTCTAGTATCACGAGCAAGAACACTAAACTCTTCAATATGAAGCGATGTAAACTTATCTTCGCGAACTAAATTTTCAGAAACTAAAATTGCATCTTCAAAATTGTAGCCCTGCCAAGGAACAAATGCTACTAGAACATTCCTACCTAATGCTAAATCTCCACGATCAGTGCTTGGACCATCAGCAATAACATCATTTCTCCTTACCCTATCACCAACTTTTACCAAAGGTCTTTGGTTAATGCATGTACTATGATTGGACTTTTGAAACTTATGTAAATTATAGATATCAACCCCAGGAGATCCATCTTTACCTGCATCATACTTCAGAACTATTCTTGAGCTATCAATTTTATCAATTACTCCATCATGGCTAGCAGTAACAACCGCCCCTGAATCTTTTGCAACAACTTTCTCTATACCAGTACCAACAAACGGAGCTTCTACAGAAAGAAGTGGCACCGCCTGACGTTGCATGTTTGATCCCATTAATGCCCTTTTTGCATCATCATTTTCTAAAAACGGAATTAAAGAAGTAGCAATAGATACAATTTGCATTGGAGCAACATCCATAAAGTTAATCTCACTAGGAGAAACTATCACAAAATTTCCATTCTTTCTACAATTGACTAACGCATCTTTAAATTGACCATCCTCACTAATATTAGCTCCAGTTTGGGCAATAATATATTTTGATTCTTCCATCGCAGAGAGATAAATAATCTCATTTGTTGCCTTACCTTTAGTAACCTTACGGTATGGACTCTCAATAAAACCATACTTATTAACCTTAGCATAAGAAGCTAAACTATTAATCAAACCAATATTTTGCCCCTCAGGAGTTTCAATTGGACATATCCTACCATAATGAGTAGTATGAACATCTCGAACCTCTATACCAGCTCTATCTCTTGTTAATCCTCCAGGACCTAATGCAGAAATTCTCCGTTTATGAGTAACCTCTGATAATGGATTTGTTTGATCCATAAATTGAGATAATTGAAAAAGACCAAAAAACTCTTTTACTAGATTCAATATAATTTTTGAATTAATTAAATCTGTTGGCATTATAGTTTCAATTTCAGAAACTGAAATTTTTTCAAGAACATTCTTTTGCAATCTTACAAATGCTACTCTAAGCTGATTTTCAAGCAATTCTCCAACAGGTCTTATCCTTCTATTAGCTAAACTATCAATATCGTCAACTTCACCTGCAGTATCCTTTAACTTTACAAGACACTTAATAATATGTAGGATGTCTTCTTTAGTAAGAACAGTAGTCTTCTCTGGTAAATCTAAATTTAATCTTGCATTTAACTTTACCCGACCCACATCTAACAAGTCATACTTAGTAGAGTCAAAAAATATTCCATCAAACATAGCTTTAGCAGCTTCAAACGTAACTGGCTCGCCTGGACGAAGCACTCGGAAAATATCCATAAGTGCATCTTCTTCTGTTTTATTTTTATCAGCTTTGATACTATTCCGTATTGATGAACCTACATTATAATTATCTACATCAAGGACATGGATATCTTTAACTCCTAATGAATCAATTTTATCTAAAACCTCAACTGTTAATTCATCTCCAGATTCTAGCTTTTCTTCATCTGAAATTTTCAAATCTGTTGCGATAAATTTACCCACCAAATCTTTTGAGGTAAATAATACACGTTTCAACCCTTTCTGCTTTAATTCATTTGCTAACCGTCTACTTAATCTAGTGCCTGCAGTTGCTACTACTTTATCTGTATCAGCATCTACTAAATCCTTACTTAACCTTAATACCTTTCCCTCATTAAAGTTGAAGTCTGTTACCCAACCTTTAGACGTTTTAGAGAATTTAATTTTATCATAATAAAAATCATACATATCCTGAGAAGACAACCCTAAAGCCCTCAAGAGTGTAGGAGCTAATAGTTTTCTTCTTCTATCTATTCTAAAATAGAGAAGTCCTTTTACATCAAATTCTAAGTCAAGCCAAGAGCCTCTATAAGGAATAACACGAGCAAAATACAAATATTTACCAGAAGAATGTGTTTTGCCTTTATCATGATCAAAAAAAACACCAGGAGATCTATGCATTTGAGAAACAATTACACGCTCTACTCCATTTATAACAAATGTGGCATATTCTGTCATAAAAGGAATATTACCAAAGAATACTTCTTGTTCTTTAATACCACTCACTTCCTTAGCATTCGTATCTGGGTCAACATCCCAAATAACCAATCTAAGAACAGCATTAAGAGAAGCTGCATACGTAATACCACGTTGTTTTGATTCTTCAACGTCATATTTAGGCTTATCAAACTTATAACTTACAAATTCAAGAGTAGCTTTCTCTTCATAATCATTAATAGGAAAAATGGAATTAAAAACAGATTGTAACCCAACATTTTTCCGTTGATCTGGTAATACATCTAATTGTAGAAATTTTTCAAAAGAAAGCTTTTGAAGATCTATCAAATTAGGAATAGAAGCTACTCTTGGAATTTTTCCAAAACTTTTTCTCGAAATATTACGTACAAAAAGACTATCGTCACCCATCAAAACCTCTTAATATAAGATTGATCTAAAGTTGTTATTTTATACTAATCGTATTAAAAAGCCTAAAATACTAGTTTTACAGCCCTCATTTTTATCAGAACAAGCTCAAAAACCGGCATTTTTAGGTATGATTAGTATAAGCATAATAACTTATTTTAATTCAACTTTAGCACCTACCGCTTCTAGTTGCTTTTTAAACTTTTCAGCTTCTTCTTTTGAAACCCCTTCTTTAACTTTATTAGGAAGCTTATCAACAAAGTTCTTTGCTTCTATTAGCCCTATTGAATTATTAATAGCTCTAATTTCCTTAATTACAGAAATCTTATTAGCACCTACTTCAACTAGAACCACATCAAAATCTGTTTTTTCTTCCGCCGCTGCTGCTTCTTGACCAGCCGCTCCTGCAGCTGCTACAGCTACTGGAGCTGCCGCAGACACACCCCATTTTTCTTCTAATTTTTTAGATAGATCTGCAGCTTCCATCACAGTTAACGAAGAAAGCTCTTCTACTAGTTTTTCTAAATCAGCCATGTTTGATACCTCATATGTTAATTATTTTGTTTATTTGAATATACAGACAAAACCCTCGCAAGCGTAGTCGATGGAGCAACTAAAATCGATGCGAGAGACCTTGCTGGAGTTTGAATTAAAGAAACTAACTTAGCTCTTAATTCATCAAGTGAAGGCATTTTAGATAATGTATTAATTCCTTTAGAATCTATCTTATTACCAAAAACCTTCGCTTCGACTAACTTTAATTGTTCATTATCCTTGGCAAACTCAACTAAAATTTTTGCTGCAGAAACAGGATCTTCTGAAAGGGCAACAGCAACAGGCCCATTAAAAGAATCTATTAGATCTTCAAATTCACTGCCTTTAAGCCCTAGTTTTGCTAAATTATTCTTAGTTACTAAAAATTTAACCTGATGCTGACGCATCTTAGTTCTAAGATCATTAAGTTGAACAACGTTTAAACCATGATAATGGGTAATAAATACGGAACCAACTGAACCAAAAAGTTCCTTTAGCTTCTCTACAGTTTGTATTTTTCTTTCTCTTAACATCTTAAATTTACCTAGTTGTGAATTCTGATAACTCCAACTTCAAGGAAGGCCCCATTGTTGAAGTAACAAATAATTTTTGGAAATATGTCCCCTTTAAACCAGAAGGTTTAGCTTTCAAAATTGTATCTATTAGAGCTTTAATATTATCTACCAATGCCTGCTTCTTAAAACTTAATTTACCTACTCCAGCATGAATTATACCTGCCTTATCAGTTCTAAACTCAACTTGACCAGACTTAAGACGCTTAATAGCCTCTGCCACATCTTTCGTAACAGTACCAAGTTTTGGGTTAGGCATGAGTCCTTTAGGGCCTAATACCTTTGCAATAACACTAATCTTAGCCATAATGTCTGGGGTTGCAACACATGCATCAAAATCAATCTTCCCTTTTTTTACTTCCTCAATTAAATCTTCAAGACCAACTAAATCTGCACCCGCTTTTTTAGCAAGGTCAATATTTTCATCTTTTACAAAAGCAGCCACTCTAATTTTTTTACCAATACCATGAGGCAAATTTACAGCACCACGAATATTTTGATCTGATTGCTCAAGATTTATACCTAATTTTAAAGCAATTTCAAGTGTTTCATCAAATTTTGTAAAACTATTATCTTGTAGAAACTGCACAGCATCATTAAGAGTATAAGATTTAATATCATCCAGTTTTTCTTTTACTTTTCTTAATTTTTTCCCACAGGATATTTTTAACTTCTTTTTCTGTTTCATAATTTAATACAAATTAACCTTTTACTTGAATTCCCATTGATTGAGCAGAGCCAATAATCATTTTTGCAGCTGCTTCTTCATCATAGGCATTTAAATCTTGTTGTTTAGCTTTTACTATTTCTAATATTTGAGCTTTTGTTACAGAGCCCACATATGGAGATTTTTTAGTTTCTGAAGAACCCTTTTTAACTTTTGCAGATTTTTTTAAAAAATAAGACGTAGGAGGAGTTTTTGTAACAAAGGTAAACGACCTATCTTGATATACAGTAACGATAACTGGCACTGGACTCCCTGCTTCCATAGATTTTGTTTTATCGTTGAAAGCCTTACAAAACTCCATGAGATTCACTCCTCTTGGCCCCAATGCTGTGCCAACAGGAGGAGCTGGATTTGCTTTACCTGCTGGAATCTCCAATTTTACATATCCTAATATTGCTTTTTTTCCTTTGCCCATATTTTGCCTTCCATTCTAATAAAATAATTAATATATAACATCATCTGCAATAATTACTACATAATTATTGCAGTAAAATCTTATCTATTTAGTCTAATATAACTATTTATACATTTATTCAGAATTCACCTTACTTACTTGATCAAAAGTTAATTCTATAGGAGTTGGCCTGCCAAAAATTGAAAGTTCAACTTTTAACTTTTGTTTCTCCATATCAATATCTTCTATAGTCCCCTTAAAAGATTCAAATGGCCCTTCTTTAACCTGCACAAAATCACCAACAACAAAAAGAGCTTCTTTTTCTCTAGCAATAACACTTTCTTCAAGTTGCTTCATAATCTTTGCTATTTCTGCTTCAGAAACCCTAGTAGGTTTTCCACCTGCTCCTAAGAATTTGCCCACTTTTGGTATACTTGTAATTAAATGCCACAAAGAATCTTGCATATCCATCTTCAGCAATACATACCCTGGTAAAAATTTTTTATTTGTAGTAATCTTTTTACCTTTATGTATTTCAGAAACTTTTTCTGTAGGAACTATTACTTCTTCAATATATTTATCTAAACCATCTTTAGCGGCTTTTTCCTTAATTAATGTTGCAATTCTTTGTTCTTGCCCAGACAAAGATTGTAAAATATACCACTCCATTAAAAAGAACCTCTATGCATTATTTACCTATACTCAAAATAAACTGAACTGTATTAAATATCACAAAATCAAATAAAGTAAAGACTAAAGCAAAAATAATAGACACAGCCACAACAATTCCAGAAGAAATTAAAGCCTCTTTCTTTGAAAGCCAAGTAATTTTAAACAATTCTTGTTTTACTCCCTTTAAAAATTCTATAAACTTCATAAATACTTTCCTAAAATCAATGGCAGGAGCGAAGGGACTTGAACCCCCAACACCCGGTTTTGGAGACCGGTGCTCTACCAATTGAGCTACACTCCTATAAATAACCCTATATTGCTTCCTGTATTTACTTACTATCTACAAACATCGTTGATATCCCTGACTTAGCAGAGAAAGCTCAAGGTGTTTTTAAATGAGAATAGTAGTAAAAACTGGCATTTCCAAGTGCAATTAGTATATTACTTTAAAATTTTAGAGACGACACCAGCCCCAACAGTTTTACCACCTTCACGTATTGCAAATCTTAAACCCTCATCCATTGCAATAGGTGACATAAGCTTCACTGTTAGTTTTATATTATCTCCTGGCATCACCATCTCTTTATCTTTAGGTAACTCTATCTGACCTGTT
>JABSSG010000030.1 GCA_013214525.1 Rickettsiales bacterium | reverse complement strand
CGGCTCATCACATCCCGGGGCTGAAGAAGGTCCCAAGGGTTCGGCTGTTCGCCGATTAAAGTGGTACGTGAGCTGGGTTTTGAACGTCGTGAGACAGTTCGGACTCTATCTGCCGTAGGTGTAAGGAAATTTGAGAGGAGCTGCCCTTAGTACGAGAGGACCGGGGTGGACATACCAATAGTGGACCAGTTGTCACGCCAGTGGCACAGCTGGGTAGCCAAGTATGGACGGGATAACTGCTGAATGCATATAAGCAGGAAACCTTCCTCAAGACTAAATTTCCCCATTAGAGCCGTGGAAGACCACCACGTTGATAGGCTAGATGTGTAAGTGCAGTAATGTATTTAGCTTACTAGTACTAATAGCTCGATTGACTTAATTTATATAATGCAGACATTAAGTTCAGGTATAATCTTGGCGGTTTGAATCGTATATTTCTTTATAAAACAGTGGGAGTATTAAGCTAATTGTTTGTTTAATTGGCTTGGTGGCTATAGCGTATGTGACACACGAGATCCCATCCCGAACTCAAACGTGAAACCATACAGCGCCGATTGTACTATGTCTTAAGGCATGGGAGACTAGGACGTCGCCAAGCTTATTAAACAAACAGTTTTTCTCTATAAATATAAAATCCTAAGACCTATGACTAAGAACTTAAGCACATTTCAAGGTGTTTATAAAGCAATACTATCATTATATAACTTAGATAAATATGAAGAAGCTCTTACCTTACAGAATCAAGCAAAAGAACTAGCTATTTCAGTTGATTACCAAGTTGTACATTATAGAATTTTTGCAAATATATATATAGGATTAAAGAATCTTGAGAAGGCATTAGAAAATATTGAACAGGCGAAGGTGTTAATGCAAAGTTCAGAATGGATAGAAAATCATTCTAAACCTTGGGGAGAAGTACTTGCTACTGAAGCTCAAATACATTTTTTGTATGGTAATATTTATCAGGCAATTGATGCAATGCAAGTTGCTACTTCACAGGAAGTAATTACTCCGACACCACAAGAACAAGGAGCTAATTTACAAGAGCTGGGATATTTTTTGTATGAAGTAGAACGCTATAAGGAAGCATATGATGCTTGCGTAGAGGGTTCAGCACTTGTATTTATAGAGGATCATAAATGTTTAGACATTATAAAAAATATAGGTGACATTAACAATATAGCAGAATATCATGAACTTTAGAGGGATGTAGGATTCGTAATTATTTAGTTGTATTTACAACTCAGAACTATAAAGATATAAAAAATATCATATTACTACTTTAATAGTCTTTATTTTACTATAATAGATTTATTTGGAAATAAGCATTAAATGACAATATTTTTGTCTATTTCTGTTGAGAGCTGGTGTTTTTTTCTTGAAATAGCCTTGCTGTCCTTCCAAAATAGGCATTAATTTTCACTAAAAAATATTTTGAATTAGCATTTTTATAGGAACAAGTTTAAAATATTCCTAATCCATAACTGGAGTTTTAAGTAATGGCTGTTTTATGTAAAGAAGATTATAAAACTTTATCACAATCTTTACTTCAAAGGATTGAAGAAAAACTACAAATGTCTAATATATTATGTAGTGTGTGGAAAGAAAAAGAAGGTTGTTCTGCACAAAAAGCAATAATGCTTGCTCCAACTGTCATTGAGTTGTTTTCAAGGTTGAAAAGGGATGGTATTAATCCTGCACATAAAGAACAGAATTTAAAAAATAGTGATATAAAGCATGTCGATAAGATAAGTAATATTCTTCCTGAAATAATAAAGAGATGGAGCAAAATAAGAAAAAGGAAAGGTTTATCTTATAAAATACAACCTAAAACTCAATCTGAAAAACTATCAGTAACATCTGATTTTAATTTGCTACATAATAACCTAAAAGATATTGAGTATGTAGAATGTGGGTCTTTGCGAGAAGAAGCATTAGTAACATTGCTTAGAACAAAAGAAATTCTTCAAGATCCAATAAAAAAAGTTTCCATTATATCTAATAATCCACAGTTGATAAAGGTTGTTTTATCTCTATCTAAGCTATGGAAAATAGAAATTGATAATTATTTTGGATTTTCTTGTAGAGAGTTAATGCAGATAGATTTCATGAGGTTAATTATTGAAACTATCATGCAGAAATTTGCTCCAATATATCTAATTGCTTTACTTAGACATAAGTTATTTTGTTTTAATAAACAAGATTTTGATATAGAAGCTTTAGTGGCAATACTTGAAAAGAGATATTTACGTGGAATTAGAAAATACAATGATCTTGCAGAATTAATTGAAGCGGTTTCTGAAAGTAAACTGCGAGTTTTTCTATGGTTGCTTAAAGAGGAATTTAACAATCTTAGTAGTTTAATACTACAACCTTCTGTATCTCTGTATGATATTTTACAGTGTTTAATACATCTTGTCTTGCGTTTGTCTGGCAATGTAAATAATGAAATATATTTGGAACTGAAAAAGATAAAATTTAAATCAGAAAATATTGAACCGCAATTATTTCCACGAATATTTGATTTGTTATTCGCAAATGAAAAATATGATGTATGTAAAAAAGAAGCACGTGTCAAAATTTTTTCATTAGATGATGATAGAGTTTCCCAAAGTGATTATATTATTTTGACGGGTATGAATGAGGAGACTTTATCTGAGAGTAAACCATATGATATTAGGTTGATTCAAAATATCTATAATCTTTTAGATGAAACAAAATATTTTAATGACTTTATTAAAATTGAGCATGTTTTTCTTTCTCTAATTAAAAAGGGAAATTTATTGCTGACACGTTCATCTCTAATTAATGGAACGCCTCAAACTCCCTCTCGTTTTTTGATTAAACTTAAGTTGATCATACATAAAGCAAATCTAACAAAATTTTATAATACGAACTTGTTACAAGAAGCTAGAATGCTTTATAGGCCTTCTGAAATTATACAGCAACCGTTGGCTGCTCCGTCTCCTAATTTTAATGATAGATTAAAATCTTTATCTGTAACTCAGGTAGAAAAATTAATTAAGGATCCATATAGCATTTATGTATCGTCAATCTTAAGGCTTAGGAAATTAGAAGAATTAGATAGATCTCTAAATAAAGTTGAGTTTGGAAAATTTATCCATAAAGTGATAGACAGATTTTCTAAGAATTATTTACTAGGTAAAGATAAAGAAGCTTATTTTGATGAAGTAATGAGCTGTGGTCAAATAGAAGCAGCACATATTATGAGTTTTCCTTTGGTTAAAACTATTTGGTTTGTTCAATTAAAAAAATTAGCCAATTGGATTGTAAATTTTGAAGCATCAAGACGTAAAAAAGGAGTTAGAGTTTATAGTGAGGAAACTGGAAAAGCAGAGTTAACTTTAACAAATGGAAATAAGTTTATACTTTCTTGTAAAGCTGATCGTCTTGAAGTAACTCCCAATGGCATAAAAATTATCGATTTTAAAACAGGCAGTATTCCCTCTAAAAAAAACGTTTTTACTGGGCTTTCTCCTCAGTTACCATTAGAAGCATTAATTATGCTTGAAAAAGGTTTTAGTAATATATTAAGTTTGAAAAAAACTAAAATAAATATAGATGAGATAGCCTATGTAGCTATAGGTACTGGGGTAAATTTTGGTAACATAATTTCATTTAAAGAGAACTTAACTAGTTTGATAAATGATAGTTTTGTAAATTTAAAGGGTCTTATTGAATTCTATAATAATGCGACTACTCCGTTTCTTATATGTCCTGATCTTGACTATGGAAATTCATATAATGAATATGCTCATATTGAGAGAGTGTGCTGATCAGAGTTAAAGATATACTAATCATATTTGAAGCCTCCGGTTTTTAAGTTTGAAAATGAAACTACTATCTTCATTTAAAAATGTCTTAAATATCAACGATATTTGCGAATTTTTAAACTTGATATTAATTCCATTTTCTGTCTTTAAAACTAGGATTCTTCGAGTACGATTAGTATAATTATCAAAAATTACAATAACATGTAAATTTTTTCTATGAAGAAAATATTACAAAGCTTATAATTGCATTAATAGATAATACATAAAGCAGGGGCATGAAATTTAAATTCTTTATATCCAATGGGATTGTCATAGTTTGTTTAGCACTTATTGTTATTAACAATGTAACTGTACGTATGGAAATTAAAGATCTATCTAAATTGTTAAGTACAAAAATTGATATTCTTGAAGATAGCATGATAGTGTTAAATAGTGATGTGGATGAACCCTTAGTCCCTCCTATATCTCCTCATGGATTATGGAAAGAATTTGGTATTACAACGCAGGAAGATATTGCTCCTGATAGTTTTGCGGCTTCATTTGCAACACATGCAGAAAAAAAACTTATAGCTTCGATATCAAGATCTTCAAATAATATTTTAGAGATAGGTACAGGAAAAGGTGGTACTACGTTGTTAATGGCCAAATACTCTGCTCCTAAAGCAAATATATATACCATTGATTTACCAAAAGATGCTAAAGCTATTTTATACGAGCACGGAGATTCTCCTACACATGCTGCATGTGCTATTAAAGCTAGAAAATCAACTAACTATATTTATAATAAAACAAAGTATAATAAAAAAATCCACCAGGTTTTTACAGATACAAAAAGTTTTGATGAAACCCCTCTCTCCAATCAAATTGATTTCATTTTTATAGATGGAGCGAAAACCTATTCATATATAAAAAATGATACTCAAAAAGCTTTAAAAATGATTAAGCCAAATGGAGTCGTTCTTTGGCGTAGTTATGATAAAAAATCTCCTGATGTTATGAGGTTCTTAAATGAATTAAGTCAAAATTATAAAATTTATAAAGTACAAGGTACTTCACTCGTTATATATAGAGCAGTTTAAAACCCCAATAATGGATTAAGAATATTTTAAACTTGTTCCTATAAAAATGCTAATTCAAAATATTTTTTAGTGAAAATATAATATTTTTGTAGTCCCGAATTGCAGTTGCTATAGTGGTATAAAAATTAATTTATTTGTAAAGTTTTCCAACTTAATATGTTGACTTTTATATAAATAACAATTAAATCTAGCGTTTAAATTTTAATAAAATACAAGAACTATGAATGCATTAAAAGCAGTTTTTATAATGGGACCAGGGTTAGAAGTTTCAGAAGAAATAGAGAACATTTATGATAGAGAAGATTATTTGATGCTGAAAGCAGATAGTTTGGATGTTATTAATCTATTAGAAGGAAAGATTACTTTTAATACAAGGATTGATACAACTTTTCATGGTGAAAATTCATATAGCGGAGAGAGAGCACAAGAAGTCCATAATATAAAATTTATTGAAGACAAGACAGGCTTATTTGGAATTCAATATCAGGATGAGGTGAAAGTAGAAACATCAAAATTATTTGATAAGCTTGCAACAATATCTCAAGGAAAAAGTTTATATATACATTTATGGGGGTGTTATTCGCAACTTGCAATGAAGGATGCTATCTATCTCCCTAGTGGTAGTGTACTTCTTACTCATTCTAGAAAGGGTTATCAAAGTTTAATTGGATTAGATGATAAAGGTATATATGAGTCTATCAAAAAATATCAAGAACTCTCTTATGAGGAAGAAAATATTGTAGCATTACAGGATTTTGTGAATAACTTAGCATTGTATTCATTACAAAGTGTAAGTTTTAGCTATGTGTTACAAGGAGTAATATATGAGTTTATTGTAGAGACTAACTTTGAAGAAGTGTATGAGGATTTTCCTAGTTTTATTTCTGGTCAGCAGAAAAAATTTATTGAGTTTTCTAAATCTTTTTATAGCAAGAATTTGATTATTAATGATGAAGCATTAACACAAGATAAAGTTGTTGAATATGTAAGTGATATCTTTTGTTACGATGTTTTTATAGGAAGGGATGAATTTATTTCTTTTTTACAAAATAATCAAAATGAATACTCGTATTTTGTAGATAAAACATGTATAGACGGTGAATTTTTTCCTCTTTATTTAGCAACATTTGAAAAAAATATAAAAGTTGTTGAGCAACTTTTATATCAAGCAAATGACTTTGATATGGAAAGAGAGGGTTATACTGCTTTACAAATGGCATGTAAGTTAAAGAGTCCAGAATTAGTAGAAATGTTTTTAGAAAATGGAGCTAATAGGGATCAAATTCCTCAAGAACAACTTTTTTCAATAATGTTTTTTATAGTAGCTTCTCGAGGAGACTTAGATCTAATAACGCCTATATCAGATTCTTTAAAAATGCTTTTAGGGAATAACTTTTTACTTTTAGATCAAATGAAGGATTTTCAAAATAATGAACAAAAGCCTATAGATTTAGTTTCAAGAATACGTAGCATAAAGGGAACAAAATTTTTTGAACTTATCTACCAACAAACTTCTTTTATAGATGCTACTATAAGGGCTTCTTCTTTAGCAAGTTTGAAAGGAGAAAGAGATATATTAGAGAGATTAACAGCTCCGTTGGGTATGAATAGTGAGGGATTTTATTTATACCTTTCTTATGATGCCTTGTATGAAATGTTAAACCCAGAAAATGGTGATGGTGAAACGCCTCTTTATGTGGCATCAAAGAAAGGACATGTTGATATTGTTAGAGGTTTTTTAAAATTAGGAGTGGATGTAAATGGAAAAGAATTTGGCTTTAAAAAACCATTAATTGCAGCAATTGAAAATGAGCATGAAGAAGTTGTTGAAGTGCTTTTGAATAATGGTGCAGATCCTAATATAGATAAAGTTTTTATTTTTACTCCTATGTATGTTGCAGCTAAAATAGGGAATGCACATATTATTGAAATGCTTATGCAGAAAGGAGCTAATGTTGGTGATGGAAGTTACTCATTATTACGTATGCTTGCTCAAAATAATCATGTTAAAGCCTTAGAGACTTTTGTAAAAAAATCTACAATTAATGAAATTAGTAAAGCTTTTTTTGATGCTGTAAAAAAAGGGAATATTGAAGCAACAGAGACTTTGTTGATTAATGGTGCGGATGTTAATTTTATAAGTGTTTGGGAAGGATTAGAGGTTTCATCTTTATATATAGCCTCTGGAGCTTGTAATATAAAAATGGCAGAACTACTTTTGATATATGGAATTAACCTTAATATAGAAACTTCGTTATATTCAACACCATTAAATGTGGCAGAACGAATAGGGTGTGTAGAAGTTGTTGAATTATTAAATATTGTTCTAAATAACTTAGAACAAGATACATGTATTGCTCCAGAGAGTAGTTTTTTGAAGCACCAAGATAGATTATTGGGAGAGATTAGCGTAGAAGACGTTGTTCTATAGTGAATTTATTATATTGTAGCTGGATTCTGGACAAGAAAGTAAATAAAACGCAATATCCCTGAAAAATCCTTACCATTAATCTTGGTTTCTAACAAGAAAACTAGATTCACTAGTGGTATAATTATTTCTATTGATTGATATATCTTGGAAAAGTTTATAAAAATCATTGACCAGAACGTTAATATTTGTTAATATTTTATTAAATATATTAATAAAGAACAGTAAGTGCTATGTTTGACACTATAATCAGAACTTCATATCTAGGAAGTCAATATTTAAATAATCAAGACATCAAACATCCTGTTGTAAAAACTGCACTTAAGGGTCTGAAGAAAGTTACTTTTTTAAATCAATTAGTTCCTACTGTTAAGGGGTATCTAAAAAAATTGCAAAAACAACATATGGATTCTTTTTCAGATGAAGAAATAGATCTGTCTGTATTTATGGTTGGTAATGTATATCTTTCGTTTCTACAAGATAATACAATTCCTTTTGCTTGCAGAAAGTGAAATTAGTTATGCGTTGAGTGATCTCTATTCTTTATTATGGAAAAGTGATAGTTCGAAAAGTAAGTTTTTATCTGCTGAAAAACAAGCTGTACAATTTGCTAAAACTAGCTTTGCAATAACATGTAAGTTAGGAGTATCTACAGTTCTTGCAATGAACCCTGCAACAGCACCATTTGCAATGGTAGGCAGTAAAATGGTTTGTGTCCCTGCTGGCGGTGTTTTCAAAGACGTTTTGGAAGGAGAAGAAATTTCTATAGGTAAAATTGCTACTGAAGTTGTTGCAACAGGGGTAAAAGAGTTTTCCATGTTCTATAACTTACTTGATAAAGCTAGTATCATTCCTCATCTTTTACATGTAGGAATCCATACATTAAAAAGTGCATATGATTATTATAGTAGTGATGAAACACGGAAGGATAGTATTTTAGAGGTTAAGCAAGAATTGTCTTCCAAGGAGGCAGAGATATGTGATCCTATAGAAATAGATTTTTTTGATGTGAAAAGCACACAAATTCATACTGATAAACAAGAGCGTTTTTGTGATGTTATAGAGGATGCAGATATTTGTCCTAACAATAACAATATTTGGAATGTGTTAGGTGGTATATTGAGTGAGGATAGTTTTTCATTATAAAATCTTGCCTTTAATTAGTTTTTTTGAATATTTTTTATTTCTGGTAAATTGGTTAACATCATAACCCAATATAATTGTTAAAATATTTTAAACTAGAATCTATATATGTTCAAAATTATTTGTGATGTTAAAGAAGTAGATTTAACTAAAATTACTAAGAGTTTGCCCATTCATGGTGATAGTATTGCGCCTGCAGTAAAAAATCATAATGTTATAATAAAGTATGAGAATTGCAAGATGTGTAGTCTTGAAGGTTTAGGTTTGACTTCTACTAACATTAGATCCTCGTTTATAGACAGGCAGTTTATTATTGATGTTTGGAATAGAAATGGATTGAATCCTAAAAATAAAATATATTATGAGTCCTATAAAAGTATTCTAGAAGGAGATTTAGCAGATTCTTTTGATAATAATGCAGTAAAATTTATTGCTTTATTTGATACAGATAAAGGAGTGTTAAGTGAGATCAAGGATCAGGAATGGTATCATGTCTCTGAGTTTATAGTTGACACTCATGTTTCTATGATTTCTTCAGCATTCAATGAAAATGGTTATAAAACAGGTTATAAAGAATATCATGAAATGGTTTCTGAATTTTGGGTAACTAACGTTACGCATAGTACTTTTATGATGTCTAGTGTTGTATATGAAACTGATAAATATAGGTATAAAATAGCCAATACGGCGATAGCATATTCTCTTCGTTATAAAGGTGCTTTGGAATGTGTAGAAGACTTTTATAATGAAGATCAGACTAGCCTTCAAGAGTATTGGGAATTTGCAGAAACAGATCTTATGGAGCAACTGCATTATAAATTATGTGAAGATGATATCGGTGAGTGTAATATAGAATTTATGAGGCAATCTATAGAAAATATCTGTCAAAAATCTATACCTGACTACTTGGTGCATAATGATATTTCTTCTATCACATGTCAAAATTATGAAAGTTATTTGAATATTTATAAAGAACAAGATATTTTAGGTAATTTTTCTTCTTATACCTATGGTGCAAGAGAAGCACTACATCATGATAACTTGGAATAATTTTCTAATATTTTGTAGTAGATCTTTGTTAAATTAAGGAAGTCTTTGATATCTATATGTTCATTTTTTTTATGTGCCATGTTAATTAAGGGACCAAGTTCAATAACAGGACATAAATTTTTTATGAATCTAGCGTCAGAAGTTGCACCTTTTGCACTCACTATTGGTTCAAAATTTAATACATCTTTAATAGATTTTTGAATTGTGTTAATGAAATTTGAATCATCTACTTTGTAGGCTTCTCCAGATAGTATTTCAGTAAGGGAATAAGTATTGGTATATTTTTGTATCACATTATGTACAAGTTTGCTTAATGAGTGTTTTGAATGCAGATCATTAAATCTTATACAGAATTGTGCTTGAGCTTGTGCAGGGATAACATTTACAATCTTATTATTTACTTCTAAGTTTGTTATTTCTAAGTTAGATGGCTCAAAGAATTCTGTGCCATTATCTAATGCAAGTTTCTTTAAGTCATGTAGGATATTCACTAAAGTTGTGATGGGATTAGATGCTTGAGAATGGTAAGCAACATGTCCTTGTATCCCTTGTATTGTAAGGTCGAATAACAAACTACCACGACTCCCATTTTTAATTGTATCTGCTAGTTTTTGGTGGCTAGTTGGTTCTGCGACAAGACATGCGGTTATTTTATGATTATTTTTTCTAAGCCAATCCAATAATTGTATCATGCCTCCTTTAGATCCCCATTCTTCATCGCCACTTATTAAAAAACTTATTTTAAAGGGTATATTATCTGGGTTTTGTTCAATATACTGTAATACAGCAAAAATACATGCAACAAGGCCACTCTTCATATCAATAGCACCTCTACCGAAAATTTTTCCTTCTTTTATTGCTCCTTCAAAAGGTGGTATATGCCATGATTTTGGATCACCAGGTGGTACAACATCTACATGACCAGAAAAACATAAGTTTTTCTCTCCAGATCCGTAATAAGCGTATAAATTTGTTATTTTATTGTCCTTATCATCATTAAAAACTAGCTTTTTACATGTAAATTTTGCTTGTAATAATTTATTTATTATCAGATCTATAGCTTCTTCGCTTTTAGGTGTAATAGACTCACATTGTATTAGTTGCTTTAAAAAATCTATTTGTTGTTGAGAGTGCATATTTAATTTTGAAACTTAATTTTTTTGAAAAAAGAAGTCTTTTCTAAGTTAGAGTAAATATTTTCTTGATTTGCTAGTTCAACATTATACCCTTATACTAATCGTATTTAAAAATTGGTATTTTTATGTATGATTAGTATATACTGTATAACTTATATTAAAGTTGTGTAAAAAGCAAATATGAAGAGTGATACTATAACAGTCCTACAAATTGTGCCAAATCTCATAAGTGGTGGTGTTGAACGTGGTACAATAGATATTGCCTTGAGATTACAAGAGCAGGGCTTTAAATCTTTGGTTGCTTCTGGTGGTGGAGTTCTAGTTAATATTTTGAATAGACATGGAATTAAACATATCAAATTGCCTCTACATTCTAAGAATCCTTTAGTGATGATGTTTAATGCATTAAGAATAGCAGCATTAATTAGATCTGAGAGAGTAAATATAGTGCATGCTAGATCGAGAGCACCAGCTTGGAGTGCTTTTTTAGCTCATAAGATGACTAGATGCAAGTTCATCACTACTTTTCATGGTAATTATAGCTTTAAACCTATTAAGCCTATTAAAAAATTTTATAATTCTATAATGCTAAAAGGCCAGAAAGTAATAGCTATCTCTAAATTTATCAATAACCAGATATCAAAACATTATCACATAAATGCTAATAATATTACTATGATACATAGAGGTGTAAATTTAAAAGAATTTAATCCTGAAAAAATTACATCGCAACGATTATTAGCTCTAAGGAAAAAATTACCTATTCCTGATGAGAAATTAATTATAACTATGCCTGGTAGAATTACTCCATGGAAGGGGCATAAAGTTTTAATTAATGCTTTAGCTAAGCTGAATAAAGAGTCTTTTTGCTGTTTAATAGTTGGTGATGTTATGAAGCATTATAACTATTACTTAGAGCTTTCTGAGTTGGTTAATAAATTAGGTTTAAAAGATAATGTTATCTTTACAGGCAATCTAAATGATATGCCAGTAGTATATTTACTTTCTGATATAATTGTTACTCCGTCGATAGAAGAAGAACCTTTTGGGCGTGTCCCTATTGAAGCTCAAGCTATGGGGAGGATAATAATTGCTACAGATGTTGGTGGTTTTAAAGAAACTATTAAAGATCAAGAGACAGGATTCCTTGTTCCGCTTAATGATAGTGAAAGTTTAGCTAATGTAATAAATTATGTAAGTAATTTAGCAGAACATAAGAAATATAAAATAATGAAAGCAGCACAGAAAAATGCAGAATTATTTTCTTTAGAAAAAATGCAAAAACGAACTTTATCAGTTTATCGAGAATTAGTTGGTTAAAAAATTACCTTCTAACCGAAAGATTATAAAGTTGTTAACTCTGAATGGTCGCCGACACAAATAGTTTCAGGGTTTTTAATAATATCATTACAATATGGTGATTGAGAAATATAAGCTATAGCATCTCTTGTAAAATTATTTTCAAGCCATTCATCAAAACTAGTTATATTGCTAAGTGTTACATTACCATATATATTATGCATGCTTTGTTGAATAAGTGGATGCAAGATTGTTTCAGGTGTTAGGGTAGAATTTTTTATTTGTATCCAGATTATATTATTATCTGTTTTGTATTGTATTTCTTGTTCTAGTGGAGATGTTGAAACAAAAATTCCTCCTATAGGGGAATGTTTTTTATTATATTCAAGAAGACCAATTGCAACTGAATCTAGCAATAATTGTGATTCAGGATAATAATTGCTATTTATAGTAGGTCTTTGTATAAAGTGAATTATTTTGTTAAAAGTTTGTGTTGAATCGCAATAAAGAAAGTCTACAAGGACTTGTCCTGAGGAAATATATTTGCAAGATTTAGTCTGTATTTCGTAGTAGTATGGAAGAAGGTTTGGTATATTTTCTTCTCCTATATCTTTCCAGATGAATATGCGGTCAGGAGGTGATTTAAAAAATAGTTTTTGATTGTACACTTCTTCAGGTAAAGAATATCCACATAATGTCTCTTTTTGAAACCAATCTGAGCTTTCTATTCTAGGAAGATCTGTAATTTCTAGATTAAAATCATATGAGTTAATAACTACTTTTAAGGCATTACATTTCCCAAATTCTTCACAATATTTCCAAGATGTTTCATAAAGAGGATTTGGATTAAGTAGATAGGCTAAATCTATTGCATCATCGATATCTATAAGTTCAGTTACTACTTGTATATTAAGGTTTTCAAATAAATCGAATAAGGGAGGAAAGGCATTATGGTTTTTATTAAGGCAGGAAATTACATTTTCTTGTATTTCAGACAGATTCCCACAAGTAATAACTTTTTCATTATTAATGATATTAAAAGAAGATTCTATATTTTTATGTTTTGTTGAAAATATTATATCTCCATTGGAATATGTTGATACATTCAGATTTATACATGGAGAAATTGACTTTAGAATAATTTTAGGAGTTTGCATAACTTGTATTAAAAAAAGAAAATAATGATAGAGATAGAAGGTTGCTTGTCAACTATAAATTAAACCTTTAATTAGGTCTATTTCAGATACTAATAATCGGTTTTTAGATGTATTCGGAGTTGTTAGCACGCAAAAAATCTGAAATTAAGAATATAGAGCCAGTTATTAAAACTCGACTAGTTGATTTTTTTGAAGTTATTTTTTTTATGTAGTTAAAGCTTTCATGTAAAGTTTTTACATGTGTGGAAATTGTTTTTAAATGAGAGTCGACAATAAGATCAACCATAGTTTCGCTTTTGTAACTCATGGGTTCAGAATATACGTTTACACAAATTATTTTTGTAATTAAGCCCTTAAAATATTTTAGAAATTTATTAATGTTTCTATTCTTTGTCATCCCTAAAATTAGAATAGTTTCTTTTTCAGGTTGATCAGCAAGCCAAGTAGCAAGTGCTTGTGCTCCTCCTTCATTATGTGCAGTATCTATCCATAATTCAGTGTTCTTTGCAAGGATGTTAAAAAGTTTGCCGTTTTTGATATTGGTAAGTCTTCCTAACCATTTTGCTTTTGTAATTCCTGTTTCAAATATTTTATTAGAAAATGTATAACAAGTTTCTATTGCTGCAATTGCGGTAGCAGCATTTACATATTGATGATATCCAAATAATGCAGGAGACTGAGTTATGAGGTTTCTTTTAGCTGACTTATATTCCAATGTATTTGTTTTGGTTATTGAAACACCAAATTCATGTTCGTATCTTATAAGAGGAGACTTTTGTTTTTGTGCGAAGGCTTGAATGACGTTATGTACAGATTTTGTTTGCATGCTTATTACGCAAGGACAATTTGGTTTTATAATACAAGCTTTTTCATAAGCAATTTGTTCTAATTTTGCCCCAAGAATATCTTGGTGGTCGTATGAAATTGGAGTAATTACAGAAATTAATGGTTTGTCAATAACATTGGTAGCGTCTAGGCGACCTCCTAATCCTACTTCTAAAAGCACAACATCGGCTTTATGACGGGAAAATGCGAGGAATGCTGCAGTTGTGATTCCTTCAAAAAAAGAAATAGGGATATTATGTTGTTCTGAAGTAAGTCTACATTCTTCTAATAACGAAAATAAATAATCATCTTGGATTTCTTGTCCTGCAAGTAAAATTCTTTCGTTAAATCGTAATAAATGAGGTGATGTGTATCTGTGTATTTCAAGTCCTGCTGCTTCGAATATTGCTCTCATGAATGCAATAGTTGATCCTTTACCATTGGTGCCTGCGATGTGAATAACAGGAGGAAGCTTTAAGTGAGGAGATTTTAATGCTTTTAGTAGGCTAAGTATTCTAGTAAGACCTAATGAAGGTTTTAGTTGTGCGTTGACTACAGGCCAGTGTGGTAACCATACCATTTTTTCAATAAAATTAATTCATTTCAACTATACTTGTTTTTTTTAAAAACATGCATATTGTATAATTATACTGATCGTACTTGAAAAGTCCGAGAATTTAAAAAAGAAAATAGAAATAATATGAAACTTAAAAATCGGTGTTTTTCAGGTATGATTAATATATGTCATAAAATTAATCTTTATTTAACTCAGATTAAGTTATAATTATTAAAATGCAATAAAAAACAAAGATGAAATCAACTAGTTTAACACTTCCAGGAGATACTCCTCTAAAGTCAGCCTTAAGAGATTGTAAAATGGCATTTGTAGTAACCTTTTTATTTTCTCTTGGGGCTAATATTTTAACATTAATTGCTTCAGTATATGTATTACAAGTTCTTGATAGAGTATTAGGTAGTAATAACTTACATACATTGGCAATGCTTACTTTATTGGTGGTATGTATACATTTAACACATAGTCTTATACAGGTTGCTCGGTCATTTACTTTAATAAAAACAGGAGAATGGTTAGATGAAAGAATTTCTCCTAAATTGTTTGCTCATGCAGTTGAAGGGGCTGCTGTTAGACAATCTATGGGAGCAAGTCAAAGTATGCGAGAGTTTTCTAATATAAGAGCGTTTTTAACAAGTCATGGAATAAATAGTTTATTTGATGCTCCGTGGGCAATTATTTACATATTTGTTGCGTTTCTAATTCATCCTTCACTAGGTTGGATAACTGTATTTGGCTGTGCGTTAATGTTGTTTATGGCAGTTTTAAATGCTTATTCAATTAATTCTTCTTTAGCAAAATCGAACGAATTTAATACAAAAAGTTTTTACATAGCAGATATTGCTACAAGAAATGCTGAAACTGTTCAAGCGATGGGATTAATGAATAATGTACGTAAGCTTTGGAGAGATTTGAACGGTAAATCTATGGAAATGCAATCTGTTGCTAGTTATAGAAATGGTATTATTTCAAACTCGACTAGATTTTTAAGAACTGTAATTAGTGTGACTATGACGGCAGTGGGTGCATATTATGTTGTAACAACTGGTGGTCAAGATATGACAGGTGGTAAAATGATTATGGGTTCAATTATTACAGGTAAGGCACTTGCACCATTCGATCAAGCAATAGAAGTTTGGAAACAAGTTACAAATGCCATGAAGTCTTATGCTAAAATTAATTCTTCTTTCGAAAGGGCAGGGTTAACTACAAGAGAGGGGATATCAATCCCTGATCCAGTTGGTAGGTTGTCCGCAGAAAATGTTTTTTATGCTCCTCCTCCTAGTAAACCTGGCGAACAACCTAAATACACACTTAGAGGGTTAAATTTTGTTTTAGAGCCAGGTAAGTCATTAGCGATTATTGGTCCGAGTGGAGCAGGAAAGTCTACATTAGCAAGATTATTAGTAGGTATTTGGAAGCCTACAGCAGGACATGTCCGTCTTGATGGTGCAGATGTATATAATTGGAATAGAGCAGACTTTGGTCAGCATGTAGGATATTTATCTCAAAATGTTGAGTTGTTTATAGGTTCAATAAAGGAGAATATTGCCAGATTAGATAAGAAAGCAGAGCCTAAAGAAATAATAAAAGCAGCTAAACTTGCTGGCGCACATGAAATGATTTCTCAATTTCCACAAGGTTATGAGACGGACATAGGGTTAGCTGGCTCAACCTTATCAGGTGGGCAGAGACAGAGAGTTGGATTAGCTAGGGCATTTTATGGTGATCCAAAGTTTATTGTATTAGATGAACCAAACTCTAATTTAGATGAAAAGGGTGAACAGGCTTTAGTGAAGACTATGACAGAGTCTACACAGCATGGAAAGTCAGTAATAGTGATTTCTCATAGACCATCAATCTTGGCTTTTGTAGATATGATAATGGTTTTACAAAATGGCATGATAGTTGCTTATGGACCAAAAGATGAAGTGATGGCAAAGTTATCTCAAGCTTCTCAACCTGGGCAAAAAATGCCATTTAATATGAGACAATAATTAAAATAAATATGATAAAAAAACAAGTGAGCCAATATGCAAAAAGATAAGATGTCTGCTAAAAAGAAGCAAGCCAGTAAAGATACAACCGAGAAGGTAAAGAATGAGAAGAAGAGTTCAGATGTTAAAGATTCTGATTTAAAGAAAGTTAAAACTGTGAAATCTCAAAAGCTCGATAAGGAAAAATCAAAACCAGCAACAAAATACCATTTTTCTGTTAATCTTACCTCAAATAAACCAAGTAATGTTTCTCAAAAAGTAAGTACAGAATCTAAATCATCTTCTCAGGTAAAAACTGACAAGCCAAAATCACAATCTGCAAAAACAAATTTTACTAAAGAAGCTGAAGCTGTCCGTGTAGCAGAGACTACAAAGTCACAAGAAGTAAAACATATTAAATATTCTGAGCAAAACAAAGGTAATAAGGTTGCTTTGGGATCGATTTTAGATGGAGCAGATTCTGCTGATACCAAAGAATCATCTAAACTAGATCAAATAAAGAATTCTATTGATCAAATAAAATCTGATCCTAAATCATTTAAAGAATTACAGAACTTTGTTAAACCATCTTTGCTTGTTAAGACTAAACAGGCACTTGTAAAAAGAGTAAGCTTAAAATATTGGACACTTACTCTTATGAGTATAATGAAAGCTATCGATTTATTTATATCATTTATAATAATGCCTCGGGGTGAAGGTAGGAATCAAGCTTTACAAAAAGCTCGTTCTCCTGTTCTTTTTGGTTTATGGGTATTTTTTATATTTTTTATTATAGGAGGTTTTTGGGCGGGGTTTGCTCCTCTTGATAAGGCTGTGCCAGCTCAAGGTTTTATAGTAACATCTTCTAAAAAACAAGTTATACAACACAAAGAAGGTGGGGTTGTTGAAGCTATATATGCTAAAGAAGGAGATCATGTGAAAATTGATCAATCACTTGTGAGGTTAGAAAGTATTCAGGTAAAAACACAATTAGAGTCTTTATATGAAAAAAGAAAAGAAACTGCAAAGCTTGTGAAAACGAAAGAAGAACAGGTAATTGCTCTTAGAGGGCTAGTAGAAGAGGGCATTATAGCAAAGTATTCTGAAAAAATTATACCCCATGAAACCCAGTTAACGCAGCTTAAGTCTTCTTTAAGTGAAATAACTGCACAGATAAAAATAGCGGAAGAGTCTTTAGGAAAGCTGGTCATAAAGTCTCCAGTTAATGGAGTAGTAACACAAGTGAATGTTACTACGATAGGTGGTACAATATCGCCAGGGCAAGCGATTATGACTATCACTCCATCTCAAGAGGATTTAATTTTAGAAGCATATGTTCAAGCTAAAGATATAGAGCCAGTATATGTTGGATTGAAAGCGAAAGTACAAATTTCAGCATTTGTAAGTAAAACTACTTCACCCTTAGAAGGTATAGTAACGTATATTTCACCAAATATTATAAATTTTATTCAACAACCAGGTGGGGTTATGACACAAGAAAGTGCTATGCTTCAGCAAGCAAGAGGGGTGTTTTATAAAGTAAGAATTTCTATAGATAAAAGGCAACTGAAAAAAATATCTAAATTTAAAGATTATGAACTTACTCCGGGAATGGATGCAAATATACAAATTACAATAGGGGAAAGAACGCTTATTCAATATCTGTTAGATCCAATTTTAATGACATTCTGGCATGCATTCAAAGAAAAGTAGGGTTTAAAATGTCTTATTTTTCAAGGAAGATGACCATAAAATAATGATGCCAACAGCAATCATTATTAAGGAAAGAAGTTGCCCCATTGTAAAGTAACTAAATATATACCCTATGTGTTGGTCTGGTTCTTTAAGAAACTCTATACAAAATCTAAATAGAGAATATAAGATACAGAATAACGCTGAAACTATACGTGTTTTTTTATAGGCTTTGTATTTGATTATAATAATGTTTAAAATTATAAAGAGTAAAAGTCCTTCAGTTAATGCTTCATAAATTTGAGTTGGATGCCTTAAAAATGGTCCCCCGCCAGTGTTTAAAAATATTACTCCCCATGGGAGTTCTGTAGGTTTACCAAATAAATATCCATTTATAAAATTTGCTATTCTACCGAAGAATATTCCAATTGGAGCAGCACATGAAGCTAGATCTAGTAATTTCCAGTAATCAATACTATATTTTTTACTTACGAAGATAATTGCTGTTATAGCTCCAATTGCACCACCATGAAAAGACATTCCTCCTTTCCATGTTTTAAAAATTTCAATAGGATGTTTAAAATATTCAATAGGATTATAAATTAATACATGTCCTAATCTTCCTCCTACTACGATTCCTATTACGCCAGCACAAAATAAACTATCCCAGAATTCTAAAGGAAGTTTTAGTCTCGTTTTTTTTGTTAGATATTTTATATAAAATATTCCTAAAGCAATGCCTAAAATATAGGCTAATGAGTACCATCTTATGAGTAAAGGACCTATATGTAATATAATGGGATCGAAATTATGTATCATAAAATATTTTTTATGTTGTTGTTCAATATACTAATCGTACTTTAAAAACCGGAGGCTTCAGGTATGATTAGTATATACTCATCATACTTGAATATTACGGAATTTTAAGACAGAAAACAGGAATAATAAAATTTGATTACCACCTTAACGTGTGATTAATTTTTTGAAGTTATAATTTCTAGTGTTTGTTAAATTATAAATAATGATTATATATCATGGCTAGAAATATAAAAAAGTCACTATGCATGGAAGCACTGGAGATGTTGGATGAATCAGAAAAAAGTATATTGAGAACAAAAAAGACAAAATTTGGAGTAACATTAAACCATATTATAAAAAGTGGAGTTGAGAATTTAGATAGTAGGATAGGGTGTTATGCAGGAGATACAGAATCATATACAATGTATGCTCCTGTATTTTCTTATGTAATAAAAGAATATCATAAATATGATCCGTATATCTTAGGTCAATCTAAGAGGATAACGAAATTTAATTTTACAAAAGAAAATAGAACTATATTATCTGGTAATGTAGTATCTGCAAGGATGCGAGTTGCACGAAATTTATCATCTTTTCCTTTTCCATCATCTATGTCAAAAGAGCAAAGAAAGCAGGTAGAAACTGTTGTGCTTGCTGCAATAAAAAAGTTACCACAAGAATATCAAGGCACTTATTATTCAATAGAATCGCTATCTAAAGAAGAATATGAAAAAATGGTGAAAGAACATCTGCTCTTTAAAGCAGGAGATAAATATCTAAAATCTGCAGGTATTCTTGATGATTGGCCTATAGGAAGGGGTACGTATGTTAGTGGCAATAAAAAATTTATGATATGGATTAATGAAGAAGACCATATGAGAATTATATATTTAGATAAGACAGCTAATTTGGGTGAAATATATAATAAATTTACTCAAGCATTGAATTTACTAGAGAAATATTTGGATTTTGCATATGATAACAAGTTAGGTTATCTTAATAGTGGGCCTACTAATATAGGTACAGCACTTCGTGCAAGTGTTCATATAAAACTTAATAATCTTGATATGGAAAATATTAAGCTAATTGCTGCCAAATATAATTTGGCAGTAAGAGGCACTCATGAAGAGCATAGTAAAGTATTACAAGGAGTATATGATATTTCAAATTCAATACGGTTAGGTACTACGATAGAAGCTATATTAGCTTCATTGGTTGATGGTGCTATTTCGTTAGTTAAAGAAGATAAAAATGTCTCTTAATTGCTTATTGGGGTTAATGAGGAAACATATGTTATTTCGCTTATGAAGAATTAAAGATCATGATCAGGAGTATTTATTTGACCAGATATTTGGGGGTAGTCAGCATATTGGTGATTGATAAAATTTTCTGCTGATATTGAATCGCTATATTGATTATTAACATAGAAATTTATTTCTGTGCATTCATAGCCATTTTTGATTAAGTTTTGTATTCTTGCTTGAAAAATAAGGAAATGCTGTTTTGAGTTCTCGATTCCTAGCCATTCTATGGATGGATAATTTGTAGCAGTCCATTGTTGATCATTTTCGAGTAGAAATATAATTTTGCATGTGGTTGCCATAGAGAGCATGTGTTTAGATATTTTATTCATAAGTTTTTGTTAGTGATTTCAGTTGTAGAGTAAAAGCACGTTATGTTTTTATCTATTTTTATTAAGGATTAGCAGTTTTTTCTTAAAAAGTTATCTCTTTCTATAATAGAGTTTCATAGAAATTGATTAGTATATTTAGTAAGTAGCATAAACATTAATGGTTGAAATAAAAGTATAAAATTGTCAATAATTTGTAGAATTTTTAACGCTTAATTAACGTTTTAAAATTATAATTTTGTTTAAACGTGAATTCTAACTAAGAAATAAATTATGACTAAGAATAGATTGCAAAATGTTATAGCTAGGAGCAATAAGGATATTGAGAATGCAAAATTTGTAATTTTTCAATGTCATAAAAGTCTTAAATCTAGTGTTGAATTAGGAGATGTTAACAAAGCGTATAAATTTCGTCAAAAGACTATAATAGGTAGTTTAAAATCTTTAGAACGAGATATAGACACGATAGAAAAAGATTTAGGAATATGTAATAAAACTAAGCTAAGTAAGTGGTTAGCATCTTTTGGAGTACAAAAAGAAGAAAAGAAAGAATTTAATGCTTTAAAACTTCTGAAGAAAACAGCTAGAACGTTGAGATCAGAAATGGATAAATTGGAAAGATTGCAACAAAAATCAGCTAAGCTGAGTAAAAGCAATTAGAGTAATGTTGGTTCTACAGCTTGTACATCAAGTAAAATTGTAATCATAACCCCTCCTAAAGGACTGTTCGTGAATTTTATTAAACCGTTATGGTTCTTTATGATGGTAGCTGCAATTGGAATTCCAAGCCCCACTCCGTTTGCTCTTTGGTTTTTGTAATTATCACCTCTGTAAAATGGTTTAAAAACATTTTTTATTTCAGATTCTGCAATGCCTGAACCATTATCATGTATTTCAATTACAATAGACTTATTTTGATTTTTGTATAATTTGATTATTATTTTTGATCCAAATCTTTTTGCATTGTCAATTAGATTAAAGAGAGCTCTTTTTAACTGATTATCATTTATTTTAGCATAAATTTTATCTTCAATATGTGTTTCGAAAATACAGTTTGTTCCTATTTTTGCTGTTTTTGTAATTTCTTTAAATAATTGGCTTAGATTAGTGTTTTTTACCTTAAACGCAGTATCTCCTTTGGCAAAATTTAAATAATCATTGATAATTTTTTCCATCTGATGAACATCTTGCTGTAACATTGTGGTTTGTTCTGTTTTTTGGATCATAGCTAGTTGTAGTTTCATACGTGTAAGAGGAGTTCTTAGGTCATGTGATACCCAAGCTAACATTTCTGATTTTTTTTTAACCTCTTCTTCTATCGTTTGTTTCATTTTTAAGAATGCATGTCCAGCGTTTCTAACTTCAGATGCTCCATGAGGGATAAATCGTTTAACAGATTGTCCTTTTGAAAGTTTATGAGCAACTTTGCTCAATCGAGTGATGGATCTAATTTGGTTTTTAGCAAAAAGCAGTGTGATAATTAACAAAGTTAAACTGCTACCAATCATCCATATTATAAAAGTATAAGTAGACTTAATAAAAAGTTTTTTGTGATTTATATGAAATGATAATGTGCCTCCTGATATCTGTCCGATATTAATTTGTACTTCTTTAGTCTTTCTGTTATATGCAACATCGATAGTTTTATTAGGTAAGTTATATTCTATGTTGGTTTGTAGAATTTTTATTTCTTTTGGTAGTTTATGGTATGACTTGAGTTTTATAATTTCATTTTTTGGAGAGAAATTATATCGGAGAAAAGTATATTTATTTATTTTAGGTAATTTTGTTTTAGGCAAGCTTTTGTAAGTATTTACTACTAAAGATATTTCATTTGAAAGATTATAGATAATATATTTACGAAGGTTATCCCAATGCTTATTATAAAATATATATGTTGAAATAATTTGAGCTATTAATGTTGGCACTATAATTATTAATAGCATCCGAAAAAATAGAGTTTTTGGTAATAACTTCTTTCGTATAAATCTACGTAGAGGTTTTATTTTACCTGTGATGATTTTTAAAAAGTTTAAAACTACAATGATATGCTTAATAACATTATTTTTTAGAGAACTTATATTCATAATATATTTAATTATCACTATGGATTAGATATCCCTTTCCTCTTACAGTTTGTAAGAAAACGGGTTTGTTAGGGTAGGATTCGATTTTATCTCGTAGTCTTTTTATTTGTACATCTATTGATCGTGCATTTACTTTTAGTTCTTTAGCAAGTTTTTCTCTACCGATTACACATCCATTATGTTTTAGTAATATTTTTAATAATTTTTTTTCTTGATCTGTTGCTGGCAAAGCTTGTTCACCTATAAGAAAAACATTTTTTTGATTGTCGTATTTAACTTGACCAAACTTTATGAGTTCGCTCTCTTCATTTTTTTGTAAGTGAGTAGAACGTTCAATTAGTTTTTTAATTCTAAGTGCTAACTCTTGTGGTTCAAAAGGTTTAGATAAATAATCATCAGCTCCAGCTTCCAATCCTAGAATTCTGCTTTTGACATCTTCCATTGCTGTTAACATGAGAATTGCTGTGGAAAAAGGAATAGATTTGAGCTTTTTTGCGAATTCAATTCCTGATTCATTAGGTAACATTATATCTAAGATAATTAGATCAAATGTGAAAGTACTAAGAGCCTCTCTTGCTTCTTGAGTGTCATGTACTTCTGTAGTGATGAAATTATGCGTTTGTAAAAACTGCCCTAATAATTTACGCATCTTGATATCATCATCTACTATCAAAATATGTTTCTTTTTCATAGTCTTATTATTAAATTTATGTTTCATAGTATAATAGTATAAAACATATTGAGCAGAGAGCAAATAGCTTCATTCTCCGAATAATTTTTCGAAAATACTGCTGTCTGCCTTATTAATTAGTTTGATTTTACTATCTACTATAAATATGGTGATCATAGTGCATATGTAGAATATACTTACAATTATAGCTATAGTTAGAAACCATTTAAGAAACTTTTTATACATTTCAGGTTTGGGATTTAAATTTAAATAATTTAGTTTCTTTTCCTTCAATGTTTTTTTGATGATATTTAGTAGAGGAATTTTTAAAAAATTCTGAATTATTATCACTTATATCTTGGCAAGTAAAAAAATTATTTTGTCCAAAATGTGAATAAATTGAATTTGCATAATCATGGTGATCGGTAGCAACAAAAATTGTTCCCTTTTTCTTTAATTTGTTAGCTAGTAATTTTATGAATTGAGGATTAATTAATCTTCGTTTTTGTTGTTTGCGTTTTGGCCAAGGGTCTGGAAATAAAATATATACGTTATCAATGGAATGATCTGTTGCTTTATTAAGTAACAGAAGAGCATCATCTGGCCAAATTGTAATATTTGTTATGTTATATTGTTTTATTTTTTCTACCAAACTTATAACGCCTTCAATATAAGGTTCACAACCAATATTAAGGGTAGTTTTTGTTTCTTGTGCAAGTTTTGTTAAGAATTCTCCTTTGCCAAAGCCTATTTCTAAATTAACAATATTATATTTGTTTAGTAATGTTGATAAATTTTTTAGTTCTAATTTGAATTGTGGTAGTACTTCTTCAAGCAATGATTGTTTGTTTTTGCTTAAAGGTCTTTTCCTTTTTACGAAAGATTTTAAGAACATCTTTTATTGTAGGAATTGATCCAGTAATAAATCAATAATTTTGTCAATGTAATAGCTGTAAACATTGAAGACAAAATACCTATGGTAAGGGTTACAGCAAAGCTTTTGATGACTCCAGAACCAAACATATATAGAAAAAATGCAGCAATTAATGTGGTTAGATTAGAATCTAAAATAGTAGCAAATGCATGTTTGAAACCTTGTTTGATAGCATATCTTACCGTAGAATTTATTTTGAGTTCTTCCCTAATACGTTCAAAAATTAAAACATTTGTATCAACTGACATACCCATTGTTAAAACAATACCAGCAATACCTGGTAAAGTAAGAGTGGCTTGCAAAGTACCCATAATTGCAATTATAAAAATTAAATTCATAATTGCTGCAATGCTTGCAAATATTCCTAAATATCCATAGATTGCTATCATAAAAACAACAACTGCTAAGAAAGCAATAATGCCAGATTGTTTACCAAAGGCAATTGAATCTTCTCCCAAGCTTGGTCCTACTATTTTCTCTTCAGCTATATAAAGTGGAGCAGGTAACGCACCAGCTCTTAAGAGTAAAGCTAACTCATTTGCACTGCTTATAGTAAAATTGCCGGAAATAGTTCCTGACCCACTTAAAATAGGTTCATTAATCATAGGAGCACTAATTACTTTATTATCAAGAACTATAGCTAATCTTTTGCCAGTATTTTTACGGGTTATATCAGCAAAAAGTTTTGCTCCTAAAGAATTGAAAGTGAAAGCTACTACTGGTCCGATATCTGTTGCAAGCTGTGCATTTGTTAGTAGGTCTCCCGCAACAGCAACATCACTTTTTACTATATACCAATGTTGATTTTCTCCTTTTTTTTCACTTGGGATAAGTTTGTTTCCTGGTGGTATTATTCCATTTAAGGCATTATCAACTGATGCTTCTTCATTTACTAGATGAAAAGTAAGTTTTGCTGTTTTTCCTAATACTCTTTTTAACTGTTCAGGGTCGTATAATCCTGGAGCTTGCAATAAAACAGATAAGTCTCCTTGTCTTTGAATTGAGGGTTCTAAAGTGCCAGTTTCATCTATTCGATGTCTGATAATTTCTATTGTTTGATTAATCAGGTTTGTTTTAAGTTGTTCTAATTTATCAACAGAATAAAATATACCAGCTTGTCCAGATTCAAATTTTAGTTGTAAATCTCTATCTAGTTTTAAAATTAGTTGTTTGGTCTTTTTTTCTTGTGTTATGTCTTTAAGATTAAAAGATATTTGTTTTCCATTCAATTTTAAATTTTTATATTTGATTTTTTCTTTTCTAAGAGATTTACGAATTAGATTTGAAGTAATATTCATTTGCTCGTGTATATAAGCATCAAAATCAACTTTTAAGAGAAGCTGAGATCCACCTCGTAAGTCCAAACCATAATTCACTTTATTATTCAAAAATTTGGGTAAATATTTTGAATCAACTAGGCTTGGTAAAGCAAGAATGATAAAAAGAAAACAACATAACAATATTGCTGTTGTTTTCCATTTAGTAAAATGCATATGACTTTAATCTATTTATTTTTTCTTGGATTTAGATAAAGCTTTTTTATTTTCTACAATAGCAACAATAGAAGATCTTAATACTTCTATATGAACATTTTTAGCTATTTCAAGCAATATTATATCTCCTTCTTTTTCTTTTACTATTTTACCTATTATTCCTCCAGCAACTATTACTCTATCTCCTTTCTTAGAAGATTTAACAAGATTTTCTTGGTCTTTTTGTTTTTTGATTTGTTGTCTAATTATAAAAAAATAAAACACCCCAAAAATTAATATGATTGGTAGGAAATTCATTATTGATTCTTTAGAGAAAAAATTCTGTAGTCCTGATCCTCCTGACGGTTGAGTTGTTTGTGCAGTTGTTAGCGTAAGGGTTTGGTTTGTTGAGTCTGTCATTAATTCCTCCTATTTTAATATACGTTTGTTATATAGGCTATAATATTCTTCTTTATTATCAAGAAGTTCTTTATGGTTACCAGATTCTATTATTTTTCCTTTTTTCATCACATAAATTACATCCGAGCTTTTTATTGTATCAAGACGATGTGTGATTAGAATAATCACTTTATATTTAGATTTCAAATTTAATATAGCATTTTTTACATTTAGTTCAGTGATTTGATCAAGTGATGAGGTTGCTTCATCTAAAATAAGAATAGGCGCATTTTTTAAAATTGCTCTAGCAATGGCAATTCTTTGTCTTTGTCCGCCAGATAATTTGATGCCAAATTTGCCTACTACTGTATCATATCTTTGGGTCATGGAAGATATGAATTCTTGAGCATTAGCAGCTTCTGCAGCAGAGATAATGTCTTGTTGAGTATATTTTTTTGTGCCATAGGCTATGTTATCTTTTACAGATGCATCAAATAGTAAAATATCTTGATTAACTATCGCTATATTTTTTCGTATAGAAGATGAAGAAACATCTGTTAGATTGGTTTTGTCTATATAAATACTTCCTTCTGTAGGTTCATAAAATTTTAGTAATAAATCTATAAGAGTTGATTTTCCGCTTCCTGATTCTCCAACAAAAGCTATAACTTGACCTGGCTTAATTTGGAAAGATATGTTTTGTAGAACTAAATTTTTCTGATCATATGCAAATTTAACCTTGTCAAATTTGATGTGACATTGTTTGATTTTTAAATCATTTTGATCTTTGTTATTTTCTATAATATTTTTTCCGTCAAGTGTCGCGATGATTCTTTTCGCAGAAACAATGCCTGCTTGTAATATAATATTCGTGTTGGCTAGTGATTTAATAGGTTTATATGCTAATATTAAAGCAGAGATGAAAGAAAAAAGGCTTCCTGGGGTAGTCATGCCTGTAATCACACCATATCCACCATAAGCAATAACTGTGGCAATTGCTGTTGCTGCAAGTACTTCCATTATTGGTGATGTTAAAGATTCAATCTTGATTGCGGTTTTGTAGAATCCTAAAAGTTCATTTAAATATTTTTGTCCTTGTTTGATTTCAAATTTTTCACAACAAAAAGCTTTTATAATTTTTATATTATGTAGTTTTTCATTTAAATGTTTTGTGTACTCACTAAGCTTGTCTTGAGTTTTAAAAGTGACTTTTTTCATTTTTTTCCCAGCCTTGATTATAGGGAGTATCATTAATGGGAATACGAAAAACGTAACAAATGCTAGCCTATAGTCATTATAAAACATCACACAAATAAAGAATATTACAGTAAGTAATTCTTTAGCAATGTTCACAATTGAAGAGGTGACAGCTTGTCTTATATTAAAAATATCATTAGTAAATTTAGATAATATATGGCCAGAAGAAGTTTGATTTAAGATATGTAGATCAGAATAAATTAAGTGAGAATATAATTTGAGTTGAATACGATTAACAATGCTTTGTCCTACATATTTTATAATATAGCTTTGTCCATAATCTGCTAAAGCTTTTATACAGGCAGTGCCAATGACTAAAATTGGAATCAACCAAAATAAAGAGATAGTTTTATTAATGAAAACATCATCAAGTGCTGGCTTTATTAGTAATACTAAAAAGGAGTCACATATTGCTACAATTATCATTAGCAATATGGCAAATAATAATAGCTTTTTGTATTGTGAAAGATATTCTCTGGATATCCTTTTAATTATATAAAAAGAGGAGTGTTTAGATAAAGTTTTTTTATCATGTGTAGATAACATTAAGCAACAGCACTAATTTTCTCAGGTAAATTTAAACAATAACCGGCACATCTAACAGTTTTAATAATAGGCAACCGTTCATAAGGTAGTTTTAAAGATGTTCTCAATCTGTTAATATGTACATCAATTGTTCTTGATTCTACATTAGATTGACCGTCCCATATATATTCAATTAAATACTTACGGGAAAAAACTTTAGCAGGGTTTTTCATAAAACATTGTAGAAGCTTGAATTCAGTAGGGCCTAAATGAATTTCTCTACCAGCCCTAGTTACTTTGTAAGATGCTAAGTTCATCTCTATATCGTTAAATGATATAATTTTGGATTGCAAACTAGGTTTAGACTTTCTTAGTAAAATATTAATCTTATGATGAAGATCCTCTTGATTTATTGGCTTTATTAAATAATCATTAAATGAACTAGTGATACCCTTTAAAGGCTGTACTTCATCTTCTTTTATTGCAATTAAAATAATAGGGACTGTAAGTTTTTTAGCACGTAGGATAGTACATAGCTCTATTCCGGAAAGATCACTTATATTATTGTCAACTATAATTAAATTTGGTTTTTCAAATTCTGCAGCTGTTTTTAATTTTTTTAGGGCATCATCTCCTGAAGTGGCTAGAATTAGGTTAAAGCCCACACGTTCTAATGTATTTGAAATGGATTTACGACTTACTGCATCAGAATCAATTATCATAACTCTAGGAGGTAAATGAAAAGTCATGTAATGTATAGTAGATAATGTTAAATAATATTTAACAGAAGAATAGCATTGTTATTCTCTATGTAAAGTATCTTTTTACAAATTTCACTTAGGGTAAGGGTGATTAGATAAAATAGCCCAAGATCTATAAAGCTGTTCTACAAGTATTATTTTTGCTAGTTTATGTGAGTATGTCATGTGACCTAATGAGATAACATTCTGTATAGCATCAGAAATGTTTTTATGTACACCTTCAGCTCCTCCTATTAATAAAGCAATTCTATTAATACCTGTGTTATTTAAATTATTTAAATAGGATGCAAAATCTTCGGATGAATAATGTTTTCCTGTCGTATCTAACAATATAGGCAAGTCTTTTTTGTCAATTGAGAGCAACATTTTTTGAGCTGTTTTTTTAAGATTATTTTCTGCTTTGAGTTCTTTAAACTCTATTTTCCAAGGGAGTTTTTTTTGATATTCCTGAATGATATCGTGTTCAGGGGCGTTATTAGGAATTTTTCCTACTGAAATTATTATGAACTTCATAACTTAAATTATTGCATAAAATGATAGTATAAACCTTAATTGGGTTATAAGTAATCTAAGATAGTTGCTTTATAATTTCTTCTATATAAGGAGAAGAGCTTAAATGCATATATCCAATATTTAATGAATAAGGGGTATCTAAATCTATAGCTAGTGCTAGATAAAAACCAATAAATACAGCTATAGCTAGATGTCCTAACATAAAATAAAGATTATTTTTTATATCATATGCAATACAAGCAACAAAAAGAACTATTATGCCGCCACCAAATAAAATTACTAACATAGGTACAGGTAATTGATTATTTAAAGATAATCTTTCTCTTTTAGAATCAATTCCTTTAATAATCTTCGATTCCAAACGTGAATATAAGATAAATTCCTGTTCATTTTTAGGAGTTACATTACTAAGTAAATTTAGTAGCTTATAAGCACTATGTAGTTCTAGTAAGTGTTCCTCATCAAGTATTCTTGGTTGTTTATTATTAGGTAGAAAATCAATATAAGATCTAAGTGCTTCAGTTATTTTTTTATTATTCTTTATTGCTGGATAAGAAGTGCGTACATGTGTTGCAAAAGCAATTGCAGAGGCTTCTTGTGATATTAATTGTTGGATTCTAGAAAAATCGTTCCACAAAGTAATTACCACAAAGCCAATTAATAGAGCGTATAATGTATTGATAGAATTGGCAATAAATGAGGCTTTCCTTAGAGCACTCATGTTTCGTGCAAAAGAAATAGATACTTTGGAAAAAGCATAGTGAAACAGTAAGGATAAGCTTACAGCAATAGACATTGATGTTAGATAAACATGCCAAGAGGAAAGGAAATCTATAATCATAATAATTCTTTATGTTTTGGAATTTATTCCTTAAATATAGATTATAATATATTGTATTAAATAAGCATACTGCATAGATAGAAGTTTTATGTTTTTTCTTAAACTAAGATATACTTCTCGTACTTGAACATTCCTATTTTCTGTCTTAAAATATCGTAATCTTCAAGTACGAGGAGTATATTTACTATTGCTCTTTTAAAATAGGCGTTTCTTATATCAAACATATATTATAAGATCAGTTTTAACTTATCGATGTAAGTAATATAATATATTAAAATGATTAATAAAAAGATTCCACAAATTATTGTTCTATTCTTATTATGTGTGGTAAGTAGTTCGGCTTATTGTAATGATAGAGAACAGCTTATAAAAATACAAAATTATCTTAATTCTTTAAAATATATTGCAGCAAAATTTGTTCAGATAGATACAAATAATAATATTCAACGAGGTAAATTTTTGCTATCAAGACCTGGTAAACTTAGATGGGAATATCAAGATCCTAAAAGAATTACTATAGTGTTTAATGGTAGTAGGATTTTTTATCATGACAAAGAATTAGATCAGAGATCGGAATATAAAACGCGAGATTCTCTCATTTATTTTTTGATTTCTCCAAATGTAAACTTCCTTAATAACTCATCTGATTACTATTTAGAATCATTTGGTAGCAGAGGTAATAAAGTTATGTTAGAGATTAAAAAAAAACATTATTCAAAAGATGAAACTCTTATCATAACATTTAATAAAAAACCTTTAAAACTTGTTTCGGTAGAATTAAAAGAGTCTTTGCGTATTTTTATCAATTCTGTCATACTTTATAAATCTTTAGATAAGAATTTATTTAGATCTTGATGTGTTTTTATTTGAAGCTGTTGTAAGAAAGATTTTTAGTAAAGAGGAGTCTTCTGCGCCAATAAAATGTGTTTCTGTTGGTAATAAGGGAGATTATGTGGTGTTGATATATCCTGTTTATCAATTTCCATTTGCTATGAATACAATAAAGAATGCTTTAAATGGGGCGAAATATAATCTATTAAGTTTTGAATATAACCCTAGAAGTTATTCTATTGATGAAGTGGTTAAGCTATTTCTAAGTAAGTTATAAAAGAGTATTGTATAGATCCTAAAAAGAAGATTCATTTTGTAACATATTCATCTGGTGGGCTTATACTTCGTAGGTATTTAGATATCAATCCGTTGCTTAAATTAGGTAAGGTAGTGATGATAGCCCCTCCGAATCATGGTAGTGAACTTGTTGATTTTTTAAAAAAATATTTTAATTACATTTATAAATTTATAGGTGGTTCAATTGGTCAACAGATTGGCACTGATAAAAAATCCTATATACATAGAGAATTAAAACAAAATATAAAATTTGATCTGGGTATTATTGCAGGAAGGGGAAGTTTAAGTCCTTTTACTTATCTGATAATAAGGAAACCTCATGATGGCATGGTTTCAATAGAATCAACTAAATTAGCAGGGATGAAGGATCATATTGTTATTCCAGCTTCTCATAGCTTAATTTTATTTTTCAACTTTACTGCAAAAAAAGTTTTAAGTTTTTTAGAAAAGAGAAGATTTTAATTGAGAGTATATACTCAGCTGACTTGGAAAGTATGATGGTTATAGCGTTTAATAGTCAAAAAGTATGTTATAATTTCTGTAATTGTAATTTAGAATTAAAAGATTGCAATAAATTTACCTTTTTTGTATAAATGTGTATATTATTAAAGGAGAGCGTTAGATGAGAGAAGAAGTGCCGATGAATTTTGATACACATAAATCCATAAAATTTCTTATGGAAAAAGGTATAAAGGAATCTCAAGCAGAATCTATTGTTGAAGTTGTTAGTAAAAGTAGATCACATGACTTTTCTAAGTTGGCGACTAGAGATCAAGTAAAAGTTATAGAGGAAAAATTAAGGGGAGAAATTAAATCTACAGAAGAAATATTGAAAGGAGAAATGAAATCTACGGAGGAGAGGTTAAAAGGGGAAATAATATCAATTAAACATGATATACTGAAGTGGTTATTGCCGTTGCTTATCAGTATAATTATCACAATATTTTTTAAATCTTCTATCTAGTTATACTCCTCGTACTTGAGAAGTCCTAGTTTCTGAGACAGAAAAATCTTAAATTATAATGTTATACAGCATTTGTTAGCTTCGGTTTCTTCTATTGTAATTTTGATGCAACGAGCCCTATGGTTTTCAAATAGTTTTGGGCATATATCATGTAATAAATGTGTTGCTAGATTTTCTGCTGAAGCATTATTAGGCAATTGATATATTTTTTGTTTTGTGCATTTTTCTATTGCATTTATCAATTCTTTATCTTGCTTCCAAAGGATTACAGTATGATCTAGATTTGTTTTAACCCAATTTCCCATGATTTTTTTAATGGTTGAAAAGTCTATTACTAACCCAAGTTTATCTAGAGATTCAGCAGTGAATGTGAATTCACAAATATATCTATGACCATGGAGAAATTTGCATCCTCCTTCATGCCCAACAATGCGGTGTGCAGCTTCAAATGTTATTCTTTTAGAACAAGTTATCATATAGAGAAAAATTTTTTCTATAGTAGCATACAGGTGTTCTATCGTCTATAAGTAAGATTATTGTTAATTATTATTTACATAAATTATTCGAAATCAAAGGAAATATCAGCTTCTTCGTAAATATTTTGAACCTTTTTAAAATAATAATTTAATTTTCTACTATCCTTCCCTTTTTTGAGTTCTCCATAATATAGCACCCATTGTTTTTTTCTAGTATCATGAGCTTGTCTTCCTTTAATAGCAAAGAACATTTTTGTGCCATTTTTACATTCTGCAATATAGCTTGCTCCAGTGTAGCGTGTATTTATATCGCTTTCTATATCAGTGAGGGTTTGATATTTAATAACATTATCCTTATAGACATTTAACCCAGGGATATTATACTGATGTTCCTTGGTAATTGAGTTGTGGACATTATATAATATTCCACCATTTGCTAGATATTTTTGTAAAGAATCTCGTCTTATGGTAATTGTTTCCACTCTATTCAGATCTTGAAAAAAATCTTTTCTGACAAGTGTATCTACATTAAATGTATTTGCTCTAAGGGGAGTTGAAGGTAAGGGGGTATAAATTACTGCTTTAGAATATTTTATTTCGCCCTCTTCTAATAAATTGGTAATCGCTGATTCCACTATATATTGTATTTTTACCATTGGTGGTCTTGCTTTAGCATCAGATCCTTTTTTCCTTACCACAAATTTTGTTTGTAATTCTTGCCAAATGTCTGTTATTTCTTTATTACCTGCATATTTAGTGTTTATTTTTTCATTTATAATAGGGGTAGTGCAAAGTATATTTTCTTTTGATTTTGACTCTAAGCAAGATAGGAAACAAAAAGATAGAATCAATAATTTTAATTTTATTTTCATATAACACCTCTCAATAATTCAGCGGCGAAAATACAGAAAATATTTATTTTTGATAAAAGAAATATTTATATATTTTATATTTTTTATAATTTAATGATAATTAAGTTGCAAAAATATCTAGTTTTGCAGAGTGAGTTTATAATTATTAGTACAATGAGCTTATGAAGTGCTATCACGAGTTCGTGTTATATTGTCGTCTATAAGAACAGGATCTTCTGAGGAGGAGTTGTCAGATGGACAATTGTCGTTTGATGAAGTATTTCCATCTGATATTATTTGTAAAAGATCACAACAACTATAGGTGATGTCATCTCCTAATTTTTGTGATTCGGTGGGTGTCGTAGTTGTTAGGCATGTTTTAAATGCAGATTGACATTCATCGAAATTTTTATAATGGTTATTGCTGTTGTCTTTTAGTTGTGAACAATAATCTCTCACATTAGTACATAGCTCTGCTATTTCCGTTGAGAAGGCTGTTCCATCTGAGTTATTTTTACATTCTTTGTTGAAATAGACAGTATAGACATCTACACATAAATCTTCTTCAACTGGGTTACGTACCCTATAATTTTCAGATGATGATGTTATTATGTCATTAGAGTAAGGGCAAGAACTAGTTAGTGGTGAAGAAATAGTTTTAGTAGGATCTAATCTGTTTGTGATGTCAAGTAGTGGTGTGCTGAGATAGCTTTTTGTGGTGTCATCAAATTGTGTTGTTGTGCAGACTCTATTACAACCTTGCGTATTGTCTGAATCTTTACACCATTTTGGTGACACTGATGTATAGGTATTAGTATATCTAAATAGACAAAGCCGCTCTACTCCTGTGGCTGTGCCATTAGTATTTTTAGAATTATCATATGGTGTGAAACAATATTCATCTATGGCACAGTTTTGACATCCTTGAGTGGTGGGTTTAGCACAAGAAGAGCTATTTTGATAACACATATTGGCATAAGAAATGTCTTTAGTTGAAGATTCTTGAGGGGTAAGCGACATATTAATATAACATCTGTTTGTTAAGATAGCTTGAAAGCCGAATGGATTAGTGTTTTGGGAGTTTAAAGTACATAGTTGAAAACTATTATTGGAGTCTTCTGCTGTTGTAGGAGTGTCTGTACATTGATTCATAGATCCTTGGAATTTATAACTTTCTGTTGTATTTGAACTAGTTGTAGCTGTTATTTTCATACAGGAACTATCTTTATCATTGATAGTGCTGTCACAGAAACTTACTGATGGCTTATCCATTTCTGGTCTATCAACGCAACCTTGTAAAATGTTCGTGTCACCTCTTTCTTCATAAACACAAATTTGTGTTTGTTGAAGGATATCTTTTTGAGTTTGTGTGCAAGAGCCTTCTGCTATGCATTGAAATTGTAGCTTTAGAGATCTTGGTGAGTCACTATTATATTGATCTACAATGGATGAAGGAGATAAGGTAGTAATTGATCCATCTTCATTAATGTCTCCACAAACATCAGTATAATTAGCATCATTATAACCAATTTGCTTTAAAGGAGAAGGGGATATTATGCTTAATGGGCTATCACCAGTTGTATAATCATTATATATTTCGCAATAACGTATATTTTGTGTAGAGTCGTATTCATAGAGAATTTCCTTCCAGTCTGTTGTATAATAATTTTGGTAATTAGAGGCACTATTTGATGTGAAAGTATCTTTTGATGGATTGTTGTAAGTTACTCTTACACAAGGGTGCATAAAAGTACTTTTCATATCACTGAGAGGTTTTACACATTCTTGAGTAAATCCAGATTTTGTTCTAACAGGAGTTTCTCCATCTGTACAAATACGTAATATTGTAAGAGGAGAATATATTTTCATCTCTCCTATGCAAAAAGGAGGAGGAAGATTACCAGTTGGCACAGGATAACAATCTAAAATACTGAAGTGATTTGGTGCAGAATAGGTAGGGATAGTGCCGCTCACTAACCCCCCATAAAAATCCTCGGACGCTTTAACAGCAGAAGATATTATAGTGGATTCCCAAGAAAAAAGTTCGTCTATAAATTGTTCAAAACCTGACTTATCAGATTTATACGCACAAATGCCAACAGCTTCAGGATATTCTAGGCTCTTGTCTTGTAAACTGGCCTGGCACATATTATAGGTTATAGAGTAGAGTTGTGGATCACAATTTGCAGCATGTCCCTTATAACCATCACAGGATCCTGGCAACAGCTTCTTTTGCTCAGAAGTGCAATTATAGGCATATGCACACATATTATCACATACTTTTTTATTTGTTTCAATTTGTGCTAAATATGTGTGAGAAGTAACTGGATCATTACAGGCATATTTTGCATCTCCTGAAGACAGTATTAGACTAGTGCAATTATTTGTATTCATCGCTTGGCATAGAGACACGTTTACCTTAATTTTTGCATTTGGGAAAGCGTTGGGTGCACCAGCTGGGGTACTATCTAGAGGGAGTGCAGTATTGCTTTTAGTATAAAAGTAGGTGCTGGGGTCATACCAATTACCGCATGCATATATGTAATCTTTTGGGACTAAGGCAATCCATAAAAATATCAATGCAAAAAAAATTTGTTTTGTATAGCAAAGCATGGAATATTTTTCTAATTAATTAAATTGTGAAATAGTTTAACAAGTAAATCAATCTATTTGGTGAATCTGTAAAAGATTTTATTATTAACAAGTGGAGTTATGCTCTATTATTGAAAAGATGATTGAATTTTGTAAGATTTGCTATAGATTTTAAGGAAGATATAGGAGTTTTATGAAGAATTTTTTAAATAAATTTATCCTTAGAAAACGGAGAAACTGTCGTGGAATAGATCCATGCAAGGGTCAAAATTTATTGGTCAGGAGTGCGAGGTTATGTAGAGTCTCTCTTGTATTAGTTATATTATTGGTGGCTTCTTGTGGTGATAAAAAGATTACGCCAGAAACAGGGGATAGACATAAAGATGCAAAGCTTTTGTATTCAGAGGCAAATAATGCACTTAAAGAGGAAGATTATAAAAAAGCAGCTACATTATTTTCTAGGATTACATATGAGTTTCCATATTATGCTTTAGCTAATAAAGCTCATATAATGGAGATATACTCTAATTATTTACTTAAGGATTATGATTCAGTAATTTTCTCTGTTGAAAATTATGTTAAAACACATCCTGTGTCATCTTATATTCCCTATGCTTATTATATGAAAGCACTAGCATATTATTCACAGATAGCTTTACCTCAGAGAGATCAATCTATGACAAAGAAAGCAAAAGAAGCTTTTTTAGAAGTTATTTCAAGATTTCCTAAGTCTGAATACGCACAAGATGCCAAGACAAAACTAGCTTTAGTTGATGACCATCTAGCAGCACATGAAATGGTTATAGGTAGATATTATCTTAATAAAGATGAAGTGTCTTCAGCGATAGCAAGATTTAAAAATGTTGTATCAAAATATTCTACTACTTCACAAGTCGAAGAAGCTTTATTCAGATTAGTAGAGGCATATTTGTTTTTAGGAATAAAAAAAGAAGCACAAAAATATGCTGCCGTTCTTGGTCATAATTATCCAAAGAGTAAGTGGTATAAGTATAGTTATGAATTATTAAAAGATACTTCTAAGAAGAAATTCTAAAGTTTGGTTGTGCCTTAATTAGTGCATACTAATCATGCCTGAAGCCTCCGGTTTTTAAGTTTGAAAATGAAACTACTATCTTCATTTAAAAATGTCTTAAATATCAACGATATTTGTAAATTTTTAAACTTGATATTAATTTCATTTTCTGTCTTTAAAACTAGGATTCTTCAACTACGATTAGTATAAATCTGAAAAAGATTGGCGGATGGGGTGGGATTCGAACCCACGGTATGCGCAAACATACGCCGGTTTTCAAGACCGGTGCCTTAGACCACTCGACCACCCATCCATAAGATATATTCATCATATTTAAAAATAGGAGTGTTAAATATGATGAACGCATATTGATACTAAGCTAATTTAATAAAAAATTCATTGTATGTATAGCCAAATTTTTATATAAAAAATATGCAAGGATATAATTTTAAATAAATAGACAAATGAATTATGAAAATGTAGTTTCTGGAACTTTGCTAAAAGGGAAGCGGGGGCTTATTATGGGAGTAGCGAACTCACGATCAATTGCTTGGGGGATTGCTTCAGCACTTCATGCTCAAGGTGCAGAACTTGCATATACTTACCAAGGAGAAGTTCTTAAAAAAAGAATTTTACCTTTAGCTGAAACTACAAAATCAAAATTGATATTAGAATGTGACGTTACAAAGGATGATAATATCGATCAATTATTTTATAAACTCAGTGAAGAATGGGATAATATAGATTTTGTTGTCCATTCTATTGCATTTTCACAGAAAGAAGAACTAATGGGAAAATATGTAGATCTATCTTTAGAAAATTTTCTTACGACAATGCAAATTTCTTGTTACTCCTTTACAGCAGTTGCTAAACGAGCAGAAAAAATAATGAACAATGGTGGTTCTCTTCTTACAATGACATATTATGGAGCAGAAAAAGTTATGCCTCATTATAATGTTATGGGGGTTGCAAAAGCTGCATTAGAAGGCAGTGTGAAATACCTAGCAGTAGATTTAGGTAATTCTAAGATTAGAGTAAACGCAATTTCTGCTGGTCCAATTAAAACTTTAGCTGCTTCAGGCATAGGAGATTTCAGATATATTTTAAAATGGAATGAGTATAATGCACCTTTAAAAAGAACTGTTACTATTCAGGAAGTGGGAAATTCAGCTACATATTTAGTTAGTAATTTAAGTTCTGGGGTAACTGGTCAAGTGTTGTATGTAGATGCAGGGTATCATGTTGTAGGAATGAAAGCTGTTGATGCACCTGATATATCAACGGTGTAACTGCATTATAGAGTATATACCTATCGTACTTGAAGAATACGATTTTTAAGAAAGAAAATAAAAATGATATTAAGCACCTTTTATACAGTCAAACATCTCAGGTAAGTTAACTATTAGTGGGAAGCATTGTTCTGCTATAAGAATAATAGTATTGAATGCATATGTAAGTGTATTTTGGATTGCATCTAAAATGCCTGTTTCTTCTAAGGCTTTAAATAAATAATAAACAACAATAATGCTTACTAAAGTAATATAAGAGTACCAATATCTAAATATTTTAAATACAAAAAAAATAGCTTCTTTAAATGTAATTTTTCCTAGCCAAAATGCTAATTTAGATTTTATAGATTCTGGTGTATTTCTAAGGATTTTTTGTAAAAATTCAAACATTGTGAAACCATATTATATTAGTACTATTATGTCCTAATTAATGTATATAACACAATATTTAAGGCTGTAATATTTAGAGAGTTTAATTTAATATGTAAAGAATTGTGTCTTAAAATCCCAATTTTGTAACATCAGAAAGAACTTCTTTGATAAATGGAATTGATATTTTTCTTTTCTCAGATAAAGAGATTTTGTCTAATTTCTTTAGTATAGTAGATATTTCTGCGTAAGAGCGATTTATTCGATTAACTAAAAATTTTATTACTTTAGTATGTAAAGTGATCTGCATGTCTGAGAAATATTTAGTGATAATGCTTTCTATCATTTTGTTATCTGGGCGAGCAATTTCAATTGAGAAGACACTGGAAAGTCGGGAATGTAGGTCTGGTAGTTTGACCTCTAATTTTGAAAGAGATTTTTTTGCTGTTATCAATAGGGAATTTTTTGTTTCTGCCATATGATTAAATAAGTTAAATAAGGCTTGTTCATATTCAATAAATTTTTCTATATCATCAATAATGAGGTTGGCATTCCTTAAAAAATTATTTTCTAGCAAATGTTGCTTTGAAATTTTTTGAGCGATGGAAAATTTTTGCCAAATTGAAGCAAGGTGAGATTTACCAGAACTAGACTCACCATAAATACAGGCTATGTTACTTAAATTATTACTTCCCCAGATTGGCCATTTTTTAATAAACTTCCATGCCAGATAGTTAGAATTGGTGACAATATAATCTTCTTCTCGAAAAGAGATAGGGAATTTTAGATCTAGTGAGTATTGCTGGTCATGCAACATTTATGTACGTTTAACTTTAATTTTTTTGACAGAATATAAATTACTTTTATAGTAAAATTTTAGCATTATTTTCATCAAAATCATTAGACTAGCTCCCAATGGAATTGCTATTAACATTCCTATAAAGCCAAATAATTTTCCTCCAAATAAAATAAAAAATATACTCCAGATAGGATGTAAGCCTACTCTTTTTCCTATTAGTCTTGGAGAAATGAAGCCATTATCTAATGCTACTCCTAGTACAAAAACTGAGGTAGTGAGAAGTGAAGCCTTTAATGAACCAAATTGCAAAAGAGTAACAATTAAGGCAGCAAGCCAACCTATAAAAATACCTACAAAAGGAATGAAATTAACAATGCCTGTAGTGATACCAAGTAAAACACTATAATTTAGCCCAAGTATAGATAATGCTATAGTATAGTAAATTGCGTAAATTAAACATACGTTGAATTGTCCTCTAATTACACCAGTGATCATATGGTTTATATCAGAAGAAATTTGGTTAACAAAATTTTGTTTTGCAACAGGAACAGCTTTCTTTATGTGGGTTGTTATTTTTTGCCAATCTTTTATCAAGTGAAAAGTAATAAAAGGTACTAATAAAATAAACCAAAGCAAGTCAACAATTACAAACCCTGAAGACCAAATTTTTTTGACAAACCCAATTATACTCTCAAAACTGGCACTAAATAAATTGGCAATAGACGTTTTTACGTAAGAAATATATTCAGGAGCAATTGACCCTAGTTTCTCCATTGCAAAGGGAATAACCTTTTGGTTTATAAATTGCTTGTAGTTTGGAGCTAGTTGAATAAAATTAAAGACTTGATAATAAATTAAAGGTAATAATACTAAAATTATGGATAATAATATTCCGATTGTGATGGCAACTAAACCTAATGAAATTATCCATCGAGGTATTTGCCATTTTGATTCAATGAAGGAAGCTGCTGGTGTCCATAAATATGCAATTACTAATGAAACTACAAACGGTGTGAAAATTCCCCAGCACAAGTATAATAGGCCACAAAGACCAAGAGTCACAAATGTCCAAAGTAAATATGTTTGTTTCATTTTATTTAACACTCATAGCAGATAATGAATGATCTTATCATAACCCGATTCAGTGAATACATAAACTCTTTTCATATCAAAAATGTAAGAAAGATAGCAATAGCTGTTTCTGGAGGAGCAGATTCTCTTGCTTTAACTTTTTTAACTGCAGAATGGCTTAAGAAATTTAAAGGTTCTAAAATTATAGTAGCATTGACAGTTAATCATAATCTTAGAAAGGAATCTGCTTCTGAAGCACAAAAAGTTCATAAATTACTTTCTGAACATAAAATTGAACATCACATCTTAAATTGGCAACATAAAGAAAGAATATCATCTAATATTCAACATAAGGCAAGGGTAGCAAGAAGAGAACTTCTTACTAAATGGTGTGTTGATAATGAAATAGAACATTTGCTTATGGCTCATACAAAAAATGATTTAGTTGAAACTTTCTTTATGAATATATTTAGAGGGAGTGGTATTTATGGTCTTTCTTCAATTCCCGAAAAAATAACCGTGAATAATATTGAAATAATACGTCCAGTTTTAAATTTTACTAAAAATGAACTTAAAAATTATTTGCGTACTAAGAATGTTGTTTGGATCGAAGATCCTTCTAATAAGAATGAATATTTTTTGCGAACTAAAATAAGAAAGCTATTTAGTTCATCGGAAATGAAAACAATTTTTGCTGATGAGGATTTATTTCTTAAGCGTATTACAACAAATATAAAAAATATTTCACGTGCGAGAGGTTGTATTGAATCAATCATAAATGAGAAAGAAGTAGAGTTAGTAGAATATTATTCAGATTACCTAACTATAAATCGGTTTAAATTTTGTAAACTTCATCCAGAAATTGCTATGAATATTTTATCAAATTGCTTAATTAAGATATCAAAAGAACATATTTATAAACCTCGGCTTAATTCTCTTGAAAAATTATATAACTTTATTTGTAGTGATTCTAATAGCACTAAAACTTTATGGAAGTGCAAAATAAAGATTTCAAAAGATATCATCTATATTCAACAAGAAAAAGAATGAAAATAATAAATGTAATTATACAGTAAGGATTAGTAGAAGTTTATGACATTGATCTGCATTTGGGCTCATTGTATATTTTATTTAAGGTATAAGAGAGTTATTTTGTGAATTTTTACAATAATTTATAATGAGATGAATCATAATTTGAAATTTTTTGATGTGTGTGCTGGCATAGGTTCGGCACATTTGGCATTCAAAAATTTGGGATGTATATGTATTGGATATAGCGAAATTGATAAGAAAGCAGAAACTGTTTACGAAAATTTTTATGGAGATAGTTATAAGAACTATGGTGATTTAATGCGTATAGATTTAAATAAGTTAGATAATTTTGATTTTTTACTTGCTGGCTTTCCTTGTCAGGCTTTTTCAATAGTTGGTAAGAGAAGAGGATTTGAAGATAAAAGAGGGCAAATTATTTATGGAATTTCTGAAATAATTAAAGGCAAAAAACCTAAGGCGTTTGTGCTTGAGAATGTTAAAGGATTAATAAATATCAATAATGGTAAGGTGCTGAAAGAGATATTGATGCTTCTTGAAAAAGATGGATATCAGGTTTTTTGGAAAGTGCTTGAAAGTAGCGACTTTGGAATTCCTCAAGCAAGAGAACGAGTTTATTTTGTTGGCATAAGAGATGATGTATATAATGGCAAATTCTGCTTTCCAAATAATTCAGAAAAGAAGGCAAGTTTAAGAAGTTTTTTGATTGACGGTGATAGTCGCTTTATTTTGAAGAAAAGTCTATATCAAACATTTATGAAGTATTTGAGTAATAAATATAATAAAGGAAAGTATGATATTGAAGAGTTGTTAGATCAAGAGTATCTTGTTTTAGATACTAGACAAAGTGATTTGAGATTGTATTGTAATAAAATTCCAACTTTAAGAACTGGAAGACAAGGAATTTTATATGTAAAAAATAAAACAATTAGAAAACTTAGTGGTTTAGAAGCACTTTTACTACAGGGTTTTGATTTAAGAAAAGCAAAGAAAGCACAAAAAAATTTTGCACAAACAACCATCTTAGCTCAAGCTGGGAATGCTATGACGGTTAATGTAATGCAAGAAATAGGAAATAGTATTTTGAAGTATCTAGCATGAAAGATTTGATAAAATTAGGTTCTAGAACTGCTAAAGATGGATTTAGAAATGAAAGAGATGTTATTAATAGATTTAATAATTGGCAGGCAGATGATTTAGCTAAAAGTTGGTTAATAGCAATGAACTATAATCTTAGTGATATAGAGTATGTAAAAGCAGTTAAGGTTAAAGGAAGCTATAAGTCTGATGTACAGGTTCAGATTAACGTAGAAGTAAAGTTAAAAAAACTTTTAGACATTCAGAATTTGCAAGTAAAGTTGGTTTCTAATCCAAGAGGATTTAATCAAATTGATAAAAGATGGGTGAGTAAATATTCAGTTCTTTGGACAATTCCTGAGAGGGTTGTGAAGATACTTAAGTGCTTTACTGGTGAAATTAAGCCGTATATTAAAAATGTTAAAGATAAAAGAAGAATGTTTATGGATGAATTTCCAGTGAAAGACCAGCAGCTAGTATTAAACTTCGTTAAAGAAAACAAATCTTTAATTGTTTCTGATATATTAAAAGGAAGGGAAAAATTTGCGGCCGAATGGATGTTAGTAATTCTAAAAATAGGAGAGGAAAATATCAAGTGGTCTTTGAAACCTATGAATTTTTGCTTGAATTTATTTGGGAATGGGGATGTAATAATTACCAAGAGGGGTAGTATCAAAATCGGAGCAATTACAGTTCAAAGAAAGGGAGGAGATGGAGGAAGAAAGTCAGCACAAATGTTGCAGTTCAAAATAAATCCGTGTTTAATATTTGATATTTAAAATTTTTAATTATAACAAGGGCAGTTCTCTCCAATTTCTCCAATAATTCCTCCAAAGTATTTTATTGGTTGACCAAAACATTTACATGTTAAGATAACGTTATCAGAAATACAATCCTTTGCTAGATCAGTGCCAGAGGTAATAACTGTTGTATGTTGTTCTAAGCATAAATCAACAATTCTACCATTGTTCAAACTAGTTTTATCATAACAGTTGTTCATGTTTTTAGATTTAAAAGAAGTATTATTTGTTTTGCATAAGCAACCTTCTGGATCATCTTCAATGGCTTTATAGTATGGCTTACTTGTAATGATCTTTGTATTATTGCATGTTATTCCTATATCAAAATACTTATGTACATAAAGACTGTCTCCAGGCATACAATATTTTGCTAAGTTGGTGCCTGAGTTAATAACCTCTATATATATTTCTTGGCATAAATCTACTTCTTCACAAGGTGTTTCTATACAGAAATCTGTTTCTTCCATATAAGGAAAAATTCTTTTAAGAAAAGAAGCACTAACAATATTCTCTTTATAAGTTAAGTTTCCTATTTGGGAATCAATCAAAAAATATTTTGCACTCTTTTTATCTAATTGTAATGCAATTGCATATTTTTGAACTTTATAGCGAATTTGCCTTATTAATTGGATATAACTTTGTGGCACTAATTTTATTGTATCTGAATTAATTTGGTTTATATATTTTGATCAGTATGATGTCCCCATTCGTATGTGCTGTAATAAGGTGTCTGTTCTACAAGGTGTACTTCTTCTCCATATGGTGTATAGTCATGCTCTGATCCAGAATAGGAACTGGGGGTATTACTGTTGCATCCAAAGTCTGCATCATAGGACACGCTTACTGTTTTTTCTGTTATATGTTCATTAGAGTCTGTGCCAGTTAATTTGTTGACCAATTTCAAAACTCTCTTTGCCTTACTAAATTTACCAGATAAGAATTTCGCTTCTAAGGGGAGTCGTTGTGCAATACTCTCAGATTGTTTACGGAGTGTTATAAAATAGGACTTTTTTTGCTCAAAATGCTGTAGAAGATCATTTGATGCTTGTAGAAGTTTATTATTGGAATTAAGTAGTTTTACTACTTTTATTTCATTGCAGTAAAAAAGTGTTCCTGTGGTTAAAGTTGCAGCTACGCATGCAGATATATCATTAAAATAGTAATAATCACCTACACATAATAGTGTTGATATCCCCATGCCTAATAATGCCCCACCTATTGTGAAGCTGGCTCCTACTAATAATGTAGTTCCAAACATTTTAGCAAAGCTATAATGCCAAGATGTATAAGTTTCAGTGAATTCTTCAGAACTCCTAATTATATTTAGTGATGAGTCTCGGTAATTTGGTGTTTGATGTTTTTTGCTAATAGCGTCAGATATAATTTTTTGGATATAATTTCCTTCAGGAGATGTTCTTTCAATGCATATATCTTTATCTATGTTATAGCAGGGTGCGTCTAGTAATGTATCTATAGAGTTATTATGGGTTTTGAGCCATGTTTGTATTTTTAGATTGAATTTAGCAATAGTCCATTCTTTTTTTGGGGTCATTAACATTGATATTTATTAATTTATTATTAGAGAAACTATCTAATCGCAACTACAAGTGCTGTTTATTGAGCCTAGTTCTCCAGGAAGATAGATAACGGTATCATTGACAGTAATTTCTCCATTGCAAGTGATTGAAGGTGTAACACATTTACACATTAAGCTTTGTTCAATAGGGTCTTGAAGACATTCATTTGGGAGGGAGGTAGGACCAGATGAACCAGGATAAGTTATTGCTACTATTTTATTGTTCTCAATTTTAAGATCTCTTTCTTCATCACAAGGTTCTTCACATAAATCAACAGTTTTTGATTCTATGGATTGTGAATAGATACAAAATTTATTAGGTTGCATATTTTGAATAGCGTAAGTGAGAAAAGCACCATCATATTCATCATGTGTACAGTTTCCTGCATTTATTCTACTGAGCGTTTTAGTTCTGTTCAGAAGATGCTGTGTGCTGTATTCGATAATGTATTCACGTGCTTCTCTTAGCATTTGACCGTAACTTTTCGACATTATTATTACCTCTGTATTGTGACTAAAAATTGTATATATTATTAAAATTATATATGAGAGCAATCATTATTTGATTTCCTCTCAATTTTTGTTTTCCCATATTTATAAATGGTCTACTGCCAGGCGGAGAACTCCCAGTTTTGATAAAACCCAAATCTAGGTATTTATATTCGAGATCTAAAGCTAATTTTTTGCTTAAATGAAATTTGATTCCTACTCCTGCGTTCCAAATAAAACTTGTACGAGTACTACCTTTTAGTGTTTGACTTAAACCAAAGTCATTAGCTGTATTTCTACTGATACCAATACCAGCTGTTAAATAAGGTCTAATAGCTTTATGTGGGAAAAAAATGTAATTACAATTTAAAAAAAATATAACGGATGTAATTTTTTGTAGCTCTTCATCTTCTGTTGTTTCATAAGCATCACCATCATCATTATAGCTAGCTCTGTTATATTGAATGTTGAAATCTGTTTCTATGTAATCATTTAATTTGTATCCAATGCCAACAGCAGTATCCATTCTATCTTCTTCAGGTGGTCTTTCTGAGTACCCATTTAGTGTATCATTAAAATCTTTATATTTCGTTCTCCCTGTACCAATTTTTAAATACACGTTATCTAATGTATGAGCAGTTACTGTATTTATGAATAAAGTTGAACATATTAAAAGGGGACTTATGATTATAACTATAATGTTATAGAAAGTTAATTTTTTATAAAAAAACATTGTAAGCTATTTAGATATAATCGATTCTAATGAAAACTCAAATGAACGTTTGTAACAAACTATAATAAAAAACTAAGCACTACAAAAATTACTTGAATTGTTATTGGAATAATTGAGTATTTATTCCAGAATTGTATCATTTTTCATACATTATATATGAGCTAATAAAGGGTTCTTCAGGTATGATTTAGTATAAAAGAGATTTTCAAATATGGAAAAGGGTGCTATTAAATATACTCATAATACATATTTAACAACTGATAGGGTATTAAAATGCGAGAAAATCATATAGCAATAAAATTTACAGAAACACAAAGTAACATAATACGTGTCATTCTAATAATTTTATTACTTTATGGAGCTGCTGCTTTTATGAAACAAGGTGATTTTTTTAAAGTTAGATATCTTAGAAGTAATGCAGATACATATGGGTTAGACTTGATTACAAGAGATGAAGAAGCAACAAATTTGAGTAAAAAATATTTTATGTCTCCAGAAAAAAGTCCTGAGGGGAAAATGTTTTTGATAAAAAAATTTCCTGCAGGAACTAATTATAAGGAAGCATTAGAGTATTTTATGGATATAGAAGCAAAATGTGATCCTCTAAAATCTACTCACTACTCAAAAGGCCCTTTTGTATCATGTGGTTATAAAAGTACTAAGATTACCTCTTTCTTTCGGTTTGATTGGGAAGAGTTGAGATTTCCGAAGTCTTTTCATATTTTGATGAGAGTAGATGACAATCAAAAGGTTAGATCCTTTGAAGTAGAAGTCTATCAAAAAGGGAAAGAGGAAGCAGAGCAGAAAAAGAAAGAGGAGGAGAAGAGAAAAGCAGAGGAGAATCGTAATAAAAAGAAATAATCTTTCAAACATTGATCACTGATGTCTACCTTTAGCAGTTTTTTTCGTAACTGCTACTGCTTTAGTTCTTTGCCTCTCTAGAGAGATTTTAAATACATCAACAACATGTATATATTGTACGCCAGCATTAAATAATTTCATCCCCAAATCCAAAAGATTCTCTTTAGATTGTGGAGAGAATCTTTCCATAACTAGTTTTGCTATGTTGTAGATGAATTGTCTTGATTCTTCAAGAGCTTCTTTATACGAAATAAGTTTAAACTTTTTTTTTCCTATTAAATTTGCAGGGTTAATATTTTCTACTTCTACGGTTGTTGTTTGCTTTGTCTGTTGAGGTCTGTTAGAGAAGAACTTTAAGAAAAACCCTCTATATATATAAAGAAAGATTCCTGCTGCGATTACTAGTAATGTTATTTCTAATATTTTAAGAGTAGTCATTTTATTATTTGCTTGAGTGTGTATTGATTTAATTATACTTTATTGGCAAGTAATGCTTAAATAAAATATCATGGAAATAAAAATAGATTTATATTTTAAGAATAAAGAGTGGTCAAAGAATGACATTATTCAGGATAAAGAAATATTTTCTAAGATTGTTTCAAAGATCTTAAAAACTATTGAAGCAGTCAATCTTTGTAAGGTTTTAAGTTTTGATTTAACATTTGTTTCGGATGCAATAATAGAAGAATATAATCTGAAATTTCGTAATAAAGCAAAAGCTACCAACGTTCTTTCTTTTCCAACTGAGAATTTCTTAAGATCTGATTTAAAAAAATTTAAAATGGAAAATTTATATTTAGGAGAAATAATTTTTTCATTTGAAACTATAAAAAAAGAAAGTGAACGACAAAATAAAACCTTTAGGGATCATCTATTACATTTATTTACACATGCATTTCTACATTTATTGTGCTATGAACATGACAGCAAGAAAGAGCAACAGGAAATGGAAGAGTTAGAAATTTTGGTGTTAAAGAATTTTGGCATAAAAAATCCATATGAGTCTAGCTTATGAAAAATTTAGGAGGATTATTTATAGCAAATAGAGAATTAATCTTTAAGTTTGGAATAGTTTTTATTTCTGGTGCTATCGGAGCTTTTGCCTTTGCTCCATATTATATTTTTCCTTTGTTAGTAATTTCTTTTTGTTCTTTGCTTTATTTTCTTTTTTATTCAAATTCGTATAAAGAGGCTTTTGCAGTTGGTTGGATATTTGGTTGTGGTTATTTTCTTGCAGGATTATATTGGATTTCTTACCCGCTGATCTTTTATTTTTTAGATTCATTATGGTGGTTAATACCATTCGCAATAATATTAATTCCTTGTATCCTTGCAATTTATTATGGGCTATGTGCAATTATCTTACATAAATGTAATAATGGTAATAAAGTAGTCTTTTCTATCTATTTCCTGTGTATCTGGGTTTTATTTGAGTTTTTAAGAAATTATCTTTTTACAGGATTTCCATGGTTGATTACTGGCTATAGTTTAGTAAATTGGCTAGAGTTGGTGCAAACTGCTTCTTGGTTTGGGGTATTTGGTTTGAGTGTAATAGCCTTGTCTATACCAGTAATATTTTTTCTTTTAATTGATTTTTTAAATAAAAAATGGAGCAAATTACATATGATAGTTTGTTCAATACTTGCTGTTATGTTTGTAACAAATCTATTATATGGTTGGTGTCGCTTAAGAAATGCTCCTATTCAACTTTCATCTCATAATAAAGTAAAAATAATTCAAGCAAATATAAATAGCTTACTAAAAAGAGATACAATGGATATGAATGCAGAGAAAATAATTAAGTTAGCTACATTCAATCCAATTGAGGATAGAGGGCTTTTATATGTTTTACTTCCAGAGGGTGGAGTAAGGTATTTTAATAAGCGTAAACTAATAAAACTAGTGAGAAGAGCTATACCGGTGGGTGGTTATCTGATAGGAGGAGCTGATAGAGTTGATTACCATAATAAGTTAGCTTGGAACTCTGTTTTTATTATAGACCATACAAGCAATGTTGTAGATGTATATGATAAAACTCATCTTGTTCCTTTTGGTGAATATATTCCGTTTAGAAAAAATCTTCCCGTAACAATTAATGCAATTGTTTCAACTTTTTCAAATGCTTTTATAGATTTTTCACCAGGGGCTGGCCCTAGAACTCTGCTAAAAAATACAGCATTTCCAATAAATCCTTTGATATGTTACGAATCATTGTTTTCTAGGGATGTTGTGCAAAGATTTTCACGAAAAGATAAGGTTTTCCCTAAATTATTGATAAATTTTACTACAGATATGTGGTACAAAGATTCTTCAGGACCATATCAACATTTTGATATGACAGCATTAAGGGCAATTGAATTTGGTATTCCAGTGATCAGAGTTGCTGGGACAGGAATCTCTGGAATTATAGACTCATATGGGCGTGTTATTGTTCAAATGCCTTTAAATAAAAAAGGTACTGTTTCTAGCTATATTCCACTTGCGTTAGAAGACAAAAATTTTTACTTTGCTTATAGAGATGTTCCTATTTTATTATTTTTAGGAGTGATATTTTTTATGAATTATACCTTTTTAACACTTAAGTTGTTTAACAAACAAATGCGGTAGGTATTATTCTTTTGCTATAGAATCTTCAATTCTAGTGGAGCTTTTAACAATTTTTTCTTTGTCGTGATCCCAGATATATTTTGTTGTAACTATCTTTTGTTCTCTAATAATTATATCGCCGTTAGGCATTTGTACTACGTCACAGCCTTTTTTTAAAGCATCGGTAATAATTGTACAGGAATTACAGATATATTTAGGATCTGATAATGCATCAGCTTCTTTAACAGGCTTTTCTTTTTGTTCTTCTATAGAAGTGTCTTTATTTTTCTCAATAGCCATAGTCTTTATAATTTAAGATTTATTAAAGCATTAAATGTTAATTAAATCAACATATTTTTGTTATGTTTCGAATTCAAATAGTGGATCATTAACAGATACTATATCTCCCTCTTTAACACATATTTTTGAGATTGTAGTTTCAACTTCGCCAAGAATTAAATTTTCCATTTTCATTGCCTCTATGATGATTAATTTATCTCCAAGATTTATTTTTTCACCAGTGTTAACGAATATTTTAACAATTTTTCCTGAAAGGGTTGAGTTAAGTTGAGTTTGTGGTTTAGCTTTGACAGCAACAGGCATAAATTGTTCTAGCTCAGCAATACGAGGAGATCTTACATAAGCAGTTACTTCTCTACCAGAATGTATTAGCTTATAGCTATTTAAATCAGGTTGTACTGATACAACTACATCTACCCCATTAACATTTCCTCTAAAAAGAGGTTCGCCAATTACCCAATTGCTACGAACGTAAATACGCTGTGAACCTTGACGTATATAGTATCCATCTGTGATTGAGGTAAGTATAATTGGGAAGGCAGACCCATCTATATTTACAACCCAACGAGTACCAACTTTTCTAATTAGGTCTTGTGTATTCCCAGTAATATCAGCTGCTCTAATAATTTCAGCCATATGCATAAATAAGGTAGTGGCTAGTAAAATTTGATTAATTTCTGAAGTAACTTCAGACCCTGAAAATCCTTCTGGATATTCTTGAGCAATAAATCCTGTTGATATGTCACCTTTACTAAATTTAGGATTTTCCATAATTGCTTGAAGGAAGCTAATATTATGTGAGATACCAGCAATGACATATTCTCCTAATGCTTGCTTCATTAATTCTATGGCTTCTTCTCTGTTTGTGCCATGTGTACATAGTTTTGCAATCATTTGATCATAAAACATATTTACTTCTCCTCCTTCCATAATACCACTATCAACTCTTACTTGAGTATTACGGGGAGGTTCTTCATATTGAATTATCCTACCACTAGACGGTAGAAAACCTCTCGAAGGATCTTCAGCACAAATTCGTGATTCAATTGCCCAGCCGTTTGGTTTTAAGTCTTTTTGAGAAAAAGAAAGCTCATGACCAGCAGCAATTTTTATCATTTCTTCTACTAAATCTAAATCAAATATAAGTACAGTTACACAATGTTCTACTTGCAGGCGTGTATTCATTTCCATAAAGTAGAATTTTTGTTTTTCATCCACCATAAATTCTACAGTTCCTGCTGAGAAATAGCCTATTTCTTTGATAAGTCTAAGAGACTGTTTAAACATAGCTTTTCTAGTTTTCTCGGAAATAAATGGACTAGGTGCTTCCTCAATTATTTTTTGATGATTTCTTTGAATAGAACATTCTCGTTCGCCTATGCATACTGCGTTTTTATGTTTATCTGCTAGAATCTGTATTTCAATATGACGTGGGTTTTGAATATATTTTTCAATGAATACTCTACCATCACTGAAACTGTTTTTTGCTTCATTTGAAGCTGAGATAAAAGCATCTTGTAAGTCTTTTTGTGTATGTACAACTCTCATGCCTCTTCCGCCACCACCAGCTGCTGCTTTTACTATGACGGGGAAACCAATTTTTTTGGCAATTTTTTCTGCTTTCTGAGCATTTGCTATTACTCCTAAATATCCTGGTACTGTGTTAATTTTGGCTTTATCTGCAACTTTTTTTGCTTTTATTTTATCTCCCATAGTGCGGATATGTTCAGCAGTTGGTCCTATAAAAGCAATTTTTTCTTTTTGTAAAGCGAGAGCAAACTCATGGTTTTCAGAAAGAAATCCATAACCTGGGTGTACTGCTTGTGCTCCGCTTTTTCTTACAGCTGAGATTATATGTTCTATACATAAATAACTATCAGTGGCTGGAGAATTGCCAATAAATATTGCTTCATCAGCTAATCCAACATGTAATGCATTAGTATCTGTTTCTGAATATACCGCTACAGATTTTATACCAAGTTTTTTGAGAGTTTTTATAATACGTACAGCAATTTCTCCTCTGTTTGCTACTAGAACTTTGTTGAATAAAGGCTTATTATTTGTCATAGATGATTTTATTATAATGGTAAATTATCATGTTTTTTCCAGTGAGTAGCTACATCTTTGTGTGATAGCATTTCTAATGCATAGCAGATCTTCCATCTGGTGTTTTGAGGTCTAATTATATCATCAATAAATCCTCGTGATGCTGCAACAAATGGTGAAGAAATTTTTTGTTTATAATTAGCAACTTGTTCTTGAATTTCTTTCTCTGATAAATCTTCTTTCTTATTTTTAGATAAAATTTCTACAGCTCCTTGTGCTCCCATGACAGCAATTTCAGCGGTTGGCCAAGCATAATTAATATCACCACGTAGATGTTTAGAATTCATAACTATATATGCTCCACCATATGCTTTTCTAGTTATTACAGTAATTTTTGGTACAGTCGCTTCAGAATAAGCATAGAGAAGTTTTGCTCCATGTTTTATAATACCATCATGTTCTTGGGACTTACCTGGTAAAAACCCAGGCACATCAACAAGTGATATAATAGGGATATTAAAGGCATCACAAAATCTTATAAATCTTGCTGCTTTAAGTGAGGCATTTATATCTAAACACCCAGCAAGAAATAAAGGTTGGTTTGCAATTATTCCCACTGTGCGATTAGCCATTGTAGCAAACCCTATGATAATGTTTTTAGCATATTCTGGTTGTATTTCAAAAAAGTCCCCTTCATCAATGATAGAATTGATTAATTCTTTCATATTATAGGGTTTATTAGGATCTTGAGGAATTAAAGTATTGAGAGAAAGGTCAATTCGATCTTTTGGATCGTTTGAAATTCTTTTTGGTACAGGAGCTTTATTTGACAGAGGTAAGAAGTTCATTAATCGACGTGCCTGTAACAATGCATGGATATCATTTTCGAAAGAGAGATGTGCTACTCCACTTTTGACTGTATGAGTAAATGCACCGCCTAAATTTTCTTTTGTTATTGTTTCGTGAGTAACTGTTTTTATAACGTCTGGACCTGTTAAAAACATATATGAAGAATTCTCAACCATAAAAGTAAAATCTGTTAATGCAGGAGAATAAACTGCTCCACCTGCACAAGGGCCCATAATTAAAGAAATTTGTGGGATTACGCCTGAGCAGTTAACGTTACGTTGAAAAATTTCTCCATACCCCCCTAGGGAATCTATACCTTCTTGTATTCTTGCTCCACCTGAGTCATTTATTCCAATAATTGGTGTTTTAGCCTTTAAGGCCATATCCATAATTTTACAAATCTTTTTTGCGTGGGTTTCACCAAGTGATCCGCCCATAACAGTAAAATCTTGACTATACACAAATACAGGTCGGGAGTTTATTTTGCCATAGCCTATTACGACCCCATCACCAGGGATTCTAGTTTCTCCCATCCGGAAATTTCTGCATCTATGCTCAGCCAGCATGTCATATTCTTCAAATGAATCAGGGTCAAGAAGCACATCAAGTCTTTCACGAGCAGTTAGCTTCCCTTTTTTATGTTGGGTGTTTATTCTCTCTCTTCCTCCACCAAGTAGAGCTTTGTTACGTTTCTTGGTTAGTTTTGGGTCTAATATAGTTTGTGGCATTATTTATTTTCTAAAATTCTCCTAATCCATTATTGGGGTTTAAATTTAAATTAGTTAAATATAAAAGTCAACTTTGACAAAGAGCTAAAAATTTTACAGCTGTGTATTAAGTATTTGTTTAAAAGATTCTGTATTGATATGACAAATAGCTAGTGCTAATGCATCAGCTTCATGTTCAGATGAGGCTTCATGAGTGGGTAATAGATATTTTAACATACCAGTCATTTGATCTTTGTCAGCTTTACCGCTACCAGCAAATGCTTTTTTAATAGCTCTAGGAGTATATTCAAATATCTTTAAATTATTTTGTGTTGCTGCAAGTATAGCAATAGCTTTTGAATAACCAAGTTTAAGAGATAAACGAGGATTTTTATTTACAAATGTTTCTTCTATAGCACATTCAATAGGGCTTTCTCTTTTAATTATATCATCCAAAGTATCGTAAATTTTTTTAAGTTTTAAATGAGTTTCAATTTTGTGATGATTTACAATTGTACCACAATTGATATATTTAAAATTATTGTTTTTACAACTAACTATTCCCCATCCTGTGTTGTTAAGACCAGGGTCTATACCAAGTACTATTGTCATAATCTGTCATTCTAAAATGTTTAATTTTGTAAGCAAAGAATCTGGGATTATATGATTGCCATAAATATTTTGGATATCATCATTATCTTCAAGTTTATCTATTGCAGTTAATATTTTTTCAGCTTGTTCTTGTGAATCAATTGTAATTTGATTTTTAGGTCTCCAGATTAATCTAGATGTAACTGGTTCTCCAAATTGTTTAGCTAGAGGAATTTGAATTTCATGAAGTTTGTCTGAATCGCAGATTATTTGATGGATGTTTTCAAAAGATTCACAATCATTTGCTCCAACTTCAATAGCTGCTTCTAAAATTTTTTCTGGAAAGATTTCTGAGTTCTTAAATTCAATAAAGCCAATTTTTTCGAATAAATATAAAACTGCTCCAGATACTGCTAAACTTCCACCATATTTGCTTAATATAGATTTTATATCACTGGAAGTTCTATTTCTGTTGTCTGTAAGAGTTTCGACAATTAAAGCAATGCCACCTGGGAGATAGCATTCATATGTGATCTCTTCAAAATTGTTAGATTCATTAGGAGAAGTAGCTTTTTTTATAGCTGAATCAATCCGTTGTTTAGGTAAATTTGCAGCACGAGCTGAGCTAAGTGCAGTACGCAATCTTGGATTAAACTCAGGATCTGCTCCGCCATTTTTTGCTGCTACAAGTATTTCTCTGATTAATTTTGTGAATAATTTAGCACGTTTTGCATCTTGTGCACCTTTTCGATGCATAATATTTTTAAATTTCGAGTGTCCTGCCATAGTAGTATTCCGATATAAATGAAGTTATTATACTATATATATTTGAGTAATCTACTTATCAATTTTCAGCTATTTTGTAGGGGGGGGGTATGATTATTTTGCTTTTTGGTTAGCTTCCAGTTATGATCATATTTCCCGATAAAATATAAAGTCATATAGAAAAAAACTAAGTTACGCTGTTCAAAGCATTAACAACCTGAGGTAGGCAAAATTACAGTAGCTTAATCCTAAAAATAGCTTGTTATTCAATAGTTTCATTTCCATATTACCCCTTCTAAATACTTGATTTTTTTCAAAAAGATGTTAATATAATTATTTATTATTAACTATTATTGTTAACTCATTAATTAGTAGTGTTTATGGCGAAGAAAATGCAGAATATTTGTAAAAATTCTTTTGATATAAAATCATGGTACT
>JABSSG010000003.1 GCA_013214525.1 Rickettsiales bacterium | reverse complement strand
TTTGCGGACTTAGCACGACAGGGACACGTCAAATCTCAAAAGAAACTGCAAGAAATGGCAATGATCGATTCTCTTGGGCAACAAGCGATTTTGAAGCAAGAAAAAAATGAAAATAACAATAAATAATGAGGTATGAGATGAGATTAAATGATAACGTAACGGAATAGTCAAGTGATTTCTTATGGAGAACTCCAAATAATGAAGCGTCAAATGATTCTATCTTCAGTATTTACTGAGAATACGATAATAGTATTATTCTTTTTTTGTTGTTTCTTAAAATACTAGAATAAAAATACTTTATTTCCTTGAAATACAGCTTTACTGTTTTTTGATTTTTTGCTATAATTAAAATTATTGAAAGCAACATTTATTGGTGGTAAGTTGTGCAACTACTGATTACTATTGAAGATAGGTCTTTTATCGATAGAGTAGCAAAACATTGTTCTTTTAATATAGAGGGGATTCTTGGGGTGATTATTACAGATGAAGATATATACAAACAAATTGTTAAAGATTTAAATATTCTGTTTGCGTACATACAAGACTTAAAAGAATATCAAGATGCTAAAATATATCTCGAAAATATAGCCAAAGATTTATTAAATATAATGCATGATTTGTCCTTAAAAAATCTAAACACCAAGAACAACAATCATCATGCCGTTGATCTAGGAGATGAAGAAAATGACATTTGCTATCAAGTTACTTGGAGAACAGACAATACAAAAATTAATGATACCATAGAAACATATGATAAATATGAGATTGAAAAAAAATTCTCAAAATTAAAAATACTAATGCTTGGATTGACAAACAAAGCGTCACAGGATGAAATGGTAGTGTATAGAAAAGACTTTTTTAATGATATAAAAAACTTATCTATCGAAAAAAAGAACCAGATTCGTACGTGTCTTGAGAAACATTTAAATTTAAAACCACATAACTGTAAGCTTCAAAGAATGAGCCTTGAAGTAGCAACCATTAATCAAATCATAGAGGTTATTAGCAAACCACAGGACTTCAGACAACTTAATCTAATCAAAAAACCATATCCTGCAAAAAAGTTAGAGCTTAGATTTAATGACTATCAAGAAGTAATTAAAGAAAAATTAGGTCAGTTAGAACCTCATTATCAAATCCCAATGTACGAAGCAATGGAACAGCTCAACAGTGGAGTTAAAAGAAACTTGGAGATCTATTGGCGAACCACCAGCTTTGAGATTTTACATGACTCAGGTGATGATGCAAGGAAAGCCCTAGATGTATTAATAACAAAAATCAAGAAGCAGCTAGTGGGGGAATTTTCTGAATGTGCGGTGGAATTCTTTGTCTTGCATGAGTTGGCTAATTGTAATGTTTTTCCTCTAAAAACAGAAGAAAAAGCATTAATTGAAACGGAGTAATTATGACATTAATATTGAAGGATGAAAATATAAAAACTTCTTTTGTATATGGGGGATATTTAATCCTTTGCCAGCTTAAAGGCAAAGAAAAGAAGAGAATCTCCTTTTATGAAGCCTCCGAAATATTAACCAAAGGCAATATAAAGCAATACGGACAGCAATTTTTCTGTCTAATGTTTTTATACGCATGTGACTTAATAATATTTGATGAACCACACATAGAATTGAAAAAATGTTAATCACGGCTTTAAAATCAGATCCTATAGTTTTTGATACAATAACATTCACCAAAGGAATTAACTTCATAACAGGAGAGCGTTCTGGCACAACTAAATCAGGAAACAAAACTAATGGAGTGGGCAAATCTCTGCTACTACACTTTATTGATTTTTGTCTTTTGGGAGATTATAAAAAAAATCGTATATGTGATGTACCCATTGAAGTGTTGTCACCTCAAGTCATTATAATACTTGAGCTTACTTGTGACGCTGGTGATATTGTTATTAAAAGAAGCAGGCAAGAAGAAAATACTCCTTCTCTAATTGTAAATGGTAACTTAAAGCAATTTGATAATTTAAATGATGCAAAGCAATTTTTATCAAAATGCATTTTTGGAGATAACACAGCTTTTAGTTTAAGGAAAATGCTGACCCCCTTTAAAAGAAAGGAAAAAGAGGGGTTTAATGAAATTGATAATCCTAGTGGCACTGGGGAAGATATTGCATCAAGAATCCCCCCATATCTTTACCTATTTGGAATCGATATTAAGCTATACAAAAACCTAGAAGAAAAAGCCGCCAAATTGAGTCAGGTATCTAAGCACATTAAATACCTAAAAGCACAGATTAATGAATTAAATATCCCCATCAAAGATATTGAAGCGTATAGAAATGACCTAAAAGATCAAGTTGATAAGATCAACCAAGCAGTAGGGGAGCTAAGTCAAGGCAAAGTATACGATGTTATAGCAGATGAAATCGCTGAGCTTGATGTTCGTCTTGAGAAGACCAATAGTAAATTGATTAGCATTCGTGAGGAATTAAAAAAAATAGATAATGTGCCAGAACATCAAAAAATCTCAAAACATGATATAAAGCTTGTCTATAATGATTGTAAAGAAAGCTTAGGAGATTTGATTGTACGTGAAATTGAAGAAGTTGAGGAGTTTAAGCGTATAATAGATAGATTCAAAACAGATGTGCTAGAAGAAAGAAGAAAAAAACTTATTAAAGAAGAGGCAACTCTTTCAGAGAAAGCAGATACTTTATCTGCACAATATAAAAAAAAGATGTCCGTCTTTGACAAAGAAGGGAAACTAAGATCTCTTCAAATATCCCTACACGAACAACGAATGAAAAACGAAGAGTATAGTAAAATAGCCCTTCTTGCTGATGAATTTGAGGCACAAGATCATAAAAAAATTAAAGCACAAGCTGAGCGTGAAAATGCAATATCAAAGTTTGATAAAAACAAAGAACACAACCAACCCACAATATCAGAGTTTCAAAATAAAATCCTAGAAATTCATAAATATCTATATGGGAATCGCAAGGCTTCTTTCAGCATTGATATAAAGGAAGCAAAAAACCCTACCCAAAGGAATTTTGTGGCATTGCACATGAAAACAGACGACTATGGCTCTGCTAGAACAGAACACGAAAAAATATTAATTTTTGACTTCGCCCTTTTGTTCTGTGCCAAAACAAGAGAAAAACATCCAAAACTTCTAATCCATGATGGGGCATTTGAGGGAGTAAATGAAGATACTAAATTTCAGTTACTAAACTGGCTTCATGAAAGAAGTGAAGAAGAGCATTTCCAGTATATCACAACTATCAATAGAGACAGTTTTGAAGAGCTGGAAAAAAACAAAAAGTTTTCTTTTAGCTTAGAAAAATATGTACGTGCAGAATATACAAAAGACCACCGCTTCCTAAAAACAAAATACATCGTAAAAACTAATAATACTATTTCAAAATAATAGCATTTTACTGTTCCTTGATTCTATGATACTATGAAACAATAACCAAAACATTCATAACCCATGCAAGAAAAGCAAACACCAGTAAAAATAATCTCAAAGGGATATCAAATAACTATCCCTAATGCATTTAGAAAACAAAATAACCTAGATGTAGGATCACGAGTGTCTGTATGCAATAAAGGAGATAAATTAATAATTGAACCCTTTCCAAGCAAGTCTCCAGCACTAAAAGCACTTGAAGAAGTATTCTCTAATACACCAGAAGAATTTAAAGACATCTCTGAAAAAAAAATGTCTCAAATTGTATCTAAAGAAACAAAATCGTATAGAAAAAATAAAAATATTTCATGAAGATAGTTCTTGATTGCAACGTTATAATATCAGCAGGATTAACTAACGGCACATGTAGAAAAGTAGTACTAGATGTAGTTAAAAATCATTCCTTATATATCTCAAAAGATATTTTGATAGAATATAAAGGCGTTATTTCCAGAGAAAGGTTTGAACACGTAAAAGATTATCTATATTCATTAATTAAAATAATATGTGAGGTCTCTGAGTGGATAGCACCTCAAAAGTCTAAATTTTCTCTACCAGATAAAGATGATTTGATTTACTTAAATGCCGCTTTGTCTGCAAATGCCCAGTTCCTTATTACAGGAAACATCAAAGATTTCCCTGAAAGAAAATACAAAAATTGCACAATACTTTCTCCAGTAGAGTTCTTGAATACACAAAATTAATTATTCTGAAAACTATTACTTATTCACAAAAATTGTGCATATCTCTGTTGATGAACTTACACATCGCTACAAGATATTGATCATGAACTAGGTGGTAAATCTTTTACCACCCTACCCTACTTTCTCATATTTCAAGGACTCCTTCAAATGTTTCTGTGTTGATTGTTCAGATGCAAAGGTATAGCCATGCCCCCAAACTGTTTCGATATAATTTTTTCCTCCTGAAGCCTCATATAGCTTCCTACGCAACTTACATACAAAAACATCTACAATCTTTGACTCTGGATTCCCCTGTTTGTGTTTATACAAATTATTCATTAAAGCCTCTTTGGTAACTACTGTTTCTCTTTGCACAGCTAAAGTTTCTAAGACCGCATACTCTGCACCTGTTAAGTGTACAATTTTGTCATCTATTTTTACTACACGAGTGTCTAAATCTATATAGAGTTTATCAAACCTTAATACTGATTCCACATGACCTTTAGACCTTCTAGCAATGGCTTGTATCCTTGCGATCAACTCTCCTCTATCAAAAGGCTTAGTTAAATAATCATCTGCTCCTAA
>JABSSG010000029.1 GCA_013214525.1 Rickettsiales bacterium | reverse complement strand
GTTAAATATAGTGATCATGGCATTATAAAAATCCTCATTAAAACTACTAAAGATAAAATAGAAGTTTCAGTATCTGACCAAGGTATAGGAATACCAAATAATGAAAAGTCAAAAATATTTACGCCGTTTTTTGAAGGCAGTAGAACTAAAAGCCCTGCTGAAGGTAAGGGTTTGGGTTTATCTGTAGCAGGGCAAATAATGGCTTTACATAATAGTGCTATTCAAGTGAGTGATAACAAGCCAAAGGGTTCAATATTTACGTTCTTATTAACTACAAAATTTTAGATTTTTTAAGTGAAGATAGCAGATTTATTTTCACACTTAAAAATAGGAATGTTCAAGCATGAGGAGTATATTACTTCTATTTTCTTTTTTTAATTTTCAGACTTTTCAAGTACGATTAATATATAAACTTAACAACTAATGAAAATGACAATAAAATTTAAACCATTACATCCTAAATCTACTGCCTGCATAGTTGCACCAGCATATGGCGTATCCTTCCAAAGCCAAGTAGCAAGAACTATTGGCAAAGCATTTAGCATTGTAAGTTTATATGGTCTTAAACCAACTATATATGAAGATGTTATTGTTCCAACTGCTCATTCATTATTTAATGACTCTAACTTAAAATTTGCAAATACAGATGCTCAACGAGCAGAGCAATTTAATCAGGCTTTAAATGATACAGCTTGTGATGCTATATGGTTTTTTAGAGGTGGGTATGGCTCCATTAGAATAATAAAATATTTAGAGGAACCACAAACAGCAAAACCAATTATTGGTTTCAGTGATATAACCGCAATACATGTATATTCTTACAGCCAGTGGAATATGCCTACAATACATTTTGGAATGCCTGGAGCATTACAATCTTATATGTATAACCCCATAAATATTGAAAGCTTGCAAAAAGTTCTTTTTGCTAGCAAAGGAGATATAATGCAATTTCAATTGCACCCCTTAATAAATGAAGCAAATTATTCATCAATTACTGGCATAACATGTGGTGGAAATAAATATGTCTTTGAAAAAATGTTACTAACAAAATTTACTTTCACCTTAGAAAATAAAATACTCATCTTAGAAGATGTAGGAGAAACTCCACGATGGGTAGATGGATTTTTACAAGCTCTAACTTTAAGAGATGATTTTTCAGATATTAGTGCAATAATATTTGGGACATTCTCGTCTCAAGGTCATGATAATATGATTCAAAAAACTCTCGAAGAATTTGCAACTGAGTCAATCGTGCCAGTATTTCAACTTGATCCTCAGAATACTATAGGACATGGAGAAATTAATACAGCTATAGTATTAGGAATCTCGGCAAATATTACTTCAACTAGTGGAGAAATATACTTATCTATAAGAGCAGAAGACTATATAGATTATTCCTTTTTACATGATGAATTATAATACATCTTCAGCATAACATCATAGAAAACTTTTCATTAGTTCATTCCATTCACGTTTACTCATACCACTTTCTTCTTGTGTAACATTTTTACCTTCAATCATGTGCTTTAATACTTTTACTCCTTTCTTAGAGATATGGACTCCTTCCTTAATATATTCTTCAAAAGCTTCATATGTCATTGGCACCCACTCCTTTACAATATTAAGCATTATATCTGCATAAACTCTTATCTCATATTGAGCATGTGCATCAGCTCTCAACTTAATAAAATGCAATAAGTTATGCAAATCTATTTTCCAATACCATTCTGTGTAACAATTCATAGTTAAATTAACCCGAGCTAACTCACGAGCAAGTTTTGGTTTAGATTCATCTAAAATATTTCCATCTGCATCTTCATTCAACATCTCTTCATAATGTTTATAGCATTGTGATGAATCTTTCTTCATAATATCTAATATTGACTCTGCTTCTTCACCTGAAAGAACTTCTCCCCTTCCTTGTTTATTATTTGTAGATTGTGTAGCCAGATACTCTTTAGCTGGAAAGTAAAACTCATTTGATAATATTGAATACCTTGCAGAATATTCATTAACATTTGCTGTTCTATGACGTATCCACTGTCTTGCAACAAAAATAGGTAATTTCACATGAAACTTCATTTCACACATTTCAAAAGGAGTTGTATGTCTATGACGCATCAAATAAAAAATTAATCCTTTGTCTTGATTAAGCTTTTTTGTACCTGAACCATAAGAGACTCTTGCTGCTTGTACTATTGCTGCATCGTTCCCCATATAATCTATAACTCTGATAAATCCATGATCTAAAACTTTCAATGGCTTACACAAAATTTTCTCAACCGCAGGAGAAGTTGCTCTATAAGTCTTTTGTTCTTCAAGGTCAGTATCTTGTAATTTTTGCATTTCTTCCTTCAACATCTTATTTAAATACATTATTAGGGTTATTAAGCCACAGTTTATCTGATTATAATAACACTGTGAAGATTTTTCTTTATAACTCCAATAATGGATTAGAAGAATTTCAGATTTTTAGGATATTCTTGAGTTGCAATTAGTAGTTTTTATGCAGGAATAGCAAGGCTATTTCAAGTAAAAACTGCTGATTTGCAGCAAAAATAGCCTAGATCCCCATTTTCATGGGGACAAGCATAATGTTTTTGTAATCTATTATTGGAGTTATAACTTCAGCTAAAGTTGTAAAATTTTTTATCATAATTAGGGTTTATAAAACAATAATAGCATGCTATAATTTTCTTGCTTTTGTTACAAAAGCTATGGCAATAAATTATTATTTGAAATAAATACAGCGGACCCGGGGGCGGCACCCGGCACCTCCACCATCTAAGAAAGAATTCATAGTTAGCTAAAGCATTGTCAACATGGGGGTGAATTAGACTCGACGCGTATAATAAAGAAATAGTTTTTGCTCAGCATGATACTGCTGGCCGTAAGGCAATAGATCATAAAAATAAACGCAAACGACAATAAGCGTTCTGTACTAGCAGCTAATGACAATGTCAATTACGCTGCATTAGCTGTTGCTTAATAGCGTAGCTAAATAGTACGCGGTTTGGCAGGCACCGGGCAACAGAAGCCTGCTATTTTGCATCGCTCGAATATTTACGTATATTGTTTACTAAAATAAAGAGAAAAAATTAGAAGAATGCTTGCTTTACTAATATTTTTATTCTAGGAACTATATACGCATTACAGCTTTTAATTATAAAATCATCTATAAGATAAATTAATTAACATCTATATGGAAAGAAACATAATCAACTATAAAGCTTTACTTAATGAAGCTATGCATAATGTTATCCGTGAATCTCTTAACTATATTAGGAATGATACCTTGCCTGGAGAACATTTTTTTTACATCTCATTTCTTACAGATTTTAGAGGGGTAGAAATATCCAACACATTAAAAGAAAAATACCCAGAACAAATGACTATAGTTTTACAACACCAATTTGAAGATTTAGTTGTAGATGAGGATAGATTTAGTGTAACTCTTTGTTTTAATAATAAAAATGAAAGACTTTCTGTGCCTTATAAAGCAATTTCACGCTTTGCTGATCCCAGCGTAAATATCGAACTACATTTCATGCCAATACGAGAGGAGAGTGAGAAAAAAAATGAAGGAGAGAACCTTATTAAAGTAAAAACGAAAACTCCTACAGAAAAACCTAAAAAGTTACAACAAAAAGATAACGTAATCAGTTTAGATAAATTCAGAAAGAAGTAATATTAAACTTAGAAATCTGCAAATATCTTAGATATTCAAGGATTTTTAAGCAAATATAGCAGTTTTGTTTTCAAACCCATGCCTTCACAGGGGCATGCTTAAAAATAAGGTTTTTCAAGTATAATTAGTATACACTTATCGTACTTGAAAAACCCTACTTTCAAGTGTAATACATATACATTAGTGAGGAAGTTTGTTAATGTTGTTTCAAAAGCATTTAATAGTAAAAAAAATTTTGGAAAAATAGACCTTATAAAAGATGACCTATTCAACTCTGACAATTAATATATCCAACATTATCAAAAATTACAAAGCCATAAAAGAATATGTAAACAATAAAGCAACCGTTGCAGCTGTGGTAAAATGTAATTGCTACGGGCTTGGACTAACACAAGTAACTCCAGAAATTTTTAAAGCAGGATGCAACGAATTCTATGTTGCTACTCTTAATGAGGGGATAACGTTACGTAATACTCTTAAATCTGCACACATATATATATTAAATGGCATAGGTAAAGGAGAAGAAAAAGAATTTTTAAAATGGCAATTAACACCTGTGCTGAATAATACTTATCAGATCCAAATTTGGACAAGTGTAGCTCAAAATTATGATAGGAAGCTACCATGCATCATACAAATAGATAGCGGTATGACACGAGTAGGAATTGATAATCATTTAGTTAAAGATGCCTTAAATAGTGTTATTTCAAACCAATCTTTAAACATTCATTATATACTAAGCCATTTATCCTGTGCAGATAATGCTCAAAACGATATGAATACTAGACAATTACAAATCATGAAATCTCTACAAAATCAATTTCCAAATTTTAAATATAGTCTAAGTAACTCAGCAGGAATTTTTCTAGGAGAAGATTATCTATTTAATCAAGTACGACCAGGTCATATGCTTTATGGAATTCACTGTGGAAATTCTTCCGTAAATTCTCCTTTATCTTTATCACAAGTAGTCAACCTAACATCAAAAATAATTGATATACATTTCATAAAAGACTCATCTGTACAAAAAACTATTGGCTATGATGCATCTTATAAGTTAAAGCCTGGCATGGTAACTGCTACCATCCCTGTTGGATATGGAGATGGTTATCCAAGAACTCTCAGTAATAAAGGATATTGTTACATAAATGGTACAAGAGCAGATATAATAGGAGAAATATCAATGGATTTACTCTGTCTAGATATTTCTAATGTACCGAAAAAATTTCAAAATATAGGTCAAGAGGTTGAATTAATAGGCGATCATCTTACTGTAGAAGAAATAGCAAATTTAGCAAATACTAGAAAATCTGAAATATTAACTTCACTTGGGCATAGATATAAAATAAAGTATAAAATAGAAACTGCATCAGCTGATATGTATTAAATTTAGCACTTCAGGAGAGGAAGACATAGCATATGAAGATTTATACTATATTTTTATCAATATTAAATTTCTTACAGTTAGTTGGTAGAGGTAGTATATTATTTTGTAAAGAAGTAGGAAAATATTCTATTTTTATTTTAAATTCCTTACAATACGCTTTCACTTCCCCTTTCTATTTTAAACAATTTACTAGAGCTTTATTGGAAATCGGCTTCTTTTCAGTACCTGTCGTAGGCATGACAGCAATATTTACAGGTGCTGTACTTGTACTACAAAGCTACACTGGCTTCTCAAGGTTTTCTGCTGAAAGCAGTATTCCAACAGTAGTTGTATTATCTATTACTAGAGAATTAGGTCCTGTATTAACTGGATTAATGGTTGCAGGTAGAATGGGATCTTCAATAGCAGCAGAAATAGCCACCATGAAAGTGACAGAACAGATTGATGCATTAACTACTCTATCAGTAAACCCTATAAAATATTTAGTAACTCCTCGTATCATTGCTGGAATAGTAGTATTCCCTTTACTAGTATTAATAGCAAATTCAATTGGTATTATGGGAGGATATATAGTTGCAACTGACGTTTTATCTTTCAACAAAGTTCTATACATAAGAAATACCTTAGAATATTTAGAAATAAATGATGTTGTAAGTGGTATAATCAAAGCTGTAATCTTTGGTCTTATTGTAACGCTTTGTGGTTGTTATAATGGAATGTCAAGTAAGAGAGGGGCGTCTGGCGTTGGTATTGCAACTATAAATGCTGTTGTTATGTCCTCTATTTTAATTTTATTCTTTAACTATGTCACAACTGGAATTTTATTTAGTAAATGATGTATAAAAAACTAAAGAAAACTATTCAGAAAAAAACTTCAAATAAAATACAAATTCAAATACGTAAATTGAAGAAATCATTTGGTAGTAATGTTGTTTTATCTGATATAAATTTGGATATTTTTAAGAATGAATCACTAGTAATCTTAGGTGGTTCTGGAAGTGGGAAATCCGTTTTAATAAAATGTATTGTTGGATTAATGAAACCTGATAGTGGCATTATCATTGTAAATAATCGCAATATCTTAGATTTATGCGGTGCAGAATATGAAAAATTCATGAGTACATTTGGGTTTCTTTTCCAAGCAGGAGCTTTATTTGACAGTCTGACAATATTAGAAAATGTTGCTTTTTATTTTATTTATAATAAAAATGTTCCAAATGAAAAAGCTAGAGCTATTGCATCTGAAAATCTAGCAAGAGTTGGGCTTGATAATAGCGTTTTGAATTTATACCCTGCACAATTATCAGGAGGAATGCAAAAACGTGTAGCATTCGCTCGTACTATTGCTCACAACCCAGAAATATTATTTTTTGATGAACCTACAACTGGTCTTGACCCTATCATGACAAGTGTAGTAAATGATTTAATCATTCATTGCAGAAATATCTTAAAGGCTACATCCATTACTATTACTCACGATATAAATAGTGTACGTAAAATTGCTACCCGTATTGCAATGCTTTATAAAGGAAAAATAGTTTGGACAGGAAATGTAAAAGATCTCGATCATCCGAAAAACAAGATTGTTGAACAATTCATTCATGGTATTGTTGAAAAAATCTAAACGGATACATCTAAATATATATACTCCTCGTACTTGAATATTCCTATTCTTAAGTTTGAAAATAAAGTTACTATCTTCACTTAAAAACTCCTCGAGTATCCGCAATATTCTTGAATAAGTACTTTTATTCTCCTTCTGATACTTCAACTAATTTTTTGTTATCTTTCCCTACTTGATACATATGTAGTTTCTTTTGAGTACGTGTTGATTTTGAAGGTAACTTTAACGTTGGCTTTGGTGTTAGTCTATATGTTGATTCTGATTCTGTTGTTGGCTCCAGTATTGATTCTGTTGTTGGTTCCAGCGTTGGTGCTGCTGTTAGCTCCGGCGTTGGTTCTGCTGTTGGCTCCAGCGTTGGTTCTGCTGTTGACTCCAGCGTTGGTTCTGCTGTTGACTCCAGCGTTGGT
>JABSSG010000028.1 GCA_013214525.1 Rickettsiales bacterium | reverse complement strand
TGCCATGACTACTAGAGAAACATTAAGAGGATTAAAAAAATTTAAATTGGCACAAAATACACCAACTAAAAAATTAATACAAAGAACTACACCAACTGTATACAAAGAACCAATTGAATAAGAATTATTTAAAACTCGTTTGTTTAATTTATCAGATAGCAAGCTTATATTAACTTTTGGCAAAGAGAATATAGACTCTCTCTTATGCTTTTTATGTAATATATATAAAGCAATTGCTGAGGTTACCATACCAATTGCAAGACTTCTTGTATCAAATACTCCTGTAAAAATACGTGTTACAATGATAGTGCTTATCGATGCTATAATCATAAATATAAATGAGTTTTTATTTATTCGTACACCAACCAACCCAGCTATTAAAGGCATGGCTACCAATGGCTCTAAAAAGTTACCTACTAACCATATTGTATCCATAACACTTCTGTTCATAAAAATTAAAGTGATAGCAATTAAAGATATAGCAACACAAGAAATACGTGCAATTAACAGTTCTTGTTTATCAGTTAAAGATGACCACATTTGCTTGCAAATATCATGAGATATTAACACAGATATAGTATTTAAATACGAATCTTGAGTAGACATTATTATCGCTAAAAAACCAGCTGCCATTAATCCTTTTAATCCTATAGGTAAAGAATAATCTACAAAATAATACAATACTGTATTAGATTCTATGTTAGGATTACTATAATAAGTTATTAAGCTTATTAAACATACCATCAATAATATAGGAATGGTTAAAATTGCTACCCCTACAAAACTTCGCATAAATTGTTTTTCATTCTTGGCTATCAAAGCTCTTTGAATATACGGAATTGCAGTATAAGGTATTAGTGCATAAAATACGAAACTTAGAAATAAAGGAAGATTATTTATGTTGATTTGTTTATGTGTTTGAGGCAATGCAACTAATATTCTTTCAATCTCACCTATTGTAGCAACTTCACTTATATTTCGTATTCCAACAAAACAAGCTAATGGTAATGCTACAAAAAATATTAATGCTTGAAAGAGATCTGTAAAAGCAACAGATGTTATTCCTCCAAATACTGAATAACTAGTAACAACAATAAGGCCTATGTACATACCTAAATTCTTTGGAATATTAAGGAAATAATGTAATAAATAGCCAATAGCTATAACACTAACTGCTGTAATAGCTATTGTTAGTAATATAGAGATAATATTGGTTACCCATCTTCCTGTTATGCCATACCAATGCTCCATAATATCACTTAATGAGATAAATTTATGTTGACGGAATTCTTGCAAATTTGGAGCAAAAATTTTAGCAAATATGAACCAAGATATAGGAGTAAAAAACAGAGGAAGCATATACACTAACCCTAATACATATACTTTTCCTGTATGACCAATTATTTGTCTTGCACTAGTTGCAGTAGCAAAAGTTGTTACCATTAGCACAACTGTTGAAAAAGGTTTTGTTCCTAACGTATAATCACGTATATTTTTGATCTTGCCATATCTAAGCAATCCAATCACTAAACAAAAAAACATATAAGCAATTACTATTGCTATATCTATATAAGACACCATTTGCCCTCCTAGCTTGAACTTACTGCAATACTGTGAGGTAACTTATAATTACTTTTAGTTATAAAACAAGTCTTTTTATTATCTTCACATAACCCTTTATTAGAACTTCAAATACAATGAGCATATGACTCCAAAAACTCTTTTACAGCCTCAATTCTTTTCATCTGCTCCTGAATTTCAACCATTAACACAATAGAACCATTATTTTTTAATTTTATTTTTTCCTTATTATTCATAACAAATTTAAATAGTTTCTCTGCTACTGCCTGTTCTTTAGTATCTACAAACTCAATCAAAATACCCTTATTTCCAAGATTAATTTTTTTAACAAAAGTTTTTAAACATAATTGCTTCAGTCTAAGTACAGCAAGTAAACCCTCAAGTTCTGAAGGAAGTGCTCCAAATCTATCAATTAATTCAGCTGAAAAAGCAATAAGTTCACTTTCCGTAGTGAAATTAGATGCTTTCTTATACAAAGAAAGACGTAAATCAAAATCTGCAATGTAAGCCTCTGGAATTAAGATTGGCATATCTATATTTATTTGAGGAACCCAAGACTTCTTATATGATCCTTGTGCTTTAAGCTCACTCAATGTTTCTTCAAGCATTTGCTGATAAAGCTCCACACCTATTTCCTTTATATGCCCAGATTGTTCTTCCCCAAGAAGATTACCAAACCCTCTAATGTCCATATCATGCGAAGCAACTGAAAAGCCAGCACCTAATTCATCAAGATTCTGTAATATCTGTAACTTTTTCATAGTTACTTGGTTTAATGTATGCATATCTTGAACAGTAAAATAAGCATATGATTCAACATTACTTCTACCTACCCTACCTTTAATTTGATAAAGCTGTGCTAAACCAAATTTATTAGCATTATGAACAATAATAGTATTTGCTTTTGGAATATCTAGTCCAGATTCTATGATTGATGTTGATAGCAAAACATCAAATTTTCCTTCATAAAAATCTTCCATAATTTTATCTAACTGAGAGACAGGAAGCCTACCATGTGCCTTTACTATCTTAAAATTGGGCAATAAGACTTTTAAATTATTTTCTACATCAGCAAGCTCATGAATTCTTGGACAAATATAAAAGCTTTGCCCTCCTCTATTACGTTCTCTGATTAAAGCTTCCTTTATTACAGATTCATCAAAACCAATAACAGATATTTTAGTTGCTATCCTATTAACAGGAGGTGTTGTAATTAAATTCAAATCACGTATTCCTGCTAGGGACATTTGCAAAGTACGAGGAATTGGTGTAGCAGACAGAGTTAAAATATGTATTTTTTCTTTGAGTTTCTTTAGTTTTTCTTTGTGAGATACTCCAAAATGATGTTCTTCATCAACAATCAATAAAGTAAGATTTCTGTAATCAATTTTGTCAGTAAGTAATGCATGAGTGCCTATTACTATATCTACTTTTCCCTGATTTATTTCTTCAATCACCTGCTTTTTTTCTTTGCTAGACACAAGTCTAGATAACTGAAATATTTTTATATTTAAATTTTTAAATCTTTCTTTAAAAACCTTATAATGCTGCCTGCATAATAAAGTTGTAGGACAAATCAACACTACTAAATTTTTATGAAAACAATCAAGCTGAGATTGTGTTGCAACAAATGCAGCACGAATTGCAATTTCTGTTTTGCCGACACCCGTATCTCCACAAATCAATCTATCCATTGGTCTACCACTAGCCAAGTCCGCTAAAACAGAGTTGATAGTTTTTTCTTGATCTTCAGTTTCTGCATAAGGAAAACTTGCACAGAACTTATTATAATTACTTTCTGCTAAAGTTATTTTATCAGCTTGCTCTAAATTTCTCTGTGCAGCTATTTTTAAAAGATAATCCGCTATTTTTCGTATCTTATTCTTTGCTCTCTCCTTTTTTACTTGCCAACTAGCACGCTCAAGACTGTCAAGAATAATACTGTCACTTGCACTCCCATATTTAACAACCACATCCATATTCTCTACTGGTACAAATAATTTATCATCCCCAGCATAGATAATTTTTAAACAATCATGTTGACTGTCTGAAAGTTTTATCAATTCAAGACCTACAAATTTACCAATACCATATTCTTTATGAACTACAATTTCGCCTATTTGAAACCCTTGATCAGTTGAAAGAACATTATTAAGAGTTGTCTTTTTAGATATTGGTTTTTTTATTTTTTCACCAAATAAATCTTCTTCTGTCAAAATAATATAATTTGGACATATAGCTCCATGCTCTATAGGCGAAATTATGACAAATACCTGATTATAAATTTTTGCAGTTTGCTTAATAAGATCTTGATTTGGCCAATCATCTAATTTCAATGCCTCTATATCATGACTTCCAAACATTTTCATTATTCTATCTTGTGAACCTTCACTTAAACAAGATATGATCACAGTCTTGCCAAGTTTTCTGTGTTCAATGATAAACTCCTTTATCAATCCAAATGATAACTCTTTCTTATGAAAAATTGGCAGTGATTTAATCTCAGATTTAGTAGAAAAAACACCATCATTTTCAGAAACAGAATCTGAACTATCAAATGGATAAAATTCTACCAGATAGTTATTTTTTGTTTTATTCTCAAATTCTTTCAAAGAAAGCCAAATTTTTTCTGGTGCTAAGAATTTATACTCAGTTCCTTTGCCTTCACCAATTTGATCTTGATAAATAGCTTGAGCTTTATCAAGAAATTTCTTCACATCAATTCTAACAAAGTTATCCAAAACAATCACAGGGTTTTTCAAATACCCAAAAATATCACCAAGATTTTGATAAAATACAGGTAGAAAATTTTCTACACCCAGAGTTTTAATACCATCCTGTATATCTAACAACATTCGATTCTCTTTATAACCTGTGCCAATTGACTCAAGTAAATAATTTTTAAAATTTTCAATTGTATCAGTTGAGATTATTAATTCATTTGATGGAAAAATATTTATAGAGGGTTTTGATTCAGAAGTTATCTGTGAAATAACATCAAATTTTCTAATAGATTCTATCTGATCTCCAAAAAAATCTATTCTATAACCATGACTAACAGTTTCTCCTGCTATATCTATTATACTCCCCCTAATAGCAAATTCACCAACTGTAGTGACAAAGGAGGTACGCACATATCCAATATTCACAAGATCTTTTATAAGCTTATCTCTTTCAATAACATCACCTACCCTCAATGAAAAAGATTTAGATTGAAGAAAATTTTTAGTGGGAATCTTCTGTAACACAGATCTAGTTGATGCTACAATAATTTTTGGCTCAGAAGAATTTATTATATCAAATAAAGTTCTTATTCTCTGATGTAACAAGTTTTGTGCTGGAGAAATATGCTCATATGGTGCAATATCCCATTCAGGAAAAAATAAACATTTGCGTCTAATTAAAAAATTAATTGTATTGAAAATCTTTTGTCCTTCAATACGATCCTTCGTAATAAAGATTATATCTTGGGCATCAATCTTCGCACAAATTTCTTCAAGAAGATAACTCTGTATATTTAACCCAACGTTATCGACCTTTAGTACTGCATTCTTTTCAAAAAGTTTACTATTTAAATTTTGCATTTAATTACATTAGGATTTAGTTTAAATTTAATCTTTATAATTGATGGTTATAAGCAAAGCTCAAGCTGTTTTCTCTGTCAATATGATAATTAAAAAAATTTTAAAAAAAATGATTTACTGTCTATTTTTTATAGGGCATGATTGCTATACTAATCGTACTTAAAAAGTCCGAGATTTTAAAAAAGAAAATAGAAGTAATATCAAGCTTAAAAATTCGCAAATATCGTTGATATTTAAGACATTTTTTAGCGAAGGTAGTAGTTTTATTTTCAAATTTAAAAATCGGTATTTTCATGTATGATTAGTATATACTAATCGTACTTAAAAAATCGTATTTTCTAGGTACACGGATTTATACTCTAAAAATTCAACCATAACACAAATGGGTTTACAATATTCTAGCAATGTGCTTGAAAAAGAGCCAGAAGAGATTAATACAACGCCAACCACCACCCCTTCTAATGATACTTGGCAAAAAGTATTGTCTTTCCTAAGAAAAGAACATGGCGAAGCAACTTATAAAAGTTGGATAAGTAAACTCACATTGGTCAGTATCAATACTAATTGTGCAAATTTCACAGCACCAACAAATTTTATTAAAGATTGGCTACTGACTCATTTCGAAAAAAAAATTATTCAAGCTTGGCAAAAAGAAGGAAGTTTTATTAAAAAAATCTCTATAATTGTAGACCAAAACAACAATGGTACTACAATTACCCCTGATAACGATACTATTGCCACCACAAAATTAAATTTTCCTCAAGAAAACTCTTTAAGCAATAATTTAGATAAACGCTTTATATTTGAAAATTTTGTTGTTGGACCACCAAATGAATTTGCATATACTGCCGCCCGAGCTGTATCAGAAAGTAACTCGGCTCAAATTGGTTCCAATCCTTTATTTCTATATGGTGGTGTTGGTCTTGGCAAAACTCACTTAATGCATGCAATTGCTTGGCAAATTCAAAAAATTAACCCAAATAGAAAAGTTGTATATCTCTCTGCAGAAAAATTTATGTATCAATTTGTCACAGCTCTTCGTAACAATAAAATAATGGATTTTAAAGAACAATATCGATCAGTAGATGTATTAATGGTAGATGATGTCCAATTCATGTGTGGCAAAGATAATACACAAGAAGAATTTTTTCACACGCTCAATAGTTTAATTGATAATAATAGACAAATAGTAATCTCTGCAGACCGCTCTCCCTCTGCATTAGAAAATATGGAAGACAGGATAAAATCAAGACTAGGATGGGGATTAGTAGCAGACATCCATAACACAACTTATGAACTAAGATTAGGGATTTTAGAATCTAAAATACAACATTCTAAAATGAATGTACCTCAAAATGTACTTGAGTTTCTAGCAAGAAAAATTGTATCAAATGTGCGTGAATTAGAAGGAGCATTAAATAAAATATTGGCACATACAAGTATTACTGGTCAGCAAATAAACTTAGATAGTACTAGAGAAATACTTCGAGATCTATTGCGTTCAAATGAAAAAATCATTACCATTGAAGATATACAGCGTAAAGTTGCAGAAAGATATAATATAAAATTTTCTGATATGTCTTCAAATAAAAGACTAAGAACAATAGCACGTCCAAGACAAATGGCTATGTATCTATCAAAAATTCTTACAAATAGAAGTTTAGCTGAAGTTGGACGTAAATTTGGCGGTAAAGATCATACAACAGTAATACATGCAGTTAAAAAAATTGAGAGCCTCATAGAAGAAAATAAAGAATTTGCAGAGGATATAAATCTTTTAATTAAGGTCGTAGAATGCTAAATGAAAACTTCGGACTTGGTATAAATCAAAACTCCGATACTAAACAATGTGTTTTAGAAATAGACAAAAAAACCTTAGTATTAGCTCTCTCCCATGTTCAGTCAGTCGTTGAACGAAGAAACATTATCCCAATCTTATCAAACGTACTTATTACTGTAAAAAATAATCAAGTAACATTATCTACTACTGATATGGATATCCTAATATCAGAAGTTATTTCAACGCCAACTTCACAAGAATTTTCAACTACTTTAAGTGCTCATTTACTTTATGATATAGTAAGAAAGCTTGATGAAAGACATAAGATAAAATTTAATCTGACTAATAATAATGTCAATATTTCATGTGGCAATAGCAGCTTCAATCTACCTACTCTACCTGCTGATGAATTCCCTAAGTTTGGAGATATCAAATATACTTCAAAATTTAAGATCTCAAGCATAGAACTTAAAAAAATGATAGATGAATGTAAGTTTGCTATGGCAGATGAAGAAATTAGATATAATTTAAGCGGTATTTACATTCATTACTATGATTCCTCTATTAGATTAGTCGCAACAGATGGACATAGATTATCTATATCATCAAGCAACAAAATAACAGACTTAAAAGAATTCCAAGGCATAATTATTCCTAAAAAAACAATTCTAGAACTTAGAAAAATCATTGACGAACTAACTGAAGATATAGAATTGCACATATCCACTAATAAAATACTATGTTCAGGAAAATGCTTTACTTTGCTTTCTAAATTAATAGATGCCAAATTTCCTGACTATGGTGGATTAATACCTCAAGATAACAACATTAAAATCGAAGTTAAAGCTGATTTATTTTCAAATGTTGTAGATAGAGTCGCTACAATAACAAATGAAAAATTCAGAGGGATTAAATTTATATTAAATAAAAATTCATTACTTATTACTGCAAATGATGATATTGGTAATAAAGCTGAAGAAATACTTGACGTAAATACTGATTATACTGGCAACTTAGAACTTGGTTTTAACTTTAAATATATACTCGACGTTATGAATGTTATTAAAGGAGATAAAGTAATCTGTTCCTTCAAAGATCCATTCTCTCCTACAATCATAGAAAACCCTTCTAATAAAAACTTTAAATACATAGTAATGCCGCGACGTGTTTAACAAAACATTTTCATGCTCATTACACTTGAGGAGTCCTAGTTTTAAGTTTGGAAATAGGATCTTCAAGTGTAATAGTAGATACTTATAGAATTTTTCAAGTGTGATTAAAATCACCATCTAAAGTTTCTCGTTGCATATATTTAGACTTTGTACATAAATATATAGATTTAGAATATAAAAAAGTACAAAATATAAAAGTAAGAGGGACTAATTTTAGTAATTTTAAAATTACAAATACATAAGACCTCATTAGAACTCAACTAAAAGGTAACAAAATGAGTCTTAGAAGCAATGCAAATAAGAAACAATTTCCCGATTGTATTCCTGGTGGAGCACAATGTAACAGTGGAGAATTAGTAGATGAAGGTGCATGCAGAAATCCTCTAACTACGGACGTTAATACCAATTGTGACGCAACTGCTTATATCGCAGGAAATACCGACGGTTCTGCATGTAGGCTTCCTCTAACTACAGATGTTAATGCCAATTG
>JABSSG010000027.1 GCA_013214525.1 Rickettsiales bacterium | reverse complement strand
TATATACTAATCATACCTGAAGCCTCCGGTTTTTAAGCATGCCCCTGTGAAGACAGGGGTTTGAAAATGAAACTACTATCTTCATTTAAAAATGTCTTAAATATCAATGATATTTGCGAATTTTTAAACTTGATATTAATTGCATTTTCTGTCTTTAAAACTAGGATTCTTCAAGTACGATTAGTATATTTATATTTTAGGTGCAAACTTATGATAGCAAATATTGTTTTGCTTCTAAAGCTGCAATAAATCCATTATGAGAAGCTGTAATTGCATATTTGTGAGTTGTATGCTGCACATCTCCTGCCGCAAACACTCCTTCAATGTTTGTCTTTGTACTATTAGGTGGTGTGACTATGTATCCTTTATCATTTAATTTTATAAGATTTTTAAACATAGATGTATTAGGTGTATGTTCAGCTGCTATAAATATTCCATCTATTGGTAGAGTCATAGATTGTTTAGTTCTTGTATTTTTAATTTTTAATCCAGTAACAGTTAATGATTTATTGTCTCCAAGTATTGCTTCTATAGTGGTATTATTAAGTATCTTAATCTTATTATTTAGTAATAATTTAGTCTTAATACTTTTATCAGTTGATAGGTTGTTTTCAGAGTTGATCAAGGTAATTTGATTAGCTAGGTTGGTGAGGTATAAAGCATTTTTAATGGCAACATCTTTTTTACCAACTACTGCTATATTTTTATTTTTGTATAAGAACCCTTCACATGTAACACAATATGACACACCATGTCCTTTGAATTTTTTTTGACCAGGAATATTCTGCCAATTACTATGTACTCCAGTTGCAATAATTAGAGCATCAAATTGATATTCGTTTTTGTTTTCAGTCAGACATGAAAATGGACGTGAATCTAATTTCACTTCAGTTACATGGTCATTTACTATCATAACTCCTAGTTTTTTAGCTTGGGACATCATTTTTTTTATTAACTGAGAGCCTTGTATTGGCTCTATGAATCCAGGATAATTCTCAATTTTTTTTGCTAAAGTCAGTTTCCCTCCAAGTGTTTTTCCAGTAATTAGAGTAGTTTTGATGCCAGCTCTTGCTGTATGAATAGCAGCTGTTAGCCCAGCTGGACCAGAGCCTAATATTAAACATTTTGTTTTTATTTGAGATGCTATTACTTGAGTGGTTAAGCAAAGAAAAACTATAATTTTGAAACTGTGGATAAGTTTTTTCATGTTTGATAAATCAATTTGTAATCAAAAATACACTCCATCACACTTAGAAAATAGAGTTTTCAAGTATGATGTGTATTATACCGATAAGTTATTTAAGAGTACAATTAATTTAACATGGATAGATATTTTTCTGCTTCTAATGCAGCCATACAACCACTGCCAGCTGCAGTAACTGCTTGTCGATAAATTTTATCTTGTACATCTCCAGCTGCAAAAACTCCTTCGATATTTGTTTTAGTGCTATTAGGAGGCGTAATTATATATCCATCTTTATCTAGTTTTATGAAATCTTTAAACATGGTTGTGTTAGGGGTATGACCAATTGCTATAAATACGCCATCTAATGATAAAGTTGTTAATTTATCGTTTTTAACATTCTTAATTTTTAGTCCTGTAACATTTGATGGGTTTTCATCTCCAAGTATTTCTTCTACAACACTATCCCAGATTATTTTTATTTTTTTATTAGCAAATAGTTTTTTTTGAAGCATTTTTTCAGCTCGCAATTCATCTCTGCGATGAATTAATGTAACTTGGTTGGCAAAATTGGCTAAATATAGAGCATCTTCAACTGCAACATTTCCTCCTCCTACAATTGCTACTTTTTTGTTTTTATAAAAGAATCCATCACATGTTGCACAAGATGACACACCATGTCCTTTAAATTTTTCTTCACTTGGAATTTCAAGCCAGCGGCTTTGTGCGCCTGTAGCAATAATTAGAGTGTCACAAGTGTATTTAGTATTGTTTTGAGTTATGCAAACAAAAGGACGAGAGTTTAATTTTACTTCGATAACATGATCATTTACTATATCAACATCTAATCTTTTTGCTTGATCTGTCATTTGTTGCATAAGTTGGTTTCCATCCATTGGTTCTACAAAACCAGGATAGTTTTCAATTACTGTAGTTAAAGTTAATTGTCCACCAGGTGTAATGCCTGTAATTAAAATAGGCTCTAAAGCTGCTCTTGCTGCATAAATAGCAGCTGTTAGCCCGGCTGGGCCAGATCCTAATATTAAGCATTTTGTTTTTTTCATGTTTTCAAGTGTGATAAATGGATTTACTTCACTCTACCCAAAAACTCTTCTTTTTTCCAGAGAAATAAAATAAAAGTAAAATGCTCTGTTTAATTGAAAATAGTATTTATTCAGATTTTTTTCTGTCTAAGATTGCTTTTTGTGCTTGCATTTGTTGAGTTACTCTATCGATTTCAGGTCTTGCTGAAATATGTCCTGCTTCTAAGGCTTTAGTATACGAGTTATGTGCTTTTGATAGATTATTGTAAATTATTTCATCATGATCTAAGCCTACATCTTCTTCGCTTTCTAGTAGGTTTTGTTCATGTATTCTTCCTAAAGCCATCATTCCTATAGCATTGCCATCTTGAGCAGCTTTAGTATACTCGCTATATGCTTTTTGTATTTGATCTTGTGCTTCTATTCCTTTGTCTTTTTTGTCAAGTGCCTCAGCAAATGCTTCATCTCCATTTTTTAGTGCTTCTGCTCCTTTTTTATCAAGAATTTCTTTTTGACTTTGCATTTTTTGTGCAATTCTACCAATTTCAGCCCTTGCCAAGTGGTCTCCTGCATTTAAAGCATTTGTATATAAGTTATGAGCTTCTGATAGATTATCATATAGCTCTCGTTCAGGAGTTAAACCTGTATCTGCTTTGCTAGGTACTTCACCTTGTTCATGCATATGTCCTAAAGCTATCATTGCTTTTGTACTACCTTCTTTTGCAGCTTCACGATATTGACTGTATGATTTCTGTATATATCTTTGCATAAGTTTTTTAGTTTCTTCTTCTTCCTCTTTTTTCTTTTTTATAAGATTAGCTCCTTCTATGTTTTCTATTTTTCCGTTATCAATAGCTTCTTGTATTTTTTGTCTTTCTTTTTGAGATTTTTCTTGTTCTTTTTGTTTATTTCTAGCTATATTAAGTGCGCTATCTGCAGATTGTAGTGCTTTTCTGGCTTTATCAGAAACAAGTTTTGCACGTTTTTCACCAAATAATACCTCATCTGTTTTGCGATCTATGGCGTCTGTTATTTCATCCCTTTTTTGTTCTAGAGCTGCCATTCCTTTGCCGAAAGTTTTCTGTCCCATTTTTTCAAGAGTTTCTCCTGCTTTTTTACTTATTTTCTCGCCTATCATTTCATGAGGTTTCACAATCCATTTAGCTATCTTTACTGGTCTACTTTTTGAGATTTTTTCTTCTGTTTTTTCAATTTTTTTACCTATGGCATCTTGTGCATATTCTTTTAACCCCTTCATAGTTTGTCTAGGTATTCTTAGATCATCTCTTAAGTTTCTGCCCTTTGTTGCATATTTATATATAGGGCTTCCAATAAGCATTAGTGGTTTTGTTATTGTTGCTGAGCCATATTTAAATATTGCTCCTTGTAATGCTCCTGCGGTTAATCCTAAATTTACTCCTGTAAATGGGTTGCCTCTGGCTACTTGTTTTGCTATGACTGGTACTATATTACTAAAGTGGTACATGAACCATATAATCATAGCAAATGACACTATATCCTTGAATGATACAAGAGTAGGGGATGAGGCATGTAGCTCATCAATTCTGGGCTTATCAGGTTGGAAGTTTGGATCTAGATAAGGATAATCAACATATCTATTTTGAAAACAAGTATATGGCATACAAAGATCGCCTGTATCAGTGCTATAATTTGTATCTTTAGGGGTACATGCATTGTTTCCAGGATAGGTTTCTATATTTAAATCTCCTACTAATTGTAATTGATCTGCTTGGCTTTTTACTGGACTATCAGTGTCGTAGTAGTATATTGAGTTAGGGGTTGCAATACATTTTTTATCAGAGTCATTAGGGAAGTCATATTGCCAAGCATAGAAATCAATTTCTACGATTGGGATTGTTAGAAATTTTTTCCAACATACTCTATATCCTAAAAGAGATTGCATTTGTGATACAAAAATCTGCAATAAAAAGAAAGCGAAAGTTAATATTACTATAGGTTGTACAAAATAGCTGATTAATGCTTTAAGCCAATTATTGAAGAAGCTGCGTGTAATTTTAAATAGAAAAAATGGAATAAATATTGGAGCAAGAGTGATTAATATTGAAATAATTAAGATGCTTACTAAGTATATTAAAATAAATTTCATTAATATAAATAGAACAACAGCTAGGCATATATAAATAATCGCTATATATACAAATCCGAATACTTCCCAAAAGAGCAGAGACAAAATTTTTCTAGTTGTTTCATAAGAAAAAAGCTGGTTTATTACAGTGTCTATATCTGAAAATACACTTAAATTTTGTAAATTACATTGTGCATCTTGAGAAGCATTTACCCATGGTATATTCACAGTTGAGGTAGTAGTATTATCTTGCCCAAAAGCAATGCTTGTGATTTCTGATATACCATTGGTAAAAAAATTGAAGAAGTAGTTATTGAAAAAATCCCAGCTTGTATCAGACATAAGCTGTAGTATTACTCCAAATTTTAATGCCCTTATTAAAAGTTCTTTATGTGTTAGTTGTGAGAATCCCATTACAGAACTAAGACCTAAAAAGATAATATATAAAACTAAAATAACCTTTATATAACTTGTGAAGTCTGTCTCACTTACTAATTTTTTATAAATACCACTTGTTACATTACATAGTAATGCTTGAACAAGTCCAACAAATTTTGTAACAACTCCTTCTGAGTTTGATTTTCTTACCCCCTGTTTGAATTCTATGGTGTATCCACCAGCATTATCGCTATAATATCTATCTAAAATTTTAAAGTATATATTTATAGTATTATTGTTAGTATCAGTAGGGGGTATAAAAGATACTCCAGCGGTTGGACATGACTGGCTATAGAAAGGAGAATCTTCTATTTTGGTATTCATATTATCTCCAATATGAAAAAAACAATTATTATCATTTGTACTAACGCCATCTATAAGACATGAAAAGTCAGTGTTATCTACGGTACGAGTACTAGAAGCAAGAGTTGAATATAACCCCAGACCATAATTGAATTTGCATGGAAGGTTTGAGGCTGGAATATTATCATCGTCCATGGAGCTATCTTTAGGACACCACTCTAAGGTTACGGGTGTATCAGATACGAAGGAACAGATAGGTATGTCTTCGTTATATTCGAGGTATTCACTTAATATTGGTAACCAACTATTAGTCTCAGTAAATAAGCTACTATTGTTTAGGTCTTTTGGTTTGCAGTTAACATTATTTTTTACTACCATTATGACCCTATTGCCATCTAACTCGTAGCTTTTTTTCCAAGCGGTAGTTTGCTGAGTTACCGTATTATAATTATCAGGCGGAGGAGTAGGATTATCATTGGAGCTAATGCTTGTAGAAAGCGTTCCTCCCCAATCATCTGGATCAATGCATTCTTTTTGTCTATCACATGAGCATATGAAAAATAGAGTGATTAATAATGGAAATATTGATAGATGATTTAAGAGTTTTCTCATCTTAAATGTTTATTTTATGCTATTTTAATTATAGCATGGTGTTTTTAATAAAAGCAAAACTACTTTCTATTTAAGGTTTAAAATTCAAAATTGGGTAGAAGAGATGCAATATTCTAAAAGTTTGAAATCTTTTTAATTCATTATATACTAATCGTACTTGAAGAATCCTAATTTTAAAGACAGAAAATGGAATTAATATCAAGTTTAAAAATTCGTAAATATTGTTGATATTTAAGACATTTTTAAATGAAGATAGTAGTTTTATTTTGAAACTTAAAAACCGGAGTTTTCAGGTATGATTAGTATATAGGTTTCAGGAAAACCATTCTTGAGCAAGCAGTATAGTATTTAAATTTTATTGTTGATTTTTATTATAGATATTGGAACTTTAAGGTTCAGCAAAACAACGCATTAGTTGACATTTGCTGTTAATTTATATATATAGGTAACAAAGGTAATGCATTTGTTAATAAATATATTGGGTGCTATAGTATCTATTACTTTAGTTATATGTAGTCGTTTATTCTATTTTTTAGGCGTTTTATTATTTACAGGTTATATGAATAAATTGAGATATTTTAAAAAGGCGTTAAAAAGTCTAACATTATGTGTAGTAATAAGCACTACATTGTTTGGATGTGCAGGAAAGTCTCCGAATCCAGTAATGGTTATGCAGTATGGTGATGAGAGCAAATCATGTGATGCACTAAAATATGAGATGCATTCTATGCAAAATAATATGCGAGCAGTTTTACCTAAAACCGAAAAAAACAGGTAAAAATGTAGCACTGGGAGTTACTGGGCTATTTTTTATAGTACCTTGGTTTTTTATGGATTTTTCAGATGCTGAACAATTAGAATATGAATCCTATAGAGACCGCTATAATCATCTTGCATCAATTGCGGTTTCAAAAAAATGCAATGTAAAACAAAGAAATTACCCATCAGTGGAAGAAATGAAGCGTGCTTATAATGCTAAATATAATAAAAAATAGACATAATAGGCGTATATACTAATCATACCTGAAGCCTCCGGTTTTTAAGCATGCCCCTGTGAAGACAG
>JABSSG010000026.1 GCA_013214525.1 Rickettsiales bacterium | reverse complement strand
TCGTTTTACTAAAGAATGGATTAAGCAGCATGGGAAGTCAAAAGAAGAATTAAAAGGTTTAGTAGAAAATGCTTATGGGTCTGATTCTCAAGCTGATTCTAGCTATAAATTTAAGTATGAAGGGAACAAAAGAAAAGTTCTCAATATCCTCAATAAAATGGATGATAATCTCTTTGTGCTTGATAGTGATCTAAAAGATTTAATTAAAGAATATTTGAAAGGTAATGATGTAGCAAATATTGAATATGGCTACGAAGGAAGCAAGAAGGTTCTTGCTTGGACCCAAGAAGATAGTCGAGGTGATGCTATTAAAGGGAAATGGAAAAATGTGTCAGACATTTCTCCTAGATTATTTCAAAGATGCTTAAATGAAATTCAAATATCTTCTTTTAGACAAGAAAAATCGAAAGCTCTAGCAGACTTAGATGTAAATTTAGCAGAGAGTTCTAGCACGGCACTAAAAAAATTAGGTGTAAATGTTGATAATGCTATCAAAGCAGAAATAGAAAGCCAAATAAAAGCTATTAACGGCATTACTGATCCAGATACAATAACAAAACTAGAATCATTTGAAGGTCATTTTGGTATCACTAGGAATGCAGTTCTTGCTGACATTACAGAAAAAGCACTAGAAGCTGCAAAACAGAGAAATGCAGATCTGGCAGATCATTATAGTGGGTTAGTAAAGAATACTAGCAGCTATATTGGCGTAGAATTCAATATTAATAATGGAACTACTGCTGTTAATGGAACTACTATAGAAGGTGTAGAGTCATCAAGTACAAGCGTTGACATTCTTATTAAAGAAGAAATAGAGTGCCAGATAGAAAGTATTGATGAAGATACTGATGGAGACACAATAAGAGAACTACAAGCATTTGAAGGTGAATTTAATATAGATGAAGGTATAGTTCTTGCTGATGTTACTGCAAAAGGAAATAATGCTGCAGATCAGTTGAATGCAAGTTTAGCAGAGCATTATAGTGGATTAGTAAAGGCAGCAGGTGGAGATATTGATAGCGCTATCAAAGCAAAAATAGAAGGCCAAATAACAGCTATTAATGAAAATACTACTCCAGGCACAGTAACAAAGTTACGAGCATTTGAAGATCATTTTAAAATAACTCTAGGTGCAGTTCTTGCTGAAGTTACTACAAAAGGAAATGATGCTGCAGATCAGTTGAATGCAAGTTTAGCAAAGCATTATAGTGGGTTAGTAAAGGCAGCAGGTGGAAATATTGATGGTGATATAGAGATAAAGATAAAACCTCTAATAAGTGCTATTAATAAAGATACTACTGCAGAGACACTAATAAAGTTACAAGCATTTGAAGGTAAATTTAATATAGATTCAGGTGCAGTTCTTGATGTAATTACAACAAAAGCACTAGATGCTACAGAACAGAGAAATGTAGATGATGTGGCTTCCTTTAGAACCTTAGCGGCTGCATTAAATAAAAATATTGATGTAGGTATTAATTCAAAATTAGCTGAGTATATAGAGTCATGTGCAAATGAACCTACAAAAATTGACCTACAAGAATTTGCTAAAGCTAAGACAATATATGAAACTCTTGTTTTATTAAGAGGTAAATCTGGTACTGAAGAGAATACAACTTTAATGCCAAATATGTATGATTTACGCTATGATAATTCTACTTGGGCAATGTATGATTTACTCTATGATAATTCTACTTGGGCAGAGGCAATAAGTTCTGTAAAAGCCGCAATGAAGAAAAAAATTGAGGATGCTGAAAATGAAGAAGCATTAGAAGTTTGTGGAAATGGTGGTGATGAAAGCTGTGCAGATATCATTAATGAGTTAGGCTTGAATGATTACTATGCGAATAGAGTGGAGCAGTTGTCTTCTAAGGCATCAACAGAGGCTTGGAAGGATCTTAATACAGGTAGTATAGAAATTCCAGGTTGGTATAAGCATAAGAATGAAGAAGTGCAAGATTATTGTGCTGTGGCTAAAAAGTCAAAACAAGACATTGATATATGTAAAGATACAAACTTTGGGATTCAATATCCGGACGATGATACATTGCTGGATGGGAAATCAAATCCTCCTCAATGTGAAATAGGGCAAGAAGTAAAAGGAACTAGAGACGTTGTAGAAGAAACTACATTATGTTTTGGACATTCATTTGAAGGAGCGACAGATACATCCCCTATTTTTATTAAGGTCGATGATGAAGGTAATCCATTATTTTGTGCCGTTGAGACGGATGGTGCACCGATTTCTTGTGACCCATCAGAGCCTGATGTTGTTCCGTTTATAGGGGAACTAAATTATAGCTATAATGGGAGCTCCTCTTAGTAATAGGAGGGGTGATTTAATATTTTTTTTAATTACCAATTAATGGGGTATTTTTATGGCAAGGACGCAAAATATTTGGAAAAATTCTTTTGAAATAAAATCATGGTATTATTTTGATAATAATACAGAAGATAACATTCAGACTTTAATTGATAAGTTTCAGAACAGACAAGATGTAGCAGGAGTATCTAGAAATGAAAGATTTTATACTCTAAACGGGAAAAAATATCCTGGAACAAAAATTGCAACCTATTTGAAGCAAATTAGAGATCTAAGAACTAATTTATCTCGCTTTACTAGAGAATGGATTAAACAGCATGGGAAGTCAAAAGAAGAATTAAAAAGTTTAGTAGAAAATGCTTATGGATCTGATTCTCAAGCTGATTCTAGCTATAAGTTTAAGTATGAAGGTAATAAAAGAAAAATTCTTAATATCCTCAATAAAATGGATGATAATCTCTTTGTGCTTGATAGTGATTTGAAGGTTTTAATTAGGCAATATGTGAAATCCAATAATGCAAAAAGCATTGAGGATGGATATGAAGGAAGCAATATAGTTCTTGCTTGGACACAAGAAGCTGTTCGAAATGGTGCTATTAAAGAAAAATGGCAAGATGTGTCAGATATTTCTCCTAGATTGTTCCAGAGATGTTTGTATGAGTTGAAGGAAGAAGGCCAGCTTGATAATTTTTCCGATTTGCCTGATTTTCCAGATGAGCCTGAAGTAGCAGATTCGGGCGATCAAGGTCAAGATCAACAAGCTGAAACAGAAGAGGATACTTCAAGTAATCAAAATAATAGAACTGCTGAAGAAGCTCCACTTGAAGGCGATGGAGGTAATGAGGGCGAAAATCATGAAGGTTTAGGTGGTCAAGATCCAATAGGTGATACTCCAACAAAACCAACTGATGCTCGAGTAAAGCCAGAGGAGGCAACAGATAATGGTCCTAAAAAAGTAGTTGATCCAGTAGAGCAAGTTGAATTAAATTTCGATAATAAGCATGATTATGAAAATGTTGTGTCTTATATTCGGGATAATTTATTAGAAAAAAGTAATAGTGAAAATAAATTTAAAGTTTATATTTCTAAGACAACAGATGGTGCTTTACATATTTATGCAGTAGGGCAAGAAACAGGTAAGGTAGTTTATTTAGTACAAGATCAAAACGAAAGTTTTGTAAAAAGAACAGTTGGTTTAAAGCCTAAACACTGGTGGGGTACTTTTCTTGTAGTAACAAAGGATGAATTTTTTGCTCAAACTCAAACAGCTATGTTTGAATTTGGACAGGTTTCTACAAAGTATTTTGCAGTACATGATACAAAATTATCTAATGAACAAAAAGACCTTGTTAGAGATACTCAGGAAAAAGGCCAAAACTATGAAATTGGTTATTATAAGGGTAAGAAGACGATAGTAGAGGAAATATTTGATGAAAAAATAAGATGTTCAAAAGCTTTTGTGATAGAAAATACTAATCTTGAAAGTATTGCTTATGTTATGCATTACACCGATGCTTTTTGTAGCGAGGTTTCTTCTGGTAGAGTATATGGAGATAAAGAAACTACAGATCAAGATTGGGTTACATATTTTGGGCATGGGCTTGCTTCTAAACTAAGTAGTTCAGAAATGAAGCATTATATGCCTTATTCTATTTCTTATGATGAATTATTTCAAAAGGGATATGATGGAAAAAGAGTTACTGCATCAGATCTAGGTTTAACAGAAGAAATGGAGAAGTATTGCAAAGGAATAGTCGAAAAAAAAGGTCATGACGATACAGAGATACTTAGGATACAAGGTATTTTATTGCAATATGGCATTGATTACGAAAAAATACCTTCTTTTGTTCTGCTTACAGAGGCACAAGCAAAAGCAAAGGGAAATAACATAGTAAAAAGCTCTTTTAAGGGAGATGCTTCGGTTCGTTTTGCCATTCCAGAGATGAAAAGAAAAATTTCTGGTATGGATAGAGTTTTTCATACAGTTAAAGCAGATAGACAAAAACAAGCCATTAAAGATGTTATTTGTGAAGGGTTGATTCTAAAAACAGGGGAATTACTAGAAAAACTACTGTCAACTAGGAGGATAACAGAGAAAATAAATCAATTAATTGATGTACTCAGGTATGACTTTTTTAAAAACGACAGTAAGATAGTCGATGCTTTTAAAGAAGGTGCTTTAAAACATGTATATAGTAGACTTGAAAAAGTTGATCTGCTTAGTACAAAGGCAGTTGGAGAAATAACATTACTTAATGATATTGTAAAAAAAGTTATAGGCAGTATGAGTGATGGTAAAGGTGGTAGACGTGATTTGCAAAAAGAATTTCAAGGCTTTGTTTTCGAACAATTACAAAATAAAGCAATTGTGCACATTAAAACAATATCTGATTTTAGTAAAGACGTTGGCGATCAAGATACAATAAGTAAGTTATTAAATATAGCTGATACAGTAATAGGTGGTAAAATAGAAAATGTAAAACAGTCACTTATAGATGTTTATGTTTATCCTGTATTAAAAACTCAAATAGAAAAGATAATTAAATCATTAGCAAGTGATTTAGATAACTTGCCTAACTATAAAACTGTGATTGCACGCTTAAAATTAGTAGCAACACAATTAGGTAAAGAGGCTGATTTTGAAAAAGATGAACAAGCTCAAATAACTGCAAGTAGTTTAAAAATTGTAAAAAATACAGGTGAAGAATCAGCTGTAGAAAAAGTGAAAGCTTTAAGAGATAAGCTTAAGTCTAGCAAGGATGATATATCTGAGTTTTATACTACAATATTAACTGAAACTATTAAGTTAGGAGAAAATACTATTAATGAAAAAGCAAATAATGTTCAAGCTATAATGGATCATTTGTTTGCTATAATAGAAGGATTTGCTCTTACAGATGCGTTTGTATATGGTAAGAAAAGCTATGCTAGCTATGTAGAAGCTTTTCAAAAAAGCATTTTAGTAACGATTAATGCGTTGTTGGCAAATGTTCATACTATAGTTAAGTATGGTCTTGAAAATTTTGCTCCTTTGCAAAAAGCATTAAAAACAATTAAAATTGATGACAGTACTTTAAATAATATTAAAGAACAAGTTAAGGAAGAAGCAATTTGGAATGCTCTTGACTCTGGTGCAAAAAAATTCATTGATAACTCTCTCTCTTCAACTGAACCAGTGCAGAGTGATGTTATAAATGCATTAATCTCTACAGCTGCAAAACTAGAAAAACAAGATGATCTTAAATCAAATAGTCTTGCTTACTTGAAACAAAAGGTGGCTAACAGCGATAATATTGTAAATATTTTAGCTGTAGCATATGCAGTCAATAGAAAAACCGAATATATTGAATTTGCTTTAGGAAAGCTGAAAGATCAGTTAAAATATGCTTTATATGATTTTGATCAAAATTCTGTTAAAGATGAAGATGTTTGTGCATACTCGTTTGGTCAGGGCTTAGTTGAAGATACTTTTGTAAGTTTTGATAAGGAAGTGCAAAGTTGGTTAGCTATATCAGCGGCAATCCGTAAAGGAAAATCATTTAAAGACTATGCTATCAGTCAAGTAAAACCTAAATTAGAAGCAATACTTGAAGGAGAAATCACTCAAAGTGATGTAACTAATGCGACATCTTTAGTATCTATATTAAAGAGTTCTGGATGTAATAAACAAGATGCTTACGTCAGAGAAATGTTTGGTAAGTTAACTAATTTAGCAACAGGTAATGATGTTGTTCTCTTTAAGGTAGAAGATATTGAGAATAGAAAAGAAATAGTATCTTTATTTAATGAATTGTCAGAAGAATTTAGTGACAATATCCTTAGCCAAATAAAATCTAATATATCACAAATTATTGTGAAGTATGGTAAAGCGGGATTAGAAAATCTATTGGCTGTAGCGAAAGTTATAGACAAAGATATTAAAGAAGACCTTAAAACTGCTATACATGAAGAAGTTTTGAAGGATCAAGTTAATGCTAGTGATGCGAAAGCATTATTTGAAGTTATTAACGTAGATAAGGATGGAATTGAGGAATCTGAATCTGATAGCAGTGAGACTGATGAAAGTACTGATACATCTGGAGAGTCTGGTAATGAAGACAAGAATGATGATGATACATCATTTGATGACGATGCTGATGAATCTGATTCCGACGGTGACAATGATGAAAACCAAGAAACTGATCCATCTAATGTTGATAGAACGGAACAAGAAATTGATTATAGTTATGCATGTGTAGACCACAATATTCACAATGTGACTAATGAAAAACATCCATATTATTGTGATCCTATGCTTTCTTGGTTAAAAAGTGATCACGCATTATATGATAACGGTTCTGTTTCTATAATAATAGAAGGTAGTGGCTTTATGTGTGATGCTAGTCATGAAAGAGTTTATGGTGAACATAAAGGTTATTTATGCACTGACGAAATAACAGGAGATTTATGAAAGGATGGTGAGGGAGCTTTATGCTCCCTGCCATTAATAGCAACTGAAAAATTTCTAGCTACAAGCTATCAATATTTTAAAGATAAAATTTTCCCAGAAGTTCTTCCCGAGGTAGGGCTTTTTGCTGGTCACCTTATTTGTCCGGTGGATAGCAACCATAAGTATAAGCATACACTCTGTGCATTTGTTATATACTCTGGATGGCAACTTACCTATACATATTTTTTAAAAGGACTAGAAACATGGGAAAAGGTTATTAAAATACTAGGAAAAAGAACTAAAGATTTGGTAGGATTGGTAAACCACCCTGTTGTGAAATTTTTTAAACCATTAGTTAAGACTCTTCCAGATATTACAATAGATATATATGATTATTACTATTATAATAAAACAATCGATAATAGAAATTTTTTTAAATATAGCGTTAAAACTGTGCTTAACTATTTTTATGGTCGCAATGACTATCCTCACGATGTTGTAAAAAAAGTAGAAGAAGGTAAATTATCTGGAAATCAAGTAACAGAATTAGCCATATTATTTGGAGATGAAGTAGCATACGGAGTTGTTGCTGAGCATGCAATTGAAGAATATAATAATAACTATGCTGAACTTGTTGATAAATGTATAAACTGGCCTCTTTCCCTTCGTGGTATATGTACAGCATCTTCTAGAAAAACACAAACATGGGAGAGTACCCGAAAATTCTTCAATTCATGGGTAACAAGGAGATTTATGGGAAGGTATATCCCTACTACTTCAGATAAGACAAGTAATATAAAGCTATCAATATCTAATATTGAAAATGATTCTTACTGGTTAGGCACTGTAGTAGAAGAAATAACTGGAAATAATGTAACGCTTGAACAAGCTAGCATTTTAGATGCTGAAGACAGTCGTTGGGGAGAAATTTCTGGTATAGCATTTGATGATAAAGGTAATTTAATTACTATTTCAGATAGAGGAGCATTTTCTATTTTGTTTTCAGATTCAAGTAAGCAGTTGGGATTTGATTTTGCCAATGTACAAATAGGGAAGGCTAAGAAGGAATCCCCTAATAATGTTCCAGATTTTGAAGAATTAGAAGTATATAATGGTGACTGCTTTGTTTCAAATGAAAAAACAAAGAAGATATTGCGTTATGAGGAGTGTGATTTTGAATCAGATCCAGCAATTGCAGTTTCTTTTGATGCTAATATGTTTACTAGTAATTAATCTATAGAAGCTTTTGCTATTTCAAAAGAAGGGCGGATTGTTCTAATAGAGGAAGAAGCGTATAAATCTCATAATTATCCTAGAGTTTTTACAGGGGTCAGTAAAGGAAACAAAAAATCCTTTAAGTTTTACTCCATCAAGTGATTTTTGTTATTTTGATTCTGGAAAGTTTGGTATATCAGGTATGGCATTTATGTCAAATGGTGATGCATTGGTTGTTGAGAGATATACTAAAGATAAATATAAAGGCACATATGAGGTAAGAGTTAAGCATGTTGCTAGCCATGATATAAACAATTGTAGTTCACAAAAAGTTATTAATGGAGAAGTTATTTTACAGATTGATGATGCTGGTAATTATGAGGCAATAGCTGTACAGGAACATGATAATATTATTGAGATTAATCTTTTTACAGATGATAATAGAGCTCCTTTGGAAGCAACTACATGGTTAAAATTTCATTGGGAATATGAAAATCTGTAAAAAGATGGTAAGTATGGTATAAACTCTATTTTCTGTTTTTAGCATTTTCATATTATTTTCTTTTCAAGTTAGAATAGAAGTTTTCTTGTGTACCAAGAGCAAGCAATGTAATTATTTTTTCATTTGTATTATATAAATAAGCAAGTAAAGTGAGTTGGTTTTGCATTTTGAATTTATACACTCTAACATCAGATAAATCCCCTTTTTTTAGTTGACCTATAGAGGGATCAATGGCTTTATCAGGTGCTATTTTTTGATTTTGATGTAGTATCTTTACTTTGCTTTTAAAACTTCTAGTTTGATTAATTTTCATCAAATACTAATCAAATTTATATGTACTGAGATCGTTTGATTTGGCTTCTTCAAGGGAAAGTAAAATTTCTTTTATAGTTGTATAATTAAGATCAGGATTTTCTGATGCAATTTTACCAATACGTGACCAATACTCAATTTGTTTTGAAATAGATCTATTTTCTATCCTTGCGTAACGTTCTGCACTATAGAACATTTCTTCTGATAATTTTATAGCATGTGACATTTTTTTATCCCAATAAAGTTATATGTTAAAATATTAGTGTTATAAACATTTGAATGTATAAAAAATAAAACTATATTCTTTAGCGGCTTCTTTTATTTTTGGAAATCTTCCAGTTTTACCTTTATGACCTGATTCCATATCTGTTTCAAGTAACAGAATATTGTTATCTAATTTTTTATCTCGTAATTTGGCAACCCATTTTGCTGGTTCCCAATAAGTTACACGAGGATCATTTAACCCTGCTAATACATAAATTATTGGGTAATGTTGCTCTTTAACGTTGTCGTAAGGGGAATAAGATTTGATATAATCAAAAAATCTTTTTTCTTTGGGGTTGCCCCATTCTTTAAATTCACCTGGAGTTAGTGGTAAGGTATCATCTAGCATTGTATTTAAAACATCAACAAAAGGCACATTAGCAACTGCGGATTTAAATAATTCTGGTTCTTCATTAATTACATTGCCGATCAGCATGCCTCCTGCACTACCGCCAGAAATTGCTATATTTCCCTTTGAAGTATAGTTTTCTTTGATTAAAGATTTTGCACAATCTATGAAGTCATTAAATGTCAGCTTTTTGTTTAGAAATTTTGCATCCTCATACCATTTAAAACCTAAATCATCTCCGCCACGAATATGAGCAATTGCATATACAAAGCCTCTATCTAAAAATGATAAAGCACTAGTACTAAAAGATGGAGATATAGAAATGCCATAAGAGCCATAGCCATATAAAAATAAAGGATTACTACCATCTGCTTTAAATAAAGATTTTTTATATACAAGTGAGATAGGGATTTTTGTTTTTCCATCTCTTGACTTAGCAAAAACTCTTTCACATTTATATTCTTCTTTATTATATCCAGAAGGAATTTCTTGAATTTTAATAGGTGATATTTTTTTATTATTTAATGTGTATTTAAAGATAGTTGTTGGCGAAACTAATGAAGAATAACTAATTAGAATCTCTTTGTCATCATCATGACAAGAATATATTGTTGATGCGGTATAGGTTTGGTCTGGAAATTGGATGTGATCATATTCTTGTAAATTATAGTTAAGCAATCTAATTTGTGACAGTCCTTCTTCCTTTGTTTCTATCACAAAAAAATTATCATAAAGATCAATATCTAATAAATATTTACTATCGGAGTGGCTAATAATTTCTTCATAGTTATTAGAGGTTGGTTTGTTATCTTTGACTCTTACTAATCTAAAGTTTTTCCCTTTATCGTTAGTTTGAATATAAAAATAATTATGAATATGGTCTACACTGCAGAGATGATCTTCTCTGCGTGGAATTAACATATTGAGCTTGTGCGTCTTTCCTGATGCATCTAAGTATTGAATTTCATCTGAGGTGCTGCTGCTTATGTTTACGATAATATATTTGTAGTCAGATGTTTTATGAAGTCCGATTTGAAAAGTATGGTCTTGTTCTTTGTAGATTAATTTATCTTTTTTTTGCTCTGTACCTAACTTATGATAATAAAGTTCTGTTGCACGCCATTTTTCATCCATTTTAGTATAGAAAAATCCTTGTTCTAATTCATCCCAAACAATAGAGCTTATATTTTTAAGTATATCTGATAAGTTTTTATTTGAAGATAACTCACGAATTTTAGCTGTATATCGTTCATCACCTTGTGTATCAATAGAATATGCCATTAATTTACCGCTAGGGCTGATAGATAGAGATCCTATACTAAAATATCTATGTCCTTTTGATTCTTTATTGCCATCAAAGATAATTTCGTCTTTGCCATTAGATGTTTTTTTTCTTACATAGATTGGATAGTTAGAGTTCTTTTTAGTTATAGTTGAGTAATAATATTTACGGTGTTTTACTGGTACAGATTGATCATCTAATTTTATTCTACCTATGATTTCTTGATAAATTTTTTCTGTTTCTTTCTTTAAAGGTTCAAAAAAGCTGTCTGTGTGTTTATTTTCTGCTTTTAAATAAGATAAAATATTTTTATTTGTTACGTTAGGCCAGTTAGGGTCTCGTAGCCAGTGATAGTCATCAATAATTTTATGTCCATGAATGGTTTTAATATGACGTTCTTTTGTAGCAATTGGTGGTTTGGTGTTATTCATGGATGTTGTTGCTGTTAAGTTATTTAAAACTTTAAGGATAACAAAAAATGCGATTGATGCAATATACTAATCATACCTGAAGCCTCCGGTTTTTAAGCATGCCCCTGCGAAGGCAGGGGTTTGAAAATGAAACTACTATCTTCCTTTAAAAATGTCTTAAATATCAACGATACTTGCGAATTTTTAAACTTGATATTAATTCCATTTTCTTTCTTTAAAACTAGGATTCTTCAAGTACGATTAGTATATCTACATGAAAACCCCAATTTTTGAATGTCTAATTTAGATCGTAGTCCAAAATAGACTTG
>JABSSG010000025.1 GCA_013214525.1 Rickettsiales bacterium | reverse complement strand
TTTTTTCTTGCATGATTTTTTTTAATTCATATGTTATTTCTTTATGGGTGGTTTTAGTAATAGTATGGCGGTTATATAGTTGTATAAGAATTGCAATTAACATTGCAGGACATGAAATATTTGCAAAGGTTATTTCAATTACATTTATTTCAACATAGAAAATCTGAGAAAGTAAATAACCAAGAAAGCCTGCAATTAATGTGAATGCAATACCAATTACAATATCGCTCATCACAATGAATAAAATTACTGATAATATTAGATTACATAGCCAAAGAATATGAAAATCATGTGCAGAAAATATGTAAGAAGGAATAAATAACAAACCAATAATAAGGCAAAATCTCCAGATATCGATTAAATATCTCTTCAGATGAAAATGCCAAAGCTCATTTAATAATAGCATAAGGAGTGAAAACACCATTGCTCCTAAAGAAATATTAAGCGGATTAAAAAAATCTAAATTTGCAAAAAATATGCCAACTAGAAAATTAATACAAAGAGCTATACCAACTGTATATAAAGAAGAAATTGAATAAGAATTATTTAAAACTCGTTTGTTTAAGTTATCAAATAATAAATTCATATTAACTTTAGGCAAAGAAAATATAGGTCTTCCTTTATGTTTTTTGTGTAAAATATATAGAACTATTGCTGAGGTAATTATACCAATTGTTGCACTTTTTGTATCAAATGCACCTGTAAAAAATCGTGTAGTTGTAACTGTAATAAGTGATGCTATTACCACAAATATAAGAGAGTCTTTATTAATACGAGTACCAAGTAATCCGGCTAATAAGGGAACTGATATTAATGGTGCAAAGAAATTAAGAGCTAACCATATTATCCCTATTATATCTTTATTTACCCATATTATAGAAATAGAAGTTAAAGCCACAACAATGCAAGAGAGCCGTGCAATCAATAATTCTTGTTTGTCAGTTAAAGAAGGCCATATTTTCTTACAAATATCATGTGAGAGTAATACGGATGTGGTATTTAAATAGGAATCTTGAGTAGACATTATCATTGCTAAAATACCTGCTATCAGAAATCCTTTTGTTCCTATGGGTAAATAATGATCTATAAAATGATATAATACCGTACTGGAATCAATATTGGCGTTGTGGATATAAGTTATCAAGCCTATTAGGGATATTACTACCATTATAGGAATCAATAAAACTGCTACTCCAAGGAAGCTTAATAAGAATTGTTTTTGGTCTTTCGCCATTAACGCTCTTTGTGTGTAAGGAATAGCACATTGAGGGATTAGTGCATAAAATATAAAACTTATAAATAAAGGAATATTGTCTATATGCGTATGCGTCTTAGGTAATGCAGCCCAGATTCTTTCAATTCCTCCTGTGTGCTGTAATCCGATAGAACAGGCAATGGGTAGAGCTATAAAGAATATTAGGAACTGAAGTACATCTGTAAAAGCAACAGAAGCTATGCCTCCAAATGCTGAATAGGTTGTAACAATAGCAAGCCCAATAATCATGCCTGCATTTTGTGGAATATTAAGGAAATAATGTAATAAGTAGCCTATAGCTATAATACTGACTGCTGTGATAGCTACTGTTAGTAATATAGAGATAATATTGGTCACCCATCTTCCTGTTCTGCCGTACCAATACTCCATAATTTCACTTAAAGAAATGAATTTATGTTTACGGAATAAGTGTAAATTAGGTATAAGAAGCGTAGCGAATATTAACCAAGATATAGGTTTAAAAAAAATAGGAATTATATAAATCAACCCTAATTTATGTATTTTTCCAATATGCCCTATTTGTAATGCACTAATTGCGGTAGCAAGAGTGGTTGCTAATAACACGGTCGTTGCAAAAGGTTTAGTGCCAAGCGTATAGTCACGTATATTTTTTATTTTTCCATAATTTAGCAAACCAATTACTAAACAAGCAAACATATAAGCAATCACTATCGCTATATCTATATGTGATACCATTTATCCTTTCTTAATTAAACTTGTGGTGGGCGTTAATTAGGATGATTTATAATTACTTTTAGTTGTAAGACAAGTCTTTTTGTTAATATAATATTTCTATTATTATAAAATTTGGTATTTTCAGGTATGATAGTATATTTAAGATCTTGAAAGTATAGACTTATCAGTAAATGAAACCAATAGTACAAGTTCTGCTTCCCATTAAGCAAAATAAATCTATTTTTGATTATTATTTACCAGAGAATCAGAGAGTTGGTTCTATTGTTAAAGTTCCTTTTCGCAATAAAGAAATTGAAGGCATTATTTGGAATAAAAATCAGAGTAAGGATAATATTCCTCTAGTGAAAATGAGGGATGTCTCAGAAGTTTTTGAGGATAACATATTGTCTTTAGATCTTATTAAATTCATAAAATTTATATCAAGCTATAATTTAATTCCGCTTGGTGCAGTAATGAAATTCTTCTTCCCCTTTCCCAATTTAAATTTTTTGAAAACTGAAATTGACCATCAAGATTTAAAGGAAAGGCAACATGATATGCCTGTGTTAAATCAAGAACAGACAAAAGCTCTTGAGCAGATCAGAAAAGTTATAAGCCAATCACCTATTAAACCTATTTTGCTTGAGGGTATCACTGGTTCTGGGAAAACTGCAGTATATCTTCATATGATTCACGATATTCTTCAGCAAAATAACTCACAAATATTAGTCTTATTTCCTGAAATCATGTTAACGCATCATCTAGTAGAGCAATTTAGGAACTCGCTTGGAGTTGATGTAGAAATATGGCATTCAGATATTTCTCAAAAAAATAAAAAACAAATTTGGCAAAGAGTTTTAAATGGTTCATGTAAGTTGGTTATTGGTGCAAGAAGTGCACTATTTTTACCATTCAAAAATTTAAAATTAATAGTTATAGATGAAGAACATGACCATTCTTATAAACAAGAAGATAACTTTATTTATAATGCTCGAGATATGGCAGTTGCATATGGTCATATAGCACAGATACCTATAATACTTTCTTCAGCTACACCATCACTTGAAACTATTTACAATGTTATCCGTAAGAAATATTCAAGAGCTGATCTTAAATCCAGATATCATGATGTTTCATTACCGAAAGTTTCTATCATTAATATGAAACAAGAGAAATTGCAAAGAAGCAGGTGGATTTCTGATAGTTTGATTAACAAAATTCAAAACACTTTAGAGCAAAACAAGCAAGTTATTTTGTTTTTGAATCGCAAGGGATACGCTCCGATTACTTTATGTAGATCCTGCGGATATAAATTAAATTGTCCAAACTGTTCAACTTGTTTGGTTATGTATAAAGACACTGTTGCTTTGGGTAGTCATGACTTAATATGTCATCGTTGTAGTTATTCAATAAGTTATCCTAAGTCATGTCCTTCTTGTGAGCTTGATGATGTGTTAATAAATTGTGGTCCAGGTATAGATAGGATTTTTGAGGAAACAAAAAAAATTTGGCCAGATAAAAATATTCAAGCAATTACACGTGATGTTGTCCAGAAGAGTAAAGATTCTGCGAATATCTTGAGTGAGAGTAACATAAGCAAAGTTGATATACTGATTGGTACTCAAGTTTTGAGCAAAGGATATCATTTTCCTAATCTGAATTTAGTTGGTATTATTGACGCAGATATTGGCTTAAGTGGTACAGATCTAAAAGCATCAGAAAGGACACATCAATTATTGACTCAAGTTGGTGGTAGAGCAGGTAGAGAATCGGAAGGCGAGGTAATTATTCAAACTTATAATGCTGATAATCCGTTACTTATTGCCCTTAAAACTTATGATAAGAAAATGTTTTATAGTGAGGAGCTACATTCACGACAAATGATGGAGCTTCCTCCTTTCTATAGACTTGTGGCTCTAATTTTTAGTAGTACTAATGAGGAGAAGTTAAAAACTGTTGTGAAAGATTTTGCAGCACAGATTCCATATGTAAATAATATTGAAGTTCTTGGTCCAGTACCAGCTCCCATTGCTAAAATCAGAAAGCATTATAGATATAGATTTCTCATTAAAGCTTCGCTCAAGATAAACTTGCAAAAATACATTCAGATTTGTGTTAGCGGATTTAAGATGCCTAAGTCAATTCGTCTTAAAATAGATATTGATCCGTATAATTTTCTATAATTGAAATTAGGAATTTGAATTGTTAGATACTGTAGCCATCTTTTGATCAGTGTGTAAATAGCTTTCTCGCTTATTTGAGAACAGGGTTTTAAGAATCCAATGCATCGGATAATAAACGAATATTGGAAGTACTATCATGAATATTATTAAAAGCATCCATTCTGGTAATATATTTTGTCCAGCTTTTATAAAACTATGTACACAATTAATATTTCTTTCTGGTTCAGTAACTAGGTATGTGATGGGAATCACAATCCAAGTAAGAGAAGAAGACCATATAAAAGCTTTTTTATTATAATTCCATCTATAAAGTAGCCATATTAACAATGGTGGTAACCATACATGAAATAAAGATAGCCCTCTTACATATAAAGGAACAAAATCATAAAACATATAATGGGCTATTTTAAATACACTATGGTTAAATATTAATATACTGAAGAAATCAATATTCCACAAGATAGTGAGAGGAAGAGAGCATATTGTGCCTATGCTGACTAATAAATTATTTTTTGTCCATAAAGCAACCAATAATGCAAATAATGTAATATCACAACACCACAGAAAATTTACTAACCCAAGCTCTTTCCAATACACAGGTATAAAAATTGTTATGAAAATAGTATATATAATTCTAATTAATGTGTATAAGGTGAGGTACATTGGTGTCTACAGTATATGAAAAAAATTTTATGAAAGGTTGTTGTATTAATCAAGATAGGGAATGTCTTTGATCAAAATTACTAGTTATGGTGCTGATTAATTGTGTTATTAATTTTTAAACTTAAAGATTTAAGTTTTCAGGTTTAATGGGCATGAAGCTATAAAAGTCTAATTTACAATATTAGAATTATTCTATAATATCATAGTATTGTACCTTACTTGCTTATACTTAATTAAGATTATGCTTTTACATATTAGCAATATATTCAAAAATTGGGGTGTTAATAATACAGTTGCGGATCATTTAGCTGTTCTCTCAGTATTATTCACAATAATATCCATTAGTTATTTCATTCATCTTACTCATAAAGTGTTTCCTATTTTTTTTTCCTATTTTAAGAAAGCAAATAACATAAGATCTCAGTGGATAGATTTTGCTAAAAAACATCATATATTTAGAAAGTTATATTTCTTAGGTCATTTATTATTCATATCTTTACTGATTAGTATAGTTACATTAGAAAAACCATCTACGGCAGTGTGGTTAATAAGGGCTATTCATACTGTTCTTGTCTTACTTATAATCGGAATTGCAGCTTCATTAGTTTCATCCTTATTAAATGTAGTAAACGAAGTTTATAGAGTATCATTTGATTTTTCTAAACATAGACCCATAAAGAGTTATCTGGATTTCTTAAAGATTGTAATTTGGATTATAGCTATCATTATAATCATTTCTACTCTGACAAACCAATCTCCAGCAACAATGTTAGCTGGGTTGGGAGCAATAAGTGCCGTGGTGTTATTGGTATTTAAGGACTCTATATTGGGATTTATTTCAAGTGTGCAGCTTTCTGCCTATGATATTGTGCGTATAGGAGATTGGATACAAATAAAAAAATATAATGTAGATGGTGATGTTATTGATATATCGTTAAATACAGTTAAAGTACAAAATTTTGATAAAACTGTAGTTACAGTGCCTACATATGAGTTAGTAGCAACTGGCGTGACAAACTGGCGAGGAATGCAGGAATCTGGAGGTAGACGTATTAAAAGAGCAGTTAATATTAATGTTGACACAATTAAACTATGTGATCAGAAGTTACTTAAAGATCTTGCTAAAATGAAGCATCTTAAAGCTTATATAAATAGAAAAATTAAAGAGATGTCAGCTACAGATAATAAGAATAAAGCTGTTATTGATCACGATAAAACTTTAACAAATGTAAGTTTATATAGAGAGTATATAAAATCATATCTAAGTAATCGTGGAGATATTCAAACACAAAATTTCACTTTTTTAGTGCGTGAATTGCAACCTACAGAAACTGGCTTGCCAATAGAAATATATGTCTTTACTAAAACCACTAATTGGGGTGAATATGAGGAAATACAGGCAGATGTTTTTGATCATATTATTTCAGTGCTTCATCACTTTGAGTTAAAATTATTCCAAAATATATCTAGCCTAAATATCCACTAACTATACTTGAAAAGATCGATTATGAAGGTCAACATTGAAGGATTTAAGCGAAGTATTGTCATTATTGAAGCGACTATAAAGGAGTATCCTTTAATACAAAATATGGCTAGGTTTTATGAATATGATTTATCTAAGGAATGTGGGCATATTTCATCAGAGTGGGCATTACCTGCAAATGGACTGTACGAAAGTTCTGACTTTAAAAGTTATTTTGAAGATAATTTATGCAGGGCGTATTTAATAAAGGTTGATGACGAGATTGCTGGTTTTGTGTTATTAAACCACGCTACAACAGATAGAAAGAATGAATGGAACATGGGAGAGTTTTTTATACTTGGCAAGTTTCAGGGCTTAGGTATTGGCGCACAAGTTGCAAAGAAAATATGGCAATTACATTTAGGTAATTGGGAAGTTTCTGTTATTCCTGAGAATAAATCAGCACTTAAGTTTTGGCAAAATGCTATTGCGAGTTATACCAATGATAATTTTATCAAAGAAACTAAATTAATTGATTTTGATAAGGAGCAGCCTAAGAGGGTAATTTTTTCCTTTCAAAGTGTAAACATGCAGAGAAAAACAAATTCTGTAAGTTAGAAAAATCAAGATATTTTTCCTCTGAAAGTAGTTAAATCTCCAATAGTTAGCTAGGCTTAGAGGCTATTTAGCAAATCCGCACAATAATTGATAAAAATTAACTAATATGATATGGTTCTACCATGAGATAACATTTTGCAAGATTTAATAAAATTCACAATATAATGAAGAAATTTTTAGTTAAATTTATTTTTGTAATTGTTTCACTAATTTTTTTAGCTAATTGTGCCAGTAACTCTCACAGGGATAATATAAAAAATTTTAGATTAGACGGTAAGATAGTTTCAGTGCAGAAAGTTACAATAAAAAATGATGCTAAAGTAGCTGGCGTTTTCATGGGAGTATCAACTGGTGCATCTTCAGGCGTGGCTTCAGGTTATGCTGGAGGAAATACTGCAATGGGGATGCTAGGTGGTGCTATTATAGGTGGAGTTGTGAGTGCTATTATGAATAGCAATCAACCAGACAAAATTGAATGCTATAAATATGTAATTAAAGTTAATAAATCACAAGCGAAAAAAATTCAATATACTGATGATAATAAAATAATTAAAGATATTATTTCCTCTGCTAAGTCTAAAGGTGTAATTAGAGTCTTTCAGGATATAAATACAAAACTCAAGAAAAATCAGAAAATACGCATATCTATCTCTAACAGACGGATAAAAGTTGTTGCTGCATAAATATTATTATACTCATCATGATATCAAATATGAGGAGTATAATAATTTTTTTAAATTAAGAGTACTGCCTGTAGGGGTTATGAACACTTAAACTCTAGACCTATAAACAGGCGGTCTGCTTCAAAGTTTCGAGGAAAAGCATGCCAAGCGTATGCTTCTAAAAAAAGACTCGCTTGTCCTCGTTTTGCGGTTATTAGATGCTCGTCTAATATTTGACCTTTAATAGCAGGATCAAGGTCATAATAAGCATAGTTTAAAAATAGTGTAGGTGTTTTTCCTGTTGGTTCAAAGGTTACTCTGAAACAATTGCTTTTGGAGGCATTAAAAGAATCCAGGTGCCAACCATGTATACCAGTTTTGCTTTCTGGTGCTATGACTGATACAAAGGATGCCTTGTCAATTTTGGTAGATTCTTCTGTACAGGTTGTATCTTTAAGAAGATCGAATGTATAACTAATAAACTCTGTAATATCTTTAGCTGCATCTTTAGAATAAGGAATGTTCTCTTTTGCTGTATTGAACTCTTTTTCTAATTCAGTTGCAAAGCGAGCTAAACTTTCAGGGGTATCAATAAAATCACGAGAAAAGTTTTCGAAGGACATATAGTGATCTCCTTTTCCGTGTGTTAGGTGATCCATATTATTTATGGATTCTTCGGATAGACCTGAATCAAAAAATTTAACAGGTTCACTTACAGTTGGGAGCTCTATTTGGCATATTGGATCGTCGTATTTAAACAAACTATCGTCTATAAGATCATTGTAATCTAAACAGATATCATTTAAAGTTGACATATTTTTGTCCTCGTTAATTAATGCGTTTATATATTGACGTATATCAATAATAACGCAAGAAATAGTTCACGTTATACGAGCACTTCATCAAGATAAAGATTCTTACAGTTCAGTAATATTCTTTATTGAGATAAGAAAGAGAAGAGGTTATGTTGTTTAGTTCATGAAAGTTTTATGATTCATAATTAGGGTTTGTCAGTATCGATTTGTAATTCTTTTAAGATTGCCGTTGACAAACATTATGTGCTGAATATAATCAGTTCTACGAAATTGCTTTGCTGTTTTAAAAAGTGAATATACGATTCAAACCGCTGGTATTAAATCTATTTTTAATACTGCATGTTAGTATAAATTTAAGTATGAAAAGAGCATTTGATGGATGCCTTGGCACTAGAAGGCGATGAAGGACGTAGTACGTTGCGATAAGCCTCGGGGAGATACGAACATTCTTTGATCCGAGGATTTCCGAATGGGGGAACCCACCTGCTTGCAGGTATCGTGCAGTGAATACATAGCTGTACGAAGCAAACCCAGTAAACTGAAATATCTAAGTAGCTGGAGGAAAGGACATCAACCGAGACTCCGTTAGTAGTGACGAGCGAACGCGGACTAGGCCAGTAGCATAAGAATCTAAACAAGAATAATCTGGAAAGATTAGCCAAAGAAGGTGATAGCCCCGTATTGGTAGATAGATTTTTATGTTCTCGAGTAGGGCGGGACACGTGTAATCCTGTCTGAACATGGGGAGACCACTCTCCAAGCCTAAGTACTCTCTAGTGACCGATAGTGAACAAGTACCGTGAGGGAAAGGTGAAAAAAACCCCTATAAGGGGAGTGAAATAGATCTGAAATCAAATGCTTACAAACTGTCGGAGCTGCCATATCGCTGCGGTGATATGGATAAGTGACGGCGTACCTTTTGCATAATGGGTCAGCGAGTTAATATATCAAGCAAGCTTAAGCCGATAGGCGTAGGCGTAGTGAAAGCGAGTCTTAACAGGGCGATTTAGTTTGATGTATTAGACCCGAAACCAAGTGATCTAACCATGGCCAGGTTGAAAGTACAGTAACATGTACTGGAGGACCGAACCCACTACTGTTGCAATAGTAGGGGATGAGCTGTGGTTAGGAGTGAAAGGCTAATCAAACTTGGATATAGCTGGTTCTCCGCGAAATCTATTTAGGTAGAGCGTTGTTTAGTTACCATTGGGGGTAGAGCACTGGATAAGTTAGGGGGGTTGATAGCCCTACCAAGCTTAACCAAACTCCGAATACCAATGAGTATAAAGCAGCAGGCAGACTGTGGGTGCTAAGATCCATAGTCGAAAGGGAAAGAGCCCAGACCACCATCTAAAGTCCCTAAGTTATGACTAAGTGGAAAGGATGTGAAAAGATCAAGACAGCTAGGAGGTTGGCTTAGAAGCAGCCATCCTTTAAAGAAAGCGTAACAGCTCACTAGTCTAAATAAATCTTTTTGCGCCGACAATGTATTGGGACTAAAGTCATACACTGAAGATGTGGACTTGTCTTTGACAAGTGGTAGCGGAGCGTTCTGTAAGTCTGTGAAGGTGGCTCGTGAGGGCTGCTGGAGATATCAGAAGTGAGAATGCTGACATGAGTAGCACTAAGGAATGTGAGAAACATTCCCGCCGAAAACCCAAGGTTTCCTGCGTAAAGATAATCTGCGCAGGGTTAGTCGACCCCTAAGGCGAGGCCGAAAGGCGTAGTCGATGGAAATCAGGTTAATATTCCTGAACCAGTAGAATGTGACGAAGGTCAAAAATTGTATTTGCTTATTGGATTGTGAATGCAGTGAAGATCTTCCAGGAAATAGCATCTACACGTGAGATTTATCTCACAATGATCGTACTGTAAACCGACACAGGTAGGTGGGTAGAGAATACTAAGGCGAATGAGAGAACAATACTGAAGGAACTCGGCAATTTGTACCCGTAACTTCGGAATAAGGGTAGCCATTAAAAGGGCAACCTATTAATGGTGGCACAAACCAGGGGGTAGCGACTGTTTACTAAAAACACAGGACTCTGCAAAGTCTCAAGACGACGT
>JABSSG010000024.1 GCA_013214525.1 Rickettsiales bacterium | reverse complement strand
TTTTTTCTTGCATGATTTTTTTTAATTCATATGTTATTTCTTTATGGGTGGTTTTAGTAATAGTATGGCGGTTATATAGTTGTATAAGAATTGCAATTAACATTGCAGGACATGAAATATTTGCAAAGGTTATTTCAATTATGTTTGCTTTAACATAAAAAATTTGAGGGAGTAAATAACCAATTGATCCCGCAATTAATATAAATGCAATGCCAATTACAATATCACTCATCACAATATATAAAATTGCTGACAATATTAAGTTACATAACCAAAGGATATGAAACTTCTGTACAAAAAATATGTAAGAAGGAATAAATAATAAACCTATAATAAGACAAAATCTCCAAATATCGATTAAATATCTCTTCAATTGAAAATACCAAAGTTCATTTAATAACAGCATTATAAATAAACATGTCATGACTCCTAGAGAAATATTAAGCGGATTAAAGAAGTCTAAATTTATAAAAAATATGCTAGCTAGAAAATTAATACAAAGAACTATACCAACTGTATATAAAGAGGAAATAGAATAAGAATTATTTAAAACTCGTTTATTTAATTTATCAAATAATAAACTCACATTGATTTTTGGAAAGGAAAATATAGATTCTCCTTTATATCTTTTATGTAAGATATATAAAACAATTGCTGAAGCTAGTACCCCAGTAGCAATGCTTCTTGTATCAAATACTCCTGTAGTAAGACGAGTAATAATTATTACCCCAAGAGATACAAGAGTAGTGATTGTGAATGCTTTTTTATTGGTCTGCACTCCAACTAATTTTGCAAATAATGGGGTTGATATTAACGCTAGAGCAAAGTTATCTATTAGCCATACAATATCCATAATACTTTTTTGCGAAAAGATTAATATAACGGAAAATAGAGATATAATGATGCAAGAAGTACGCACAATAAATAATTCTTGTTTATTAGTTATATTAGGACTAATTTGCTTACAAATATCATGTGCAATTAATACAGATGTAGTATTCAAATATGAATCTTGAGTAGACATTATTACAGCAAGCAACCCTGCTACCATTAGTCCTTTTATTCCGATAGGTAGATAATGATCAATAAAATAATATAAAACCATATTAGAGTTTATATTAGAAGCTCCCCAATGCATCATTAATCCTATAGTGCATACTATTATTAACACAGGAATTAGCAAAATTGCTACCCCCACAAAACTTTGTAAGAATTGCTTTTTATCTTTAGCCATTAGGGCTCTTTGAATGTATGGAATATCAAAATTCGGTATTAATGCAAAAAATACTAAACTAACAAATAATGAAAAGTTATCTATTTTAATTTGTTGATATTTATTTGGTAATGAAAACCATATATTTTCAGATCCGTCTATATGTTGATAGCCAATAATGCAAACAATAGGCAACACCACAAAAAACACTAAAAATTGAAATACATCTGTAAAAGCAACAGAAGTTATACCACCAAATACTGAATAAACTGTTACAACTGCAAGCCCAATAATCATGCCTGCATTTTGTGGAATATTAAGGAAATAATGCAGGAGATAACCTATAGCTATAGTGCTAGTTGCAACAATAGACATTGTTATAAAGATAGCTATGATATTGGTTGCCCATCTTGCTGATTTGCCATACCAATATTCCATAATGTCGCTTAAAGAAATAAATTTATGTCTACGAAATATTTGGAGATTTGGGGCAAGTAGCTTAGCTAATATATATCAAGAGATAGGAGCAAAAAAAAGAGGAATTATAAACAATAACCCTAATTCATGTACTTTTCCTATATTTCCAACTATTTGCCTTGTGTTAACCGCTGTAGCAAAAGTAGTGGCTAATAATACTACTGTAGAAAAAGGTTTGAATCCAAGTGTGTAGTCACGAATATTTTTGATTTTGCCATATCTTAATAAGCCAATAATTATGCATGCTAACATGTAGCATGTAACTATCGCTATATCTATGCCTACTACTTTACTCATATCTATTCCTAGAATCATTATTCCCCCTCGTTAAACTTATGGTAGAGTGACTAGCATATTTTATGTTCAAGCACAAGTTTTTTAGTAAGATTTATTAAATTACTGGACTAACAAATATCTTTTCGTATTAAAAATTTATCTTTTCTAAATAGAGTCCGTGAGGAGGAGCAGTAAATTTTTGTGGAGATGGTTTTGTAGCTTTTAGTAGAGATATAATTTTTTCTTCATTCCATTTGCCGTTACCAATCATCCGTAATATTCCAACAATATTTCTAACCATTTTATGTACAAAAGAACGTGCAGCAATTTTTATTACTATATGGTTAGAATTTTGGGATATTTTGATGGAATCAATAGTTCGCAAATAAGATTTAGCTTGGCATTGAGAAGTTTTTAAACATGTGAAATCATGTAGACCTTCAAATAATTTTGCAGCTTGTTGCATTTTATCAATATTGAGATTTTCTTTTAAGTGCCATGCTTTATTGAGGTCTATTGTAGGTGGGGCAATGCGATTTAAGATTAAATATTTGTAAGTTTTTTGTTTTGCAGAAAAACGAGCATGAAATTCGTCATCTATTTTTTGGCAATCAAGTATTGCTATTTTTTTCATATGTAGATGATAATTTGTAGCATTTATGATAGTAGATTCTTCATGTTTTTTTGATAAATCAAAATGTGCTACTTGACCAAGTGCATGTACACCACTATCTGTTCTTCCTGAGCCATAGATATTTATTTTTTCATGTGTAAACTTAAAAATTGCTTGTTCAATTTCTTCTTGTATTGAGGGTGCATTTTCTTGTTTTTGCCAGCCAAAAAAATTGGTGCCATCATATTCAATTATGATCTTATATCTTTGCATTTAAACCTCAATATGGATTAGGAAGGTTTTAAACCCCAGTTATGGATTAGAAAAGCATTACATTTTTATCTATTTTTGCTGCAAATCAGCAACTTTTATTTGAAATAACACCGCTATTACTGCATAAAACTTGCTAATTTTCGCTGAAAATATTTTAAAAATCTAAAATCTTTGTAATTCATAACTGGGGTTTTAAGATTTTTTCTTAGATGTAGTTTCACCACCAGCTCTTACTTTACGTATTTTGATGTTGATTACTTCAACAAATAAAGCAAAGAACATAGCTGCATATAGATTTGATTTTGAAATTTCTACACCAAATCCTCCACTTAAAAGTGCAAGACCTACTAGTAATATAAAAGCAAGTCCTAACACTTTAATACTGGGGTTGCTATGTAGAAACTCTCCGATCATTCCTGCTGAGATTAGCATCACAACCATTGCAATAAGTATTGCAGGAATTATTAAGTATATTTGATTCACCATACCAACGGCTACTAATAGTGAATCGAAAGATAATACTAAATCTACAAATATGATTTGTAGGATAATTTTTAGGTCTTGTTGAGAGGTATATTTTTGACCAGTAGAATCAGGTGTAAGTGAGCTTTTTATATGGAGCATTTGAGCTAATTCTATAACTGATTTTATTATTAGAAATAAACCTCCAGCTATTAGCAGTAATGAGCGTCCAGAGAAGCTCAAATTGCCTAGTAAAAATAGTGGTTTAGTTAAACTCATAGTCCAAGAAATGCTGAAGAGCATTAATATACGTAACGCAATGGCGAGTGTTATACCGAAGAAACGGATTTTTACTCGTTTTGGTTTTGGTATGTTATAGATGATAAGTGCTATAAAAATTACGTTGTCTACGCCAAGCACTATTTCTAGTCCTGAAAGTGTTGAAAATTTTATTAAATTCTCAAAAGTAAATATTGAATCCATTCATTAACTATTTCATTCTTTTAAAGAATACTATAATGAAATATACTCATCGTACTTGAAGATTGCAAGATTTTAAGAAAGAAAATAAAGATGATATCAAATTTAAAAATCGGTATTTTCATGTATGATTAGTATACAATAAGAATTTTTGAAAAGCAGTATTTTAATTGAGGTAAGACTTTAGGTGTTTATAAAATCCAGTTTGATATTTTCCACATTAACATTTCTTTCTAGAATTTTTGGTTTTATTCGAGATGTATTGATAGCTTCTTTTTTTGGCACTAGTATTTTTGCAGATGTATTTACAGTAGCTTTTAGATTGCCCAACTTATTTAGAAGTACTTTTGCAGAGGGAGCTTTTAGTGCAGCTTTTGTTCCTATTTTTAGTAAAAAACTTAGTCATGATGGTAAAGGTAAGGCTCTGAGTTTTGCTAGTAATATTTTTGCTATACTAGTTATAATACTTTTTGTAATGGTGATAATGCTTGAGGTATTTATGCCTGTGGTTATTGGAGCAATTGCTCCTGGTTTTAAGAGCGATCCTTACAAATTTGAACTTACTGTATTTTTAACTAGGATTACAACTCCATATTTATTCTTTATATCTTTAGTAGCTTTTTATTCTTGTATTTTGAATTCAATGAATAAATTTTTTGCATTAGCCTTTTCTCCAGTTATATTAAACATAGTAATGATTATAGGGTTATCTAGTTTTGGTAAAGTTCCACTTGATAAAGTAATTATTGCTGGATGGACAGTTTTTATTGGTGGTATTATACAACTGCTTGTTATTATTATGACAGTAATCAACAAGAAGGCATTTCCTGCTATTAAGAAGCCTAATTTATATGGTAGTGATGTAAAAAGATTTTTTAAAAATATTACTCCAGCTTTTCTATCTAGTAGTGTTACACAATTAAATATATGGATTGGCACTATTATTGCTACGAGTATATCAGGAGCTGCTTCTATTATATATTTTGCAGATAGAATAGTTCAGTTACCAATTTCTTTGATAGGAGTATCAATAGGAATTGTTATTTTACCTCAATTGTCAAAAGCAATTAAAGCTGAACGATATGAACAAGCAAATTTTTTACAAAATAGAGCAATTGAAATTTCATTAATATTCAGCTTACCTTGTTTGATATCTGCTTTTATACTTGCAAAACCAATAGTGTATATATTATTTCAAAGAGGGGCATTTTCATCTATGGATACATTTAAAACTGCCCCAGCTTTACTTACTCTTGCACTTGGCATTCCAGCATATGTGATAAACAAAATTATTGTATCTAATTTTTTTGCAAATGAAAAAACCAAAGCACCATTGAAGATTGCTTTAGTATGTTTGATAGTGAATGTTATAGGGAATTTAATATTGATTAGATATTTGGGACATATTGGTATTACTATTACTACAGCATTTACAGGTTGGCTTAATACAATTTTGTTGATTGTATTTAGTTATAAAAGAAATCTATTTAGGTTTGATTATATGATTAGGATAAAATTTTTAAAGATTTGTCTTTCTTGTGTGTTTTTATCGTTATTTTTAAAATCAATGCTTAAATTTTTTGAAAGATATATATATAGCTCTTCAACGATTATATCTTTTTCCTCTTTTTCCGGTGTAATTTTAGGAGCTTTATTTGTTTATTTATTTGCTTTAAGTGCTACCAAAACCTATTCCTTAGATGAAATAAAAAAATTATTGTAATCCATTATTTGGGTTTAAGGACTTTTCAAGTACGGTTAGGATAGGGGTTAAGTTTCGTATAGTTTAGGTAACCATGTATTAGGATCATCTCCATATTGTTTTATCAAAGCATCTATATCTTCTGTATATTTAGGGTCTCCTGATAGGATAGCTAATTCTTTGTCACATCTTGATAGATCTAATGTTAGAATGACTGCTATTAGATTATGTCTTAGTAAAAATTGTTTTGATCCAGCAGTTAAAGTCTGTAGATACATTTGTTCTTGTTGATCTAAGTTAAATAACTTTACAATATTATTGTAAGATGGAACGCTATCAGCCATAAAGATTTGGGTTTTGATTTTGTTATAACAAACTTTGGCTACTTTTTCGCTCCAGTTAACTTTTTCGCTACAAAATGAGGCGTGCATGAGCATGATGGAATTATGACGTGTAAAATCGTCAAGAATATACTCAAGATTTAGTTCAAAATAGATACTATTAAATACTCTACTTGCATCAGAAACACATAATATTGAGGGAGTATCTCCAGTAAAATATTCTTTGAAAAAATGAAGTATATAACTAAGCACAGGTAGATTAAAACCCATTGAAGTATCATAAATACTAGATATATCTATAGATATATTTTGTTCTTTTTTTTCTATTAAGTAATCTGAATCATTGTCAAAAATATGTGCTAAATTACCTTCTCCTCCCCATTGATCTAATTTAGCTATAATTTCTTTATTGATATTTGCTGTTGTTTTGTCATTAAAAAATTCTGCTACGTTGCTTAATTTTCTTTTTTCAGTTGGTAGTGTAAATAAAACTTCTATAGCTTTAGAGATTACAGGTAGGTATTTTTTTGTAATAGAAGTATCTGTATATTTATTTAAAAGAAATATAAACCAATAGATTAAGAAGCTTCTGTTAGATTCATTGTCTTCTAACAATAATGGATTCATTTTCAGTTGATTTAAGTTTTTATCAAAATTAAATACTTTATATTCCACTCCTAAAGCATTCATATATAGTTTTGATCTTTTAGATGAATCTAAATAGATAAATTTAGTGTTGAATTTTGAAGCTTCAGAAAGTAGGAAATTCATTGTTATTGATTTTTCAGCTTCATCATCTCCTATTAGAATAGTATGTCCATTATCTTTATTATGAAAATTAAAAAAATATGGTGTTTTAAGTGTTGTTTCAAATAATGTAGTGGCACTTCCCCATTTGCTTTTTAGTTCCCCAAAAGGTAAATTATTTAAGACTGCAAAGTTGCCTGCTCTTTTAGTTAGAGATATAGATTTACGGGCTATATATGTAAAATTACCAGGAAGTTGAGACCAGAAGCAGTGTTCTAGATTGAGATCTTCTTTTACTGATGGTAATCCAAGCTGTCCTAATGTTTGATATGTTTGTAAAGACTCTTGTTTTAGTCTATCTAAATCTTCTGCTATTACCATTACTGTGGTTTGCGTGCTACAAAAAGCATTTGGAGTATCTATGTTTATTGTTTCCAGCTCATTTATACCAGATTTGTCTTTAAATTTAGAATCTTTACTTACATCTAATATATAACTTTGATGCTCAGCTTCTTTATAACCTTTTTTAGGATTAATAAAGTTAATTACTTGGGTTATGATCATTTGTTGAGGCATTTGTAGAAATTTGCCAAGTGATACGGTATTAATTTCGTTATTTTCTTTTATAGAAAAAATCGTGGCAAAAAATTTTCTATTAGCTTTTTTTATTTCTAAAGCATTGAAACCAAAGGCTACCTTATTAATTGCTAAAGATTGAGATAGGCTTTCAAGAGTTATCGGAAAATTAGATGCGTTGATATGTATTATTTTGCTGAAAAACTTGACTAAAGTAGAATAATACCCTTGTGTATTATCTTTTTTCATTCCTAATTTTATTGGCTGAAATGACTTAAGCTCATTTAGAATATTTGATGTTACAGACGCTAGTTCTTTATGTGCTTGAACTAAGCATTCATTATGGTGTTTTGTGATTAAACTTATAAAAGGTTTTTTAAGGAAACTAGCAAAATTTAAATCTATACCTTTTTTTACTATTGTTATGTATAAACTATTCACGTGTTTTTTTGTCCAATTATTTTCTCTCACCCAAGAGTCATGCATTTTTTTAGCAAAGTAGCTTGGGAATTTTGGATTATCATCTAAATTTATAGCATGTCTTATAGTATGAAAATAAACAGCAAGGTCTGAAGATTTGATTGTTTTTAAAATAGTTTGTCTAATTTGGTCTCTGATGTTAATTGATTCACCAGTAGATTTTTGATTGGAGAATCCTTTTATTTCTATTGTTTGTAGTAATTCTCCGTTTTTTGTTAAAATTGTATCTTTATTATAATGACATGCGTATGGTATAAAGTCAGGAATTGGCGAGTCTAGCCTAATTTCATTATTTTTTAATTCTTCATTTGCTTTTTTTGTTTTAGGATCTAGGAGATTGATCATGATTTAAAAATTTTTTACATATGACCTAAGTTCAAACCTGAATACTAGGTTTCAAGTATACAAAAATTTTATTTTATGATTTGTTAAAGATGAAGTCTTTTTATATTATTGACTAACTTTTTTGTTTGATATTAAGTTTTTGTAAGAAGCATACAACAAAACTAGGTCAAGGGTTAAGTTTTGAATTTAATTTTGATTGAGGGATTTAAATAATGCATAAGACATTAAAGAATTTTTTATATACTGTTTTATTGATAACTATCATTGTAGGAATATTATTGGTGTTGATCTTACATGAAGATGTTATTTGTTTGAAGGGGCTTAGGTCTTTTAAAATAGAAGAAAAAGATATTCCTGTATGGATAAAGAAACAGGTAAATGCAGAATTAAGAAACTTTAAATCAGTTGATAAAAAAACATTTGCTAAACTTGATCAGTTTATCATAAAAAATAAATTAGATGGATTAGGGCATTTTAAAGTAACTAATAATAAGGTTTTTTTAATTACTGGTAAAAGTTCTGAAAAATGTCAAAAATTCAAAAAAAAGTTAGAGCAGATATTGAAAGTTAATACTCTAGGGGATCTTGAGTTTATACTTTATTTTTTGCATGATGTGCATTATGGCAAAGAGAGAAGTTTTTTGCTAAAGAAACTAAAAGATTTTGGTATTGATACTAATAATGCCCCTCCTATTTTTGCTTTTGCAGCGAATAAAAATGCAAAAGATAGAAAGCATTTTATTCTTGTGCCAGATTCTTATTCTGTTGATACAGCTATATTTAATAAATATACTTCTAGATGGAGTTGTTTAAGTGCAAGAGTTGATGTTGCGAATAGTAAGAATCCATGGAGTAGTAAAAAGTCTAAGGCGTTTTGGCGTGGTGGTTCTGTAAGGGGTGCAAGCTACAATAAAAGAGAAATAGCAGTGAGATTATCGAGAGAATATCCACAATTATTAGATGCAAGATATGCTCCGCCATTTAAAAGTGAGAAAAATTTTTGGAACAGAAAAGCAAAATATTTTTGTAAGTTTTTTAACATTGAGCCATGGGCATATTACAATAGATTTATAAACCATAAAATAATCTTAGATTTGGAAGGACATACAATTAGTTATCAAGGTGTATATTGGAAGTTGTTTAGTAATTCTGTTGTTTTTAGGCAATCAGTTGGTAATGAAAGCTGGGCTTCTAGTCAATTTATTCCTTGGATACATTTTGTTCCAATAAAAGAGGATTTGAGTGATCTTATAGACAAAATATATTGGGTTAAAGATCATGATGATGAAGCTAGGAAAATAGCATATGCTTCAACTAATTTTATGAAACAAAACATTATGCCTAAACATATAGATATGTATATTTACTATGTGTTAAAGGAATATTCAAAACTGCTACAGTAAATTTGGCAAGTTTTTGAGTATAAATTGGTTTTTCAAGTGCTAATTTAGTATAAAGGATTAGTAATATGGGAGCTACTTATAGGGATATAGCAATTGGTGCATCAATAGGAGTGGGAGTAGGAGCTCTAGGAAGCATAACGTTTTCTATAGTTAGAGGGTATTGTATGCAAACTCCTATTTCATTAGATCCTTATATGGGCATATCTATGTCTGTAGGCATGGTATTAGGTGGAGCAATAGGAGCTTATCATGAGGAATTATACGGAGCATTAGAGGTTTGGGGTAGTTACTATATTTATGGAGCGGGTGATGAGATTTGAACTCACGACCCTTACCTTGGCAAGGTAATGCTCTACCCCTGAGCTACACCCGCTCAACTTGTGCAAGATTCTAACTTTGTGATATGAAATTACATAGCTAGAAATACTTATGAATCTTGGATAATAGTGGAATTTTTTTTTTTTTCAATTACCTTTTATATAAATTATAATTGGGGGGTATTCAAAAAAAATTAGCAAGTTTTACTTGAAATAGTCTTGCTATTCTCATCAATAAAAATTGTTAATTGTAGCTCAAAAATATCCTAAGAATCTAAAATTTTCCTAATCCATAATGGGGTTATAAAGAAATTAATTGTTATTTGGTGTCTTATATTATAATTTATATACTCGTTATATTTGAAGGTTACGAGATTTTAAGACAGAAAATAGAGATGATATCAAGCTTAAAAATTCGTGAATATTGGGGGTATTTGAGAATTTTTAAGTGAAGATAGCAGTTTTATTTTCGAACCCCTGCCTTCGCAGGGGCATGCTTAAAAATAGGAATCTTCAAGTATGACGAGTATAACTTTCCTATTGCGGATATGGCGGAACTGGTAGACGCGCAAGATTTAGGATCTTGTAACTTCGGTTGTGTGGGTTCAAGTCCCTCTATCCGCACCATAATAATAGGGATTAAAAATTAATGGTAGAAAATTTATGGATATAAAAGAAATTTCTAAAAATACTCTGTTGAATAAATATAAAATAACTATACCTAAAAAAGATTTAGATCTAGCTATAGAAAGTAAAGCTCAAGAGATTACTAAAACTGCTAAGATACCAGGCTTTAGAGTGGGTAAAGTGCCATTAAATATGATAAAATCTCGATATGCAGATGAAATAAAATCTGAGTTAGCTAATGATTTTATAAAATCCAGTGTAGATAAAATAGTTCAAGATAATAATTTCAATCTTGCAGAAAGACCTAGTATTACATCATTAGATTTTAAAGATACTGAGTTAGTGTTTGAAATAGAGTTTCAGCTTTTGCCTAAAATGCCAGAAATAGATTTTTCTAAAATAAAGTTAACTAAACATATAGCTTTGCCATTAGATAAAGATATTGATAAGTCTTTATTGGATTTGCAAAAAAATAATGCTGATTTAAAACCTATAGAGAATTCTTCAGTAAAAAAAGATCAAGTTGTATTGCTTGATGCTGATGCTTCTATGGATGGAAAAGATTTTCCTGAAGGGAAATTAAGAGATTATAAATTAAAAATTGGTTCAAAAGCCTTCATAGAAGGTTTTGAAGATGGATTAGTTGGTGTCAAAGCAGATGAGGAAAAAATATTAAATCTTAAGTTTCCTAAGGACTATCATAAACAAGAATATGCGGGTAAGAAAGTTACTTTTGTTGTGAAAGTTAAAAAGATTTTTGAAGAAAAATTACCTGAGTTGAATGATGAATTTGCAAAGAAATTTAAATTAAAAACTTTATCAGAACTACGTGAAGCAATGAAGAAAAATGCACAAGATCAACTGGAGCGTACTTCTAAAATTATTTTGAAGAAAGATTTATTTGATAAATTGGATGATTATATTAAGGTTGATTTACCAGAAAAATTTGTTCAGAAAGAATTAGAATTTGTAATTAAAACTAGTGAGAAAGAGGATAAGGTAGCTCTTTCAGATAAAGGAAAGGATTCTAGTGCTAAAAAAAAGAAATCTTCTGATGCAGATGTTCATGAAGAACATAAAAAAATGGCAGAGAGGAGGGTTAAACTTGGCTTGTTGATAAATGATATGATTAAGAAGAGGAAAATATCTATTTCTCAAAAGGATTTATCAGATGAAGTAATGGCTCAGCTAGGAGGAAATCCAGAATCTGCTTCTGTATTGGCTAAATATTATAAAGATAATCCACAGGCTTTAGAATCTTTAAAGGGGCAGATACTAGAGGATAAAGTAGTAACTAGTATTTTAAGTGATGTTGACATTCAGGAGAAAAATGTCACACCTGAAGAATTAAAGATTTTATACAGCAAAACTTCTTAAATTATTTTGATATTAGGTTAAAATATTAGCTAACAAGATAATTAATCAGTTAATTTAATTCTAAAATATAAATGGAAAGCTATAATACATCTTTAAACTTAGTGCCTATGGTTGTTGAGCAGACAAATAGGGGAGAACGTTCTTATGATATATTTTCTAGATTATTAAAAGATAGGATTATATTTCTTACCGGACCAATAGATGACTCTACTTCTTCGCTTATAGTAGCTCAGTTACTATTTTTGGAGGCTGAAAATTCAGAGAAGGAAATATATATCTATATAAATTCTCCAGGGGGATCAGTATATGCAGGGCTTGCTATTTATGACACTATTCAATATATTAAGCCTTCTGTTGTAACTTTATGTGTAGGTATGGCAGCTTCTGCAGCTTCTCTTATTTTAATGTCAGGTGCAAAGAATAAAAGATTGGCTTTGCCTAATTCTAAGATTATGATTCACCAACCTCTAATGAGGGGATTAAGTGGGCAAGCAACAGATATACAAATTCATGCTGAAGAGATTGTACAGTTGAAAAAATCCTTGAATTCTATTTATGCAAAGCATACTCGTCAAAAAATGAGTATTATTGAAAAAAATATGGAAAGAGATACATTTATGACTCCTGAGGATGCAAAAAAATTTGGTTTGATTGATAAAGTTATTAAAACAAGAGAAGAACAGAATAAATAATTTAGAGATTTATGGGCGGTACTCGAAAAAATTTACGATGTTCTTTTTGTGGCAAAAGCCAATATGCGGTCAAGAAGTTGGTTTCTGGTTCGTCAGTTTATATTTGTAATGAATGTGTTGAGGTCTGTCAAACTGCTATTCAAGCTGAAGAAAATCTAGCTGCTCAGAAGAAAAATACAGATGTTAGATTGCTTACACCACATGAAATTTATAAGAAATTAAATGAATACATAATAGAGCAAGATCAAGCTAAAAAGATACTTTCAGTAGCGGTTTATAATCATTATAAAAGGCTTACTTCTACTACGAATAAACTTGATGATGTTGAAATTCTTAAATCTAATATTTTATTAATTGGTCCAACTGGGTGTGGTAAAACTTTGCTTGCACAGACTCTTGCAAAAATTTTAGATGTTCCTTTTGCAATAGCGGATGCTACTTCTCTAACTGAAGCTGGTTATGTAGGAGAAGATGTAGAAAATATTTTACATAGGTTATTACAAGTCTCCGGTTCTGATATATTAAAAGCACAAAAAGGGATTATATATATTGATGAGATAGATAAAATTTCTAGAAAATCGGAAAATGCTTCAATAACAAGAGATGTATCAGGAGAAGGTGTACAACAAGCATTGCTAAAAATTATAGAAGGAACAGTTACTTCATTTCCTCCACAAGGAGGTAGAAAACATCCTAATCAAGAGCTTGTGCAGATAGATACTACTAATATATTATTTATATGTGCAGGTGCTTTTGATGGTCTTGAGAATATCATTTCTAATAGAATGAAAACTTCATCGATAGGGTTTGGTGCTAATATAAAAGATAAAACTGATATTAAAGCAAGTGAGTTATTGCAGAATATGGAGCCTCATGATTTAGTCAAATTTGGTCTTATTCCTGAATTGATAGGTAGGCTTCCAATAGTTGCTGTATTGGATCAATTAGATAAGAATGCTTTGAAAAATGCATTATTAAAACCGAAAAATGCTCTGATAAAGCAGTTTAAAAAACTTTTTGAGATGGAAGGAATAGAATTAGAATTTTCTGATAAGGCAATTGATGAGATTGCTAAAAAAGCTTTGAAGAGAAAAACAGGAGCAAGAGCCTTGAGAGCTGTTTTAGAAGACGCACTTCTTGATATAATGTTTGAAATTCCTTCTCAACAAGGTATTAAGAAGGTGATTATTGATGAAGGAGTTATTACTAACGGCAAACAGCCTTTAATCTTGTATTCTGACAGAAGAGAAGTAAAAAGTTCTTAACTTTGCTGTTGAATAAAATCAAATCCTTGTTTTTTCTAACCTACTTGTAATTAGCCATTAATGTTCTTATATATAACATATATTTAAACAATCAGTATATTATGAAAAATAAAATAAACAAGTCTTATCCGTTAGTACCTTTGCGAGATGTAGTTGTTTTCCCTCATATGATAACCCCTCTTTTTGTTGGTAGAAGTAAATCCATTAATGCAATAGAGAATATGAATGCTAAGAACCGTGAAGTTGTCATGGTAGCACAGAAAGACTCGTCTATAGAATCTCCAAAAAGAAAAGATTTATATAAAGTTGGAGTAATTACAAAAATACTACAAACATTAAAACTTCCGGATGGTACTTTAAAAATATTGGTTGAAGCTAAAGAAAAAGTGAAGATTACTAAGATAATTGATAGTCAGAACGAATATTTTGAAGCTGCAGTTGATAAGGTAAAAGATAAAAAAGAAGTAGGGGTAGAGATAGAGGCATTAAAACAAGCTGTTCTTAATGAATTTCGTGAGTACTCAAAATATAACAGTAAGATTAGTAGTGAGATTATAAAAGCCATAGAAGATATAAAAGATCCAGGAAATCTTGTAGATATAGTTGTTTCGAATATGAGCTTGGAAATATCGAAAAAGCAAAATTTCTTAGAGATTGGTTCTCTACATGATAAATTGAAGAAATTATTGGTAGCTATTGAATATGAAATTGGGCTCTTAAAGGCTAAACAAAAGATACGTGATGATGTTAAAAAAGAAGTAGATCAAGCACAGCAGGAATTTTTCCTAAAAGAGCAATTAAAGGCAATTCATAAACAGTTAGGGGACTCAAAACATGGTAGTAGTGAAGTTGCAGAGCTTGAACAAAAGATTAAAAAAACTGCTTTAAGTAAAGAAGCTAAAGAGAAAGCAACTAAAGAACTAGAGAAGTTAAAACTTATGAATCCTATTTCTGCGGATGCTGCAATTATAAGAAATTATTTGGATAACATACTTTCTTTGCCTTGGGGTAAGAAAACTAAGTTAAAACTTAATATAACAGAATCTGAAAAAGTTTTAAATACTGGGCATTATGGATTAGATAAGGTTAAGGATAGGATTCTTGAGTTTTTATCTGTTCAAAAAAGAACCAAGTCTATAAAAGGTCCGATTCTATGTTTTGTAGGCCCGCCTGGGGTTGGTAAAACTTCTTTAGCAAAATCTATTGCTGAGGCTACAGGGAGGAATTTTGTAAAGTTTTCTTTAGGTGGTGTAAGAGATGAAGCTGAAATACGTGGTCATAGGAGAACCTATTTAGGATCAATGCCTGGAAAGATTTTGTATTTATTGAAAAAAGCAAAATCTTCAAATCCAGTAATGTTGCTTGATGAAATAGATAAAATTGCTAGTGACTATAGGGGAGACCTTGCTTCAGCATTACTTGAAGTATTAGATCCAGAGCAAAATTCACAGTTTGTAGATCATTATTTAGAAACAGAATTTGATATTTCTAAGGTGATGTTTATTGCAACAGCTAATTCAACGGATATACATCCTGCGTTACTTGATAGAATGGAGATAATAAGGATTGCAGGTTATACAGAAGATGAAAAACAAAGTATAACACGTAGTCATTTATTAAAGAAACAATATAAGGAGCATGCATTAACCGAGAAAGATCTTCATATATCAGATAACGCAATCATGGATATTATAAGATATTATACTCGTGAGGCTGGCATTCGTAATTTAGAAAGAGAGCTAGCAAAGATTGCTAGAAAAGTTGTGCGTGAAATGAATCAGGAAGCTAAAAAATCTATAAAGGTTAATTCTTCAAATTTACATAAATATTTAGGGGTTAAGAAATATCAATATGGTGAATCTGAAAAGACAGACCTTGTTGGTGTCACAACTGGTCTTGCTTATACTGAAGTTGGAGGAGATTTGTTATCTATAGAGGCATTGCTTGTACCTGGCGATGGAAAAATAAAAATGACTGGAAAATTAGGTGAAGTAATGCAGGAATCTGCACAGGCTGCATTTAGTTTCTTTTGTTCAAGGTTAGAGAAGTATAGCATAGATTATGATGACTATAAGAGCAAAGATATACATTTACATGTGCCAGAAGGAGCAGTGCCGAAAGATGGCCCTTCTGCTGGAGTTGCAATCTTTACATCTATTGTGTCTGCATTAACGAATATACCAGTGAAAAAAACAGTTGCTATGACTGGTGAAATTACATTAAGTGGTAGAGTATTGCCAATTGGTGGTTTAAAGGAGAAGTTGTTAGCTGCACACCGTGGAGGGATAAAAACAGTGCTTATTCCATTTGAAAATGAAAAAGATCTTGTAGAAATACCGAAAAATATTACTCAAAACCTAAAGATCATCCCAGTAAAGACTGCTGATGAAGTAATAAACTGTGCTCTAATAAACACATTTTTTAAGAAGAATTTTGTAAAAGATGCAGAAATTAAGCAAATAAAGGACGTAAACTATCCTAAATGTACAATAACACATTGACATATAGGTATATTATGAAAATAATTAAGGTAATAAAAGAGTTCTAGTCTTATTGTGTGATATAGCTTAAGATGATTCTTTTACATCAATTTAATTAACTTAATTAAGGTAAATAATATGAATAGAGGTGATCTCATATCTAGAATGGCTGATATTGCAAATTTATCAAAGAAAGATTGTAATTCAGCATTAGATGCATTTATTGAATGCGTTAATGAATCTCTCAAGGCAGGTGAAGAAGTACGAATCGTAGGATTTGGAACTTTCTCTACTTTGAAAAGATCTGCTATGGAAGGACGTAATCCTAGAACTGGTGAAAAAATTCAGATTCCAGCATCTAAGCGTCCAAAATTTAAAGCAGGGAAACAATTAGTTGATGCAGTAAATTAATTTAGTTCAATAAACCGCTTGTCTGTATTAAACAGCAAGCGGGTTTTGACTATATTCGATTAAAGTATCTATCCTATTATACATCAAAGTGTTTATTTTTAAGTTTGATGTTATATACTAATCATACCTGAAGCCTCCGGTTTTAAAGTTTGAAAATGAAACTACTATCTTCCTTTAAAAATGTCTTAAATATCAACGATATTTGCGAATTTTTAAACTTGATATTAATTCCATTTTCTTTCTTTAAAACTAGGATTCTTCAAGTATGATTAGTATAGTAGTTGTCTTTGTGCCAATCTAAAGTATTTCTAATATTCAGTCTTATCCATTATAAGAACGTTAATTATTGACTAAGTATTTCACTGCTTGAGTTTAAGGAGTACTATTTTCAAGTTTTTGTATCTCAATTGTTTTATTTTTTATAGCAATTATTTCCATGTGAAATTTTCTTAGATATCTTTCATGACCTATAGATATAATTTTGGTTTTTGTTAATTTTGTTTTTAATAAATTATATATTATTTCTTTACTTTTACTGTCCATAGCACTAGTTGCTTCATCTAAAAAGATTATACTTGGTTTTATGATTATAGCTCTTAAAATTGCAACTTTTTGTTGTTCACCTATACTTAAAATATGTCCCCATTCTTCGTAATTGTCTAGTTTATCTATTAAATGTTCAAGTTTAACGATTTTCATTAAATTTTTTAACTTTTTATCCTCATCCAGTTTGATTAATGGATAAGTAAAGCAATATCTTAATTTTCCTATAGGCATATAATTTTTTTGTGAAATGAATAAGACCTTCTTATAGTTAGGTAATGTTATTTTACCTTTTCCTGAGATCCACATTCCACTTAGAGCTTTAAATAAAGTGGTTTTTCCTATTCCAGATTTTCCTTCGATTAGATAGCTTTTTCCTTTTAAATCTACTTTGTCAACTTGTAGTATGGTTTTATCATTGGGTAAATTCAAAGTTAGATTTTCTAGTTTAATACTATTTCCTTTATGTATGATTTTTATTCTTTTTTTGCCATAATGTGTTGTCCAAAGATCAATATTTGTTGTAAATTGTTCTAGTCGGTCAAGAACAGCTTTTAATCTTGCTAAATTTGTATATGAAGAAATTATCCATGATAAGCTATCATGTACTTGACCAAAGGAGTTGCTAATTTGCATTATTCCACCTAGTGTAATTTTTTTAGCAAAAAACAAAGAAAATGTTAATAAATATGGAAATATTATAGCAAATTGTCCATAAAAGGATCTAGCACAGGCTATTTGTATTTCTTTAGTTATAATAAGTTTTTGATTTTTTATGAGTTCATAAAGATTTTCTAATAAATTTTTTTGTTCAAATTCTGTTGCTTTGTAGAAAGAGATAGGTTCTGCATTCTCTCTTACTCTAATTAGAGAGAATCTGAAGTTAGCTTCTTTTGTTTCTTGTGTAAATAATAAACCAGCTAGAGGAGATCCTATGTATTTAGTAAGGTATGTTCCAAAAATAGAATATATCAATGCAGCCCATACGAGGAAACCATAAATTTTAATACCATACCCAAAAAATTTTAGACTAAACACATAAGACAAATTCCATAATATTACTATGAATGTTACTAAAGTAATTAGGCTATTTGCAAAATCTAGGAATAGATTTGTTATTATTTGAACAAATTCATGTATGTCTTCTGAGATACGTTGATCTGGATTATCTGGTTTTTCTTTTAAAAGACTCATGCCATAAAAAGAATAGCTACCAAGCCATTTATTTATTAATTTGTTTGTCATCCATTTTCGCCAGTGCAATATATATGTCAGCTGTATGAATATTTTGATTACTGCTAAAGAAATAAAAGAGAAGGCTACCCAAATAAAAAAATATAATTCTTTTAAAAAAGATTGTTTATCTATATTTTGAAGAGAATCAAAGAATCTTTTTGACCAATTAACCATTAACACATTGATAAACACTGTGGCAACTACAAACAAGATTAGTATTAATAATCCACTCCAAGCAAGGATTTTTTTATCCTGAGTGAAGAATGGCTTAGATATTTTGTATGATTTTTTTACTAAATCATAAATATGTACAGAAGAAGTAGTCATAAATGAACTTTATGATCAAATTATTTATAAAAGCAAGATGCATTTATAAAACTAGAGACTAATATGGAATGGGGTGCAATTATAGTATGCTAAATGTCGCATATGATTAAGCACAAGTTTTGTAGCTTAGAATTTTATAAATTAATTTAGCTGCAAGGAAGTTTGGTGCTTTGTTGTTTGCAATGGGAGCTAATTCAACAATATCCATACCAATTAGTTTGCGTTCTTTACACACAGCTTCCATAAGTTGAATTACTTGATACCAACCTAATCCACCAGGTTCAGGAGTGCCAGTTGCTGGCATTATACTAGGGTCGAATGCATCAAGATCAAATGACAAATATACTTTTTCTCCTAATTGTTTTACTATTTTTTCAATCCAGTTATTAGAATTACAACAAATATCACTAGCCAAAAATAGCTTTTCTTTTTTTAAATATGGAAGTTCAGATTTATCCATACTTCTGATGCCAACTGAAACAATATTTGAAACTCGTTCTTTAGCACGAGCCATAGCACATGCATGACTCAATTTGTTATCCTCATAGCTATCTCTCATGTCTGTATGAGCATCAAAATGTAATATAGAAATATCTTTGAAAAATTCTTGATGTGCAAAAATAGGCCCTATAGAGATTGAATGATCTCCTCCTAAAGTAATTACAAATTTATTATCTTGTAAAAATGATAAGGTTTTCTTATGACCTTCATCAATCATTGTTTTTGAGGAATTGGCAATAACAGGTTTTGCTGTGAATATTCCTTCTTTATAAGGTTCTGAGTTACTTTCTATATCATAAAGCTCTAAATATTGTGATGCTTCTATGATTGCTTGCGGGCCTTCTGCTGCTCCTTTCCCCCAAGAAGCAGTTTTATCAAAAGGGATTGGTAATATTACTGACTTTGAGTTTTTATATTCAGAAAATTTTTTATCTATTCCTAAGAAGTTAGTTGTCATTTTTTATAATATTAATACTGCTGCCGCTACAACAGTGGTCCATAATCCTTTTTTATTTCCTGTAGCTGATTGACAAATATTTCTACTTACAAATTTATGTTCACTAACCTTATAGTGTTTTTTTCTTTCATCCCATGCTTGATCTGGGTCAAATGGTATGCCAAGAGTTGTAGCAAGCATTGTTGCAGCCAAGTCCTCAGCATATTCTCCAGCAATATATGCAGTTTCTCCAAATGAATGATGTTCAGAAAGATAGCCATAATGCTCTTTTTTATTTGGTACTGCTAGACCAATAGCAGAAGAAACAAGACGATTCGGTTCTTTGGTTTCATTTCTTGCCATTACACAAAATACAACTTGGCCAGGCTTTATTAGTTTGAGTCCCTCATTTTTAGATATAATTTTACATTCTGGAGGGAAAATACTAGAAACATAAACTAAATTACATGTTTCAATTCCTGCTACACGTAGTGCTGCTTCAAAAGAAGCAAGTTTATCTTTATGTACACCAACCCCCTTTACAAAAAACATTTTCTTAGGAACAAAATCTAACATTATTTTAATTAATTAATTTAGTTGAATAATAGGTTATAATTTTTTTGTTGACGTTGACTTCGCCAGTCTTTTTTATGATAAGCATAGCTTGCAATTAACGGTAAAGCTAGAGTTGCTTCTGCAAAGACCATTTGTTCAAAGTTATTGTCAACTTTACCCCATGAATGTGCTTCTTTTAGTGTAGAACCAGATAAAGCACCATCTCTTTCGTCGGCTACTGTTATTTGTATTGCATATTTATGCATATCAACTTTTTCACCTACAATATCTGCTGCAACTGTAATATCTTGGGCAAAGTTTTTAGGAACGCCTCCTCCTATCATAAATAGCCCAGTATTTTTAGCTGCAATTTTTACTTTAGTTAATTCAAGAAAATCTTTTGCAGAATCCATTGTGACGTGTTTGTCATTTTTATTATTCCATTGATGATGAACAAGACCAAATCCTGCACTGCAATCTGAAAAAGCAGGTACAAATATAGGAATGTTTTTAGTAAAAGATTTCCTTACAATAGAATCTTCACCTTGATTATGTTCTTCTAAATATTTGCCCATTGCTATAATGAACTCTCTTGAAGAATAAGGACGTGGTGGAAGTGAATTAGCAATTTTTGCAATTGTCATATCACAATCACGTAAGTTATCCTCATCAATATAAGTATCGTAAATTCTATCTATATTTTTTTTAAATAAAATATCATCATCAATAAAAGGGGAACCTTGATAGTGATGGAAGCCTAAACCTTCAAAAAAATCCTGATCAACAATAATTGCTCCAGTTGATACAATTGCATCAACCATGTTATTGTCAATTAAATCGAAAACAACTTTTTTTAATCCAGCACTAAATAGAGAGCCAGCTAAACAAAGTATAATGGAGCAATCTTTATCTTTGAGCATCTCAAAATAGATTTCTGCTGCACGTGCTAGATTTCTAGCTTGGAATGCTGTGTTTTTATATTGCTCAATAATTGGTTGTGAATCAAATTTTTTGATATCTACGTGATGAACTTTTTTATTAAGCAATTCTTTTTTTTGTAAATCATTCATGGTGTTACAAAATTAACTTTGTAAAAATGGAGTTTCTAATAAAGGCTATACTTCTAACCCTAATTAATGGATTAGAAGGGTTTCCAGTATCATTTCTCGTCTTTTAACAATATTATAATATTTTGTCAATAAATTATTAGCTTTATAGATCCTGTAAAGACTTACTAATAAGAAATTATGAAAGTCAAAATTTGTAATATTTAAAACTTTACATGTTTATATGTATAATATACAAATAATCTTATCCTATTAATCCCAATAATAGATCAGTAGGATTTTAAATTTGTTATTGGGTTTAACAATGGGGGTGTAGCTCAGCTGGTTAGAGCGCCTGCCTGTCACGCAGGAGGCCGCGGGTTCGAGTCCCGTCACTCCCGCCATCTGATTCACTAATCTTATCAAAAGCAAAATCTAGCTTTGATGTGCTTAGTATTGAGATATATGAAGTAGATGTTATGCTATACTAATCATACCTAAAAACTCCGGTTTTTAAGTTTGAAAATGAAACTACTATCTTCATTTAAAAATGTCTTAAATATCGATGATATTTGCGAATTTTTAAACTTGATATTAATTCCATTTTCTGTCTTTAAAACTAGGATTTTTCAAGTACGATTAGTATAAAATTAAGCTTATTAAAAATATGGGCAAGTTTTTGAGATTAGAATATTCAATTAGGTTCAATAAGAGATGAAAATTGCATTAATTGGAACAGGATATTGGGGAAAAAATCTTGCAAGAAATTTTTCAGAATTAGGGGTTCTTTATTGTGTATGTGATCATGATACACAATCAGCACATGTTATAGCTAAACAACATGAAGTGTCTGTTTTAAGTTTAGATCATATTATTCAAGATAAGAATATATTGGGTGTAGTGATCGCTACTCCTGCTGCTACACATTATAAATTTGCAAAAAAGGCTTTAAAGGCAGGAAAACATGTTTTTGTAGAAAAACCTATGACTTTATCTTTAAAGCATGCACAAGAATTATGTAAAATTGCTGAAGAGATGCAAAAAATACTGATGGTAGGTCATTTATTGCATTACCATCCAGTTTTTATAAAATTGAAAGAAATAGTTCGTAACGGAGTATTAGGGCAAATAAAGTACTTATATTCACATAGGTTGGATTTAGGGATTATTTATCCTAAAAAAGACGTTTTATGGAATTTAGCTCCTCATGATCTTTCAATGATTTTGAGTATTACTGAAGCAAGCCCAATTTCAATAACTACTAAAACTAGCTGTAGCCTGAGGAGTGAGATGCCAGATTTTGCAACAATTCATATGGATTTTTCAAATGAGACTCAAGCACATGTATTTGTTTCTTGGCTTAATCCGTTTAAGGAACATAAATTAACAGTGATTGGAGATAAGGCCATGGCAGTTTTTGAAGATTCTCAGAGAGAATGGAGCAGGAAATTAGCTATTTACAATCACGAGGTAAAAATGCAGTCTGATGAGGTGATTACTGTTAAAAAAGATCCAGTATTCATTAATGTAGAAAAATCTGAACCACTTAAAAATGAATGTAAACATTTTATAGATTGTATCCAACAGAATAAAGTCCCAATTACTAATGGGCAGGAAGCCTTAAGGGGAATTGAAATTTTAGAAAAGGCTAGGGCAAGTTATCTTCTGGCAGAAACCTAATATATACTTGAAGAGTTATAGTTATAAGAATAAATGAATAATATCAGCATAAAACCCCTAGAATTTTAGGGGCGAAAGAAAATAAGAGGGAAAGAGTTTTCCCTCTTATTATACTGAAATTTTCTATTTTTAACTTATAATATTATAATTCCGCATGTGGATCAATATGGCCACCAGCTATATCGAATACAAGAGCGTCTTTTGGTACCCATTCAATACACGGATTAGAGTCATGCCATCCTTCGTATTCTAAAGGTTCTATGTTTTGGTTCCATTTTATACATTCATTAAGCTGTCCTTCTTCATCAAATTTGAATCTTGCTGGATGGAGTGAATTTTGTCCAAGTAAAGAGTAATAATTATCTTCGTGTAAGAATGATCCTCCTATAGCATGGAATAATTCTTTTTGGTATGGGGCATTTGGGTTAAAAGATACAAAAGTTTTTGAGTAACTATCTAATGCATTACAAGAATGTAGTATATCGTTAATACTGACTGCTATTGGTATTATTTGCGATAAATACTCTTCAGAAATGAATATAGGAGAAAATTCATATACTCCTCCATCTGTGCTGTTGATTCTATCAATAATAGTTGGAGGGTTTCCTGAAAAACCTATGTTAAATAATGTTGCTGGAGTATCTTCATTATTGAAATACAATACACGAGATACAGTACAATCATTTTCAGAGTTTTCTTCTCCTCGGAGTCCCCATAAATTTAGTTTTTTCTCAACTCTTTCAGGATTATCACAGTGATTGCCATTACCGTAATAGGAACAGAATGTAGGGTTATTATTTGAGTTAAAGAGCCAGTTTAAAGCATCTCTGGATTCTTCATTTCTTGTTATAATTTTAGTTTCTACAACCATAAAAATACCTCTTATTTAAGTTTTATACTAATCGTATTTTTCAAGTACGATCGTATAGTTTCGATTTTACTGACGTCTATTATTTATAACAACTAATAATTACATATAATAATGTGATATAAATTGATAATTATTAAAATAGATATGACTGTCGTTATAGTAAAAAATGAAGGGGGTGATTTAAAGCATGCTCAAACAATTTGTAAGGGTTTAGAATTAACCAATGCTCAGTATATTAACCCTTATAATAATGTATTAGATGTTTGTCCTATTGATAAATTAATAATATCTGTTGGGTCGCCAGCGTTGCGATCTCTTGAAGAACTAAGTAATACTCAATATGATGGCTGTATATATTGGGGAGCACATCAACTTACAGATTACGATAAAAATATTTTAGTAAAAATAGCTCTGAATATTAATATTATAGCTTTACCTGCAGGAGTAATAAGTAATAATAAGGATTTTTTATATTCTGATTATTTTCAGAAAACTACGTTTGTAGAAACAGTAGCTGTGCCTACTTTAAAGCTAAATAATCAAGAACTTCTAGAATCATATAAGAGTTTAGACTCACAATATCCCATGATAAATTTAAAAGGGCATTATATTATTGTTAGCCCTCCTGGTGATGCTCCAGATAGTAATAATGAGCTAAAGGTTTTTGATAATAAATCTGCTAAAAAGCTCTTTGATATGGTTTGTTATATTTGGCAACAACAAATTTCTAATAGGGATGATGTGATAGTGTTAGTTGAGAATAGCAGAAGAACTGGTAAATCATTGGGCTTTATTCATACATATTATGAAAATATTGATGAGTCAGTAGATGATATAAGCAAGTTTTTTATATCTTTACTTAATGAGAATAATATTAGAAATCAATTTTATCCATTTGCTATTAAATTAGATTCGAATGGAGAGAAAACTGCAACTATTTCTGCACATAATGCTTTGGTTTATGCAGCACAATATACAAATGCAATTTATATTGTACCTGGAGAGTCTACTTCTCAGATGGGAGAAATACATCAATATATACAAGATCCTAAATCAATAATAGCATTTTCTCCAAGTTCTCAAAATGATGCACATAGATTGAGCATGAAACATTCCTATGAACTTGGTTGTTTTTCTATTTGGAATGGCAATGAAATATTATACCCATCAACATTAGATAACCAAAAATGTATTTCTGATGCAAACAAGGTAGTAGAAGCGATATCTGGTTGCTTGTCTGATATGTCAATTGAGATTGAATAGTCGTATGCCTGTTTCATATGGACATGTTATGCAAATTTAACATTATATAATAATTTAGCATAACATAAGTTTTGTGTTTAAATCCAAATCTTGGATAGAAGAAATAAGAATAATCAATTTAAAATATTTTATTTTTGACAATATTTATTTTCTTTTTCGTCTAACTCTTTTTTATTATTGTTTGCTATTTCTATATAATCTGTTCCATATATGTCATATTTTTTTCTATCATATTGCATTTTCGTTTTTGTATAAGAATATGTTTCTAGTACTCTATTTTTCCATTTTATGTATTTTTCATTAGTGCATATTTTCTCAGGGTTGATTGTGCTATTTGACAACTGTTGTTTATTTACTGAGGTTAAGGCAACAGTAAGTAAAAAATTCTTATAGTTTATTTTTGTTTTTCTATATATTCCACTATTATTGTTTATTAGTTCCAGTAGATAAGTTTCTAACACCTTTAATACTTGTTTGTCGTTTTTAGAATAATATATTACCGAAGTTATGTTTGTGACAATTTCTTTTATTTGCTTTATTTTCTCTTGCCAATTTCTTGTGTTAATAAAATATTCCTTATTTTGTATTAATCTTCTTATGAGTGAGGTAGTTGCTAATGTTTTTTCACTGATATCTATCATTCCATAATCTTCAGCATGAAATCCATCGGGAAATTTAGTGGGATATATTATTGAGTTGTCAATATACTGATCACAAGATTTATGCATAAGACCCTTTTTTTTGCATAATGTGGTGCGTTCTATATTTTTGATTGCAAGAAAGGGATTCAATCTAACATACATTGAGTTAGCCCTAATATTTTTTGAGTTATATATTGCTCCTTTCATATTTTCAGGTTTATTGAATTTTAAGTTTGTATCACGAAAATCAGCACCTACTAGCCAAGCATCTATGAAATTAGTTTCTGTTAAGTCAGCATTTTTAAAATTGGCATTTTTGAGTTTAGCTAAATGAAAGTTAGCATTAAATAGATCAGAGTAAGAAAAATCAGCTTCTGTTAAATTAGATAGAGAAGATCTGGATGGTAGGAATTTAGCATTCATAAGCTTAGCATACTTAAAATTAGCTCCTGTCAAATCATTTCCGTAGAAATTTGCTTGATATAAATTTGAGTTATAAAAGTTTGCCTGAGATAGGTTTTGATTGATTGACCATAAAGACTCCAAATTTAAATTTGATAATTGATGTTTGTTTATCGCTATTATTTTGTGTAACTCTTTTAGTATATCACGGTCAATTGTGTAGTGTTCTAAAGATGTTATAGGTGTTAAATGTGTATTTTTTCTTAAACTCTTATTCTTTGTATAAGCAATTAAAACTCTAATGTTAGTAATAAAATTAAATATTGATGGTTGTCTTGGTGTTGTACGGCTTTGTAGTTCTGGAATAAGGCTTAAAGCATTTTTATTATACCCTATTTGCGTAACTAGGTTGTTAACTCTTTGTTCTAATCTGAATAGTGCTAATTCATAAATAAGAAACGCCACTGAAAAAAGAGCAAACATGGTGCTAATAGTCCAAACTCCAATAGTGCGTGGTTCTTTATAATTTGAGTTTTTCTTTGGTGGGTTGCATTTATGCCATAGATATTTGAGTCCTATTAAATCTATAAGGAATATAAGGGTCTCTTTGATTTTGTGGATATAATATGAGTTGGTTTGTAACTTTTTTAATAGATTTTTTAGTATTTGCTTTTGTTTAATATAGGTGAAGAACATAGATAAGATTCAATGAATTTTTAGTTCATGTTTCTACTTTAAATGGAGTAAATAAGCTAGGAAATTTTTATTTTGGTGACAACATATTTTTCATAGAAACTATCTTGTCTGAGATGGAATTAAGTAGTTCTTGTTGTTCTGATGGGGAAGTTTTGTTGTTAGAAATTTGTTTTTTTTCTTCGATTTCGTCTAAAAGAATTAATGCAGTAATTAAGTAAAGAGTTTTATCATCAATATGTTTTAGGTGTTGAGCAATCTGTTCAAGTTTTGTATTAAATTTGTCAGCAAGTAACCTTAATCGAGGTTCTTCGCCATCATTACATGAGACAATATGTTTATTTCCATGGATAATTAGATCTATTGTTGGCATTTATTATTTTCATCAATTAGTAAGTTTTCTAATTCAGCTATTACTTGGTTTAATATATCATAAACTTTTTGATTTTTTTCATTAACGAGCTGAAATTTTTTTTCAAGATCAACAAGTTTTTTATCAAGATCTGGAGAGGAATTTGAAGGTTTATCTTCTAGTCTTGTTTTGATAAGCTGTTCTAATTCATTTAAAGATGTAAGTATGCTTTCTTTAGTTTGTTCTTTTACTTCGTTCATATTTTTAATGCTTTTATAAAGACTGATTTAGGAATTTCAATGTTTCCTATCTGTCTCATTTTCTTTTTACCTTCTTTTTGTTTCTCTAACAATTTTCTTTTTCGTGAAATATCTCCACCATAGCATTTTGCTGTGACATCCTTTCTAAGAGCACTAATAGTTTCACGTGCTATTATTTTTTGACCTAACGCTGCTTGAATTGCTACTTGATATTGTTGTCTAGGTATTAGCTCTTTGAGTTTTTCACAAAGGTCTCTTCCTCTATTATATGCTTTATCCTTGTGAACTATCATTGAAAAAGCATCTACAGCATTATTATTTATTAAAATTGATAATTTTGTGAGGTTTCCATCTTTATATTCATCAAATTCCCAATCAAAACTTGCATAACCTTGTGAGTATGATTTTAACTTATCATGAAAATCTAAAACAATCTCATTTAACGGTAAGTTATATACCATTACTACTCTTGTGCCAGTGTAAGAGGTATTAATTTGTTTGCCACGTCTATCAATACATAACTCCATGATAGTGCCTATATAACGATCAGGTGTAATTATAGTTGCCTTGATCCATGGTTCTTGAATAGATTCAATCTTGGTTTGTTCTGGCATATCTGCAGGATTGTGAATTTCAAGTATTTTATTTTGTGTTGTATGAATTTTGTAAATTACGCTTGGAGCAGTAGTAATGAGATCTAAGTCAAACTCTCTTTCAAGTCTTTCTTGAATAATTTCTAAATGTAGAAGTCCTAAAAATCCGCATCTATAGCCAAGTCCAAGTGCTCCAGATGATTCCATTTCATATTCAAAACTTGCATCGTTTAATTTTAATTTACCTAAGGATTCACGCAATTTTTCAAATTCTTTTGAATCAGTTGTATAAAGACCACAAAATACTACAGGAACATGGGGTTTAAATCCTTGTAAAACTTTAGGGTTAGTATTTTTGTCTTCTACGATTGTATCGCCAACTTTACAATCAGCTACTTCCTTGATTGACGCAGTAAAAAATCCTATATCGCCTGCTTGTAATTCAGGTACAATTTTTTTTTGCGGTGAAAAAATACCGACTGCTTCAATTGTATAAACAGAGTTTGTAGCGATCATTTTTATTTTGGTGTTTTTGGTAATTTTTCCATCTATCACACGTATTAATATCACTACTCCTAAATATGCATCATACCATGCGTCAATTAATAAAGCACATAAAGCTGCGGATGGATCTCCTTTAGGAGCAGGGCATTGTTTGATTATGGTCTCAAGAATTTCATCGATACCAATTCCTTCCTTTGCTGAAGCAAGTATGGCATTTGAAGCATCAATTCCTATTATATCTTCTATTTGTTTACAAATTCTATCTGGTTCAGCTGCGGGTAAGTCAATTTTATTTAATACAGGTATAATTTCATGATTATTATCAATTGCTTGGTAAACATTTGCAAGAGTTTGTGCTTCTACTCCTTGACTTGCGTCTATAATTAAAAGAGATGCTTCACATGCAGCAAGTGCTCTACTTACTTCATAAGTGAAATCAACATGTCCTGGAGTATCAACAAGATTAATTGTAAATTCTTCTCCAGCTTTATTTGTATATTTTAATTGGACAGTTTGAGATTTGATGGTAATGCCTCGTTCTCGTTCTATATCCATTGAATCCAAAATCTGAGCCTTCATTTTTCTTGGGTCTACAGCTTTGCAGTGTTCTATAAGTCTATCTGCAATAGTTGATTTTCCATGATCTATATGTGCAATGATGGCAATGTTTCTAATTTTGGTGATCATTTTTAAATTTGAAAAATTTAATTTTATATAATATAATTTAGACTTGTTTTTAATCCATTTAATATGCACATACTATTATGTATCAGAATTTAGTCAACTTATCCAATCTTATCGGTAAAAAAATCGATCTTATTAAGAGGTCTCTTTGACGTCGCTCAATTAGAGACTGAGTTAAAACAAGTAAAAGATACAATTGCAGAAAGTGAAAGCCTTTGGGAGGATCAAGAAAAGGCTCAATCTTTAATGAAGAAACAGAAAGATCTTGAGTTTTTGCTCGATAATTTTTTCTCTTTAGAGCAAGATTTTATTTCAGCAAAAGAATTATTAGATCTTCTTAAAGCAGAATCAGAAGATTCATCTACATTAAAGGATCTTGAGGGTAATCTCAATAAAGCTTTAGAAACAGCAGAGAAGTTAGAGCTTGAAAGTTTGTTTTCTGGTGAAGCTGATTCAAAAGATTGTTTTTTAGAAATTAATGCAGGAGCAGGAGGAGTAGAGAGTCATGATTGGGCAGAAATGTTATTGCGGATGTATCTTCGTTATGCAGAAAAAATGGGTTTTGCTTTTTCCATTGTTCATGAATTAAGAGGTGAAGAAGCAGGAATAAAATCTGTTACTGTGAAGATTGAAGGAAGAAATTCATTTGGTTGGTTGAAGACGGAAAGTGGCGTACATAGATTGGTCAGAATTTCTCCATTTAATGCCGCAGGCAAAAGACAAACTAGTTTTGCTAGTGTTTGGGTTTTTCCTGTGATTGAAGATGATATAGAGGTTGAAATTGATGAAAAAGATTTACGGATTGATACATATCGAGCTTCAGGAGCTGGAGGACAGCATGTTAATAAAACAGATAGTGCAGTGAGAATTACTCATTTACCAACAAAAATTGTTGTGCAATGTCAAAATAATAAATCTCAACATAGAAATAAAGCAGAAGCCTTTAAAATGTTAAAATCTAGGCTTTATGAATTAAAGCTTCGTACAAAAGAAGAAGAATTGAAGAAAGAAAACGCTAAAAAAACAGATAATTCTTGGGGTAATCAGATTAGATCTTATGTTCTGCAACCTTATCAAATGGTAAAAGATCATAGAACTGACTTTCAAACAAGCAAGGTAAGCGATATTTTAGATGGAGATTTAAAAGAAATGATCTTAAATAATATTCCAACTATAAAAAATGATAAATAACATGTCACAAATAAAAATTTCTCCTTCTATTTTATCTGCTGATTTCTCACGATTAGGTGAGGAGGTTGAAGCATTATGTAGTGCAGGAGCAGATTATATTCATGTTGATGTAATGGATGGACATTTTGTCCCCAATATTACAATAGGTTCTTGTGTTATTGAAAAAATAAAAAAATATAGCAAGGTGCCACTTGATGTACATTTGATGATCGATAGACCAGATAAATATATAAAGAGTTTTATTGATGCAGGAGCAGATATTTTAACTGTTCATGCTGAAGCGGAAGGGTTTTCTCCTTCTTTAATTGAAAAGATAAAAGAACAAAATATAAAAGCTGGAATTGCAATTTCTCCTTCTACTTCGTCTGAAACCCTAGATGACTTAATAAGAATTATTGATTTAGTATTAATTATGACAGTAGACCCTGGTTTTGCTGGGCAAAAATTTTTAATTAATCAATTAAAGAAAATTTGTGAAATTAAAGCTAGAGCTAAAAAGTTACAACGTTCTGATTTGTTAATTGCTGTAGATGGTGGAATAAATGAAATTACGGCGGTTGAAGCTATTAAGGCTGGAGCAAATTTTTTAGTTTCAGGTTCCTATATATTGAAAAGTAAAAAATATGCAGAAAAAATTAAACTTTTAAAAAGTCATTATAAAATTGCGAGAAAATATTGTGAAATCTGATAATTCAAAAGTAAAAGATCAAGTAATGAATATTACGTATGAAGAGTTTGAAAAAGTTGACTTACGTTCGGGTACAATTGTAAAAGTAGAAGAATTTCCAAGAGCAAAGAAGCCAGCCTCTAACCCCAGCTCGTGATTAGAAGAACATCATATTTTTACCTATTTTTGCTGCAAATTAATGCTTTTTTCTTGAAATAGCTTGGCTATTTCTTCACAAAAAGAACTAATTTTCGCTAAAAATATTCTAAAAATCTTAAATTCTTTTAATCCCGAGCTGGAGTTATAAAAATATGGGCTGATTTTGGTAAAGAAATAGGAGTGTTACAGACGTCTGCTCAAATAACAGTGCATTACACTCCAGAAAGTTTGATCGGGCGACAAATAGCTGGTTGCATTAATCTAGGAGAGAAAAATATTGCGGGTTTTAAATCACAATTTCTTCTTGTTGGGTTTTCTGATAAGGATGGTGCTATATGTTTAGTTACAGTTGACCCTAAAGTTCCTAATGGTCAAAAAATGCATTAAAATACACTCAAATACTATGAGAGTATATTATAGATTGCAAATAGTTTCGATAAGCTTAGCTGCTACTAAATACGGATCTGCGTTAGCTCCAGGTCTTCTATCCTCAATATAACCATGTCCTTTAAGTGATACTGATCTAGGTATACGAATAGAACTACCACGGTGAGCATCACCTGACGAAAATTGGTGAATATCTGATGTTTCATGCAATCCAGTGAGGCGTTCTTCCAGTTTGTCGCCATATACTTCTATATGTTCATGATGTTTTTTTTCTAATCTTGAAATAGCATCTTCAATAGCGTCTTTGCCTAATTTTGGATCACGCATAGATTTTGTAGAAAAATTAGTATGCATTCCTGCTCCATTCCAGTCTCCTTTTACAGGTTTATTATCAAGAGAGATATGAATGTTGTATTTCTCACTTATGTGATGTAGTAACCAGCGTGCAATCCACATGTGATCAGCTACATTTAATACTCCAGGATCATCTTCTTTTACTCCTCTATAGCCAATTTGAAATTCCCATTGACCAGGCATCACTTCAGCATTCATGCCGTAATATATTAACCCAGCTCTAAGACAAGCATTTTTATGTTCTAGTGCAATATCACGTCCGAATATTTGCTCAGATCCTACCCCACAGTAATATGGTCCTTGTGGTGCAGGGAAACCATGTTCAGGCCATCCTAAAGGAATATTGCGTTTGAACATGGTATATTCTTGTTCAAATCCAATCCATGGTTCTTGTTTATTAATTCCAGAGTCTAATATTTTTCTTAGTCTTGCTCTTGAATTTGAAGAATGCTCTGTTCCATCAGGGTTTAAAACTTCACATAAGACGAGGTAATCGCCACAATTTTCTATTGGATCATTTACGATGCATACAGGATTTAATAGGCAATCAGAGTCGTTTCCAGAAGCTTGTTCTGTAGAAGAGCCATCGAAATTCCATTCAGGTAAATCACTTATTTTAGGGTTTTCAGATAGTTCGACTATTCTAGTTTTAGAGCGAATCTTACTAACAGGCTTTGTTCCATCTAGCCATATATATTCTACTGTTTTTAATTTAGACATAAGTTATATAATATTTTTTATTCTGAGGATTTTATTGTATTTGTATAAAGAGTCAACTCTATAAGAAAGAACTTATGAGTTGGAACTATAATGCTAGCATATTAAGGCTACATCTGTTAATATGAAACATAAATTGGACTTGTTCTGTCTAAGAATTGTAAATCAATTGATATTTAAATAATTATGAGTGATGTAATGACCCCAGCAGAGATAGAGAAAAATAATTATAAAGCAGAATCTATTAAGGTTTTAAAAGGGTTGGATGCTGTCAGAAAAAGACCAGGTATGTATATTGGTGATACTGATGATGGTTCAGGTTTGCATCACATGATTTATGAAGTAGTAGATAACGGAGTAGATGAGGCTCTTGCAGGACATTGTAATAAAATTATAGTTTCGCTTAATGCAGATGGCTCAGTAAGTGTTGAAGATAATGGTAGAGGTTTTCCTGTAGATATACATAAAGGAGAAGGGAAATCTGCTGCTGAGGTTGTTATGACACAACTTCATGCTGGTGGTAAATTTGACCAAAATTCTTATAAAATTTCAGGTGGTTTACATGGTGTTGGAGTGTCAGTTGTTAACGCACTTTCAACATGGCTTGAACTATTTGTATGGAGAGATGATAAGAAGCATTTTATAAGATTTGAAAATGGTAACGCAGTTGCACCATTAAAAGTGTTGGGTAGTGCTGATGGTAAGAAGGGTTCTAAAGTAACATTCTGCCCATCTCCGGAAACATTCAGTTCTGTTGAATTTGATTATGCAACTATAGAGCATCGATTAAGAGAGCTTGCGTTCTTAAATTCTAATGTCACCATCATACTTGAAGATCATAGAGGAGAAAATGCTATAAAAAATGAAATGCATTATGAAGGTGGTATTGTTGAGTTTATTAAGTATGTTAACAGGAGCAAGCATTCTTTGCATTCAGTTGTGCCTATTAAAGGTCAACAAGGCAAGATAGAAGTTAATGTTGCTTTGCAATGGAATGATAGTTATAGAGAAAATATCATATGTTTTACAAATAATGTGAGGCAAAGGGATGGGGGAACTCATTTAAGCGGGTTTAGATCTGCGTTGACTAGAACTATTAATAAATATATTGATCAAAGTGGGTTATTGAAAAGACAAAAGACTGATTTAGTTGGTGAAGATAGCCGAGAAGGTTTAAGCTGTATAATATCGGTAAAAGTTCCTGATCCAAAATTTTCATCTCAAACAAAAGATAAATTAGTTAGTTCTGAGGTAAGACCAGCTGTAGAAAATATTGTTAGTGAAAAATTATCAGCGTGGTTAGAAGAAAATCCAGCCGATGCAAAAGCTATAGCTGATAAAATTATTGAAGCAGCAACTGCAAGAGAAGCAGCTCGTAAAGCTCGTGAGTTAACTCGCAGGAAAGGGGCACTTGATATTGCCAACTTGCCTGGTAAGTTAGCTGATTGTCAGGAAAAAGACCCAGCAAAATCTGAACTTTTTATAGTGGAGGGGCCAAGTGCAGGTGGTTCTGCTAAGCAAGGAAGAGATAGGCTATATCAGGCTATTTTGCCTCTTCAAGGAAAGATTTTAAATGTTGAACGGGCAAGATTTGATAAAATGCTTGGGTTCAAAGAAATTGGAACATTGATTACTGCACTTGGTACTGGAATTGGTAATGATTTTGATGTAAATAATGTTCGCTATCATAAGGTTATTATAATGACTGATGCTGATGTTGATGGTGCACATATTAGAACTCTTCTTCTTACTTTTTTTTATAGACAAATGCGTCCCTTAATTGAGAGAGGTTATCTTTATATTGCTCAGCCTCCTCTTTATAAAATTAAAAGGGGAAGCAAAGAAGCATATTTAAAGGATGATGCTGCACTTAATAGTTTTTTATTTACAAGGTTTAGTGAAGAGTTTGAATTTAAATTTGCGAATGGATCTACAATGCATGGAGGTAAGTTAAAATCTTTTATAGATAAGATTATTTCTTATAATAACTTAATATTCAGAATGAGGAAGAAGCTTCCTGTGCCTATTTTAGAATTTGGTTCATTAGAAGGATTATTTGATAAAGATAAAATTTTAGAAGATGATGAGTTTTTTAAATTACTGGATAAGATTGTTATAAAATTAAATGAAGCAGAAAAAAACTCTACTAATGTTTCTTGGAGGTATGAACGTCGTGAAGATAGTAAAGTTGCATTTATAAACTCTGTTCGTAATAATGAGATAGAACATATATTAGATAAAGGATTTTCTCAGCAGCCGGATTTTATTAAATTAAATAATTTAGTAAGTCAGTTTAAAGATTTATTCCAGGGAGAATGTCAAATTATTTCACATGAAAAAGATACTATTAAAAGAATACTGGCAATGTCTACTCCGAGTCAATTATATAAAGATATATTTGACCTTAGTAAGGAAGGAACAAGTATACAAAGATTTAAAGGGCTAGGTGAAATGAATGCTGAACAATTATGGGAAACAACACTTAATCAAAAAAATAGAACTCTTCTTAAAGTAACTGTAGAAGATTTTGATTCTGCAGAAGAAGTATTTTCAACGTTAATGAGCAATGTAGTAGAACCTCGTAAAGAGTTTATTCAAACTCATGCAGATGAAGTCAAAAATATAGATATTTAGTAGCTAGGATTTAGTAGGACAAATAAGAAAGAATCTTTAAATCAACTCCACTAAAATAATCTTTTGTTAAGTAAGAGGGATTAAAGCGTCTTCTAAAAGCAAGAATTACTTCTTGTGTTTGAGTATCAAATTTACCAGTAATATTTATTTTGTAACCATAATCTTTTAACATTTTTTGAATTTTTTTTATTTCTGTAGCAGGACTTCGATTATCTATGACAGGTAAATCTTTTTCTTTTTTAGGGTTTATATTGTGATATTGACCTATGTTGTGAGAAGCTAGTAATTGCCAATCGAAATATTCTCCAGGATCATCTTTTCTATCTGGTGCTATATCTGAATGGGCTACTATATTTGAGTTGGGAATTTTATATTTTTGTAGTAATGACTTAAGTATAAATATAAGAGATTCCATTTGGACTTTTGGAAATTTTTTAATTCTTATTTCTTGGTTTGTTGTATCTATAAGTTCTATACCTATTGAATTATCATTTAATGCTGTTTTCCCTTGCCAATAACTTATGCCAGCATGCCACGCTCTTTTTTGATCTGGTACTAATTGATATATCTTACCATCTAAATCAATTAAATAATGGCAGCTTATTTTTGATGATTTATCTTGATATGCTTTTAATGAATTTGGGAATGTTTGTTGGGTGGCATGTATTACTATAGTGTCTATTTTTTTTTCTGATCGTGAGTCATAATTTGGAGAAGTAAAATCAGTATAGATATGAAATGATTTTTTCATTTTCCTCAGAAAGTTTTATACTTGTTATATCCATTTAAGACTATTTCAAAATCGTAAGTTGGCAAGTGATAAAATTTTTCTGCTCCTATATTTCTAAACGCAAAGATTTTTTTGTTTGTTTTTTTTGTAAGCCACTTAGGGTTTAAAAGAATCTGATTTTCTAGTTTAGGAAAGTTTTTATGTGATATTGAAACATTTATTAATGACTGCTTCTTATATCTTTTTAGTTTAGATCTTGGTATTACAGTTATAAAGTTGAAATAGCCATTATTGTTAGAAGTTGCTGTGGCTATTCCTAAAAAAGAACTAAACTGTTCTTTATTTAATTCATATCTATCAGTAAAAGAATAAGAAAATTTATCATATCTTTTTTTGCCATATTCATCTTCTTGCCATATTTCAATAGAGGCATTAGGAATTGGGATACATTTTTTATCTTTTATTATTCCTCTAATTAGAATTATATCTAAATGTTTATTTTTAAATTCTCCAGCATCTTTAGTTGTATTATTGTCTGTATATGCTGGGTCATAAGTTATAGGTTTATCTAATACGGCAATTTTTTTTGTAGGCTGGCATAATACAAGTTCTTTTTTTTGTTTAGTTGCTATACCAAATGAATTTCCAGAAGGGGTTATTAAAAATAATAAGCAGATAAAAAGTATGATATGCATAAATTTTCTCTCATAAAATTATTTAAATTTCACATTAGTAGTAATGTTATTTTCCATTTCTGTTCCTATTAAATCTGCATCTTGAAAATCTACATTAACGATATTGCTATTAATAATTTTGCTGTCTATTAATCTTGTGTGTTTGAATTTTGCATTTTTTATGACGGAGTTTTTTATAGTTGTATGATAGATATGTGCTTTAGAAAGGTTTGTATTTTTCATTGTAACTTTCTCTAAATATGCATCATCTAATATGGCACCATGTAAATTTACATTTGATAAATCAACATTTATTAGACGTGCTCTTGATAAATTTGCCTTTGATAAATCAGCTTTATTTAAGTTTACATGGGTTAAATGCGAATTTATGAGAGATGCTTCTGTTAATTTTGCTGATTCTAGTGATGCTTTATTAAGATAAGCTTTATTAAGAATTAATTTAGGTAAAAAAGCGTTTTTAAAAGTTACATCCTGTATTTTAGAATTAGTTAGATCTGCGGGATATAATTCTGAATAATTTAGATTTATGTTAGTAAGAATAGTATTACGCATATCTAATCTATTCAATACTATGCCAGTTAGATCAATATCATTGAAAATATAACCAAATTCTTCTGATAATTTAATAGTTTTTCCTGCTGCTCGTTTTCTACCTGCATATTTTTGAATTTTTGTTTTTATAAGATATGAGGATTTAGAATATTGTTTTGATGTGTGTTCTGTAGTGTATTTTTTTACCCAAAGACTATAGAAACATAATCCTGATGCTATGCTAAAGATAAATACCAGATTCCAGCCAATTAGCCTGATTATTTTTCTTTTGCTTTTAGACATAATTGTATTTTTAAATATATTAATTTATATAATTATATAGGCAATTTGTTAATTAAGAGTGAATAGAGGGAATTTTTAGATGTATATAAAAGGGAAGGGTTGGATTAAGCTATTTCTATTTCTTTTTATAATTATATCTGTGTATTTAGGGAATAAAGATTTCTTTAATAAACTTCCTAGAAAAGTAAAAGGAATTATTCCAGAAGATAAGTCTGTTATAGAGCAAAGTGAGTCTAAAGATTCTATTTCAGCAGATACTACAGAAGAAAATAGTCCAGAAACATTAAGTTTTGAATTTAATTCAAAAAAAAGTAATTCTTTTGTAGGAAATTTTGTTTCTAATACTTTAAATAAGATTTTGGAGACTCCGAAGGGTAGAGGTCTTGTGAAAGGATTATTACAAAAGATAATGAGGCAGTCACAAGAGATAGTAGGGCAAGATCTTTTTTTGTCTAGGTACTTAATCCAAGATGTTTTAATAGGAAAAGGAAAGGAAGCTATGTGTGGGGATAGAGTGGATATCTTATATAGTATTCTAAATTCACGTAGTAACGATGTTCATAAGAAAGAGATGAGGGCAGAAATTGTTATAGGTGGTGGTACAATCGGTATTAATTTAGAGAATGGTATTATAGGTATGAAAGAGGGAGGGAAAAGAAATATTGTATATCCTATAGTAAAGGCATCTCAAGTAGCTGTACATGAAAAGAAGCAAAAGGCACAATCTACGATTGTGAATTTGATATCAATAAAAAACAAGAAGAAACTTGGTGAAAGTCTTGGGAAACCTTTTTTCGGTAAAGTTGAGCAGAAATATTTAAGTGATATTAAATTAATTTGTGGAGATGCAGTAAAAGGGAATTATGTTTTAAGTGATCTAAAAGGTAATGTTCTTTATGATTCTAAAAAATCAAAGAAGAATTTCTCTTTTAAAATTGGTGAAAATAAAATCCCAATAGTATTATCTGATGCATTAATAGGATTGTCGGTACATAAAGCAACAGTTTCATTTGTGGCTTCTTCTTCTAATATTAAAAATAGTTTTAATCGTATTAAAAATTTTATTCCAGAATATATTTTTTCTAAAAAAAATAACAACCCTGTTATTTTAAACTTTAACCTTGCATTAAATTCTAGGGATTCTAAAGTCCAATAAATGGAACAAGTTACGATGAGTTGTTTAGGAATAATCTTTAGTCTTTATGGTTTTGATAGCCTAGAGCAGCAGGAGGGGTTTGTTGATTTATTAAACCTTTCAGAAACTTCAATTCCAAGTCAATATGTTACTGATATATGTACGAGATATATGGAGTACGAAACACATAATTGGTTAATAGAAGTTACTCAAAATAAATTTTATGCTAAGCAAAAAGGAGAAAGATGGGAGCAAAAAATTCCTGAATGGATTAATAAGAATGCAAATGTTGTAGTTGAAGATAGTAAGCGAATGGGTTTTTTGAGTAAGATTTATCCTAAGCAAAATAAGTTTGAATGTGCAGCTATTTTTGGTTCTACGGCTCCCAATATGCAATTAAGAATTGAGGATTTTAAATATAGGGTAGAAAATGATGAGATAAAAGTGGATAAGGTGTTTTTGTTAACAGGAGAGAGGTACGCTGCTTCCAAAGTGGATGGTGGAGAAAAATATATAAAGAAAATTGCCAAAAAATATAAAGTTAAAGACAGTGAAGTAACAGAAACAATGCTTATGGAAGATTTGTATCATGCATTGTCTTCAAATACTAAGGTGCTTAAGGATATTCCAGTTAAAGTTATTGATACTCCAAGAGGTGATAAAGCAAGACCTAATACTATTGATACTCTATATCAATTCTTGAGAGGTCTACAATCAAATGAATGTAAAACTATTATATATATCTCAAAGGCTCCATATACTTTAGCACAAGGTGAAGATACTAAAAAAATTATGTATATATTATCGCCACAGAGAAAATTTGAAGTTATTGGTGATGGTGTTGGAGTAGAAATTAAACAAATACCAATAGAGAGTGCAGCATATCATGGTAGTATGGCATTGGCTGGACAGTTATATTCTGGATTTGAAATGGTAACTAAGCAGATTAATTCGAAATATAATATGTGTTCATCTATTGAGTATCTGAGTAATTATAAGCAAGCATATTTCTCAAAAATACATAAAACTGCATCTAATAAAAAAGTAGAGCTTCCTAATACAAAAATAAATTGATTATTATAGAAAATATAATTATAAAAGTCGTATACTAATTAGTTTACTTTTGCTACGGTGTAGATTTCTATTGTTGGTGTTTAGATTTTTAGTGTTTATATTAGTTGTTTTTTATGAGTTTTGAGTAATAAGTTATTTCGGGGCATAGCGCAGCCTGGTAGCGCATCTGGTTTGGGACCAGAGGGTCGGGAGTTCAAATCTCTCTGCCCCGACCATTCTTTCCCTTTTTCTTCAAGTTTAGGGTTTTAAATTATGAAAAAAGCTTTTTAAAAAAGTTTTTTAAACTACAACAACTACCACTATTGTTTTTACTAGTATTTGTTGAACATCTTTTAGGAGATGTTTTACGAGTAGTTTTGCTTTTTGTTTTTCTTTTAGTTGTTTTTTTAGGCATATGTCTTTTCATTAATGGGTTATTAATCCATTATTAGGATTATTATAAATTTATTATAACTTACCTAGAGTTTTTGTTCATAAATCATTCTGAGTTATATCTATAGAAAATGTCTTAAAAAATAAAAAATGTAACATTTTTTGTCTATATACTCCTCGTACTTGAACATTCCTATTTTTAAGTTTGAAAATAAAGCTGCTATCTTCGCTTAACAATGCCTTAAATATCACCAATATTCTTGGATTTTTAAGTTTGATATCATTCCTATTTTCTATCTTAAAATATTACAATCTTCAAGTACGAGAAATATATCATGCAGTTTTTTAAAAATTATTATTAGAATATAATAAGAATATTTGCTAATGCTTCATGTGTGCCTAATTTACGAGAATTAGTTATTGTATTTGTTATTACCTTTAATTTTCCTAAGTCTGCATATCTATATGCAAGGTCTATTCCAAAGTTATCACTAAATTGGATTTGAATTCCAGCTCCAAAATTAAAGGATAGACCATTGGAATTATCTACTGAGTTAATATCATTATTAGAGAAGTTTTTTTTAATATGTAGGCCGCTAAAACCTATTCCAGCTGTTAAATAGGGAGTTAGATGATAAGCGTTATTGAAATCTAAAAAAATATTTGTTGCTCCAGTATAGTTTTTTATTTTTAGAGATTTAATATTTGCAGGAGATTTAATTTTTATTACTCTATATTGACCATTAATATCTGCTCTAAAAAATCTGTTTATTCTGTATCCAAATTGAGCATTATAAGTAGCAGTGGGAGAGAATTGTATTTTTTCAGAATTATTATTTTTATTAGCAAATAAAGCTGGTTCAAACACTCGAGAAAAGCCAGCTCCAGCTAGGCAGTAAGGGCCTGCTTCTATGTTGCTTATGTTGTTGCTTAGACTAAATGCAAAATTTGAAATAGCTAAAAGGGAAGAGGTTATTATTATCTGAAAAAATTTCATGACATTCTCCTGAAATATTTGTAGTTACAATATAAATTGTAACTTCATTCAAAAAAGTCTGTCAATTTTCAGAAGAAAAATAAATGAAATAAAAGTTAAAGCGTTTAAAAACGTGTTAAAAATATATGTTTATCACGATTAAAATAAAAACTTTTAATCCATATACTCCTAGTAATTTTCAAGTACGAGAAATGTAGTTAATAAAGAAAAGCCTTCGCTTTTTTAGAAAGCGAAGGCTAAGAAGAGTATAATCTGTTATTATAGATAGTAAGAAAGGCTAGCTATAATTTCATGGGTTTTTGTTTGTTTGATCTTATATTTAGTGTCACCAACGGTTTTGCTACCGCCTCTTCCAAGGTAAGCATATCTATAACCAAGACCTAAATTGACTTTTTCATAAACATTAGCTTCGACACCTGCTCCTACATTCCAAATAAAATTTGTTTTAGAAGGATTTATTGAGCCTACTCCTGTAGCAGTTGCTTTTCTTTTATTGTAGCCAAGACCAATACCTGCCATTAAATATGGTGTAAAGATGGTATCATTATGAGCATCAAGATAACCATTTAATATAGCAGAGTAGGTTTCAAGTTTTCCAGATGTAATTTTAGTACCAGACTTTGCTTTTGCATTTCTATAATGAAGCATTACATCAGTTCTAAAGAACTCATTAAACCTGTACCCAGCACCAATACCACCAACAAAGCCGTTTTTAAATTTTTCTGATTCATCTAAGCCTGAAATCTTTGTTTTTTGTGGCATTGTTACACCAAGTTCAATTTTTCCATAATACTCACTTGCTTTGGACATGTTTCTTTTTCTCATACTAGGCTCTGGTGCATCTGCAAGTGCCATAGTTGATACAAATAATGTGGTTGTTAATAACAAAATCTTTTTCATGTTTGCCTCTTCATTTTTTAGTTAATGAACGCAAACTTATATTTAAAAAAGATATAATCAAGAAAGATTTTTATTTTATTAAAAATAATTTAGGATATGTGACAATTAAGCATCAGTTAAAAAATAAACCTCTAGTTTGTTTAAAAACTAGAGGTTTAAAATAAAACTTTAATAAAGTTTTTAATGATAATTAAAAGTTATAGATAAGACCTAGTACAACTTCATGAGCAGTAACATCTTTACCTAATTTTTTTTTCTTACCTGCTTTTCCTAAATTTACGTATCTATATCCAAGGTCGGTACTTATGTGGTCTGTAAGTTTTGCCTGACAACCAAGTCCTGCATTCCAAATTAAGTTGGTGTTAGCTTTTGACTTAATTGTTTTATTATTGTCAGTTATAGTTGCTTTATTACGACCAATACCTGCTCCTAGCATTGCATATGGAGTAAAAATAGTATCATTATGGTAATCAGCGTAACCATTTAGCATTACTGCTAAACTTTTAATTTTAACTTGTACTTTATGTAAAACATTCTTCTTTTTTCCTTCAAATGTTTTTGTAGTTGGTTTTCTGTATTGAAGCATTAAGTCTGTTCTGAAAAATTCATTCCATTTATATCCGCCACCAATACCGCCAACAAGACCTTTTTTATAGTTGCTCTTAGTGTGATAGTATGATTTTTGATCTCTTGGTGCTGACATACCACCCTCAACTTTAGCATAAAAATCTTTGAACGTGCTATTATTGATTTTTTTAGGAGTTGCATCTGCACCAGCAAAAGCTGCTGCTGAAACAAATAAAGTTGTTGTTAATAATAAAGTTTTTATTTTCATAATTACCTTTGTTTAAATTGATATTAGAAATGTAAATAAACCATAATGATAATGCAGTCAATTAATTATTATTAATCTCTGTGTATAAAAATTGAGGTTTGTGATAAAAATATCACAGTATTGATTAATTATTAATTAGTTGGCAACAAAGCTTTTAATAGGTTTAAAGTTTTTTCTGTGATGCTTAGAAATTCCGTATTGTTTTATCATTTCAATATGATAAGAGGTGCCATAGCCTACGTTTTTTCCCCATCCATATTGAGAATACGTAATTGCAAGATTATGCATTAAGTTATCTCGATAGGTTTTTGCTATAATTGATGCAGCAGCAATTGAGATGCTGATTTGATCTCCTTTTATTATATTTAGAGTTTTGATAGCAAAGTTGGTTTTATAATTGCCATCTAATAAAATTAGGTTAGGTGATGTTGTCAAAGAATTTAAAGCTCTTTCCATTGCTAAAAAAGTAGCAGGGTTTAAGCCTAGATTGTTTATTTCTTCCACGGATGCTGAGCCTAAACCACAACAATGATTTTCTAAAATTTCTTTGCTAAGTATTTCTCTTTTTGAAGCTGATAATTTTTTAGAATCTTTTATAGAATTAAATAACTCTAATTGCTGTATTATTACAGCACCAGCAACGACTGGACCAGCCCAAGAGCCTTTGCCTACCTCATCTATACCAACAATTATATTATTGATATATTTTTTTTCTATTGAGAAATCAGCTATATACCCCCCTGATGAGTTAGAGTTGACTTTCTATATATCTTTTCCTGGAGAGCTTTTTGCGACGACTTAAAGCTTCTTCTTCTCTGCGTTTTTTCTTAATAGATGGTTTTTCAAAAAAACGTTGAGTTTTCAGCACTCTAAAAACACCTTCGCGTTGTAGCTTTTGTTTTAGTTTTTTTAGTGCTTGTTCTATATTTCCTGCTATTACGTTGACCTGTACCAGTTTGAATTACTCCTTTTCGAAATTAAATTGTTAATAAAATAATACCACTTGAACATGGATTTGATAAGTGTATATATTACTCTATAAAAAAAATCAAATAGTTTATTAAATAAATTAGACTTAACATGGAAAAATTTTATCCTGAGATTAGTTCTTCTGCGAATTTTGCTGAGATTAGTAAAATTATTTTAGATTTCTGGACACGTGATAATGTGTTTGAAAAATCAGTTGAAAATCGTCCTAAGAAAATAGCGAATAAAGATAATGAATTTATTTTTTTTGATGGACCACCATTTGCTAATGGTCTTCCTCATTATGGGCATTTGCTTACTGGCTTTGTAAAAGATGTTGTTGCTAGATATCAAACTATAAAAGGTAAGAGAGTAGAGCGTAAATTTGGTTGGGATTGTCATGGACTTCCTGCAGAAATGGTTGCAGAAAAAGAATTAGGTATTTCAGGTAAACAGCAAATCGAAGAATATGGTGTAGGTAAATTCAATGATTATTGCAAGACCTCTGTGCTTAAATATACACAAGAATGGCAAGATTATATTACAAAACAAGCTAGATGGGTAGATTTTAAAAATTCCTATAAGACAATGGATTTAAATTATATGGAATCAGTCTTGTGGTCTTTTAAAAAGCTTTATGAAAAAGGGTTGATTTATGAGTCTTTAAGGGTAATGCCATATTCTTGGGCATGCCAAACACCTCTTTCTAATTTTGAAACTCGTATGGATAACTCCTACAGATCTGTATCAGATAAAGCTGTTACGGTTAAGTTTGAGTTGAAGGAAGTGCCAAAAAATCTTCAAGCAAATTTTGCAAAATGCTATCTTCTTGCATGGACAACTACTCCATGGACATTACCTTCTAATTTGGCTTTAGCAGTTGGAAATGATATAGAATATGTTTGTGTGCCTATTGGCGAGAAGGAATGTGTAATTTTTGCTGCTAGTTCTTTAAAAAAATATATTAATGAATTTGGTTTAGCAGAAGAAGAGCTTAATAAATATCATAAAATTAAGGGGAAAGATCTTGTTGGATTTGAATATATTCCATTATTTAATTATTTTGCTAAAAGGCAAAACGCATTTAGAATTTTAAAGGCAGATTTTGTTGAGGAAGGAGATGGAACTGGCATTGTGCATATTGCCCCAGGTTTTGGTGAGGATGATCATATATTATGTGAGCAGCATGGTATAAAATTAGTTTGTCCAGTTGATGCAGGAGGAAAATTTACAGAAGAAGTTCCTGATTTTGTTGGATTGCAAGTATTTGAAGCCAATGATAAGGTCATTATTAAATTAAAAAAGCAAAATAGTTGGGTCAAAACTGAGCAGATTATTCATAATTATCCTCATTGCTGGCGAACAGATACACCACTTATTTATAGAGCAGTTTCATCTTGGTATGTGAAGGTAACTGATATTAAAGAGCAACTGATTGCTAATAATAAAAAGATAAATTGGATTCCGAAACATATTCGTGATGGTTTATTTGGAAAATGGCTTGAGGGAGCTAGGGACTGGGCAATCAGTAGAAATCGTTTTTGGGGGACACCAATTCCAATTTGGCAATCAGATAACCCTAAATATCCAAGAGTTGACGTTTATGGTTCAATTGCTGAAATAGAAAAAGATTTTGATGTAAAGATTAAAGATTTACATAAACAATTTCTTGATCCTTTGGTAAGACCTAATCCAGATGATCCAACAGGCAAATCAATGATGCGTAGAATACCAGATGTATTTGATTGTTGGTTTGAAAGTGGTTCAATGCCTTATGCACAATTGCATTATCCTTTTGAGAATGTTGAAAGGTTTGAACAACATACTTCAGCAGATTTTATTGTTGAATATGTAGCTCAAACTAGGGGGTGGTTTTATACTTTGATGGTTTTGTCTACAGCATTATTTGATAAGCCAGCATTTTTAAATTGTATATGTCATGGAGTAATTCTTGATGAAAATGGTCAGAAGCTATCAAAGAGACTGCAAAACTATGTAGACCCTATGGATATTTTTGATTCAGTTGGTTCAGATGCTTTAAGGTTTTTAATGTGTTCTTCTTCTGTGATGCGAGGTAATGAATTGCTTATTGATAAAGATGGAAAAATGGTCAATGAGGTTATTCGTCAAGTTTTAAACCCAATATGGAACGCATATCATTTCTTTACTTTATATGCTAATGCTGATGGAATTAAGGGGAAACTAGTAAGCAGCAGTTCTAATCTAAATGATCAATATATACTTTCAAAATTACGGAATGTGACAGAAGAAATAGATAAATCATTGAGTGTATATGATTTACCAACGGCTTGTGATGCAATCAGAAGTTTCTTTGATGTATTAAATAATTGGTATATTCGTAGAAATAGGGCTAGGTTTTGGAAAAGCGAGCATGATGAAGATAAACAATTAGCATATAATACTTTATACACAGTGCTTCGTAATATTTGTATAAGTGCTTCACCAGTATTGCCAGTTATTCTTGAATATATTTATGCAGGGCTTGAAAATAATGGTAATTTATCAGGAGATTCTAGTGTTCACTTAGAAGATTACCCAGATCTTAAAGATGTTGTATGTGATAGCAATTTAGTACAAGATATTGATAAAATTAGAGAGATTTGTACAACTGCATTAAATTTACGTAATTCACAAAATATTCGTATTAGACAGCCATTAAAGACTCTAACTGTTATTGGTAAGAATTTAGACTATTTGAAAAAATATTTTGATTTAATTAAGGATGAAGTCAATGTTAAAGAGATATTATTTGCTTCTGAGGTAGAAAAATTTGCTAGCTATGTTTTAAAAGTTAACTTTCAAGTGATAGGCAAAAAAATGCCAGAAAAAGTTAAAGATATTATTGCTAGTGTAAAAAAAGGAGAATGGTCTAAGCTAGCACATGATAAAATAAAAATTGCTGGGGAAGAGTTGTCAGGAGAAGATTTTTCTTTAAATTTACAGCCGTTAAGTGATCATAAGTTAGTTAAGGTTTTAGATTCTGGAGATGTTATCATAATGTTAGATCCTAAAATTGATGAGGATTTGGAGTTAGAAGGATTAGCTCGTGATTTAGTAAGAGGTATTCAGCAGGCAAGAAAGAAAGCAGATTTACATATTTCAGATAGGATAAATATTAATTTAGATTTGGAAACTAATTCAAAAATTTTGAAAGCATGTGAAAAATTTAAAGATTATATTTGCTCTCAAACTTTAGTTGCGCAAATAAGTTATGATAAGATATTAAATAATGATTTCTTTAAAGACAAATTTAGGGTTGAAGATAGTGATATTACAATTACTATTGTAACTCTTTGACTATGAATATACTAATCGCACTTAAAAACCAGAGTCTTCAGGTATGATTAGTATATGAGTTAAGATGAAAATTTTATTTTGAAAAGGATGGACACAAAAATATCTATAGTTGGAGGTGGAGTTTGGGGCAGGGCACTTGCAAATACATTTGCTAATCTTCATGATATAATATTATATTCTATTCCAGAATCAAAAGTTGATTTAAGAAACCCTAGGGTTGAAATTTCATATCAGTTAGAATCTTTAAAAGAAAGTAAATATTTATTCTTGGTTGTTCCATCAAGTGCAGTGAGACAAGTTTGTGAAGACTTAAGGAAAATATTAAACGATGAATGCTATATAATAATATGCTCTAAGGGAATAGAAACCGAAAGTGGGTTACTTATGTCTGAGGTTGTAAACCAATTTTTTCCTAAACAAAATATTGCAGTTCTTTCAGGGCCTAATTTTGCTTCCGAAATTTTGAATGGATTACCAGCTGTTACATCAATAATTGCTGAAGATATTCTTCTTGCAAGAGAGATTTGTAAAAAATTTAGCACTGAAAATTTTAAGCTAATGCCAGCAACTAATTTGATTAAGGCTCAGCTATTTGGTGCGGTGAAAAATGTATTAGCAATTCTATGTGGTGTTGCTTGGGGGTTGAAGTTGGGTGAGAATTTTATAGCAGCACTTGTGACTTCAGGAATGAAGGAAATAACACAGCTTGCAATTTACAAAGACGCTGACCAAGAATCTTTAGTTTTAGAACCAGTTGGGTTAGGAGATATATTTCTTACATGTTCAAGTTCTAGCTCTAGAAATTATAAATTTGGTGTTGATCTTGCGTCGCATTATATAGGAAAGCATTATAAAGAAATTATTGCGTTGGAAAATATAACGGTTGAGGGAATATCAACAATACTTGCTTTAAATAAATGGAATATTAAGTTGCCTTTGACAAATTTTGCTTTTGAAATTATTACATCTCAATATAATAGTTCAAAAGAAATAACTCAGAGATTAAAAGATATAATTTTAAATGATGAATAGAGATTTAAAAATTTTAATTGCAGAAGATGATGCTTTGAATATGAGGTTATTTAAGGATGTACTTGAGACAAAAATGGTACAAACAATTTGCATTGCAGAAAGAGGTGATGTTTTTAAGAAAATTTTAGAAAATATGCCAGATTTGGTTTTAATTGATGTAGGAATTACAAATTTTGCGAGTTTAGACATAATAAAAAAAATAAGAAGAAATAAAATAACTAGTCAGATTCCTTTTATGGTCTTGACTACTCTTACTAAAACTATTCACCATAAAAAGATATTGAAATCGGGGTGTGCTAATTATATGGTCAAGCCTTTTTCAATTAGTGCATTTCTTGAGAAAATACAGGAGATTATTCCTCTTCAAGATGTAAAAGAATTGTTTTTGGAAGAACAATTTTATCAAGCTACCGGTACATGATATTAGGATATTTTAATATAATGTGAGATATCTTTAGCGACATTTAAGCTTGCACTATAGGAGTTGTATCTTTTAATTAATTTGCCATTCTGGTCTATTAAGTAAAATGGTGAGGAAGCACTTATATTACAATCTGTAGTGCCAATTTTATTTTTTTGAGATTTATCAAGGGTATTGTTGTTGAATAGAGTTCTATAAACTTTAAAGTTTTTCAGAACTAGATCTATTTGTTCTTTTGTACCAGTTAAAGGGATAATTTTAGGTTCTAGTTTATTAAAATAGTTTTTTAAATGTTCTGAAGTATCATTTTTTGGGTCAGTAGTAATAAAGATAAATTCAATTAAGTTATTGTTATGTTGATTTTTTAATAATGTAAGAATAGTTTTCATTTTTACTAAATTAGGTAAGCAAATATGTGGACAATATGTGCTTCCAAAATAAATAAAAATAAATTTTCCCCGTAATGTATCAGAGCTTAAATGATTATTTGAAATTGTTTTTAAGGTAAAATTAGTTGAGATAGCAAAAGGATTATTTTCATCTATTTGATTTTGTTTTATATTATTTTTTTTTACAGATGGTGTTAAAACCATTATAGAAATTAATGAAATGAGTATTATAAGCGAGCTTATAACAGATATTATTTTAAATAATTTATATTTATTCATAGATAAAAGGTAATAAAAAACCCTGATATTATATCAGGGTTTTTAAATATATGAAATTGTGTTGTAAATATTTTTATTTAAATACTCATTATGATGTTGAGCATGTATCTGTTATGGCTTTACCTCCTGCTAGCCATTCTACAAGATCTTCTGCTCCAAAGATAATACCTACACCTACTGCGGTAGCAAGGGCAACTGGCCAAGATAATTTTCCTATAAATAACCCAATGCCTAATATGATTATGGCAAGAGAAGCTATTACTTTACCTGCAGTTCCTTCTAGCAAATCTAGTACATTGCAAAGTACCGTTGTAATAGCAGTAGGGTCATCATCTGCTGCAAATGCATCACGTGCATTCATTATTAGACCTATAATACATAAGGCAACTACATATTGTCTTATATTTTCTAAGTCTAACCTTCTTAAGTTTAACTTCATAACTTCCTCTCTAATTATTTATAACTTAATTATAATGATAACATTTTTTTTTATGGATAGCTATCTTTGTTAATTTGTTAGTTAGTTTCAGCATTTACTATTGTATAATAGCAACATATACTAATCATACCTGAGGCCTCTGGTTTTTAAGTTTGAAAATGAAACTACTATCTTCATTTAAAAATGTCTTAAGCTTGTCCCTGCGAAGGCAGGGATATCAGCGATATTTGCGAATTTTTAAATTTGATATTAATTCCATTTTCTTTCTTTAAAACTAGGGTTCTTCAAGTACCAACTTAGGGAGATGCTCTTCGTGCTTGAACATTATAGTTAATTGAAACAAAAATTGACATTTTGTGATTAGCAAGATATTATGTGTATTTAGTTAACAAAAAGAAACCTATATATGAAGCATCTATCTATCTCGGCTAAAATTTATTATTTTATTTTAATTATTTGTATAAGTTTAATAAGCTATAGTCCGTCATTTGGAGCTGTAGAAAAAAACACTAAAATTGTCGCAACAATTGGACCTGCAACGGAGAGCGTAGAAAAGCTATCTGAGTTGCTTAATAACGGAGTAAATGTATTCAGGTTAAACTTTTCTCATGCATCGCATGATTATCATAAGAAGTTGATAAATAATGCAAGAAAAGCTATGCAGATTACAGGTAAAAATGCTGCTATCTTAGCTGATTTACAAGGACCAAAAATTAGAATAGGTAAGTTCACAAATGATAGTGCTTTATTAGAGACAGGTGCTATTTTTAAATTGGATTTACAAAAAAATGCTCTTGGTAATGAAAAAAGAGTATATTTTCCACATCCTAAAATTATAAAAGCATTACATGCAGGAAATGAAATTTATATTGATGATGGAAAAATCAAACTTAAAGTGCAGCAGGTGGATGATAACTCTGTGACATGCAAGGTTATTAGTGGAGGAGTTTTAAAAAATAATAAAGGAGTTAATATTCCGAATGTTGTATTACCAGTAGATATTATTACTAAAAAAGATAAAAAAGACTTAACTTTTATATTAAAGCAAAAGCCTGATTGGATTGCTTTATCGTTTGTACAAAGTGAGAAAGAAATTTATCAAGTGAAGAAACTAATTAATAATAGCGATATTAAAATCATTGCTAAGATTGAAACTATTCCTTCTATAGAAGAAAAAACTCTTTTGAAAATTGCTAAAGCTGCTGATGCTATTATGATTGCTCGTGGAGATTTATCTGTAGAGATTGGTCCAGAAAATATAGCAGTAGCAGAGAAGAAAATAATAAATGTTATGAAAAAGGCTAAAAAACCTTTTGTTGTAGCAACTCAAATGATGGAGTCTATGGCAAATGCTATTAGACCTTACAATGCTGAAGTGGTAGATGTTTCATATGCAGTGTATAATAATGCAGATGGAGTTATGTTATCAGGAGAAACTACTGTTGGTAAGTATCCTGCTGAAACTGTTAATATGATGAGAGCTATTATCAATAGTGCTGAATCTTCTAATGAAACTAAGCGTGCTAAGAAAACATATTCTTCAGATTTTGCAGGAACCGCAGCAATTTCTGCTGATTGCAGTCAAAGTGACTATGTGATAGTAAGGCTGAATGACTCTAAGAATAAAAAAGAATATTTTGATTTCTTAAAAAAGATTTCTAATATGCACTCAAGTGCAAATGTATTTGCAAGTTTTCATCCTAAAGATAAAGCTAACTTTCTTTTATTATTCAGAAATATATACCCAGTATATAGTAAAATTGAGAACTGCAGTACCATTTCTGATAAGGGGATGTCTATAGCTGAATTAAAGAATGACAAGTTCTCTGTCTCTTATTGTAAACTAGGCAAGTAAGAATTTATTTGTTATATTATCATTTTTAATATATAAGCTCTGGAGAACATAAAGTTGAGAGAATAATGCCAGAGTTGCCTGAGGTAGAAACTATTAAAAATGGTTTAAAGGAGTTTTGTTTAGGCACGAAAATCATTGATACTATAATCTATCGATATAAACTTAGATATCCTATAGCGTCGAATCTTAGTAGTTTGATATCACAACAATATATTGTGAATGTAACTCGAAGAGCTAAATATCTTGTTTTTGAGTTAGAGAGAGGTTTTTTACTGTTCCATTTTGGCATGAGTGGAAAATTGTATGTAACACGACAACGCCAAGAAAAACAACATATACATCTTACTTTGCGATTGGCTAATGATTTTTTTATTAGTTTTTACGATCCTAGAAGATTTGGGGCTATAGTTTGGATTGATAATTCTTTTGAGAATCATTTTCTTATAAAAAATTTAGGTGCTGAACCATTTTCTGAAGTATTTAATCATAAATATTTATATAAAAAATGTCAGAAAAGAAGAGTATCAATAAAGCAATTATTGATGGAAAGTAAAGTAGTTGTGGGGATAGGCAATATATATGCTAGTGAGATTTTATTTCACTCAAATATTAAACCAGATAGATTAACAAATACGATTTCTTTAGGAGAAGCAAAAAGAATTTATAAAGCTACATTAGATATACTTAAGAAAGCTATAGAAGCTGGTGGCACTACCATTAGAGATTTTAGAAACCCAAAAGGTGACTTAGGGTATTTTGTACAGTTATTATCGGTATATGGTAAGAACAATCAAAATTGTCCAAAATGTGATGAGTCTATCTTAAAAATTACACAAAATAATAGGAGTACATATTATTGTCCACAATGCCAAAAATAGCGGATTAAAAAATGATGAAATGTAATAGAGAATATCTAGAATTCATAGATATATTAAAAGAAAAAATTAAAGCAACTCAAATAAAAACAACATTGAACGTTAGTACAAAGTTAATAGAGCTTTATTGGTATATTGGTAAAAAAATTTTAGTTGAACAAAACCAAAGAGGGTGGGGACATAAAATAATAGATCAGCTAGCTTTTGATTTGTCTCAAGAATTTAGTGAGATGAAAGGTTTTTCTGTTAGAAATTTGAAATATATGCGGAAATTTGCTTATATTTTTCCGGATGGTGAATTTGTGCAGCAGGTTGTTGCACAAATACCTTGGGGACATAATTTAGTGCTTATGAATAAAATTGATAATGAAGATGAATATTTATGGTATGCAAAACAAACAATAATGCATGGATGGTCTCGAAGTATTTTAATGCATCAAATGGAACTAAATTTATATAAAAGACAAAGTAAGAAAAAAATATCAAATTTTCAAGCTACTTTGCCTAAACCTCAATCAGATTTAGCAGAGCAAACATTAAAAGATCCTTATATTTTTGATTTTTTGTCTATTGGTAAAGATGTATATGAAAGAGAGATTGAAAAGGAACTAACGAAACATATCCGTAAATTTTTATTAGAGCTTGGTTCTGGTTTTGCTTTTGTAGGAAACCAATATCATTTGGAAATAGAAGGAGAAGATTATTACATTGATATGTTATTTTATCATTTGAAATTAAGATGTTATGTAGTTGTAGAACTTAAAGCAAAGCATTTTAAGCCTGAATATGCTGGTAAACTTAATTTTTATTTATCTGCTATTGATGATAAATTGAAGAATGAACATGATAACCCTACAATAGGAATAATTTTATGTAAGGATAAGGGGGGAAAGGTAAAAGGGGAGTATGCATTAAGAGGGGTAGGTAAGCCAATAGGTTTAGCAGAATATGAAATCGTTGAATCCATTCCTAAAGAACTAAAAACTGATCTTCCTACAATAGAAGAATTAGAGGAAGAGTTATCACAGGATCTTATTGCGGCAGAACATTTAATTGCTGAAGGAATTATGATAAGAGAAGATGAATAATTATTTTCTTTCTTAAAATTTCTGATTTTTTAAGTATAATGAGACATACTCTACAAAAATAAATAAGTAACTATATGAGTATTATTGAGCTTTTCTTACAAAATTTTATTTCACCACCTATTTTATTTTTTATTCTTGGTATTATTGCAGGCTTTGTTAAATCAGATTTGAATGTGCCTGAACAGATAAGTCGTTATCTAGCAATATACCTTATGATGGCTATAGGTTTTAAGGGAGGCGTTGCCCTTTATGAGGCACCTGAGATTAATGGCACGATGGCATATACTATACTTGCTGGAATTATTACAGGTTTTACACAACCATTCTTAGGTTATTTATTGCTTAAATGGACCACAAAGTTAGACAGCACAACAGCAGCGGCAGTGGCAGCTCATTATGGTTCTATTAGTATGGTAACTTTTGTGACAGCCGCAACTTTCTTAGAAGCTAATGAAGTTGTTTATGCAGGATATATTGTAGCTATACTGGCATTAATGGAAGCACCAGCTATTTTAACGGGGTTATTTATTGCTCATAAAGCTAAACCTAAACTTATCACAACAATGGCAAAAGCAACTCCAAAATTGAGTCGAGAGATCTTTACCAATGGTGCTATATTATTACTTACTGGGTCATTTTTGATAGGACTTGCTAGTGGTACGAAAGGAATTGAAAAAATGCATGGGTTTTTAGTAGAACCATTTCAGGGTATTTTAGCATTCTTTTTACTTGATATGGGGTTGATGGTTTCCAGAGAACTTCACCATCTAAAGGAATTTAGCATCAAATTAATTTTGTTTGGTCTTTATATGCCTTTAATTGGTGCAGGTGTTGGTCTTACCTTAAGTAAGTTGATAGGTTTGAATATTGGCACAGGAACATTATTTACGATATTAGTTGCAAGTGCATCTTATATAGCTGTAACTGCTGCTATGCGTTTAGCATTGCCACAAGCAAAAGCTGCTATTTATGTGCCGATGTCTCTTGCTATTACTTTCCCATTTAATATTGCAATTGGTATTCCATTATATTTTTCTTTAGCACAAAAACTTCTGGGGTAATAAGCTAGCTAGCCGTAAAATTTTTTATTTTAATTGGAGGCAGACTTTTATACTAATCATGCCTTAATGATTAAGTAGATAATTTTTTTTAAAGAAATAGTAAAAATTTATAGAGAATATAATTATTTAATCAACAATATTTATTTTTTAATTGACATATTAATTAATATTTATTAAGTTATTTAAGTAAATTAATATATATTGAAAAATGCCTCGAAAGAAAAATAAGTTGTCTAATAAAATTAAATCATTGTTTAGTAGTATTAGTTGTGATTCAAAAACTTTTCAAGAGTGTAGTGTAGTTCAAGGAAAACTAGGGAATTATTATATGAGTGCTTCATCATATGAGCAAAACATTCTTGATGTAGCAGCAGAATTTTATCATCAAAATAAAGTATCTTTTATTGATATTAAGTATGCTCCTTATACAAGTGCTTCAGGGAAAAATTATAACACTAATACTATTGTTTTAGGACAATATACAAGTTCTGGAGGTGGGCGTAACCCTGAGGTAAAAACATTAGGTCATAAAAAGATGACTGACAGGATGATTGGTACTTTAATGCATGAATTATCTCATTTTGCTTTTGATTTAATATTTGATAATCAATCTAAACCTTTCTCAAGTAATCAAAAGGGCAAAAAAGAGTTTGTAGAAGCTATAAAGGTGATTCGAAAAGGTGCAAAAAAATATAGCAATACTTGGAGTAGCTCATATGATTTAAAAGGTTTAGGATATGATCAAAGCGAGTATCATGCCGAGTTTGCAGTAAAACATATTGAAAATTTAGCAGCACAAAATATTAATGAGAAAAATGAATATTTTGATTCAATCTTTGAGTGGCATAATAAGTATTTTGTATCAGAGGCAATGAGAAAAGGGTTTTTATTTGAAAATGTGTCATCAAATAAATCATCTAGCAGATCTCAGAAAGACAAAGTTTTATCCTTTTTTGAGAGGAATGGTTTTAATGCTAAAATGCCATACGATATTGTTAAGTGTATCCGTAAAATGAACGGACTCAAAATAGTCAGGTTAATTAATAAATTAGGCGTAGATATAATTAAACCTTTATCAAAGGAATTTGATTTTACAGATTTTAATACAATATTGTTGAAGAAAGTTATAAGCCATCATGGTGTTCCTGCAATTGTAGCTTTTTTTGAAATAGGGGTGAATCTTAATAAGCTTCATTATAAGTTCATAAGGTCTTTGATGAACAAAGGAAGTTTTGGTGTAGATGAGCTTGATATTTCAAGTGCAAAAAAATTAATAGAGTTATTTCATTTGAATATAGTTAAAGATTTATTTGGGTTAGGATTTGACTTTGAGAATTTTGATAGTTTTGATTTAGAAGAAATAATCAATATTTGTGGCATTGATGTAATTGAGATTTTAGTTAAGGGAAGAGCTGATTTTTCTAAATTTGGTACAAGCGATGTAAATAGTTTAATAGAATTTTTTGGTTTAGATATAATAAAACCTTTATACGAAGCTGGAGTTGATTTTTCTAATCTTTTGGTATATTTAGCTGGGTTGTATGATACAAATAGTGTAGTAAATATTCTAATGGAAGTAGGGTTTGATTTTGGTAGTATTAGTGCTTTTGATCTAGAAGATTTATCTCAGATAGCTGATTTAGATGTAATGAAAAAACTATCTGAAGCAGGAGTTAATTTTAGCGATTTTAGTAATAAATTTGTAAGTTCTTTATTTGACAGAGATATTCTCAGCATTGATAAGTTTGATATTCTTAATTTAGATGATTTAATTCAGATAGGAGGTGTTAGTATAATAAAACATCTATATGAAGCTGGAGTTGATTTTTCTAATCTTTTGGTATATTTGGCTGGGTCGTATGATACAAATAGTGTAATAAATATTCTAATGGAAGTAGGATTTGATTTTGATAGTATTAGTGCTTTTGATTTGAACGAGTTAGTCCAATATTGTGGTCAGAAGGTAATTGAGCCTCTATGTAAGGCTGGTGCTAATTTTGCTAGGCTTGATGAATATACCTTAGAAAATTTAAATGAAGAACTTGGTGTAGATGTAGAGGGAATTTTGTTTGGTCTTATTAATAATCATAGTGAATATAGTTGTTTTTAGGGGTTCTCCATAAGAAGGTACGAAATTTTGATCCCACTTCTACAAAAATAAAGAGCATTTTATGTGAAAATGGTTTTAAAAATCTTTTTCAATTGTTATTATCTAAAAAGATATGCATAATGCTATGTTTATTTCCCATAAAATGAAAAAATAGGGAAGAGTGTCGTATGAATTATCTATCTTATATTGTGAGAATAATTATATGATAGAGATCATTATATAAATCTGAAGTTGCATGATAGATTTGTCTGGTAAAAAAGGGCTAATAATAGGAGTTGCAAATGAACATAGTATTGCTTGGGGATGTGCGAAAGCAATATCTCATTATGGAGCAAAACTTGCACTTACATATCAAAAAGACAAAACAAAAGAACATGTAGAACCATTATTAAAGGAGGTTCCTGTTGAAATTTTTAGACAGCTTGATATAACAGTTCCTGAACATTTCTCATCACTCGTAGAAGAAATAAAATATAAATGGAGTAAGTTAGACTTTTTAATTCACTCAATTGCTTTTGCTCCGAAGGAAGATTTACAAGGCCGTGTGATAGATTCTTCACGAGAAGGTTTTTTGTTAGCTACAGAAATTTCTTGTTATTCATTGATTAGAGCAATGAAGGCTTTTGAGTCTCTAATGAAAGATGGTGGTAGTATTTTAACTATGACTTATTATGGAAGTCAGAAAGTTGTTCCTGAATATGGAATTATGGGACCTATTAAAGCCATGCTTGAATCTGTAGTTAAATATACTGCTGTAGAACTTGGTAAGAGTAAAATTAGAATCAATGCTATTTCTTCAGGGCCGATTTTAACTCGAGCAGCTTCTGGAATTGCAGGATTTGATAAATTATTAGATAGATGTAAAAAAACTTCACCATTAAATTCAAATCTTACAATAAATGATGTGGGGAATTTATCTGCTTTTTTAGTGAGCGATTTATCGGAGAATATTACGGGAACTGTTCAGTATTTGGATTGTGGCTATAGCGTTATGGGATAGAAGCAATTCATTTTTTTAGCAACCATAAAACTAAAGTTATAATTAAACTAATTATGATACATGTTGTTATAGGAAAATAAAACTTAAAATTTTTAGTTTCTATAGATAAATCTCCAGGAAGTTTCCCTAATCCTAACTTTGTAATGAATGACCAAGATAAACCAACTACAATAAATATTATGCCGATTAATATTAAAAGCTTTTGCATTTAAGTCATTTGTTTAATAGCATCAAGAACTTTTTGTGCGTGTCCTGATGCCTTAACGCTTTTCCAAATTTTGATTACTTTTCTATTTTTATCAATTAAAAAAGTGCTTCTGTTGATTCCTAAAAATTTCTTGCCGAACATAGATTTTTCTTTAATCACTCCATATAGATTACATATTTCCCCTTCTTCATCTAATAATAATGGATATGGAATATTTTCTTTTTCGCAGAATTTATTATGTGAAGATAAATTATCTTTAGATACTCCTATAATTTCTGTATCTGATTCTTGAAATTGTGAGTAAAGTTTTGAAAATTCCTGAGCTTGTGTCGTGCATCCTGGTGTCATATCTTTAGGATAAAAATAAATAACAATGTTAGAATTTTTTAGATCAGCTAAAGATAAATTTCCTTTAGTAGAGTTAGCTTGAAAGTTGGGTGCATTATCATCTATTTTGAGTTCTGACATTATTTAACCTTTTTATATTTATGCATGATTGGTATGTTATGTTTTAGAGTTTTTTTTGATTATTACAAGAACATACTCCTCATACTTGAACATTCCTATTTCTAAGCATGCCCCTGCGAAGGCAGGGGTTTGAAAATAAAGCTGCTATCTTTGCTTAAAAATGCCTCAAATATCGCCAATATTCTAGGCTTTTTAAGCTTGATATTAATTCCATTTTCTTTCTTTAAAACTAGGATTCTTCAAGTACGAATAGTATATTTATTTGATTGTAATAGAAACAGGAACGTGATCTGATGGTTTGGTGTAATTACGTGCATTTTTAAATATATCAGCAGATTTTAGATATTTTTTTAGAGGTTCAGTAAGTAAGATATGGTCTAGTCTTCTTCCTCTATTTGATTTTTGCCAATCTCTGTTTCGATAGCTCCACCAACTATATAGTTTTTCATTTTGAGGAGTAAAATGTCTGTGTGCATCAAAAAAATTTAATGATTTTTGAAAATTACTATATTTTTCAACTTCTATGGGAGTATGAGAAACCACATCTAAAAGTTGTTTATGAGACCAAACGTCGTTTTCTAAAGGTGCTACATTTAAATCTCCGAGTACTATAAGTTTATCGTTGTGTTGCCTATTATTTTTAAAAAATTTATTGATGATATCTAGGAAATGTAATTTAGTAGCAAATTTTTGATTAAGAGAGGGGTCTGGGATATCTCCTCCTGCTGGAACATAAAAATTATGTATTTCTATGTCTTGCAGGCGAATTATTAAATGTCTAGTTTGTTCTTTAAATATAATATCATCCTGTGTTGAGGAGAAAGGTATTTTAGACAATATAGCAACTCCATTATAAGAGATTTCACCTCGTACTAAATTATGGATATATCCATAGGATTTAAAAAAATCATATGGGAATAAATCATCGATGACTTTAGTTTCCTGCAAACATAGAATATCAGGTTGTAATTCTTCAATTACTTTTTTTGTTGCTTCTAATCTGCTTCTTATAGAATTTACGTTCCAAGTTGTAATTTTCATTTGAATTATCTATACATTATCCTTTTACACAAACAATTTGTTTTAGTTTATATACAATTTCAACAAGATCTTTTTGTGCTTCCATTACTTTATCAATATCTTTATATGCAGCAGGTGTTTCGTCAATTACTCCTTTATCTTTACGACATTCTACGTCTTTTATAGCTTCAATATGTTTTTTTAATGATACACGTCGTTTAGCTTCTGTTCTGGACATAATACGTCCTGCACCATGAGAACAACTATTAAAGCTCTCCTCATTACCTAATCCTCGCACTATAAAGGAGCAAGCTCCCATACTACCAGGTATAATGCCCATATCTCCTTTTCTAGCACGTACTGCTCCTTTTCTAGTAACAAATATATTTTCGCCATAGTGATGTTCGCTAGCTACATAATTATGGTGACAATTAATTGCTTCTATTTCTGCATTAAATTGTTTGGGTATAATTTCACGAATTGCTTCGATTGTGTTAGACATCATGATTTCACGGTTTATACGAGCAAATTTTTGAGCCCAATCTACTGAAAAAACATAATCATTAAAATGATCAGCACCTTCTGAAAAATATGCAAGCTCTTTATCTGGTAAGTTAATCATTAAACGTTGCATATCTTTTTTAGCAAGTTCAATAAAATGTCTACCAATTGCATTTCCAACGCCACGTGACCCAGAATGCAACATTACCCATACTTGATCATGTTCATCTAAACATATTTCAACAAAATGGTTGCCAGTGCCTAATGTTCCTAGATGATTAATGTTGTTTGTTCTTTTTAATTTGGGTTCAATGTCTATGATCCGGTTAAAGTCTTGAATCAAGTCTTGCCATGCTGTAGTTGTTTTTTCTGGTATTGTATTCCATCCAGCACGTCCGTGAGGTACAGCTTTTTCAATTGCACAACGTAATTTAAATAAATTATTTGGTAAATCAGAAGCTTTTAATGAAGTTTTAACTGCCATCATTCCGCAACCAATATCTACTCCAACTGCAGCTGGAATAATTGCTCCTTTGGTTGGTATCACACTACCAATGGTAGATCCTTTGCCCATATGTACATCTGGCATCACGGCTAACCATTTGTAAATGAAAGGCATTTTTGCTGTATTGGTTAGTTGTTTTTTAGCATTTTCATCTACTGGGACGTTTTTTGTCCACATTTTAATTGGGTTACTCTGATCATTATCTAATAAATTGTAATTTGTCATTTAAAATTCTAATAACTCCAGTTATGGGGTAAAAAACATTATGCTTGCCCCATGAAAAATGGGGATCTAGGCTGTTTTTGCTACAAAATAGCAGTTTTTTCTTGAAATAGCTACAGTATTGTAATTTAGGATATTGTTTTAGAGCATATTTAAACGTGTATAATCTTAAACCAAGAAAATGTTATTAACAGGCTTACGGACACATGGAGCAAAGTTTTTGCCAGAACCATGAGCTGCTACACATGGGCTTTTTAATGATTTTTGGCTTGTACAAGAAGTGACTGAAAAAAATAATATTAGCAAAAAAAATACTCCTGTAAGTCTCATTTTAAATTAACTTCATAAAATTTTCTCAATTCACAATTGAGATTTCTATTTAAGAGTATTTTATGTATGGAGAACTTGCAAATAATATTTTTTCTATTTGCTAATTTTTTACAAAATTATCATTGAAGCAAGTGAAAGGAATATAAAGAAACCTAATAAGTCTGTGAGGAATGTGACAAAAACACTTGAAGAAATAGCTGGATCTAAGCCAGCTTTGTCTAAACCAATCGGAATTAAAGATCCCCAAATACCAGCTAGGGTGAAATTTGCTGTTACAGCTAGCCCAAAGATCATACTAAGAGCAATTTGTTTATGAAGAAACATTAAAATAATGCCACCTATAGTGCCAAGCACTAAACCATTTGTGAAACAGGATAACATTTCTTTAAAGACAACTTGCCAGATATTTGCACTAACAATGTCTTTATTAGCAATTGCTCTGATTGCAACAGTTACACTTTGTGTGCCAGCATTTCCTCCCATTGAAGCTACAATCGGCATTATTGCAGCAAGTACTGCTAATTCACTTATTTGATTTTGAAATATATCGATTACTACTGAAACAAGACAAGCCATGATTAAATTACAAAACAACCAAGGAAACCTACGTAACGCTGTTTTAAAGAAAGCTGAATATAAGTCAGTTATGCCAACACCACCTAATTTCATTATATCTTCTTCAGCTTCTTCTTCTATAACGTCTACTATTTGGTCAACATAAACAACCCCTACCATTTTTTTAGCTTTATTGATTACTGGAGCAGAAGATAAATCATAATGTCTAAATATGTATGAAAGTTCTTCCTGATCTAAAAACTCTTCAACTACTTTGATAGTTTTATTCATTAGAACTTCTATTTTATCTGTGTGTTTCGACTTAATTAGTTTACTGATATGTATACTACCAATGGGATGATCGTTATTATTTAAAATAAATATTTCATCATAATCTGATGGCAAGTCTTGATTTTCAGATAGGTAGGAAAGCACAGAGCCTACTGTTTCAGTGGCTTTTACTGCAACATATTTTCTTTCCATTAGTAACCCTACACAGTTTTTAGGATAGGAAAGTGCCTTTTTAATAATTTTTTGTTTTGTAGAAGATAGATTGGATATAATTTTAGATCGTTCTTCCTCTTGAAATTGCTCTAAAATTTGTAAAATATCTTCTATTGGAAGTTTGTTTGTAAGAGTAGTGAATGTCTTTTTGCCTAAGATATCAATAACAGAAAGTAAAATATCAAGTTTAAATTCTAGTAAAATTTCTGGGTTAAGTTTGTTTTTTAGTAGAAGAAGGATTTTTTGTTTCTGCTCGTATGTAGCAAAGTTAATGTAATCAGCAAGATCTGCGTAATGAATACGATCAAGAATAGCTTTTAAAGCAATAGTATCATTATCATCAATTGCTTTTGTTATTGTATCAGCTATTTCATCTTTGTTTAAAGGTTTGTGGTTTAATTTATTAGTAGAGGTTTTATTTTGTTGCTGATTAATAATTGGGTGTTCTTGTTTTTTCATAGCTCCAATTACATAATTTGTGAACAAAGAATAACGTTACAAATTCACTGCACTTGAAGACTTCTATTTTTAAGTTTGTCCCTGCGAAGTCAAGGGCTTGCCCTCATGAAAATGAAGATATCTTTGCTTAAAAATGCGTAAAATATCAGGCCTTTCAAGTGTAGTGGATATACCCATCGTAATCTCTAAGTCCGATAGATATATATATTAAATTCTACCACTTTAGAATTTATAAATAAATAAAAATTAACTTTAAGAAATTAAAACATTAAAATAGCTGAAATTAATCTTTTCAGCAATAGATTTTATACATTTACGAAATTTTTTGGTGCGGCCGAGAAGAATCGAACTTCCACTTCTTTCGAAACAGCGCCCTCAACGCTGCGCGTCTACCAGTTCCGCCACGGCCGCACACTATGCACCGATTCTATAATTAAACATTTAATAATACAATTCAAAAATATTTGTATTTTTAAAACCTGAATAATGGATTAGATAAATATTATGCTTGTTTCCATGAAAATAGGGATCTAGTCTGTTTTTGCTATAAATTAGCAGTTTTTTCTCGAAATAGCTAGGCTATTCCATCATAAAAACTACTAATTTTCACTAAAAATATCCTAAAAAGCTAAAATCCTTCTAATCCGTTATTAGGTTTTTTAGAGGGTGGTTAATTGTCTGGAGGAGTTGTTAGCTTCTTCTTCTTTATTTTAATAGGAAATACTCAAAGAGTATGTATATACCCGTCGTATTTGAAGATCCCTATTTTTAATTTTGAAAATTTAATTATTATCTTCGTATAAAAATGCCTTGAATATATTCAATATTCTTGGATTTTTATACTTGATACTAACCCAATTTTCTTTTTTAAAATCTAGGGCTTTTCAAGCATGACGAGTATATGAAGAGAAAAAAGAAAAACCCCTTAAAAAGGGGGGTTCTTGTAAGTTAGAAATACTTCATTCATTGCATTAGAATGCAAGTCTAGTACCGATAATAAATGATGCACCTCTGTTTTTAGCTGTGTTTTGTTGAGCAACATCATTGCTTCCGTCATTGATGGTTTCAACATTAACATTTCGATATTTTTGTTTCATATTGAAATATGTTACTTCAGCATATGGTAATAAACCTGGAGCTAACTTATATTGTACTCCTAGAGAAGCATTGAGGAATTTATTTTTCCATTTTTGACTTATTAAACCAGTTAGACTAATTTTGGTTTTATTATCTATATTATAGCCTACTCCAAGAGTTGCAACATAGTTGCCCTTTTTAGCTTTTAGGTTTGTTACTCCCGTGCCTTTTCTAAGACCAGATTTGCCAAGATAGTTAAAAGAAGCGGATGCACAGAGGTCTTGGTACATATGGTATATTCCTATACCAACACTGCCAAGCTTGCTATAGTTATTTTTTGCTTCTTTTTGTACAGTTGCATATTCACCAACTAAACCAAGCTTGATTTTATTATCTTTACTTATTTTGTAATTCCAATTAATACCACCTGAGAAACCATCTTTATAACCAAATGTATTTTCATTTTGTGCAGTTGTATTACGGAAAGGGTCTTTTACATTACTTGCATCAGGGACATAAGAAAGACCTAGTTCAAGCCCAGTATCATGTTCAGGGGTATAATAAGTAAGTTTTCTTGGTTTTTGTATAGGAATGAAAGCTGGTAAAGTGCCACTTTGATCCAGTAATGACCCTGAATTCATATGAAAGTTTCTCTCGTTAGTAGAGTTATCTCCTTTTTGCTGAGTAATTACTACATATTTGCTCCAATCACCACCAATTCCACCAGTTGCAGCTCCAACATCATTTGCAGTAGGAAGCATTGTACCAGCGGCACCATCATTATTCCCCATTTCTAGGCGTCCCATATCTTTATCTTGCATATAGATAAAAGTTCTGTTCATCTTGGCAAAATTGTTATTATTGTTTTGGTCAGTGCTGTTTGTATTAGTATTTATATCAACTGTAACATCAATATTAGCACCATACATTAATCCTTTAGATGTTTTGCCTTTTACTTCAGTTCTTAATGAGCCTGTAGTGTCAAAGGCAACGTTTCTATTGTTTTTAGTGATACTAATATCTTTATTATTTTCATCTTTTCTGTGCTTGCTCTTTTGAGACCTAAAACCTGCTTGTGTATCTAACCATCCCCAGAAATTGATGTGAAGAGGGCTGTGAGCATGCATCCCTGCTTTAGGTTTTGACTTTGAGTATTTTGCAGGTCCAGCAAAAGCACTTTGCATGCATAACGCTGTCGCGAAGGCGGTTGTTGTTAGTAATAATTTTTTTATTTTCATAACTATATCCTCGCTATTTAGAATTGAATAAATTTATATCTCAGATAGTGCAGTATTTTTTTAAGCAAGGATAGCAAAAAATACTTACTTCTGAAATATGGCATAAGTTTTTTATTTATTTGTTGTAAAAATGTCATAAACTTCACATAATTCTTAAATATTCTCTTGACTACAAAAAGGTTAAATGTTTAATAATTTTAAAATCACTTCGTCTTACAAATTATCTGGTGATCAACCTAAGGCAGTATCATCACTTATCTCAGGAATTCAAGCTTCTCAGCACTCACAAGTGTTTTTAGGTATTACTGGTTCAGGAAAAACTTTTTCAATTGCTCATGTTATAGAACGTCTTGGGCGTCCAACTCTTATTATGGCTCCGAATAAAACTTTAGCTGCTCAGCTTTATGAGGAAATGCAGGAGCTTTTTCCAAATAATGCGGTGGAATATTTTGTTTCTTATTATGATTATTATCAACCTGAAGCGTATATACCGAAGAGGGACTTATATATAGATAAAGATTCTGCTATTAATGAAAAAATAGATTTAATGCGGCATTCAGCCACACGTTCATTATTTGAGAGGAGGGATGTAATTATTGTTGCTTCGGTTTCATGTATTTATGGTTTGGGAGCACCGGAGCAATATTTTGAATCTAAGCTTGAAATTTCAATTGGTTCTGCAAATAGAGAGAGTTTACTGAGAGAATTGATAGGATTACAATATGAGCGTAATGATTTTGAATTCAAACGGGGTAGATTTCGTGTTCGTGGTGATATTATTGATATATTTCCTTCACATTATTACGATAAAGCTTGGAAGATAGAATTTTTTGGTAATGAAATTGATTCAATTACAGAGTTTGATGCGCTTACTGGTAAGAAATTTGCAAAGCCAGATAAAATTACAGTTTATGCTAATAGTCATTATGTAACATCTCCTCAAACTCTTATGGAGGCAGTAAAAAAAATTGAAGGTGATTTAAAAAAGCGTATTGATTACTTTAATAGTCAGGGGATGCTTGTTGAGGCACAAAGAATTAAGCAGCGTACTGAGTTTGATATTGAGATGATGCTTGAAACAGGGGGGTGTAAAGGAATAGAAAATTATTCTAGGTATCTAACTGGAAGAAAATCAGGTGATCCTCCACCAACTCTTTTCGAGTATTTGCCTAAAGATGCGTTACTTTTTATTGATGAGAGCCACGTAGCTGTGCCACAGATTGATGGTATGTATAATGGGGATCAAGCAAGAAAAAGGAATTTAGTTGATTATGGATTTAGATTACCTTCTGCTTTGGATAACCGTCCTTTAAAATTTTCAGAGTGGGAAGATTTACGTCCTCAAACTGTTTTTGTCTCAGCAACGCCAGGGCAATATGAATTATTACTTACAAAAAATAAATATGTTGAGCAAATTATTAGACCAACAGGGTTGCTTGATCCGATATGTGAGATACGATCTACTGCTAATCAAGTGGAAGATTTAATAAATGAAGTAAAAAAATGTTCTAGTAAAAAACAACGAGTATTAGTTACTACTTTGACAAAAAAAATGGCTGAAATGTTAGCTGAGTATTTAAATGAGGAAAAAATTAAGGTATCTTATTTGCATTCTGAAATAACTACTCTTGAGAGGGTGGATATAATAAAAGATTTGAGGCGAGGGGATATAGATGTAATTGTCGGTGTAAATCTTTTAAGAGAAGGATTAGATATTCCAGAATGTGCAGTTGTAGCAATTTTAGACGCAGATAAAGAAGGTTTTTTACGTTCAGAAACGTCTCTTATTCAGACTATTGGACGGGCTGCAAGGAATGTTGATGGTAGAGCGATTTTATATGCAGATGTGATGACTAAGTCTATAAAGAAGGCGGTGTCGATAACAGAAAGGCGGCGTAAATTACAAAAAGCATATAATAAGAAACATGGCATTACTCCTAGTTCGATTAAGAAATCTATTACAGATATTTTAAGGTCAGTATATGAAAAAGATCGAGAGTTGGTTGAGGTGGCAGAATCACAAGAACCATTTGAGTTTAAAGATGAAAAATCTTTGAATAAACAAATCAATAAAATGAAAAAAATGATGCAAAAATATGCACAAGATCTTGAATTTGAAAAAGCTGCAAAAATTAGAGATACAATTAAAAACCTAGAGAAAAAGATTATTTAAAAAATTTTCAGCCTTTAATAATTTCACATGATTATGTTGATATTCATTTGTAACTGATTTTACAATTTGTATTGCTTCATAACCATATTTGTCATGAAAGTTAAGCAATGTCTTGCTGATTTCTCTATTTGCTAATTTAACTTCTATAATTTTTTCTATTTTGTCATTATGTGCTAAAGCAAAATCAACTTCATGACCATCTTTTGTGCGTAGGTAGTGTAGATCATAATTTAAGGCTTTATAATCCACCATACCATACACATGTTTAAGTAGGCTTATTGCCACTAGATTTTCTAATTTAGTTCCTTCGCCTCCTTGTACTAAGCCTGTATCAAAAAAATATATTTTTGGCTCTTTTAGTAAGCTTCTAGCGATATTTTTTGAATAAGGGACTATACGAAAGACGATAAATAATGCTTCTAAAATTTGAATATATTTCTTGATAGTTGTAGAAGAAACTTGTACATCTTCTGCTAAGGATTGATAGGAAACAGGAGATCCTACTTTGTGACGTAATAAATCAAATACTAACTTTAATGCTTTGAAATTGTGAACATTATCAAATTCAAAAACGTCAGTGTTAAGTAAACTGGTGATATATTGCAGTCTCCATCTATTTGCATCTGTGATGTCTTCAGCTAAATAAGCTTCAGGGAACCCACCTCTTTCTAATAATAGGTTGATATTTTGTTTTTCTTTTACTTGTCGTAATTCGGATAAAGATAATGGTAATAGACGATGTCTGAAATATCTACCAGCTAGTGAATCTCCGAGTTTATCATAAATGTCTAATCTTGCGCTGCCAGTTACTAATATTTTCATATTGTCAGGTTTAGTATCATATAGTCCTTTAAGATAGTTTTTCCAATTTGGCATTTTGTGTAGCTCATCTAAAATAAGCAGATCAGTAGTATCTAACCAAGATTGATTAGATAGAAGTTTTCTATCTGTATATTGATCGTAGTTTAAATAAACTGAGTTTGGAAATTTTTTAGCTATTTTCTTTGCTAACCAAGTCTTGCCAGCTTGTCTTGGGCCTACAAGTAAGACTATTTTTTTTTCTAAATCTTTTAATATGAATTTTTCTTGTACTCTATCCATAAGACTATTTTCCACCCTAATTCAAAAAAGTCAAGACTATAGTCAATTTCAGTTTAAAATAGTCAGATTTTTTAAATTAATAGTTTAAAATGAATGAAGGGCAATCTGATTGCCTTCAGTGTCGATAATGATAGCTCTGAATCCCCAGGGGTTAATTTCTGTTTTATCGCTTATTATTTCGCAATTGTATTTTTTAGCAATTTTGATTGCTTCATCTAGTCTTCCTTGTGTGTTCAAATAAATTAAAATTCCAGTTTTTGATGGTTTTATCTCCTTGCTTTTTGCTAAGCATCCGGTAATGCCGTTTTTTTTAGCACATGGTATCACTGCAATTTCTATGTCTTGATATTTGCGTTTCTCAATCTCAATTTTTAAATCCAACAATTCAGAATAAAATTCAACAGCTCTTTTTAGATCTAATACTGGTATATCAAACCATGCAATATTATTAGCATTCATTAGTATTTACTTTTCAAATTGTTAAACTACTTGCTTCGCTAAACAGTGTTCTTGAATTTTTTCAAGAGCTCTTGCTTCTATTTGTCTGATTCTTTCCCTAGAAACTTTATATTTAATGCTCATAGTATCAAGAGTATCAGCTTTTGACTTTAAATGCCTAGAAGCAATAATATCTTTTTCACGTGGATTTAATGTTGATAATGCTTCAGCAAGTAATCTTTTTTTATTATGTAGATCCTCATGATTTGCAAGTGCTACTTCTTGGTTGTCAGCTGTAGAGGGAATGTTGTTAATCAAAGAGCCAGAATTTTGTCCATCTGCATTGAGTAACTCTGAATCTAACGAGCTATCTCCTTTGCCTAGACGACTCTCCATTTCTTTTACATCGTTTTTAGAAACTTCTAAATTATTAGCTATAGTTTCTATTTCAGTTTCTGATAATGCTTGATCAGATTCTTTGTTAAATTGTTGAATTTTGGTTTTAAGCTTGTTGAGATTAAAAAATAATCTTTTTTGAGCTACTGTAGTGCCAATTTTTACAAGCGACCATGACTTTATAATAAATTCTTGAATAGAAGCCTTTATCCACCAAATTGCATAGGTAGATAATCTATAGCCAAGATTAGGGTTAAATTTTTTAATTGCATGCATCAATCCTATGTTGCCTTCAGAAATTAAATCTAATAATGCAACGCCATATTTGCGCATCTTGAATGCTACCTTAACAACTAATCTTAAATGACTGGTAACTAATTTATGAGCTGCATTAATATCTTGATGTTCAAATACACGAAATGCTAAAGTGCTTTCTTCTTCTTGAGACAAAAGAGGGTATTGTTTTATTTGCTTTAGATATGACGCTAGGCTATTTTCTGTAGTTAATGTTGGTAGAGATGCATACATTTTCAAAACCTTTTTGATTTCTGCCATAATATATATATAGTATTTTAACAAATAATTCAAGATATTATGAGTTTTTTTATTAGTGTACTAACAAGATATATGCATAAAATTATAGCAATTTTGTGGACAGCAGTAGTGTTAGCAGGATGTGTAAGTCATAGAGATGCTTTTACCACTAGAGGTGAGAATTATAGAGGGCATTATAAAGTTGGTAAAAAATATAAGAAAAATAATGTTGTGTATCGTCCAAAAGAAGTTAAGCGTAACTATGATAAGGTTGGTTATGCATCTTGGTATGGCCCTGGTTTTTATGGCAAAAAAACTGCAAATGGAGAGGTGTTTACAGGAAGAGACTTAACGGCAGCACATGTATCTTTGCCATTACCAACCATTGTTCGAGTTACAAATTTAGAAAATAAAAAATCAGTTGTGGTTCGAGTTAATGATAGAGGTCCTTTTCGAGGTGGTGGGAAGAGAATAATAGATTTGTCTGAGTATGCTGCAGAAATACTAAATATTAAAAAGAAAGGTGTAGCTTTAGTAAGAGTAAAATTTCTCCGCAATGCAACTCGGGCATTGCATAAAAAGTTAGGAATTACTAAAATTAGAGGGTAGAGTATACTAATGATAATAATCAATAATGACAATGTTTAGAAAAGTAATTTATTTATTTGGGTTTTTATTTGTTTTTTCACAGGCTGAAGCTTTTTCAACAAAAGCACGCTATGCATTTTTGATGGATGCTACAACGAACACTGTGTTATATGAAAAAAATGCTCATAGAAAGATGACTCCTTCATCAATGAGTAAATTGATGACTTTATATTTAACTTTTGAACGGTTAAAAAGTGGTAATATGAAGTTATACGATAATATTTCAGTAAGTACTAAAGCTTGGAGAATGACTGGGTCGAGGATGTTTATATCGCCTAACACATTTGTTTCTGTAGAGAATCTATTACGGGGAATTATTGTGCAGTCAGGAAATGATGCTTCTGTTGCAGTAGCAGAGGGAATTGCAGGGAGTGAATCAGATTTTGTAGCTCTTATGAATGCTAAAGCTGCAGAGTTAGGTTTAAAAAATAGTCATTTTGCTAATGCAACAGGAATGCCTCATAGGAATCATTATATGTCTGCTGCTGATATTGGGTATCTATCTGCTAGAATTATTAGTGATTTTCCTGAATATTATTATTATTTTTCAGAAAAACAGTTTTCTTTTAATAAAATAAAACAATCTAATAGAAATACATTGCTTCATGTTAATGGGGTAGATGGATTAAAAACAGGCCATACTAATATAGGAAAATATGGAGTTGCAGTTTCAGCAGTGAAAGATGGTAGAAGACTTATAGCTGTTGTTAATGGATTGGAAAATGAGAGAGCCAGAGCTACTGAAGCACATAAATTGCTTCAATATGGATTTTTGAATTTTGTAAATATAAATATTGCTAGTGGTCAAACATCCGTAGAGGAAGTGCCTGTCTTTTTTGGATCTGTAAAAAAGGTTAAACTTAAAACAAAAAAAGATATTATTCTTACAGTTCCACTTGCTAAAAGGGGCAAAACAGCTATAGAAGTTAAATATCCGTCTGTTTTATATGCGCCGATAGATAATGCAAAGAAAATTGGTGAAGTAAACATAAAACTATATAATGGGAAAGTTTATAATTTTGATTTGTATCCATCTAAAAAAATAAGTAAGACTAACTTTTTTAGTAATGTCTTTGCAAAAATAAAAGTTTTTTTCAAAACATTTAGCTTTACTCTTCCTGAAAGAGAGGAAAAAAAACGTAGTTTTGTGGTTTAGATTAACTTTTTATTAATGACGTGTTTTTATAATAAATTAGAAATAAATTTGATTGTTAATTAATATATGAGGTTCTTAAAGCAATATATTTTCTATGTTGTTATTTTATTACATTTAGTTGTTTGTAGCCTTCATGTTCATGCTAGGAATCGTGCTACATTGATTTTAAGTGGTTCAGGAAAAATTTTACATGAAAAAAATGCTCAAAAGAGACTATATCCTGCTTCTTTAACTAAGCTGATGACCGCATATGTAGTTTTTGAACAATTAAAGTATAACAAGGTGCCATTTAATAAAAAATTGACTGTGTCTAAAAAGGCATCACGAGTAGAGCCGACAAAGCTTTATTTAAAAAAAGGTGAGAAAATTTCAGTACGAGATGCTGTTATAGGAATGCTCGTTAAGTCGTTCAATGATTCAGCAATTGTATTAGCAGAGGGTTTGGGGAATGGTAGTGAAAGGAAATTTGTAAAAATTATGAATAAACGAGCAAAACAACTTGGTATGCATGATACTCATTTTGAAAATGCATCAGGGTTGCATCACCCTAAGCAAGTTACTACTGCGTACGATATGGCAAAACTTGCAATGGCATTAATGCGTGATTTTCCAGAATATTATCATTTATTGTCGTTAAAATCTTTTCCTTTCAAGAGGTCATTTTATAGAAATAGAAATTATGTGAAAAAAAATTTAGTTGGGATTGAAGGAATGAAAACGGGGTATACTTCTAAGGCTGGTTGGAATATGGTCACTACAGCTAAGAGAAAAGGTGTCAGATTAATAGGGATAGTATTGGGGGGAAGCTCATATTTTTCTCGAGATCGTACAATGATGCGATTGATGAATAAATATTTTGCAAAGATACATCGTCTTGGTAGACCATATGGAGATTCTTATTCATAAGGGGATTTAAAAGCTACTATACTAATCATACATGAAAATACCGATTTTTAAATTTGAAAACAAAACTACTATCTTCGCTAAAAAATGTCTTAAATATCAACGATATTTGCGAATTTTTAAACTTGATATTAATTCCATTTTCTTTTTTAAAATCTCGGACTTTTCAAGTACGATTAGTATATTAATTTTATAAAATCCTAGGTTAGTGATTAATTCAGTAAAGAACTATGGACTATTTTATTGCAGGTTCAAACGAGCAAGAATTAACAAAAAATATTTGCAAGGAATTGAGAGGAAGACTTCTTAAACGTAAAATTTCGTATTTTACAGGTGGTGAGCTAGATGTCTGTATAGAGAATGCAGATTTAAAGAATAAAAGAGTCTATATGATACAATCGATTTTTAACAACGCTAATGATAAAGTAATAGAATTGCTACTACTTGCTGACGCTATAAGAAATTTGGGCGGAAGAGACATAATTGCTATTATCCCTTATTTAGGATATTCTAGACAAGATAGAGCAGCTGTAGGAGAGGCATCCTCCTTACAATGTTTAGCTAAGATTATTAAAGTTTCTGGTATAAAAAAGATTATTACAGTTGATTTGCACAATCCTTTATCTGTTAGGGTGCTTGGATTGCCCATAATAAATTTAGCTACAACATCTGTGTTTAAGGGGATAATTAAAAATAGGAATAATGCAGTGATAATAGCTCCTGACATTGGTGCAACTGTTAGGTCACGAGTTTTAGCAGATGATTTAGGTGTTCCATTTACAGTAGTTAAGAAGGAGAGAAATAAGCCTAGGAGAATAAAGATAATAGATATTCCTAAGATAGAGAGTGTTACAAATAGAGATTGTTATTTAGTAGATGATATTTTAGATACTGGTGAAACGATTTGTGCTGTTGCTTCAGAGATAAAGAAGTTTAAGCCTAAATCGATTTATGCATTGATTTCACACGGTCTTTTTGGGGGTGGAGCAATACAAGCTATTGACGAGTCGTGTATAAATCAAGTATATGTAACAAATACTGTGGATTGTTCTTCAATCAAAAATTCAAAGATTAACATTTTGAGATCAAATTCTGTGATTATTGATTTCTTAAAAAATAATAGGTAATAAATTGATAAACGATAAAATACTTAGAGAATATGATATTAGAGGCATTTATGGAGAAACATTAAGCGAACAAGATGCTTTTTTAGTAGGCTGGAGTTTTGGTCAATATATTCGTGTAAATTTTTCTGATAAAAAAAATTTTATAATTAATGTTTGTAGAGATGGTAGGGTAAGCTCAAAATCATTAACTAATAAGTTAATAGAGGGTCTTTTAGAAGCTGGTATTATTGTTAATGATATAGGAGTAGGGCCTACTCCCATGCTTTATTTTTCTACTTTTTTTGCAGATACTCTTGGTGGAATAATGGTGACAGGCTCTCATAATCCTGCTGAGTATAATGGATTTAAGTTTATTGTAGATAAAGGTCCCTTTTTTGGTGAACAGATTAAGGAATTACAAAAAATATCATGTAGATATTTGTCATCACAGAATAAAATTTCTGATAAACCTAAGTTATACAAGCAAAAATTTATATCTAAATATATTGATTTGCTGTTAAATATTTACCCAAAAAATGCTTATTTAAAGATAGCTTGGGACCCAGGTAATGGAGCTGCTGCTGAGGTTATCACAAAACTATGTGAGAAGTTGCCTGGCAATCATGTTGTAATAAATTCTAAAATAGATGGTTCTTTTCCTGCACATCATCCTGATCCAACTGTTCCTGAAAATTTAAATCAGTTGATTAATGTTGTGAAAAATGAGGTGTGTGATTTAGGGATAGCATTTGATGGAGATGGAGATAGGTTGGGAGTAGTTGATCGATACGGTAGAATCATATGGGGAGATCAATTAATGATTATTTTTGCCCGTGATATTCTCAAGAAAAATTTAGGAGCGTGTGTTATTGCTGATGTTAAAGCAAGCAATACATTATTTGAAGAAATTAAGAAATATGGTGGGGTGCCAGTTATAAGTAAAACTGGTCATTCAAATATAAAGATGAAAATGAAAGAATTAAAAGCCTTAATAGCTGGTGAAATGAGTGGTCATATATTTTTTGCAGATGAATATTTTGGTTATGACGATGCATTATATGCTTCAGTTAGATTAATTAAAATTTTAGCAGAGAATCATTTATCGTTAGATGAAATTTTAGCTACTTTACCTACAGTGTATAATACTCCTGAAATTCGATTAAAATGTTCAGATGAAAAGAAGTTTAAAATTGTAGAAGAAGTAAGAAAAATGTTAACCAAAAGAGAAATTTCTTTTGTAGATATCGATGGTATTAGATGTACAAGAAATAATGGATGGTGGTTGCTTAGGGCTTCAAATACTCAAGATGTTCTTGTGTGTAGGTTTGAAGCAAGTACGGAAGCTGATATTCAAGAACAAAAGAAGTTTGTTGCTGAGTTGCTTGAACCATATCAGATATTTCTACCTGAAACTTTGCCTGTAACTTAACCCCAGTTATGGATTAGAAAGATTTTAGAGTTTTAGGATATTTTTGAGCAAAAATTAGTAATTTTTATTGATGAGAATAGCCTAGCTATTTCAAAAAAAATTGCTAATTTGTGGCAAAAATAGACAGAAATATAATGTTTTTTTAATCCATAACTAGGGTTTAAATGAATCATAAAAAAGTTTTAGTAATCAGTGGTCCTACTGCTAGTGGTAAGTCTTATTTAGCAGAGCAATTATTAGAATGTGATTTATCTGGTGTCATAGTAAATGCGGATTCAATGCAGGTTTATAAAGATCTTCCCATATTAAGTGGTCAGCCTAATATTCAGGTAAACCCTAGCATATATAGATTATATAGTTTTCTTGATTTTGATCAGAATTGTTCTGTGGGGCTTTGGCAAGAACATGCTCATAAAGTTATTAATAAAGCTTTTGAAGAAAAAATACTTCCTATAGTTGTAGGTGGAACGGGGCTTTATATAAAAGCTTTGATTGAAGGAATTGCTAATATTCCTGATATTAGTAGTAAGCTGTATGAGGATGTTCAAAAGCAGTTTTTAAAACTTGGCAAAGAAAAGTTTTATGCTCAGTTGAATTCTGTTGATCCTGTTTCAGCTAAAAAAATTCATAGCAGTGATTCTTATCGTATGCAGAGGGCGATGGCTGTTTATATGCAGACTGGTCGATCTATTAGTGATTTTAAAGCTTCTAAGCCGTCATATATAGTAGCTCATGTTTCAATATTACCTAAACGAGAAGTGCTTTATAATAATTGTGATCTTAGATTTCGCAAAATGATGGATCTAGGAGCTGAGCATGAAGTCAAATTATTGTTTGGAAAAATTAAAAATAAGTCAGGGAGATATAATATTGAAAATACACTTGGCTATAGAGATATAGTTTCATATTTAAAGAAAGATTTAAGTTTAGAAGAAGCAATTTTAAGAGCATCCCAAATGACACGTAATTATGCCAAGAGGCAATATACGTGGTTTAAAAATCAATTTCCCAATAAGATAACTCTATCTTATGATACAGATGTCAAAGAAGTTAAAGAGAAGTTTTTTCAAGTAATTAAAAGATATCTTAAAGAGTTATAAAAGTGTTTTACTTTGTTCTTAAAGCTGTAGGATATTAGGCAATATCAATTAATAGAGAGGTAATTTTATGTTTGAAAATTTGAGAGCAACTAATTTTATCAGACCTGTTGTTTTTACAGCAGGTGTTGCAGCTTATCCAATAGTGGTTGATTTTTTGAAAAAGATTGATTTTGTAGAACTAGGTGCATTTTTAATAATAGGGAATGTGGTCTATATTAATTATCCTGAGGTCAATGTTAATCATAGGGTTGCTTTAGGTTCGGCTTTTGGATTGATGAGTTATTCCTTTAAGAATGGGGTTGGTAAAGTTAGGAGTTATTTTCAAAAAGATTCTGATGAGTCTGATACGTCATATATGAGTCTTTTAGATACAACATTGGGAGTAACTGTTACAGCTATATCTTTTGAATTAGTCAAAGCAAACCCTGCAGCTATTGTGTATCTAACATCTTTGATGCCTAAAAAATCAGCATTTTTTGGTAAGGTAATATCATGGATATATGATGATGAATATTATTATTATCATAGCTCTGAATATAGCGGTGATATCTCTGATATGATCGTAGAAGGGCGTCGCCTTAGTCAAATGACAGGTTATAGTGCTATGAAGGATAAGGATATGATACTTACTGGTACTGTAGATAGTGGTGTATTGCCTATAATAGAGGATAGTTAGTATGTTACTAACCATTCCTATAATGGATTAGGAAGATTTTAGATTTTTAGGATGTTTTTAGCGGCATATACTAATCATATCTGAAGCTTCCGGTTTTTAAGTTTACTATCTTCGCTTAAAAATGCCTCTAATATCCCAATATTCTTGGATCTTTAAGCTTGATATCATCTCTATTTTCTTTCTTAAAATATCGTAGTCTTCAAGTACGAGGAGTATAATAAACATCAGAATGCTATGTTTTTATCAGTGCCCTCCTTTGCAGATTATTTCTTGAATTATAAAATCTTTGTTGCTACCCCTTGAAATTAAAAACTTGCTTCATATATATCTAAATATCAATTTTTAATTAATAAGGTAACGCAATGACAACAACAACAATGATAAAGCTTAAGCCTTTACATGATCGTATTGCAGTTGAAGCTGCAGAGCAAGATGAAAAAACAGCAGGTGGTATAATTATACCTGATACTGCTAAAGAGAAACCAATACAAGGAATGGTTATAGCTGTTGGAGAAGGTGCAAAAGACGAACATGGCAAAAGAATTCCAATGGATGTTAAAGTAGGCGATAGGGTTCTTTATGGTAAGTGGTCTGGCACTGAAGTTGAAGTAAATGGTAAAAAAGTACTTGTTATGAAAGAATCCGATGTTATGGGAGTTCTTGCATAAATTTTTAATAAATAACTTAAATAAGGTAAAGAAATGGCGACAAAACAAATACAACATGGCTCAAGAGCTCGTGAGTTTATGATGCAAGGAGTTAATATTCTTGCAGATGCAGTAAAAGTAACTTTAGGCCCTAAAGGAAGAAACGTTGCTTTAGATAAAAGCTTTGGTGCTCCTAGGCTTACTAAAGATGGCGTAAGTGTAGCGAAAGAAATAGAATTGTCTGATAAATATCAGAATATAGGTGCACAATTAGTAAAAGAAGTTGCAAGTAAAACCAATGATATTGCAGGGGATGGTACAACTACAGCAACAGTTCTTGCTCAAGCTATTGCCAAAGAAGGTGTGAAAATGGTTTCAGCAGGAATGAATCCAATGGATTTAAAACGTGGTATAGATGCTGCTGTAGAAAAAATCATTGATAGTCTTAAAAGACGTAGCCGTAGAATTGGTACTCCACAAGAAATTTCTCAAGTAGGTACTATTGCTGCAAATGGTGATAAAGTAGTTGGTGAGATGCTTTCAGAAGCAATGGAAAAAGTTGGTAAGGAAGGTGTGATTACTGTTGAAGAAGCTAAAGGTTTTACCTCTGAAATGGATACTGTACAAGGTATGCAATTTGATCGTGGTTATATTTCTCCTTATTTTGTTACTGATTCAGAAAAGATGGTTTGTGACTTTGAGAATCCTTATGTTTTAATATTTGAGAAAAAATTGACATCATTACAGCCAATGGTTCCATTACTTGAAGCTGTTGTTAAAGAATCAAGACCGTTAGTAATCATGGCAGAAGATGTTGAAGGTGAAGCTCTAGCTACACTTGTTGTCAATAAGCTTCGTGGTGGTTTGAAAGTATGTGCAGTAAAAGCTCCAGGGTTTGGAGACAGAAGAAAAGCCATGCTTGAAGATATTGCAATTTTGACTAATGGTCAAGTAATCAGCGAAGATATGGGCATGAAATTAGAAAGTGTTTCTCTTGATATGCTTGGTACAGCAAAAAAAGTTACAATTAGAAAAGAAGACACTACTGTTGTAGATGGTGCTGGTTCTAAAGATGCTGTTGATGCTCGTTGTAAACAACTCCGTGAGCAAATAAAAGAAACTGACTCTGATTACGATAAAGAAAAGTTGCAGGAAAGATTAGCTAAACTTTCAGGTGGTGTTGCTGTAATAAAAGTTGGCGGTGCAACAGAAGTTGAAGTGAAAGAAAGAAAAGATCGTGTTGATGATGCACTTAATGCAACTAAAGCTGCTGTTGAAGAAGGAATAGTGCCTGGTGGTGGTACTGCTCTTTTCTATTCTGCAGAAATTCTTAATGATGTAAAAACAGATAATCGTGATCAAGCAGCTGGAGTAGAAATAATTAGAAATGCAATCCAAGCACCAATTCGTCAAATTGCTGAAAATGCAGGAGTTGATGGTGCTATAGTTGTAGCTAAACTACTTGGTAGCAAAGATCATAATCATGGTTTTGATGCTCAAACAATGAAGTATATTGATATGGTTGCTGAGGGTATCATAGATCCAACTAAAGTAGTAAGAGCTGCGTTACAAGACGCTGCTTCTGTAGCTGGGTTATTGATTACAACTGAAGCTATTGTGACAGATAAACCAGAAGAAGCAAATAAAGAAGCTGCCGCTGTTCCTCAGCCTGGTATGGGTGGCATGGGCGGAATGGGCGGAATGGGATTCTAAAGTAATCCTTTTTTTCTTTTTCGTATTTTTTCGAAATTATATCGCATAGGTGCTAAATGTGCCTATGCGATTTTTTATTGACCACTTTGTTATATAATAAGTATAATATTACCAGTTCATGTATTAAAAGAGGTTGGTAATGAAGTCTACTCTTTTTGGTATTTTTTTAAATGTACTACAAGAAGGAATAAAAAAAATACTAGGCGTATCTTCTAAAGTGCTATTTGCAAAAGCTTATGTTCTTTCACACAATAATTATTTTGATAAGAAATGTGAAAAAACTTTTGAACCAGTATCAGATTGTTTGGAATATGAATTATCGCTACCTTATAAAATCTCAGATTCAAAAGATGACAATAGGTTTATAATTATTAAATCTAAAGATAACGTAAAGTACTCTAAAGTAACTTTAGTAATAACAACTTACTCTAATTCTATTAGTATAAAATTTCAACAAGTAATTACTTTATTTTCAGTTGATTCTGTGCCTTACATGGTTTATTTGAAAAATATTCCCTGTAGAGAGGCTATGATTATGAACAATGGCATTTTTTTTAATTATGAAACTGTGGAAATCAAAATTCAAGAAATGTATGATAATATTGGGAAGAAGATAAATAAAGAGTTTGCTACAGTAAGACTACGTATAACAAATACAGACTTGTTAAATGATGAGTGGGTAAAAAGATGGGGGAGTTTGTGGAATATTAATGCAATTGAAAGAGAAAAATCTGAACTTATAGATTTACTTGTGTATAGATCATGCATAAAATTTATTATAGTTCCTGTATATCGCTTTTTATCTTCATACACTATGATTACTGTGGTATTTTGGGTAAGAAATATAATATGGGCTAAACAACTTCAAAAAGCATTGGTATATAAAAATAAATATTGTTAAAAATTAGAATAGTGGATTAAAAAATAGTATTGGAGTTATAAGTGAGGTCATTATGTTAATAGACGAATTATATAATAAAAAGGATGTTATTGCTTCTATTGCAGATAAATATGGTGCATATAATATCCAAGTTTTTGGTTCTGTGGCAAGACAAGAAGAGACAGAGGGAAGTGATATAGATATACTTATATCATTGCCTAGAGGTTATGATATGTTTAAGCAGCGCATACCATTGCAAGAAGAATTGATAGAAATTCTTGGGCGAAAAGTTGATCTAGTAGTGAGACATGAGATCAATAAGCACTTAAAGGCTGAGATATTAGATAGTGCTAGGAATTTATAAATGGCAAAAAATTATAAATTATATTTATTACATGTTTTAAATTGCATAGAGAAAATTAATGTCATTTGTAATAGGGGAGATATTTCTGAAGATTTTGTATTATATGATGCTTGTTTAAGAAACCTTCAAACTTTATCAGAGTCTACTAATCATTTCCCCGAAGAAATAAAGATAAAATATTCTCAAATAAATTGGAAAGGAATATCAGGATTTAGAAATATCCTAGTTCATGATTATCTTGGTGACATAGATCCAGAAACAGTAAAGAAAATAATATCAGACTATTTACCAGAATTAGATAAAGTTACAAAATCAATACTTGAAGAATAAATAAAAGTGATATTAGACAACGCTTGAGTGGTAAAATAGCTAAGGTTAAAAAGGATTTCTAATGTCATTGATTACTAATTGATTTTATGTTATATTAGCGAATTAAATAGATCTTAGATATGTATAATATGTGTGTAAGTTATTTTTCAAATTTATCTGAATGTAAAGTGTTTAGCTTTGTAAACCTATCTCAATACCTTTCTTGGCCATCAGGCCAATAATATTTCCAATACTACTAGTACTCATCGTATTTGAAGATTCTTATTTTTAAATTTGGTTCTCATGAAAATGAGGATTTCCTGTCTTAAAACTTTGTAGTCTTCAATCGTAAATAAGAGAATTTTTAAATTCCGTTATATTATAACCAAGAGGTATAAAATGTTACGTTATATAATTTTAGTATTTGTTATGTTGTGTTCTGGTTTATGTTTTGCAAAATCAGAAGAGAAGCAGGTGGTAGTTATTTTACCTATGCAACATCAAGCTTTAGATGACATAGTTGCTGGATTTAAAGAAGGTTTGCCTAAATTCTATAAGTCTTCTGTTCACATTAAAATACATAATGCTCAAGGAGACTACAATTTGCAAAATTCTATGGTGCAACAAGCTAAGCAGAGAAGGGATGTAGATCTTGTAGTCGCTATAGCTACTACTACTCTACAGAATGCAGCTGCGGTAATAGATAATAAACCTGTGTTAGGGATTGCAGCTATGTATACGGAGGAAGAGCGACTGAGTAGAAAAAATAAAAATGTTACTGCCTTACAAGATGAGATAGAGGCAAATTATTCATTGAGTTTTATCAAAAGACTTTTTCCTAATATAAAAAAGATATCAATTATACATAGCAATATCCCAAAAATTCAAAAAGAAGTAGCTGAGTTTGGTAAACTTTGTAATAAGTCTAATATTAAGGTTCAACGATTACTGGTTCCAACTTTAATGGATTTATATTCTGTTTCAAAATCTATAGATAGAGATTCAGATATAATTTTTATTTTAAAGGATAATATTATTGCTAGTGGTATTCAAACGTTGAATAAGCAAGCATCAAAACTAAACATTCCTATAGTTACATCTGATGAAGGGACTGTAAAACAGGGTAGTGATGTATCTTTAGGAGTAGTTGAAAAAAATATAGGTATAGAAGGAGCAAGAATAGCTACCAAGATTCTTGAAGGTCATGATATAGGTAATATGCCAATTCAATATATGAAAGAGCTAACAGTATTTTATAATAGTAAAAGTAGTTTGGATATTAAATTAGTATCAAAGACAGCTAAAGAACTTGGTTATGGATTATTTATAATTGAGGGTTAGCTTATGAGTATTATCTTTATTACGTTAGAACAAAGTCTTTTGCTGCTACCTTTAGTGTTAGGCATTTATTTGAGTTATACAGTAGCAAAGGTCACAGATCTTACAGTAGATGGTACATTTGTTCTAGGTGCTGTGGTGTTTGCTAGATTGATTACTAGATCATACCCATTAAGTATTAGTGTGTTGGGTGCTATTTTTTTAGGAGCAATATTTGGAGTTTTAGTATCTTTGATTCAATATAAAGATAAAATAACTCCTCTAATTGCTGGTATATTAATGGTTTTGATTTTGCAGAGCATCAATTTGCAAATTCTTGGTCGCCCAAATGTGAGTGTTTATGGTTATGATAATGTTGTGCAGTTCTTTGATTCATATGGAGATTATGCAAATGTAATAGTGAGTTTTATAGTTTCAATAATTGCTATTGGGATAATGTTTATCTTGCTTAAAACAAATCTTGGTTTGATTTTACGGGGTTTTGGTGAAAATAGAATATTATTGCATAAGTTAGGAAAGAATGTTGAGCTATATAGAATATTTGCGTTGGCGTTAAGTAATGCAATGGCAGCAGGATGTGGAGCAATTACTGCACAAATATATGGTTATGCAGATGTTTCTATGGGTTATGGAGTTGCGTTAACTGCAATTGGAGCAGTAATTATTGGTAGTCAGATTATCAAATTTTGTATTGGTAATTATGTTTATATGCCTGCCTTAGAATTAATAGGAGCTTTCTTAGGTACTTGTATTTATTTTGCAATAATAAATACTTTTCTTGCTATGGGGCTTGACCCTATCAATCTAAAATTAGTGTTAGGTATATTGTTAATAATTTTTTTAAGAATGTTTGGGGAGAAGAATCATGGATAAAAAGCTTGATAATATTCTTACAGTTAAAAATTTATCTCTAAAATCTGTAGACAACAAAAGGCATATATTACAAGACGTTGAATTTGATGTAAAACTGGGTGATTTTATAATAATACTTGGTGCTAATGGATCAGGAAAAAGTTCTTTAATTAAAGTGGTTAATAAAACCTATCGTAGTTTTACTGGAGAGATAAATTTTGGGTTTGAAGAACATAATATCAAAAAAATTAGTAATAAAAAATATTCAGAATATGTTGCGACTATTACGCAGGACATAAATGCTAATTTATTTTTAAAGTTATCAGTGCTAGAGAATTGTATATTATATGCTTCTAAATGTAGAAAAGCTTCTTTTTTTCTGAAAGAGTTGAATGCTCGAAATGAGTATAAGAACTATCTAAAGAAATATAATATTAAATTAGCTTCTAAGCTTGATACTCAAGTCATACAGCTTTCTGGTGGTGAAAAGCAAAGTTTGATCTTAGCTTTAACTTTCTTATATATGCCGGTCGTTCTATTATTAGATGAGCATACAAGTGCTCTTGATCCTATTGCAGGGGAGAAGTTAATGCAGTTTACAGCAGATAAAGTTAGAGAGGAGAAGGCGACATGTATTATGGCTACTCATCGGTTAGATCATGCTTTAAAATATGGTAATAAAATTATTGCTTTAAAGGATGGCAAAATCATACTTTATGCTGGTCAGGATAAAAAATCTAAGCTGTCAAAAGAAGATTTAGCAAAATTATATTATTAACCAAAATAATATACTCTTCAGGTGTAATGAGTATAGATATTAAATTTCAAATAACTATTTTGTCGGTTTGATCTTTTAGAGTTAGAATTTTTCTTGATTATTTTAAACGTTAGTTATGGATTAAAAAAAACATTATATTTTTGTCTATTTTTGCTACAAATTAGCAGTTTTTTTTCTGAAATAGCTAGGCTATTCTAATCAATAGAAATTACTAATTTCCGCTCAAAAATATCCTAAAACTCTAAAATCTTTCTAATTATTTAAGTAAAAAGTTATTGATATTCTTTGTTTTTTGTATACTTTGGGCTGAATCAAGGCAATAAATATTCCTTGATAGTTTTATTTAATGTAAATTATGAGGATTAATATGGTAGAAGAAAACATGAGAAAACAACAACAGAACATTCTTCAGAAAAAACTACAGAAGATTCTGTAAGGGAAGAGAAGACTTATACTCCTAAATTAAAAGAACGTTCTGAGGTTAAATTGACAAAATATTTTGAATCTTCAGATAAAATTACAGAGGCAATAAAAAAATTTAATTCTTGCCAAGCTGATTTGATCACAAAAGTATCTAAATTTATTGATGATAGTAAGAACAAAGATGAGATATGTAACTCTATTAAAGTAGATGAAGATGTGTTGAATGATGAAGGAGTTTTGCGTCATAAAAAAGTTATAGGTGTTTTTGAAAAAAAGTTGTCTGAGTATGATATAAGTATGTATGATTGTGAGATTGTTTTATGTGATTCAATGACTTATGAAAATATATTTGGTAGACAATACAAATCATTTCAAGAATGTGTTACTAACAATGATTATGGTTGTGAAGATAAATGTTCAAGTACATATAATTCGTCGCCAGTATCAGAACAAGAGCTACTAGATATGGTTAGAAGTAGTGTTATTACTGAAGAAGGTGTAAAACATGCTGTTGCTATTGGTGCTTTATGTAATGGTATTATTGGTGTTCCATCATCTGAGGCTGTTGCCGATACAGTATTTGAGAGTTTGTGTGTGAATTGTATGGGTGTTGCTCATGAAAATTTACCAACTGTAGAACATAGTGAGCTATAGTGCAGCTATGCTTAGTTCTATACTCCTCGTACTTGAACATTCCTATTTTTAAGTTTGAAAATAAAGTTGCTATCTTCGCCTAAAAACACCTCAAATATCGCCAATATTCTTGGATTTTTAAGCTTGATATCATCTCTATTTTCTGTCTTAAAATATCATAATCTTCAAGTACGAGGAGTATAAAATATAGTAGAAAGGCTTAAATCTTTTTTTTAGTAATTCTTTTTAGAACATTAGAGGATTTAAGTCTTATTTCTGTTGAAGAAATATTTGGAGTGGTAATAGTTACTAAAGTCCAGTTTGGTAATTTAGAATTTTTAAACTCTGAAAATTCTTTTTGATACTTCATTAGTTCTGGATTGATTCTTTTTTTATTATCTTTGAATAAAAAGTTTGTACGGTCATACACTATAATTTTGACAAAATGTAAAATTTTTTGCCATTCAGGCCATTTATCAAAAGTAAAAAAACTATCTGAGCCCATTATCCAGTAACATTCTATCGTTTTATTTTGTGTTTCTTCAGCAGAAATTTTCATAGAAGAAGGAATCCAATTATAGTTTTTATGTAGTCCTGCTTTTGTAAGAATGAAGTCAAGCACATCAATAGTATCTTTTGATTTTATTTTCTTTTCTATGTCCAGAGTTAGAATATGAGGTTCTTTTTTTAATATTTCTTTACATAGTTTTATACGATGATCAAAGTTACTAGCTTTATTTTCTTTTAAAGTATTTTGTTTTGCTACAATCCACCAAATATAATCTAGCTTAAATCTTTTTAATGCATCTTTGCTAATGAATAAATGTCCTTCATGTGGGGGATCAAATGAGCCACCTAATAATCCAATTTTTATTTTAGTAGTATTTTTTTTTAGCTTATTCATAGTTAAGATATTATATTTAACATGCGAACTATACTGATCGTACTTAAAAACCGGAGTCTTCAGGTATGATTAGTATATATCAGTGCTTCTTATATTGAACCTAAGTTTTTTTCTATTATACTTTGTTCCGAAGTTATTACTATTATTTAGATATGGGAGCAATCAAAGATAATTACGATCATAAAGTTATTGAAGATAAATGGCGAGATCATTGGCAAAAAACTAATTTATATGTTTGGAATAAAGATGCAACACGTGAAAGCTCTTTTATAATTGATACTCCTCCACCTTATGCATCTGGTATTTTGCATATGGGGCATGTTTTTGGTTTTATTCAAACTGATAGCATTGCTAGATATCAACGTATGAAAGGTAAAAACGTTTTTTATCCGATAGGGTTTGATGATAATGGATTGCCTACTGAGCGTGCGGTTGAGAAGGAGATTGGTAAACGAGCTAATTCAATGCCAAAGCATGAGTTTAGAAAGCTATGCCATAAAGTTATAGATAAAATAGAGTCTGATTTTACTGAGTCATTTAAGTTGACTTCTTTAAGTCTTGATTGGAGTCAATTTTATCGCACTATAGATGATAGATCTATTACAGTTTCGCAAATGTCTTTTCTTGATTTATATGAAAAGGATTTTGCGTATCGTACTTTACAGCCTACTATTTGGGATATTGTAGATAAAACAGCACTTGCTCAAGCTGATCTTGAAGATAAACAGCTGGAAGGCGTGATGTATAAGATTAAGTTTCATACAGAAAAAAAAGAAGAAATAATAATTGCATCCACAAGACCTGAACTTTTGCCAGCATGTGTTGCTATTTTTTATAACAAGAATGATGAAAGATATAAGCATTTGCATAACCAGTTTGCAATTGTGCCTATTTGCGGTGTAAAAGTACCTATTCTTGCTGACGATCAAGTGCAAATGGATAAGGGGACTGGGCTTGTAATGTGTTGTACCTTTGGAGATATAGTAGATATAGATTGGTGGAGAAAACATAAATTGCCAACAAGGGTTATTTTAGATCAGTTTGGAAAAATTTCTCTAAAAGATAAATTGAAAGATCAGGCATTTCAGTTTCAAGATACATGTCTGTTTGAGGAATTACTTGATAAAATAGAGCAAAAAAAAGTTTCTGAAGCACGAAAAATCACAGTTGAGTTTTTGCAAAATCAAGGTTTTGTAGTTGCTCAAGATAAAGTATTACGTATGGTTAAGTGTGCTGAAAGATCTAAAGCTCCAATGGAAATTCTTGTTACGCCACAATGGGCTATAAAAATTTTAGATATCAAGAAAGAATTGATTGCAAAGGCAAAAGAATGTAAGTGGCATCCTGAGCATATGTTACATAGAATGCTTAATTGGATTGAAGGAGTTAATTGGGATTGGTGCATTAGTAGGCAAAGATATTTTGGAGTTCCTTTTCCTGTTTGGTATTCAAAAAGAAAAGGTGAAGAAGGAAAAATTTTAATGGCATCAAGAGACCAATTGCCAGTGGATCCTAATGTTGATTTGCCAAAAGGATATAAAAAAGATGAAGTTATACCAGAGACTGATGTTATGGATACTTGGGCTACTAGTTCTGTTACTCCGCAAATAAATAGTCAAGGTATTAATGATAAATTTTATATAGATAAAGCTAGACATAAAAAATTATTTCCTGCGGATCTTCGTCCTCAAGGGCATGAGATTATTCGTACTTGGGCATTTTATACAATTGTAAAATCTTTAATACATGAGGATACTATTCCTTGGAAAAATATTATGGTTAATGGTTGGGTTTTGACTGCAGATAAAACTAAAATGTCAAAATCTAAAGGTAATATTGTTTCTCCTGTTCGTTTAATGAAGGAGAGAGGAACTGACATGGTAAGGTATTGGGCTGCATCCTACAGTCCTGGTACAGATGTGATTTATTCTGAAGATATATTTAAAAATGGTAAGAGGCTAATCAATAAGTTATGGAATGCTGCAAAATTTGTATCTTTGCATATGAACAATTTAAACGTGACTACTGCTTCTATTTTGAAAATAAATCGTGATACAGATAGATGGATTATTTCAAAGTTACATGATGTAGTAAAAGTGGTTACGAAATCTTTTGAGGAATTTGAATATTTTGTAGCAAAAAATCAAGCGGAAACTTTTTTTTGGAGAGATTTTTGTGATAATTATTTGGAACTCATTAAGATGAGAATTTATAATGCTAATGGAGAAGATGCAGCAGGGCAGATAAGTGCAGTTCATACTTGCTCGTTTGTTTTAAATACTTTACTTAAATTATTTGCTCCTTTTATGCCGCATATTACAGAGGAAATTTATAATGTTGTGTTTGAGAGTACAACTTCAATTCATGCTCAAGGAACTTGGCCAAGATATGAGGAAATTCCTTATAATAAAAAAATGGTTGTTTCAGGAGGGTTTATTGAGCAGCTACTAGTAGCTATTAGAAGGTTTAAAACTGAGGAGAAGATTTCTATGAAAGCAGAAATATCTTTAGTAAATATAATTTCTAGTGTTGAAAAAATTACATTATCTGACTTTGGAGACTTGTTCCAAGATTTAAAAAATGCTACAAACACAAAGATTTTATCATTTAATGAAAATATTACTAAAAAAGCTTATAAAGAATATTATACTGAAGATAGAAATTTTTTAGTAGCTATTTATAAATAGTCAACTTAGATATAGATTAAGTATGGGGCGTAGAAAATTATTAGTTTTAAAGTTTATTTGTTGTGTAATAGCATTACAGATGCTTTCTTCATGTATTCCTCTATTAATAGGAGGTGGTGGTGCAGCAATACTTGCTGGCGGGAAACTAGTTAAGCAAGAAAAAACTGTTGGTGAATCTCTTAATGATACAACTATATGGAGCAAAATTAGAGCTAACCTTTCTAGGAGAGGAATTGATAATGTTATGCTGGGTTCAATTAACGTAAAGGTAAGTGAAGGACGTGTGCTTTTAACAGGTACTATTTCTAATAAACATAAAGTAATACCAATATTACAAGCATGTTGGAGTGTACATGGAGTAAAAGAAGTAATAAATGAATTACAAATAGCTGATAAGAAAGAAAAAACTTCAGTGTTAGGTGGAATTTCTGATGCATGGATTACTACTAAAATTAAAGCTAAATTGTTAGCTGCTCGTGATATTCCTTCTGTAAACTATACAGTTGAGACTATAGATAAGGTAGTTTATTTATTTGGAATAGGTAAATTCCAAGAGGAACTTAATAGAGTGATTGATGTGGTTTCAAGCATCAAGCAAGTTAAGAAAATTGTTTCATATGTTAGGGTAAAAAAAGATGTGCGTAAAAAAATAACGCATACCAAAGGAAATAGAGAATTTTTATCTAAATATAACGATGAAGTAGATGAATATGAGTCTGATAAAATAGATAAGCCTACGATTATAAAGCCTAATACTATTCCACGTGATAATAATGTTGAAGAAGATGATATATTTGAGGATGATGACTTTTAGGTTTAGAAGTTTTCTATAATAGTTTTAAATTCTTTGACTACTGAAAGATATATATGCCTCTTAAAAGGAATAACTATTTTGGGAATTTTCTTTAAGTCTAACCATTGCCATTTTCCAAATTCAGGACTAGACGTTTCTATATTGATTGTAGAGTCTTTACCGAAGAAATACATAAGTAACCATTTTTGTTTTTGACCTCTGTATCGGCTTTTCCATAATTTTTCAATTAGAAATTCTGGCACATCATAATATAGCCAGTTTTTGGTTTCAGCTATGATTTGAACATCTACTATATTTGTTTCTTCTTTTAATTCTCTAATACCTGCTTCAGATACAGTTTCGTCTTCTTTAATTCCCCCTTGAGGCATTTGCCAAGTATTATTTTTAATATCAATTCTTTGTCCTACAAATATTTTTTTTTCATTATTTATCACCATAATGCCTACTCCACGCCTGTATGGTAGTGTTGAAGGATCGGTAGCATCAGGAGTTTTAGAATTAAGAGGTTCTATAGTTTCCTTCATTTTTTTCTAAGAATATTATAACTTTCTGCATAAGAATTTCTTTATTTGTGTTTTGTCTATAAGAATTTTTTATTCCTAATACAAGAAGAATTATGGTTGTTATTAATAAAATAATTAACAAGGTCATATGAAATCTGAAATTAAAGAGTCGTTTAATCATATATTTTTACGAGCTAATTTCTATAGCTTATACTAATCATACATGTCTTAAATATCAACGATATTTGCGAATTTTTAAGCTTGATATTAATTCCATTTTCTTTTTTAAAATTTCGGACTTTTCAAGTACGATTAGTATATTGATTATATCTTCAATCTTAAAGAAATCATCTATTTCTTTTTTGTTTATTTTTGTATTAGTTTGTTTTAGGTTTTGAATCTTTTGTAAATAGTCATCTTTAGAAATATCGATATCTGGAATGATGCCAGTTTTTTCTATAATTGTACCAGAAGGAGTTTTATAAAGACCTGTAGTGAGACCTATTACTTCTCCTTTCTCTAAAGGAATAAACTCCTGTACAGACCCTTTACCAAAAGATTGTTCTCCTATAAGTATTGCTCTTTTGTGATCTTTAAGACTACCTGCTAAAATTTCTGCAGCAGATGCAGTGCCTTTATTTATAAGTACAATTATTGGAATATTTGTATCTAACTTAAATGAATTTAGCTTAGAAAAATATTGGGTATTTTTTTTAGTTTTTGGTGAGAAAATAGAAACTAAATTACCTTTTTTTATGAAAATGCTAGCTACGTTAATGGTTTGGTCTAATAATCCTCCTGGGTTGTTTCTTAAATCTATAATTATTCCTTTAAGGTTATTTTCTTTTTGAAGTTTTTTTAATTCACTTATAATAGGTTGCATTAATTTAGATGTATTTTTATAAAAAGCTCCTATCTTTAAATAAAAAATTTTATCTGAAAGAATTTTAGATTCTATGGAGGGCAATTGTATTTTTTGTCGGACCATATTTAGTTTAATAGGATGTAATAAATCTCCCTCACGTGTCACTGTAAGTGATATTTTAGTATTGGGTTTTCCTAATAAGTTTTTTAATATTTGTTGTCTAGACATCCCTTCTACTGATGTATTATTTATAGAGGCAATTATGTCTTTTGGTAGAATGCCAGCATTTTCAGCAGGGCTATTTGCTATTGGGGTTATTACAGTTGCTTTTCCTTTATCTATTTGCATTTCTATTCCAATGCCACTGAACTCTCCAGATGTATAAGTGTTAATTTCTTGCCAATCTTTGTTGCTGTAGAAATGTGAATATGGATCTAATGAAGTTAAAATGCCATTTACAGCAGTTTTGACTAATTGCTCTTCTGAAATTGTTTTAACGTGCTTTTCTTTTATAATACCTATTAATTTATTTAATTTTACCTTTTCTTTTGTTTGTAAATGATGAGATGTTTGTGATGCGATGCTGGCATGTGTAGTTAAGCTTAAGCAAACAATTAGACATACCCATCGGATTAGAAGATTCCGATTTTTAAGCTTGAAAATAAAGCCACTATTTTCGCATGAAAATGTCTTGAATATCACCAATATTCTCGAATTTTCATGCTTGATATTGACTTCATTTTCTTTCTTAAAATCTCGGACTTTCCAAGTCCGATGGGTATAAATATACTTATTATACATTGGCAGAAGTATTTATGTACATTGTGCTTGAAAGCTACAATTAGTATATTGTAATTTAAAAATTTTCCCACATCCATTCAATAATTTTCTTTACTGAAAAATATTTACGTTGAGTTGTTTGTTTTAAATTATAATGCATCAAACCAGCTATAGTACCAAAGCTTGGATCTGATTTTAATGATTCCTTTATATTAGAAGAGAATTTTGAAGGGCTAGTAATAGTTGTATCTGCATTAAATCGCTTTGAGATAAACTCAGATATGCCTAAGGTTTTTGCTACACCTCCACAAAGAATAATTTTTTTCATTCTATATTGTTCTGGAATTTTATTTAAAATAAGTTCTATTATTTCTTCTATTCTAGCTACAATAATTTTATTTAACATTTGTAAATTTACTTTTGTTTGTAGAGCTGAATTAGTAGTAGAGGATGAATTTTTATATAAACTTTGAGCAGATAGATTTCCATATAGAATTTTTAATTTTTCTGCTTCCTCAAAATTAATAGCTAAACATTGAGATATATCACTAGTAATGTTTTCTCCACCTAATGGAATATTACCTGCCCAAAGAATAGAATGTGCTTTTCTAAATACGGCTATATCTGATGTTCCTCCTCCTATGTCTAGTAATATAAAATTATGCAAATTTTCTAAAGAAGAGGATAAGCTAGATGCATAAGAAGAAAGAACATGATTAGTTGGTATTAAGTGTGTGTTATGTAAGCATCTTTTTAATAGGGATGTTGTATTTTTAGGAATAGTAATTATTGTATGGTATGATTTTAAATTATTTGCAAACATATATTCAGGTTCCATTACATTTTTTATCATGTCTATGTCGTATCGAGTTACAGAACACTGAATGACGGTTTGTTTGAGTTGGCTTGTGGAATATATAACTTTATCTGAAATATTTTTTAGATCTTTTGGTGATAACTGTCTTCCTCCAAAGTGAGAATCAGTTATTATTGATTCAGAACGGATAAAGGGGTGGGAAATATTTACAGTAACTTTTTTAGCAGTAATAGAAGCTTGTTTTTCTGCTTCATAAACAGCTGAAGCTATAGAAGTGGTGGCTTCAGTTATGTTTTCTATAATTCCATTTTGTATTCCTACTGAACATTTAGTTGAGAATCCTAAGATTTTTATTTCATCGCTTTTGGAGGTTATTTTGAAGATTGCACAAGAAGTTTTTGAGCTTCCTATATCTAGTGCGGTAAAAATGTTATTTTTCATTTCTGTCTTTTAAGCTTGTCAGATTGCATTTTCTAATCCATAACTGCGTTTTAAAATAAGGGTTTTCAAGTAAGATTAATATATACTAATCATACCTGAAGCCTCCGGTTTTAAAGTTTGAAAATGAAACTACTATCTTCATTTAAAAATGTCTTAAATATCAACGATATTTGCAAATTTTTAAACTTGATATTAATTCCATTTTCTGTCTTTAAAACTAGGATTCTTCAAGTGCGATTAGTATAGACTTCTAAAATGCAAAATTAAAGTTTTTAAAATTATATCTAGTATACGTTGCTAAGACCTATAAAGTATGTTACTTATTAATTTATTATCAACTTAAATTTTGTACAGAATAATGAAAGAAACGGTTAATCAAAATAATCAGCCTCAGGTAGTAATTAATACTCAATATGTAAAAGATTTGTCCTTTGAAAGTCCTGAAGCACCTGCATGTTTTATGGAAATTAAAACTGCTCCTAAAATAGATTTAGCACTTGATATAAAAGTTCAAGATTTGCAAAAAGAATCTTATGAAATTGTGTTGAAAATTGATGCTAAGGCACTGCTTAATGAAAAAACTTTATTTATGGTAGAGTTAGAATATGCGGGTTTATTCTCAATAAAAAATATAGATAAAGATGATCAAAAAGAGCAAATTTTGTTAATTTATTGTCCAAGCTTGATTTTTCCATTTGCAAGAAGAGTAATTGCTGATGTTACTAGAGATGGAGGGTTTCAGCCGTTAATGGTAAATCCTATTGATTTTGCTGCACTTTATATGCAACAAAAGCAAAAACAAGGTGATCAAAGCACCAATGCAAATAAAAAATAAAAAGGTTTGAGAAGAAACTTGTAAATAAGAGGGCAGCAAGCTTTATTATTGTTATGTAGGATAGTGTTTAGTGAATGTTCCATAAAAAAATATTCTTATCTTTAGTTATTTGTGTAGTAATTATTTTTTTTCTGAGTTCAACAATTAAAGATATTTGCGGATACATCCACGACAAAAAAATACTAGCCTATGCCATTGCTAAGATTCCCTTGCGTCCTGAAAATGTAGATATTTTCCCATACGAGAGTTTCAACATAGTAGATTTTCTGAGTACTCAAAAATATTTAAAGAAAATAGCAACTAATAAAAAGAGGCTATTTATGAATTCAGTCGATACTACAAAAATGGGAGCTTTATTAAACAATGCAAGAATAGGAGAGGCAATAGGGTTTATTACAGAGAACGTTGGGTCTCAATCTAAAATTATTAAAACTTTCCCCAATGGAGTTATTAATATAAAACAGTTGGTAAACGACCTTGCAACTAATGTAAGTGTTGCACCTTATGGCAAGTTAAATAATAACTATCTTACAGCTAGCTGTAAAAAACTAATATATAGTGATGATAGTGATCTTACAGGTGTTTTAAAAAAAACAATGTTGAACTTAAGTAAAGATGAGCTTCTTGATTATAAATTTTTTTTGCATAAACTTGCTCTTAATTTACGACAACATTGGTTACAAATGAAATCATCAGGGCAGTATGGTAAAGATGGTTTACATCATGGTAAGCGAGGTTATGGTAGAAGAACCCTATTAACACTTAGCAAGCTTAGCAAGAAACGTATAACGAAAGGAAGATGGTGGGATGTTGGGCAAAGTAATAGTATGGGAAATGGTTCTTTGTTGCGTGCGTTTGTTGTTGGTGCTGATAAAAGACTTGATACTAATGAAGCATTTCAGTTAGGAAAGATACAATCAGAAATAACTCATCCAAATAAAGATATTATGCATGCTTCTGGTGCTATAGCGGCTCTTTTTAATAGGATTTTGTTTTCACACAAAGAGATTAAAAAAGAATATTTAATGGAAAATTTTATAAAAGATTTAAATTCTAATAAGAATAGCAGACCTTATTCATTATATTATGCTAAATTAGGGATAGACTTAGCAAAAAAACAAGTGAATCCAATTCTGGTGTATAATGAATTTAGAGGACGCGTGTATTATGAATTTATTTTACTTATAAGTTATAGTTTCATGTATTTTGATAATTTTATAGATGCCCTTGATGTAGTGGTACACACTACTGGTGATAATGATACCTTGGCGTTTGTTTTAGGTGCAGCTTTTGGAGCATATTATGGGGTTTCGTTACCTAAAACAATGTTGGGATTTGTAGAAGATAATTACTATTTAATGAAGGTTTAGGGAAGCAAATTATTTAAGAAATATCTATAGAAATATTGAAAAATAAAAAACAGTATACTTACTGTAGTGTAGTATAACAGGATTGACAAGTTGAAGTTTTCATATATATTCTCTTAAGTATAACAAATAGAAAGAATTCTGTGACTAAAATTATTAAATCAAAATATAAAATTTCTAGAAGACTTGGGGTAAGTTTATGGGGAGATGCAAAAGATGCATATCATAAAAGAAATTACCCTCCAGGGCAGCACGGTTTAGTAGGGCAAAAAAAGAAAACTGTTCATGGTGTTCAGCTTAATGCTAAACAAAAATTAAGAGGTTATTATAATTTAAGCGAAAAGCAGTTTTATAATTATTATGTTGCAGCAAGAAAACAAAAGAAGAATACAAATGAAGCTTTAATAGAATTGTTGGAGCGTAGGCTAGATGTAATAATCTATAGATTTAATATTGCGCCTACAATATTTTCTGCTCGTCAGCTTGTAAGTCATAAACACATTCTCGTTAATGGAAAGATTGTTAATATACCAAGATATTCTGTTAAAGAGAATGATATAATAGAGCTTAAAAAAGAGTCTCATCAGATTTCTCTATGTGCAGAAGCAACTCAAAAAATGGAAAGAGAAGTACCAACATATTTAAATTTTGATTCTAAGCAAAAAAAAGGGTCTTTAGTTACTTCTCCATTATTTGCAGATGTACCGTTTCCAAGTTTAATGGAACCTCATTTAGTGATAGAGTTTTACTCTAAGTAGTATACTTGTCGTATTTGGAGTCCTCTATTTTTAAGTTTAAAAATCGAAGTTTTTAAGCACAGCTAACTATTTTTTCATTATTAAATTTCTAAACTCATCGATTTTTTTGTTATGCAATAAATGAGGTTTGCTATCATCAGAATAGTAGTGAAACGAGTCTTTATAATCCATTTTCATATATTTTGCAGTTTCTCTAAAAGGAGCTTCAAATTCTTTAAGTAATGGATGTTCTGCACAGGATAATACAAATACTTTTTTGCCTTCTAGTTTACGTCCAATATCTTTTCTAATAGTTATACAATCAGTTAGACGATCAAAAAACATTTTCATATATGAACTCATACTATACCAGTAAACTGGAGTTGCTAAGATTATGGAATCATAATTTAGGATTTTTTCCATTAATCCTAAAAAATCATCTTCCTGATTTTTATGTTCGTAGTCGTAAGGGCTAATTTTTATTTTTTTTAGATCAACGATGGCCATTTTTCCATCGGTATTTAGTGCATCAATTGCTTTTTTTGTATTACCATTTGACCTAGAAGAACCTAGAATAATTATTGCTTTATTCATTATTTTATTTATTGATTATTGCTCTTTTAAAATTTTAACATAAACCAATAACTTGGTCACTAGGTTGAGTTGATTAGATCAAGAAATTTTGTTATTTTATTATTATTATGTATGAGTTCTTTATTACTTCCAGAATAATGATGGAAACAATGTTTGTATTCCATTTTCATATATTGACAAATATGCTTGAAAACATTTTCAAATCCTTTTGGAACATCAGGGCTTGCAGAGGAAGCAAGTAGATATAGCTTTTTTCCTTCAAGTTTCCGTCCGATATCTTTTCTGATGGTTATGCAATCAGTAAGGCGATCTATGAAAATCTTCATTTGTGCACTCATACTATACCAATAGATTGGTGTAGCTAGGACTATGACATTATAATTTAAGATTTTTTCCATTAGTTTTAGATAATCATCATCTTGATTTGTATTTTTGTAGTCATAAGGAGAGATTTGTAACTTGTTTAAATCAATGAGGTCTATTTCTTTATTTATATTCAATTCATCGATAGCTTTTTTTGTATTGCCTTCAGATCTTGCAGAGCCAAAAATAATAATAACTTTATTCATTATATATGTTTGTATTAGTGATTTTATTTATGCTTTTAAGTGCAGTAAATTGTAATTAAATTAAGTGTGTAAAGCAAGACACTAAAAATTTTGTTGAGTTGGGTCTATAGAAGAAAAATTTGAAGAGATATCAATCTTATGTTTTTGAAGTAACTCATTTAGTTCTGATTCTATTTGTTTTCTTTTAAAATTGAAATTTTTGGATTTAATAACAAAAAGCTCTTTTAATATCTGATTTTGGTTTTCTGTAATAAATGGTATTGATCTATTAATGGTTTTCATTTCTTCAATTGTACCACGGGAATGTAAAATTATATCACAACCAGCATTAAGTGCTTTTTCAGTTCTTTCCAACATTGAACCAGACAAAGCTTTCATACAAATACAATCTGTAAGCAGAATATTTTTAAAATTGATAGTATTTCTTATTTCAGATACAACTTTTTTAGATAAAGTTGCGGGATGTTTGGCGTCTATAGACTTATATAATACATGAGCTGTCATTGCCAATTTGGTATTATTTAATTTAATGAATGGATAGAAATCAGTATTAAGTAATTCTTTATATGTTGTATCTACAACAGGTAATTCTAAATGACTATCTGCTTTAGCCCTTCCGTGTCCTGGTATGTGTTTTATTATTGGTGCTATATTAAGTTCTGTAAGAGTATCACAAACTATTTTTCCTAGTTCGGTTACTATAAGTTTATCAGAGCTATAGGCTCGGTCTCCAATAACAGTATGAGTGTAAGTATTTAATATGTCGATTACTGGAACAGCATCTGCAGATATACCAAGTTCAATTAGGTCGAGTGCAATTAGAGTAGTATTTAGTTGTAGTGCTTTTTTTGCTTCAGCTAGGTTTGTGTTTGCAATTTTCCCAAAGATAGCAGCTGGAGGAGGGGTATACCAAATTGGTTTTTTAAGTCTACAAACTCGTCCACCTTCTTGATCTATGAAGATAGGGGCATATTTATTATTAACAGCATTTCTAAGGTCATTGATAAGTGAAATAACTTGTTTTTTATTAGAAATATTTCTGGAAAATAAAATAAATCCTAATGGTTTAATGCTTGAGAAGAATTTTTTTTCTTCGAGAGATATAGTCTGGTTTGGTATTCCAAAAATAATGGCTTTATGCTTTAAAAACATTCCTACTAATTCTATTTTGTATTTTTTATTGTAAAATATTATTGAAGAAGAATCTATATATATTACGTTTAAACCCCAGTTATGGATTAAAAAAACATTATATTTTTATCTATTTTTGCTGCAAATCAGCAACTTTTATTTGAAATAACACCGCTATTTCTGCATAAAAGTTGCTAATTTTCGCTGAAAATATTTTAAAAATCTAAAATCTTTCTAATCCATAACTGGGGTTTAAAATTTTATAATCTAGAACGGGGTGAGTGTCCTACACTAGGTGGCGTAGTGCGTGATGGTGGTGTATATATCTTTACCCCACTACGTTCAATTCGTGTTTCTTTGCCTTTTGCAACAGGTATTTTAATTTTGGCTTTATTTCGTAGTTCTTCTATATTTACTATCTGACTTTTTCCTTGTGTAGCCTGGATTACTGATATAACCTTGCCATCTTTATATTCAATAATATCTGATTGATTTGGGATTGGTCTTTTTGTTCTTGCATCTATTCTAGGGTACTTTATTATTGCAGTAAATTTACCTTTTGGGTTTTCAAGTTTGATTTTTCCATCACTAGTAGGGCTTTGTATCATGTAGTCTTTACCCCCTCCAAGTAGTGTTTTGCCATTGTTAAGTTGGTTAACAGGAAGTGGAACTAACTTTTTTTCATATATTGCTTTTTCAATAAGGGTGTTTGTTTTGTCATGCACTGCTTCTGCATATGCTCTATCTCCACCTGTCATAAGTAATGCAACCTTATCGGGTTCACATTCTTTTATGCCTTGTAAGGCGAGAGAACTTTTTGTGCTTCCAAATGACCATGCTTTTATTGATCGCCAACTTGGTGTTTTAGTGATATCTTTTTTAATTTTTCGTTCTGATTTGTCATATGTTGCTGCAACAGATTGAGAAAATCCAGATGGAGGTCCTACAGGTGACCCTAATTCTCTTTTAGGATTTTGTCGTTTCTGCTGTTCTTCTAAATGTTGAGCAAATTTACGATCTTCTTCTTCTTGCAGTCGTCGAGCAAAATCATAATCTGCTTTAATTTGATTATCTCTAGCTAATTTTTCACTTGCTTCTATAGTTTTTTGATTAATACGTTCTTCAACAGCTTGAATAATGTGATCGCTAATGTGTTTTTTTATACCTTTTTCCATTTGTTTAGGAGTAAGACTTTTTTCTTTCTGATATAATTCTTCTGAAAATGGTGGTTTGTTTTCTACATATTCTTTGATAGCAGCAGAAAGTTCTTGTGGGTTTTCATCTATATATTCTTTTATAAAAGTTTTGGTGCTAGGTGGCACAGCTTCTAATAAGATTTGAGGCATATTTTGGGATAGCTTGATAAAAATTTGGTTTCTTTGCATACTCCATCTGTTTCGATCTTCAAGTTCTACTTTTGTTCTAGGAATGCTTATACCAGCAAGAGGATCTTTTGAGGTTTTTGATGTTGCTAAAAATTGTTCTTTAGAATCATTTAGTGACTTAATAATACTGCCAGTTTCTAACATTGGAAAATATTCTCGTTCTACTTCTAAGCCTGCATCTATTTCAGATCGTTTAGGAGCTTTAGATGGTGTTTCAGAGGATCTGTCAACAAATCGTTCATAATAGCTAAAGTCTTTTTTTTGTCTTGATTTTTTTTTGTCTTTGTCGAGGAGTGGTTCTGTCAGTTCTTCCTGGTTGTAAAATTTTGGAAATAGCTCTTTGTCTATTTTTTCTTTCAGGGAGTCTACTAATCCATCTTGAATTTTTTCTTCAATAGCATGTTTTAGTTGTGCTTTCTTCATGTTCTTTTCTTCTTTATATAGATCGTCTGAGAAAAGTTTGTCTTTGTTTTGTTCTATATATTGAATTGCAGTATCAAATAGCACATGTTGGTTTTGAGTTATATACTCGCTAAATTCTTCAGATTTTACAATACCGTAGTTTGGTATATTTTTAACCATACTTGTTACTATACTTGTTACTATATCAGCAATGATTTTTTTTCGATCTGCACTCCATTTTTCTTGTTTTTCATACTCTTCTGATGTGCTTAAGCCAAGATTATAAGTAAGGTGTGAGGTTTCTAAAAATGCTTTTTCGTTGCTATCTAATAGGCTATTAAGAGCTTTAGAAAAACTTTTCATATCGTTAATTGGAAATTCTTCTTTTACCATCTCTCTATATTATTTATTTATAAAAACTATCATAAAATAAAAAAGTTAAATAAATACTAACTCCAAGTAATTTTTTTTGTAATTAATCTTGTTGTTCATCTTAAAATTTTGTAAATTATTTAGAATATTTATGTTTTTAACATTAAACTAGTTATAATTTCATATCTTTTGAAAGCATGTTGCATGATGGCGGGGATGGTATAGTATAGTGCTACTTAGATACTTTTTATTTTTTTTTGTATGAGTCCTATGTCTGCTATTCTGGTTTCTTCTGCTTTGGCTAATGTTACTGCTATTGGTTCTCCATTTTTATATTCGATTATATCAGCTTGATTTGGATCAAGTTTGCCATTTGTTTTTTTTCTTTGAACTCTTAAAATTCCACAGAAGTTGCTTTCTGGTATAAATTTAAATTTTCCATTTGCTGTTTTTTCTTGTATAAAATCATTGGTTCCGTATTTATAGTTAATTTTATTTTTTTTAAGCGGTTGAGGTTGAATAGGTTTTAAGTCTCCTTTATGGATTGTTTCTGTAATAGCTTTGTTGACTTTATTATATATTTGTTGAATATCTGATATATCCTCACTTTCTGTAAGAAATAATCCTAAGTCAGGTTGTGTTTGATTAGCATGTTCATCTATTGTTTTGAGAACAATTGTATCAGAGGTTCTATTGCTTAGAACCATTATTGGATCCCATTTTTTTACTTCAAGTTTTTTATCTATTTTTGTTTTTTTTTCAAGATTTATTTCTTCAAAAAATTTACTATTTGCTGCTTGAGTAGAAAATTTTTTTGGTTTAGGGCTTATATAAATATTAGAAAGTTTTGATAGAGGTTCAGCTTTAAATAATGATTGATGTTTTTTCTTTGTAGGTAATTCTTCCTTTGGCATATTTTCATGTAATTAAAAATAATATACTAATACCTGAAAATTCTGATTTTTAAGTTTAGTATTATTTCTATTTTTTTTAAATTTTCAAATTTTTCAAGTACGATTAGTATATTTTAAAGAAAAAAAATTAAGAGAGTATTAATTTTGTAGACTAGAGAATATATATACTCCTCATACTTGAACATTCCTATTTTCTGTCTTAAAACATCGTAATCTTCAAGTACGAGGAGTATACTAATGTAAATTTACGTTTACATTAATGTATAAGCTTTGTAGAACATATATTTAAGTCATCTCTGAGATTTTATAAGATAAGCAGCCGTAGCTCAGTAGGATAGAGCACAAGATTCCTAATCTTGGTGTCACAGGTTCGAATCCTGTCGGTTGCACCATTTATATACAAAGTGCGTATACTAATCATACCTGAAGTCTCCGGTTTTTAAGTTTGAAAATGAAACTACTATCTTCCTTTAAAAATGTTTTAAATATCAACGATATTTGCGAATTTTTAAACTTGATATTAATTCCATTTTCTATCTTTAAAACTAGGACTCTTCAGGTATGATTAGTATAGACTATTGATAATTTCTGAATAGAATATATGATTAACTAGATTTAAAGAGGAAGTATGAAAAAAGTTTTTTTATGGAGTATATTAATCATAATTGTTATTTACGCTGGTGCGTGGTTCATTACTTCAAAAGTTGTTGAGCGAGAAACTTATAAACATTTCAGCAAGCTTAAAAAGGAAAAAATAATAAAAGAGTACTCTGGAAATATTGACATCACTGGATTTCCGTTCTCTTTTAATATCAACTTAAGTCATCCTCGTGTAAAGTTTACCAAGAAAGATGCAGGGTATAATGTTGAAAGTGATATGTTATTTGATGGAATTTTATCCGTCGAGTTAGGACTTTTCTCAGATAAAATAAAAATAAACCCTTATGGTGATTTGCACTTAAAAGGGAAATTAAATAATTATAATTTTGATTATACAATTGGTGGCAAGAATTCGTATTATCAAATTCGTCTTTCTGACTCTCTTGTATTAACGGCTATCAAAGGAATTATTACTGGTAAGACTAAAAAACTTGAAGATCTGATAGTAGCATTAGTAGATAAGGTAAACATCCATAATGAGGAATTGCGGATGTTTAATAAATTAACTAACAAGTTACTTATCTATGCAAGTGAGATAGATTTAAAGTTGGGTGTTGTAGGTAGTAGAAATAAGTTAAATGTAGAGTATGTAGAACATTTATATAATGCAGAGTTTGATAAAGAGTTTACTGTTTTGAATTCTGAAATAGCATCTTTGCCTTTTATGAAAAAGATTATAGATATAATTGATATAAATATTAGAAATTATTTTGATGTGTTTTCTTTTGATAAGTTGGGTAAGATTAACCACGATATAGATTTAGATGTAAATATTGAAGGAGATCTAACTACAGTGAAAGTTAATAAATTACAGTTAAGAGATACTGTACATGATATTGCAGTAAAAGGTCAGATTGGGTTGAATAACACTAAGGATATTAAGTTGGAATTTAGAAGTAAGTTTTCTGACTCATGGTATGAATTGATGAAGATCTATGCTAATAGATTAAGAGTAAAAAATATAGAAGGCTTATCTTTTGGAGGAGGAAAAGAGTCAATTATCTCAGGTATTTTTAACGCTATTTTTGGATTCATAAAAGACATGCTTCAAGTAAGAACAAGTTATTCTTTATATGTTCCCAAACTTCATAAAATGGGTGCAATCAAAGGAGACATTGATTTACAGTATAAAGGTGGCAAAGATAGATTTAAGTTGAATGTAAATGAATTTAAAATTAGAACAAATAAGTTTTTAATAAATGCAAATGGGAATGCAGAAAATACAGGGCGAGGTGGAGATAAATACAAGCTAAAGGCTCTGTTTACAAATTATTCACATATGGTTGATAGCTTGGTAGGTTATGTAAATAGAGTCACCAAATCTACTGGAAAAATGTTTTTTATTTCTGGCAAAAAGCTTACTATTTCTCAAAGTATTAGTGATAGAATTAAATTTTTTCTTAAAGAAGTATCAGATGATCCTGGAAGTAATTCTAATGATTTGAGGTTAACTGTTATAAATAGTGATGGTGCAAAATGTCCTGCTGTTGGGAAATATAATAATAAAGAATTTTGCTCATTGTGGCATGGGTTTATATTTAATTTGTTATTGTTGCAGGTTACTAAAGAATTAAATCCAGAGGAAATGTTAAAAACATTACAAGATCCATTAAATATACCTTTGGGCATTACAAAAGATGCTGGTAAAGTTGCTAAAGATGTTGTTGGAGGTATACTTGGAGGTTTATTAGGTCAAAAAAAGTAAATGAAATTACCTATTCAACTTAGATATTTACTATTTGTTTTAATTATATGTGGCATAGCTGGTGGTGGATATTTTTATGTTGTAAATAAAGAAGATAATATGGAAGATCTTACTCTTTCTGAGAGAGTTAAGCAGTACGTAGTGTTAAGTAAGAAGAAAAATAAATCTGTTTTTTTAAAAGAAACCTTTGGTATTAATCTAAATAATTTAGAGATTTCTGATGCTGATTTCAGTAGTTTAGAGTTAGATAACTTAGATTTTTCAGGGTCTAAATTCAGGAATGTACAATTTAATGGAGCGGTTATTACAGGGGTTAATTTTAGTAATGTTAAGTTTGATGAGTGTGATTTTACGAATGCAACGTTTTCTAATGTTAATCTTTCAAGTGTTCAGCTAAAAGCTTCTGTTTTTAGGAATTGCGAATTAGAAAATGTAAACTTGGATTATAGTAAGTTTTTAGGTACTAATTTGATAAGAACAAAAGTAAATAAATCAAGTTTTATAGCCGCTAATTTGAATCAATCTTTAATAGAAGAATCAATATTTGATGATGTAAACTGCAATAGAGGTAATTTCTCTCGTATTGTTATACAAAAATCAAGATTTCATAATTGTCAATTTATAGAAGCTGATATTAGCGAAAGCAAATTAGCAGGATGTGATTTTTCATCTTCAAATTTTACAGCAACAAATTTTTGGGGAGCAAATTTACAAAATGCTAATTTAGGTAAGTCAAATCTCAGTTCTAGCAATCTATATAGCTGTATTTTAAGGAATGCTACTTTAAAAGAAGCAAATCTTTCTGGAGCATACGCATATAAAGCAGATTTTCAAGGAGCTATATTAGTTGGAGCAAAATTAAATGGTACAGACATACGTGGAGCAAATTTTACGGATGCTAATTTAAAAGATGCAGATTTAAGTAATGCAAAGCTGAAATAACTAAATGTTTTGTTTTTCATACTGAGTAGGCTGAAGTAGAGTTTGATAAACCATATTAATGGCATCAGGGTCTTGTTGATATAGCTCATAAAGATTTTTAATTTTTTCTAAAGATCCATTATTAATGTGGTCACGTAGTCTATACATAAGATTTTGATAGAAATATAAATTGTGATAAGTTATCAAAATTGAAGCAAGTATTTCTTTAGTTTTTACCAAATGATTAAGGTAAGCCATTGAGTAATTTTTACAGGTTATACAGTTACAGGTAATAGATAAGGGTGAGTTATTTTTTTTATATTTTGCATTTCGGATATTTATGGTTCCTTGCCATGTAAATGCTTGTCCATTTCTTCCAGAACGAGTTGGTAATACACAATCAAACATATCTACGCCTTGTAATACTGCTCCAATTAAATCACTTGGTTTACCAACTCCCATTAAATAGCGAGGCTTATTTTCATCTAGATTTGGGACTGTGTATTTTAGAGTTTGAAGCATAATTTGTTGTCCTTCACCTACAGCAAGACCACCTATTGCATAACCATCAAATCCTATTTCTTGTAGGGTTTGAGCAGATTTTTTACGTAAGTCTTCATAAACACCTCCTTGAACGATGCCAAATTGAGCATAACCTTCTCTTTCTTTAAATGCATTTTTGGATCTTTTAGCCCATCGCATTGAGAGTTCTAAAGATGTTACTGCTTTATCATAAGTAGCTGGGTAGCTTAAACATTCATCAAGAACCATACTGATGGTGCTGTCTAAGAGATATTGAATTTCTGTTGCTCTTTCAGGAGTGAGAAAGTGTTTTGCTCCATTTAGATGAGATCTGAATTCAACTCCATTTTCAGTTACTTTTCTTAATTTTGCTAATGACATTATTTGAAAACCACCAGAGTCAGTTAGAATTGGTTTTGACCAGTTCATAAACTTACGTAGTCCACCAAGCTCATAGATAACTTCAGCAGATGGTCGTAAATTTAAATGATAGGTGTTGCCTAAGATAATTTCTGCTTGTGTTGAATTAATCATTTCAGGCAACATAGCTTTAACTGTAGCGGCTGTACCAACAGGCATAAAGGTAGGGGTATGAATTTTACCATGAGCTGTATAGATTACTCCAGTTCTAGCTTTGCCGTCTTTTTTTAAAGTTTTAAAGTTAAATGTCATTATGGCAATATATTAGTTGATCTAAAGATTACAATATACTCATAGGATCGTGCAAGTGCAATGAGTATAGATAATTTTAGTTAAAACTAGTTAAGAGTGCTACTTTAGAGCAGTTAGAGGCTTCATGTATTTTCTAGTGAAGATAAAAATTTTATTTTTAGATTTTAAAAATCAAATCTTCAATTGTGATTAGTATATAAACTAAGCAAGTTCATTTATTTTTGTAGAAAGATTACTTACTTTTCTTGCTGCAGTATTTTTTTTCAGTAACGATTTAGTTACGCCACGCATAATTTCTGATTGTACAACTTTAAAAAATTCTTTTGCTTTTGTTTTATCTTTTTGTTCAATTAGCAATTCTAATTTTTTGATAAAAGTACGAATTTTGCTAGTTCTGCTTTTATTTCTAGCAGTTTTTTTAAGGGTTTGTTTAATTGCTTTTTCTGCTGACTTGTGTGTTGCCATATTTATTAGTTATCAATTGTATTTTTAATAAGATAGATACTTATCATGCTTAGAAAACCTGATTTCTTGATATCATCTCTATTTTCTGTCTTAAAATATCGTAATCTTCAAGTATGAAGAACACAGTGAGTATATTTCTACATTTTTTTAAAAAATTGTCAATATATTTGATGTCCGTATTATGCAATTAAGATTATATACTAATCATACCTGAAGTTTCCGTTTTTTAAGTTTGAAAATGAAACTGCTATCTTCGTTTAAAAACGTCTTAAATATCAACGATATTTGCAAATTTTTAAACTTGATATTAATTCCATTTTCTGTCTTTAAAACTAGGATTCTTCAAGTACGATTAGTATATATTAAATCATGTCATTAATTATATAGGTAATATTATGTCATCAAAAACATTAAAAGAGATTGAACAGATAATTCAACAGAGTGTTAAAGATGCATTTTATTATGAGTCTGCATATTTTATAGCACATGAATGTTGTTATGCAGCTACAACAATGATGTTGTACCAACCATGGTTGCATCCATCTTGTGTAGCTACTGTGAAAACTTTAGCAAAAATTCATCATGAAGGAGGTGATATAATAAGTGCAAACACTACAGTAAAATTTATGCAGTATATGGTAAAAGAACATGCAAGTCTTGTAACAAGCTCTCTAGGTTTTATTAAGGAAAGTGCAAGATATGTTACAGCAGTAATAAAGACATCTGCAAAGATTACTAAGGAAGTAGTGTGGGATCAAAAAATCACTCCTCTTAAATGGGGTGCTGATGTATTGTTTAATTATGATATAGGAAATAATCCACGTCCTTTTCAAGAAGGATTTTGGTCAAAAATGATTTTTTTTCTTGAATTTTCAGATGATGCTATTTTGACCATTATTTCTGATAAAATTTTTCTAAATAAACTATGGGCAGAGATGAATAATACAAATACTATAAATAAAAGTGATATATCATATATTGATATCGGTGATTGTTACATGCGTCCCCATATAAATGTAACTCCGCTGAATTCATTATGTGACATAGAAACACTAGGAAGATTGGTAGAAATGGATATACCCATCATATCTTGAGGAGTCTAATTTTTAAGTTAGGAATTTCAGGGTTAGGAGATAAAGTTTTATTAAGAAATGATAATTAATAATATTGTGTAGTAAGTGAGTGCAGCAAAAAATCCTGCAGCAATGTCATCTAGAATGATGCCGAATCCTCCTTTAAGTTTTTCAATTCTGCTTATAGGCCAAGGTTTTAAAGAATCAAATATCCTAAAAAGAATTATGTTCAGTACTAATGCAAAACTGAGAATTACTAAGTTAGATGTATGAAGTCGGTTAGATAGATTTGATAAAATAATAAGAGGAAAGGTAAGAGGTATAGTAAGAATCATACAAGTTGTTTGACCTAAGACTTCATCAATTACTACTTCAACAGGATCTTTTTTGTTAATTTGTTTTGCATAAACTCCAGAGGAGTGAATTGCTAATGCGATCAATATTGTAAGCAAAAAGATAGCTAAGGATAAGTGATAAAAAGGAGTATGCAAATTAGTGAAACTTAATAACTTAGCTGCAATAAAAAGAAGTAAATATGTGATAGGGATAGCAACTATTGAAGCTGATAGAATAGAGAAATATTTTGTTGTTTTTCCAAGTCCGAAAAATGTAGAAAATAAAAAATGAATATTGAGTTTTTGATTTCTTTTAGTCATTATGCTCTTTGTTTTTTTTTCTGATAAATGATGGTGTTTTATAAACATGATCATCTAAAAATGGCTTAGATGAGTTATTATGGTCTTTACTAGAGGTTTTTTTTGTTATTTTTAGATCAGCAGCCATTTTTGTTAGAAACTTATTTAGCCAGTTTGAGCTTTCTTGTGAAGTAGATGCTGGCATTTGCTTTGATGGTGTAGATTCATTTGTTGCTGAAGGCAGTGGTTTTATTTTCTCTGGTTCTTTTTGTTTATGCTTAAGAATAAGATTAGGTCGTGGTGGTGTAGAATCAATACCAGTTGCAACAATTGATACTCTAATCTTTCCTGTAAGTTTTTCATTAAAGGTGGAGCCAAAAATGATGTTTGTGCTTTCATTGTCTATTTCTTGCCTTATTCTATTTACTGCTTCATCCACTTCAAATAATGTAATGTCTTCTCCTCCTGTAATGTTAATTAATATGCCCTTAGCTCCGCTCATAGAGGCATAAGCAAGTAGTGGGTTATAGATTGCAGCTTCAGCGGCACGAGTAGCTCTATTATCTCCATCTGCTTCTCCACTTCCTATAACAGCATTACCCATTTCTTTCATTACTGTTTTGATATCAGCAAAATCTAAATTTATTAAGCCTGGCATTATCATTAAGTCGGTTATTCCTCGAATGCCAGAATGTAAAACTTTATCTGCTAGTTTAAATGCACTAGAAAAAGTTGTTTTTTCATCAGCCATCTTAAATAAATTTTGATTTGGAATGGTAATTAAGGTATGTACATGTTTTTTTAGTTCAGCAATACCATCTTCTGCATTTTTCATTCTATGTTTGCCTTCAAAGTGGAAGGGTTTTGTAATAACTCCAATAGTTAAGATTCCTTGTTCCTTAGAGAGTTTTGCAACTACTGTGGATGCTCCTGTACCAGTGCCTCCGCCCATTCCCACCACGATAATTACCATATGACTGCCTGTTATATGTCTTGTAATTTCGTTGATTGATTCTTTTGCTGCAGCTGCTCCTATTGATGCATCACTTCCTGCGCCTAAGCCTTGAGTAAGTTTGTGTCCTAGTTGAATCTTTCGTTCAGCAAGAGATTGCTCTAATGCTTGTGCATCTGTATTGGCTGTAACAAACCTTATTCCTTCTAATTTTGAAGCAATCATATTATTTATTACATTACCGCCAGCACCGCCAATGCCAAACACAGTTATAGTAGGTTTCAGATGAATTTTATCTTGTTCTGGAACTTGAATGTTAATTGCCATTTTTAATTGGGCTTGGTTATAGAGATAATTATAGTATTGTAGCAACTAATTGTTCAACAAAAACATTTATGGTTGCTTCATCATTTAGTGATATAGCGTTAAATGTCATATCTATTTTTCTTGTTAGATTGGTGTAAATTGTTCCTGGTCCTATTTCTAAGATAGTATCTACACCAAGTTTTTTTAAATTTTTAATTGAGTCACACCATTTAACGGTGTTTGTAAGTTGTAGCAAAAGATTATTTTTTATGTCTTTTAAGGGCATAATTTCTGCAGTAAAGTTTGAAATGATTGGAATTTGTGGAGTGCTAAGCTCTATTTGAGTAAGAGCTTGTTCTAAAGTTACTTGTGCTGGTTTCATTAGATTACAATGAAAAGGACCGCTTACATTTAGTTTTATAGATTTATATCCTTTTTCTTGGGCTAGTTGCATGGCTTTTTGAATTGCAGATGTATTGCCACTTAAAACTTGTTGGGTGGGTGCATTGTCATTTGCTACAGCAACTTTTGCCTCTTGAGCAATTTGTTTTGCTGTTGTGATATCTGCTCCAAGCAATGCAAACATTGCACCTTCATTAAGTGGAGCTGCTTCTTGCATTGCTTTACCACGTGTGTTTAGGAGTTTTACGCATTCTTGAAAGGATAAAGTGCCATTTGCAACTAATGCAGTAAATTCTCCTAATGAATGACCTGCAACATATGAACAAAAAGTTTTTAATTGTTTGCCAATTTTTTCTTCTAGTACTTTAAGAAAAGCAATTGAGCATACCATTAAAGCAACTTGGGTATTTTCAGTTAAGGTTAGTTTTTCAGTTGGTCCTTCAAAAATTATTTGAGATAATTTATATTGTAAAATATCGTCTGCTTCTTCGAAGACTAGTCTTGCTGATTTAAATCTTTTATACACTTCATAACCCATACCAATCTTTTGGGCTCCTTGTCCAGGGAATATAGATGCAATTTTCATAAGTTTTTTTGTTTAAATTGTAAATCCCAATTAATGGATTTTAAGGTGTTATCTTAATTTAGATTGGAGTAAAAGTCTATTTTTTATGTTTGATTGATATTGCTTGACACTACCTAGTGAGATGATAGAGTGTATGCTATTTAAAATATAATTAAATGCGAGGTTATTTCTATGACTGTTTTAGTAGGGAAAAAAGCACCAGATTTCACAGCTTCTGCAATTATGCCAGATAATACAATTAATGAAGATTTCACACTTAGTAATTTGCAAGCACAAGGCAAATTAGTAGTATTATTCTTTTATCCATTAGACTTTACTTTTGTTTGTCCTTCAGAAATTATAGCGTTCGATAAAAGATTAAGTGAGTTTAAAAATAGAAATGTTGAAGTTATAGCAGTTAGTGTTGATTCTGTATTTACACATTTAGCATATAAAAATACTGATATAAATGAAGGTGGAATAGGGAAAATTCAATACCCAATGGTTTCAGATATTACAAAGAAAATTTCTCGTGATTATGATGTACTACATAATGACTCAGTTTCTTATAGGGGAACTTTTTTAATAGATAAAAATGGTATTGTAAGACATCAAATAGTTAATGATTTACCTTTAGGCAGAAGTGTTGATGAAGCAATTAGGATGGTAGATGCATTACTTTTTCATGAAGAGAATGGTGAAGTATGTCCTGCAAACTGGAAACCAGGAAAATCTGCTATAGTACCAAACAAAGAAGGTATAGCTGACTATTTGCAGAAGAATTCTGCTAATTTATAATTAACGAAAAATACTGTCGTTTTTTATACATATTGGAATAGTATAACATTGCTGGTTAGTTGTATCGAGGTTCTATGTTTTATAGATTGTGTGTAACATTATGTAACAATGTGTTATTTGATATTATTTATAATCTTTCTAAAATTAATAACATTAAAACATTAGTTAGTATAAATGACTCAGCATACAATAAAACATATCGTTAGTTGCTTCGGAGTTGGATTGCACTCAGGAAAGCCCACTTCAATTTCATTATATCCAGCAGAACCTAACACTGGAGTTACATTTATTAGGACTGATATAAAGGATTCAGACAATAAAATTCATGCTCGTTATTCTAATGTGAGCAAAACTAGCTTTGGTACAACTGTAAGAAATTTAGCAGGGATAGAAATTTCTACAGTTGAGCATCTTATGGCTGCTCTTTGGGGATGTAAGATAGATAATGTGATAGTTGAAGTTGATGGTCCTGAAATCCCTAGTATGGATGGTAGTGCAGAGCCGTTTATATTTATGATTGAATGTGCTGGAAGAAAAGATCAGAAAGTACATAGGAAGTATTTAGAGGTTCTTAAGGAAGTTTGTGTAGGGGAAGGAGAGACTCAAATAAAAATAACTCCTAATGAGTATTTTCAAGTAAATGTACAAATAAGATTTGATAACCAATTAATAAGTAAACAGCAATATAGTTTTTCTGAAAAGAAGAAATCATTTAAACATGAAATATCAAGAGCCAGAACTTTTGGTTTTAAACATGAAGAAGAAGCTTTAAAAAGTGCTGGTCTTGCTAAAGGGGCTTCTCTTGAAAATGTGATAGTTATAAATAATGAGAAGATATTGAACACGGGTGGTTTGCGTTATAAAGATGAGTTTGTTCGTCATAAGTTATTAGATTTAATAGGTGATTTCTACTTAGCAGGAGTTCCTATAAAAGCAAATGTTACAGCAGTTAGGCCTGGTCATACAATAAATAATAAAGCACTTCATAAATTACTTTCAGATAAATCAGCGCATAAGTTAGTAGATAGTATTTCTTAGGGGCATCTTGAGATGAGGGATATGTGAATATTTATTTTCTAGCTTTTATAATCTCTATATTGGCAATCATATATATTTGGATAAGTAAAAGATCATATCAAAAAATTAGGACAAGAGAAGATTATTTTCTTATGGGAAGAAAATTAAATTTTATCCCATTATTTATGACTTTTCTTGCTACTATGTTTGGTGGTGGAATTTTGGTTGGGATTGCAGAAGAAGCATATTATAAGGGTTGGGTTGTTATGTTTTTTCCTTTAGGTGTTTTATTAGGGTGCATAGTACTTGGTCTAGGTTTTGGTAAAAAATTACGAATACTAAATATTGATACTATACCACATATTTTTTATGCGATTTATGACTCTAAAATGCTTAGGTGTATTTCAGCAAGTTTTTCAATTATTGCTTTGTACTTTATTTTAGTTGCTCAGGGAATTGCAATACAGAGTTTTTTTGTAACTATTGGAATCACTAATTATATTTACTTTTTATTATTTTGGTTGTTTTTTGTAGGGTATACTGTAGTGGGAGGGTTGAGGGCAGTTATAGACACTGATGTAATTCAAATTATTTTTGTATTTATAGGATTAATTTTAATATTATTTTCACTGAAAATAGAACAGATTACAGCAGTATTTAGTGTATCGGATTCATTTAATATTTCCAAAATTTCTTGGACTTCTTGGTTATTGATGCCTTTATGTTCAATATTGATGGGGCAGGATATGGGACAGAGATGTTTAGCAGCAAAAAATTCTAGAATTATAGCTCCATCTGTTATACTTGCAGGTGTGCTAGTGGTATGTGGTGCTGTTTTAGCAATTATATTTGGTATGCTTGCTCGCTTTTTGCAAGTTGACGTGGTGTCTGGTACAAATATATTATTTTTTTCTGTTCAAGCATTAACTTCTCCAATTATAACTAATATATTTATAGCAATTGTGTTTATGGCTATTATGTCAACATCTGACTCTGTGTTATGTGCAATAAGTTCAAATATTTGTTCAGACTTTCCTATAATGAATGCTATGAAAACAAAAGATCAACTAAACCTTTCAAGGGTTATTACTTTTTGTGTAGGGATGAGTGCGTTGATCTGTATTTCTTTATTTGATAGTGTAGTTAATGCTTTAATATTTTCTTCTGAGCTGTATGCAAGTGCATTGTTTGTCCCTATATTTATGAATGTAATGTTCTCTAGCTATTCTAAAAATGCTGTTATTGCTTCAATTATTGTGGGTGCTTTTAGTTTTATTATATTAAATATATTTTTTATAGACTATCCTACAGCTGTAATAACGCTAATTTTATCATTTACAGTGTATGTTTCAGTAAGATTCTTTTCTTTAAGATAATCCAGTCAAATTTAGAAAAATTGGTGTTGACAGAAGGTATTGAAGTCATAAACAGCTGTGTATCAAACACTTCATTATCTCTATGTTGTATTGTAGGAATCACTCCTTTACAGAATAATACACGACTTAATTTAAAAGGTGCTAAGTTTCATATGTAGTGAACTTATACAATTTGACATTAAACCTAAATAATGTAAAGTAACTATACTCATTGTACTTGAAAAGTCCTAGATTTTAAAAAAGAAAATTGGGTTAGTATCAAGTATAAAAATCCGAGAATATTGGATATATTCAAGGCATTTTTATACGAAGATAATAATTAAATTTTCAAAATTAAAAATAGGGATCCTCAAGTACGATGAGTATATACCTCAAAGTTAGTTTAACAATGGGTACAGGTATCAAATAGGTAATGATTATGAGTAGTAGGTGTTTATTAGTTATAGCTATTTCTTTACTAGTTTCTTATTTTTCTTCATTACATTTTTACCATCGTTCTTCCCATCATCATTGTTAGTTTAGTCTACTTGTGTAAATAGTAGATTCTTCAGAAAAATTCTTATTTTTTTCAATTATTTTATAAACGATTTTTTATATATTTGAGGTTCCATGAACATTTATTTTTTAATTTCTATAATTAGTTTATTTGTCCTATATATTTGGATAGGTAAACAAGCATCTAAAAAAGTTAAAACAAATTTAGACTATTTTCTTATGGGAAGAAAGTTGACTTTTTTCCCACTATCTATGACCATGCTTGCTACTATGCTTGGTGGAGGAACTTTAGTAGGAGCTGCACAAGAAGCTTATTCTAGAGGTTGGATAGTGTTAATATATCCTTTAGGTACTTTCTTGGGGTGTGTAGCACTGAGTTTAGGGTTTGGAGCAAAATTACGAAGGTTCAATATTATTACTGTACCACAAGTTTTTGATGTTATTTATAACTCGAAAGCTTTAAGGTGTCTTGCAGCTACCTTTTCAATTATTTCCTTATATTTTATTTTAGTTGCTCAAGGTATTGCCATGAAAGGTTTTTTTGTAACAATTGGAATAACTAATTCTATTTATTTTTTGTTATTTTGGTTGGTTTTTGTCGGGTATACAGTAGTGGGGGGATTAAAAGCTGTTGTAGATACTGATATAATTCAAGTTGTTTTAATATTTGTAGGATTATTTTTAGCAATATTTTCACTTAACTTAGATCAAGTTACTACGACGTTTGTTGTTAAAAAGTCATTTTTCTCTACAAAAGGAATTCCGTGGAGCTCTTGGTTATTAATGCCTTTATGTTTTATGTTAATGGGACAGGATATGGGACAACGTTGTATGGCTGCAAAGAGCCCTAGAATTATAGCTCCAGCTAGTATTTTTGCAGGAGTTTGCTTACTGATTGGTTCTGGTATAGCGATTTTATTTGGGATGCTTGCACGTTCTTCAGGAGTTGAAATATTATCAAGCTCCAATATATTATACTCCACTGTTCAAATATTAACTACTCCAATTGTAACGAATTTATTCATAGCAACTATCTTAATGGCTATTACTTCAACAGCTGACTCACTGCTATGTGCAGTTAGTTCAAATGTGTGTTCTGACTTTCCAATAATAGCCAATATGCAACCTAAAAAGCAACTTACTACTGCAAAAATTGTTACTTTTTGTATAGGTGTAAGTGTATTAATTTGTATGTCTCTTTTCAATAGTGTAGTTGATGCTTTGATGTTTTCTTACGAATTTTCTGTGAGTACATTATTTGTACCTATTGTTATGAGTGTGGTCTCTTCTAATTGTTCTAAAAATAGTGCTATAGGTGCAATTATTGCAGGAATAATTGGTTTTTTTGTATTTCGTATATATTTTACAGATTATCCTAGAGAATTAATGACCTTAATTTTATCATTTAGTACGTATATTTTAGTAAAATTTTTAGAAAATCGTTTTTTCTTTAAAGTAAATTAAAAAAATTGGTGCCGATGGAGGGAATTGAACCCACGACCAACTGTTTACGAAACAGCTGCTCTACCTCTGAGCTACATCGGCGTATACTTAATTCCATTACGGGGTTATACAACAAATTAGCAGTAAAACAATATTGCTAATTATTTTTGTAAGAATTAAATACAAAAAATCATATTAGGTTAATAACACTTTTTACAAAAAGAGTGAATTTATTAGATAAAATCTCAAGTTCTAATATATTTTATTTCTTGTAAATGATACATATAGATAATGTGGTTCATTCATACAGGGGGTAGTTTATGGCATCAGATAGCGGCAGTGTTTCAATAGATCCTTTGTTTGTGGGGTTAACAAGACCTACTATGATTTTTGGGGTAAGCTTTAAATTTTTCTTTTTAAATTTTTTTATATCTGTTCTTTCATATATTAACTTTCCTGGATTGCTTGTGATAGGAGTTGCATTTGCTCTTCATTTATTTGCTTACATAATTTGTTTTAAGGAACCATTATTTTTAGATCTTTATTTAAAAAAAGGTCAGAAATGTCCAAGACGTGTTAATGCATTTTATCATGGGGCTAACTCTTACGATCCATATTAAATTATGTTACAGCTTACTAAAATTAGATCAAAAAAGGATAAATATGCGAAGCGAGAATATTCTAATGCTGATTTCATTCCATTTTTATGTCATTGGAATGACACTACTATTTTAACAAAAAGTGAAGAGTTAGTTAAGGTGATTAAAGTAGGGGGGTTCTCATTTGAGACCGCTGATGATGAAGATCTTGATATCAGAAAAAATCTTAGAAATACTTTGTTTAAAGGTTTGGAGACGGGGGGGACCACACTTTACTTTCATATAGTTAGAAGAAGAGAGAATATTTTTGCAAGTAGTGAGGCTGCATTAAAAAAAGCAAAGTCTAATGATTTTGTAGGATATGTTGATTATGAGTGGCAAAAAAAGCAGCTTGGTAGGGAAACTTTTATTAATGAGCTTTATATTACTATCATTAAGAGACCAGAAAAAGCAGGGGCGGCCATTGTAGAATATATGATTAAGAAACTCAAGCAGCAAACTAGTAAAACTGAGTGGGAAAATCAAATGAGGGATATGTATGACGGATTGGAAGAAACTACTGGGAGAATAATGGCTACTTTATCTGAATATAGCCCGGAGTTGCTTTCTATAGTTGAAGCTGATTTTGGATACTATTCTCAAATATTAGAGTTTTTTGGAAAAATAGTAAATATTGGTGATGAGATTAAATATGGAGTGAATTACAAGAACATAGATCATTATTTATCAACCAATAGATTTTATTTTAGTGATAAGTTTGTTGAAATTGTTGGAGGAAAAGAAAATAGATATGCCGGTGTAGTAAGCATTAAGGAATATGGACAAAATACCTCAGCAGGAATGTTTGATGGGTTTTTACATATGCCTTTTGAACTAATCATTACTCAATCATTTTCTTTTTCTAATAGACAAGTTGCGATTAGCCAAATGCAGTTACAACAAAACCGTATGGTGCAAGCAGAAGATAAAGCTGTGTCACAAGTTGTTGAAATTTCTGAAGCTTTAGATATGGCAATGAGTGGAAAAATAGGATTTGGTATGCACCATATGACTATAATGTGCATAGAAAATTCCCCTAAAAAACTTGAGTATGTTTTAAGTCAAGTTGCTGTTGAGCTAAGCAATAGTGGTATACAGCCAATAAGAGAAAAAGTTAATTTAGAACCTGCGTTCTGGGGGCAAATTCCAGCAAATGATGACTTTTTAGTTAGGAGAGCAGTTATCAATACGCTTAATCTTGCATCATTTGTTTCTCTTCATAATTATCCTTTAGGGAAACCTAAGGGAAATCATTGGGGAGATGCTGTAACAATACTTAATACTACGTCTGGCACTCCTTATTATTTTAATTTTCATTTAAGAGATGTAGGTCATACAACAATTATTGGTCCTACTGGTTCAGGTAAAACTGTTCTAATGAATTTTTTGTGTGCTCAAGCTCAAAAGTTTAATTGTCGAATGTTCTTTTTTGATAAAGATAGAGGTGCAGAAATATTTATTAGAGCTATTAATGGAGTCTATACTATTATAAACCCTGAGAAAAGATGCGGTTTTAATCCTCTTAAATTACCTGAAAATGGTACAAATAAAACTTTTTTACTTGAGTGGTTGAGGTTATTGGTCACTGTTAATAACGAACAATTGACTTCAGAAGATATAAAATTATTGGGTGCTGCAGTAGAAGGAAATTATAAGCTTAAACGTGAAGATAGAGTTTTAAGAAATATTGTTCCTTTTCTTGGTATGGCTACGGAGAATAGTTTAGCTAGTAGATTATCAATTTGGCATAGTGAGGGATCACATGCTAAAGTTTTTGATAACGATGAAGATATACTTGATTTCTCAAAGGTATCAAATTTTGGATTTGAAATGGCAGAGTTACTTAAAGATCCTATTTCATTAAACCCCGTGCTTTTGTATTTATTTCATAGAATACAAATTTCTTTAGATGGTACTCCAACAATGCTTGTGCTAGATGAAGCGTGGGCACTTATAGATAATCCTATTTTTGGACCTAAAATTAAAGATTGGCTTAAAGTTCTTAGAAAGTTAAATGCATTTGTTGTTTTTGCTACGCAAAGTGTAGAAGATGCTAGTAAAAGTGATATTAGTGATACTTTAATACAACAAACAGCAACTCAAATTTTCTTACCAAATTTAAAGGCTACTGAAGCATATAGAACAGCTTTTATGGTTAGTAAAAGGGAATTTACATTAATAAAAACTACTGATCCAGGAAGTAGGTTCTTTCTTATAAAGCAAGGAAAAGATGCTGTAGTAGCTAGATTAGATTTACGTGGTATGGATGATATAATAAATATACTTTCAGGAAGATCTGATACTGTTTTATTATTATATGAAATAATGAAAAAATACGGAGAAAAACCTAGGGATTGGTTGCCTGTTTTCTATAAAGAATGTAGAGAATTACAAAGCAAAGGTAAATAACTCTATGAGAAAAATATGGTTAGGTTTTATTACTGTATTTATGTTTGTAGCGATAAGTAATTTTTCATTTGCTGATGATAATAGCTGTTCTTTTTCATGTAATCGTGATAACTTTAAAAATAGCACTCCTAGTCAAGTTAAATATTCTCTAACTGGAAGAGCTTTTTTTTGTATAAAAAATGCTCTTGACATTATGTTAGTTAAAGATTGCCCACAATATAATATTCTACAAGTATTAATAGATAATTTGAAGCCAGCTATTATTACTTCTTTAGTGCTATTTATGGTTTTATTGGGTATTAAGCTTGCAACTAGCAGCGAGTCTCTTGGCAAAAAAGACTTTTTTTCAGCAATCTTGAAGTTTGGTTTTGTTTGGTATTTTGCAATAGATGGAGGGGTATCTTTAGTATATGAATATGGAGTTGCAGCCATGATGTCGCTATCAGGCTTTATGATGGAATCTAGTGGGTCAGGTAATTTTTGTAATTATTCTTCATCTGGATATGGAGAGTATCAATATCTTTTTATGTGGGATTTGATTGATTGTAGGTTACTGCAGTATCTTTTAATAAATTCCGGTGCATCATTAATGTTCGGTGTGATAAACATCATAATTCCTCTATTTTTTTCTATAGAAATAATACTAGCATTATTTTTTATTATTTTTGCTGTTTTTGTCATTGCTATAATAGCAGCTATATTTCATTTTTTTGTTTTGGCTCTTATTGGGTTAGGGTTAATGGCATATTTTGGTGTGATCTTTGTGCCAATGATATTATTTACATATACAAAACATTTTTTTGATAATTGGTGGAAGACTGCTGTTTCTTTTGTATTACAACCTGTTGTAATAACTATATTTATAGTTTTTCCGTTTTTGTTATTTGATCAGGTCATGTATGCCGATTGTAATTTTGAGGAAAATAATGGTTTTTGGGTTGTAAAATCTAGTTCTAGTGATTCTTGCAATAATAGTTTGGGTTATCAAATGAATAAAGCATTTGGAAGCAATAATGGAAAGGGCTTTTTAAAAGATACAGAGGAAGTATTTTTTAATATAACAAAAGTTCACTATAGTAGTTCTGGTTTATCTAATTTGTTGTTAGCTTTAATAAAAACATTATTTTTTTGTTATTTATTTCTGTTACTTACTGATAAAGGGGGTAGTCTTGCTGCTCAATTAACTAGTGGTCCTAATATAGGGAAGTTTGCGGTGAATGCTGGTGACATCTTTAATAAATTTATGGGTAAAATCACAAAAAGACCTGGCAAGAAAGATGAAAGTGATGATAAGCCTGGTGGTGAAGGTGATGGTAAAGGAGGAAGTGGTGTATCCGCTTCTGGCAAAAGTTCTGGTGGAGGGGGAGTGTCTGTTTCAGGTGGTGCATCTAGAGGAGGTATAAATGTTTCTGGAAAGTGATGTTTATATTTAGAGTTAAAGTTATATCGGATATGATTTTATTTATAGAAAATTTAAAAAGAGAGATATTCATTGTGCTTGGGGATTACGAGATTTTAAGACAGAAAATAAAGATGATCTCAAGGAATATTTAAGTGTAATGACTATGTTGTGTATCTTATAGGAAATATAGTGATTTCTATGAAAAAATTGTTAGTGATAACATTATTTGTATTGATTTTCTTTAGTCTTGTAGGGTGTGTAGAAAACAATCCTAAAAAATTTGGTTGGGATAATACTGTTAACCCTCCTAAGGTTTCTTCTTCATCTTGTGATGAAGATAACTCTCAAGGGACTATTTTAAGTAAAATAACATATTTTCTAATTAATCCTATTGTAACGCAGGTACAAGAGGTATCTATACTGGTATTTGATAATTTTGTCGGTAGTAGTGAATATGTAAAAGCTGTAAGACTTGCTCTGGTTTTATATGTAATTATATATGGGATCATGTTTGTCTATCAATTAGTTCCTATGAAGTTTTCAGATTTGATGGTTAGGATTGTAAAGATTGGTGTAGTTTTGACATTATTGACAGAAAACTCGTATAGTTTTTTTAATAAATATCTTTTTAAATTATTTACAGATGGTTCTTATGAGCTTCTCAGTATAGTAACTAATCCATATTGTGATGATGGTGGTTCGGAGCAAGTGAACTTTTTTTATTTTTTTAATTATATTATTGATACACTATTTTCAAAATATTTTTTTCAGTTATTAACAGCAATGTTGTTTTCATATCCTGTGGGATGGACATGTATTGTTGTGTTATTAACGGCTATGGTAAAATATTTATTTGCAGTAATAAAAGCTATAATAGCTTATTTAATTGCTTTTACTGCTGTAGCACTTCTGATAGCACTAGCACCTTTGTTTATAGTGCTAATCTTATTTGATAACACTAGGGAGCTATTTGATAATTGGATGAAAGCACTTGTGATGTTTGCTTTGCAGCCTGTTGTTTTATTTGCAGGAATTCTTTTTATAACGATTTTTATTAATGAAATTGTTCAGGAAGTATTTACTACAATTCAGTGGAGTAAAGTATTGCAAATATATATAAATTTTGGTAGCGGTATGAAGTTTACAATATTTGCGTTCTATTGGTATACCTTAAGTGTGTCTTTAAGTTTTTTTGCTAGTTTAATCGTGCTTTACTTATGTGTAGATTTATTAGGTAAACTACCACGTTATGTTGAAGCTATAATGTTCAAATTAATTGGTGGGCAAGGGATAGGTGTGTTGGATACAGCAGGAGCAATGATGGGAGGAGCAGGTGAGAAGATGAAAGGATTGGTAGGGTTAGATAAAGAAAGCAAAAAGAGAAGAGAGACATAAATAGATTGAAAAGCAAGCATATTCTGGTTAAAATGCTTGCTAAACAAGAAGATTTTAAAATAAAACTATGTCTTGGGTATATCTTATTTTAGCAGGAATTTTTGAAGTAGCGTTTGCTTCATTTTTAAAATTATCCGATGGATTTAATAAACCTAAATGGGTTATATTATTTATAATTTGTAGCATTTTAAGTTTCTCTTTTTTGTGTAAAGCACTTAGCACAATACCTGTAGGAACAGCATATTTGGTTTGGACAGGTATTGGTGGAATAGGAGTGGTGTTAGTAGGAACAGCTTACTTTCATGAACCAATATCATTTGTGCGGATGTTTTTTATTGGTTTGATTTTAATATCAATTTTAGGGTTAAAGATTTTTTAAGTTAAATCTTTCTAATCCATAACTGGGGTTTAAAACAAGAACTTTTCAAGTACGATTAGTATATAATTCATCAATTTGAAATATTTTTGTTTTTATAAGATGTTGTGTGGTATATATTTATCTAACGTTGATAACTTAAAAGGATAAGTATAATGGGAAGTAACATTATAAGAAATATATTAAATAAATACGAAAATGAATCTGCTGGCACTAAAGCAAATTTATTTAAAATATTAATGCATGGTAAATTAGCAGGAACTGGTAGATTAGTAATATTGCCTGTCGATCAAGGTTTTGAACATGGTCCTGATAGAAGTTTTGCTAAAAATCCTGATGCATATGATCCAACTTATCATTATTCATTGGCAATAGAAGCAGGTTTGAGTGCTTACGCTGCACCATATGGTATGCTTCAAGCAGCTGCAGATACATTTGCCGGTGCTATTCCAACAATTTTAAAAATGAATAGTGCAAATTCATTAAACCCTAAATCTACTGTCCCATATCAAGCTATTACAAGTTCAGTTAAAGATGCATTACAATTGGGATGCTCTGCTATTGGCTTTACTATTTATCCTGGTTCTGGTCAATCTATGAAAATGATGACAGAAATAGCTGAGCTTGCACGTGAAGCTAGAGCTTATGGCTTAGCTGTAGTCATTTGGTCTTATGCTCGTGGTGAAGATATTACTAAAGAAGGAGAAACTGCAATTGATGTATGTGCTTATTCAGCACATATGGCGTGTTTACTTGGAGCCCATATAGTAAAAGTCAAATTGCCAACTAGCCATATTGAACAAGAAGAAGCAAAAAAATCTTATACTGCAAATAATTTAGATGTTTCTAGTTTGGAGAAACGTGTAGCACATGTTAAGAAGTCTTGCTTTAATAATCGCAGGATTGTTGTGTTCTCTGGTGGAGTAAGTAAAACGACTGATTCTTTATATGAAGAAATAAAAGCAATACGGGATGGGGGCGGTAATGGCTCAATTATTGGCAGAAATACTTTTCAACGTCCTAAACAAGAAGCATTAAAAATGCTTGATGATATTATAACTATTTATAAGGATAAAATTCCTGCTGATGTTTAGTTTAGCTAGTTTTAAAAATTTTATAGAAAGTTTTGGAAGTGAATATTTTAGTGCATTAGCTATTTTTTTTACTTATTTTATTTTAGCTTGTATTTGTAAGTTTCTTATTTTTAAATGTGAAAAAAAATTTATCAAATCGGATAAATTTCTCTGGTATGATTTTTTTAAATCTTTAAATAACCCTATTTTTTTCTTTTTTCTGTTTAGAGGAATATTTTCAGCTGCTGAAAAAGTAAGTTTTTTTGATGCGTTGTTTAAAAACTCTGTAGTTATTTTAAATAAGTCTTTATTAGTTATCACGATTTTTTGGTTTTTTATTTCATATATTGTTACTTATGAAAAAACTCTCAAAAAAAATAAACAGCAGACTATAGCGGGATTTAATAAGAAGGCTATTGGGATATTGGTCAAAATTGTTAAATTTCTAGTATTTTTTATTACTGCAATGTTTATTATGGATATTTTAGGAATTGATATCCGTGGTATTCTAACATTCACAGGGATAGGTGGTGCAGCCATTGGTTTTGCCTCTAAAGATTTTATTGCTAATTTTTTTGGTTCAGTCATTGTTTTTTTAGACAAGCCTTTCTCAATAGGGGATTGGGTAAAATTATCTAATGGCAAAGAAGGAAAAGTAGAACATATTGGTTGGCGAACTACGAAAATTAGAACTCATCAAACTAGTTGTATTTACATCTCTAATTCTTTTTTTTCAAATATGGTGGTTGAGAATTATTCAAGGATCACTCATCGTAATATAAATAAAACGATTGAATTAAAGTCCGTAGATGTAAAGAAAATTACAAATATTTTAGAAAAAATTAGAGAATCTCTTGTTAAACATTCAAGTATTGATAGTAACAAAGAAATTGATTGCTTTATCTCTGAATTTAAAGAGAGTTCTGTTAAATGTAAAATTAATGCATTTACAACAGCTACTAAAAAATTTGAATTTTTGCAGCTAGAACAACAAATCATGTTTGAACTTGCTAAAATAATTAACAAGCATAAGTTGCAGATGACTATTTCTAATTGATACAATAATTTTATGTCAATTTTTCTTGAAGTCTGGCGTGGTATATTGTGGTTTGAAGAGCAATCTAAGGGGCATTTTAGTTGGTTGATTATATGTCTTTTGGAAGGGGTATTTTTATTAACTGTTGCTCCAAGACTGAAGAACTTATCTTTTTTACGTTTTTTGCAAAAAGAGAAAAAAAGAAGTTTTGACACTACAAAATATGCAAACCCAGTATATAAAGCAGCCTCTATACTTATGTTTGCTACAGCAGCAGTAGAATTTGTTGATGTTATTATTGCTGTTCGTTCCAGTAATGCTGAGTTTGCATTGAAAGGAACAAATATGAAATTAGCACCATTTAACTTTGTAGTGATTGTGCTTTGGATATGTTATTACCGTGTTATTGGTTATATTGAAGCTAAAGAGAAAAAATTTCATGATGAGTTTGTTAGAGAGGGTATTGGTAAACCTAGTGAAATGGCACTTTCTTTCTTAGGTTTTTGTCGTATCACTTCGATCATTATTCTTTTTGTAACATTCTTAATGTGTGGTTTTGGTGTTTCCAATGTTTTAGAGGTTGTAGGTGCAGTAGGAGCTGTTATTGCGTTTACATCTAGGAGCTTTTTTATGAATATTTGGGGTGGATTTATGATTTTTGTAAATAGACCTTTTTGGTTAAATGAACGAGTAATGTTTATTGATAAACAAAAAGCAGAAGTGGAAGGTGTGGTAGAAGAAATCGCTTGGCAATCTACTAAAGTCAGAACTGATGATGATGCTTATTTTTCTTTAGCAAATTCTGTTATTGCCGCTATGGGTATAAAAAATTACTCAAGAAAGAAAACGCAAACAGAACAAGTTACAGCTGTTAAACAAGAAGATAAAGTTAGCGATAGATTTATCTCTAAAATAAAATCAACTATAGCAAAAGCATTCAAAAAACAAAAGGTTAAACAAGATGTGAGTTGATAATCATTATTGACCATAGACACCCATTTATACACCCATAAACACCCATTTTTAATTATTTAGTGTAACTTTAGTTATGTATCTACGATAAAAACCAATAAAATTTTAAAGTTAAATTTCTTGTGTTTTGCAACTCTGAGATTTATTTTTGGTTTGATTTTAATAAATGGTTTTTGCTTATGTATTTTTCTAATTTTATAAATTTAATATTAAATTTTTATAATCGGATATTAAGTTCTGATGAATTATACTTCTTTTTTATTTTGGGAATAGTTTTTGTAATATATATGCTTTCTTTTGTCAAAGATAAAGGTTTTCATAGATTGTGGATTGAAAGAAAAAGATATATGAAAGTCTTTGAACAGAAGTATTATGATTTTTATTTTAAAATACTTTATGTAGTATACTCAATACGAAAGAGTATTGCTGTTATTATACTCTTTTTTGTATTTTGGGCAGTTTATTTTTCATCTCTAATATTTTACGAGCTTTGTTTCATATGGATTGATAATGGGGGGATAGAGATGCAGAAAGGGGTAGTATCACATTTAGTTTTACTGGCTTTGTGGTGGTGGCTCTCTGCAAGAATTATTCCCATGTGGTGGTACAAAATGGGTGCTTTTTCATTTATAGCTTTCCATAAAAGGTTTGATTTAACTGACATTAATAAACATATCTCTTATTCTACAGGATATTTGTTTTTTATTATAGGAATATGGATTTACATTTATGGTCTGCAAATGGAAAGGATTACTAATGATCTTTTAATGTTGTTGTCTAATCCCAATAATTCCTTTATACAGATATCTTCATTAAGAATAAAAATTTCCATAAATGAGCTTGGGAAACTTACGAGTTCTCTTCAAAGTGCCTTTATAGGATTTGCTATAATTTGTGTTTTTTATCGTTATATTATTAATCATATATTAAAATATGAAGAGATGCCTCTTTACTTTAAAAAAAAGATCATTCCTAGTCGAAATGTTTTAAATACTATTAAATTTGCCTCATATTTTTTATTTGGAATTACTGTGTTTTTTTTATTTTTAATAGAAATTATGGGTAATACAACCAATGTTTTCACATATTTGAGTATAGTTGGTACTATTATTGCTTTTATATACAGTAATTTTTTTGCTAACTTATGGGGTGGATTTATTATTTTTACCAAAAAACCATTTCAAATTGGTGATGAGATAGTGCTTGTTGATAGACAAAAAGATGTAGTAAAAGGTATTGTAGAAAATATAACTTGGCGATTTACTACGATTAGAGGAAGTGATGAAGGATATATTCCTATAGCAAATTCAGTTGTTGGCAATATGATCTTAAGAAATTACTCAAAGCTTACTTTTAAGTTAAGTGATCATATTAGGATAAAAAAACAATCAGTGCTAAACAGCAAACATTTAAAAATTGTTGCAAATAGAATTGTATTAAAGTTGTCTGGAATACAGGAAATTGACAGCAGGAAAATTATGTGTGAATGTGAAAGTTTTGGTTTTTGGGTTCGTTCTGATTTTGCTATTCATGTGTTTATGGATAAAGTTAGTACACCTGACTTTGACGATTTCAAAGAGTATATAAGAAATGAAATCATCAATATAGTATCTGAGTATGATCCAGAAAAAGCTAATCGTAATTTAGAGACAGTGTAATTAGTGATGTTTGCATGTAGAAAATAAAGATTAAATTTCTTGTCTCTAATGTTGTGCTGTTTTATACTGATTTCCTGAAAGCAAAATTATTAAACATATGAAAATAAATGCAAATTCAATTAGAGCAGGTAATATACTTGAGCATAATGGTCGGTTATATGTAGTTTCTAAAACTCCAGAACATACAATGCCAGGTAAAGGTGGAGCATTTGTGCAGGTTGAGATGAAAGATTTGAAAACTGGTACTAAAGTAAATGAAAGATTTAGATCAAGTGAAAATGTTACTAAAGCATATGTAGAGCAGAAGGATTATCAATTCTTATATATGGATGATGAGTTTATCCATTTGATGGAAGCAGAAACTTTTGAACAAATACAATTAGATAAAAGTATTTTGGGAGATAAGGCTAAATATCTTAAAGAAGATATGAAAGTTAAAGTTGATTTTTATGAAACAACACCAATTAATATAGAATTATCACAAACTGTAGTGCTAACAGTTTCAGAAACTGAGCCAGTTGTAAAAGGTCAAACTGCTGCTAATTCATATAAGCCAGCTGTGCTTGATAATGATATGAGAGTTACCATTCCACCATTTATCAATATTGGAGATAAGATTGTTGTAAATACAGAAACTGATTCTTATGTTGAGCGAGCGAAATAGATATGCAATATTCAGCTCTAATTAATGTAATGTCTGCTGCTGTGCAAAAAGTCTCGAAGAGAATTTTACGAGATTTTCATGAGCTTCGTTTTTTGCAATCATCAAGGAAGCCATTAGATAAGTTTTTAGGATTTACAGTTTCTAATGCTGAAAAAGCTATGTTTGAAATTTTACATAAAGCACGTCCTGAATTTGGCATTATTTCTAAATATTGTGATTATGAAAAATCTTCTGAAGATATTTGTTGGGTAGTTAATATATTAGATGGTATCGAAAATTTTGCTCGAGCAGTGCCTTATTTTGCGATATCAGTTTCTGTTAGAGAAAAAAAGAATATGGAATTAGATGAGGAAATGACAGCTGGAGTAATTTATCTTCCTGCACTTGATGAATTATATTTTGCTGAGAAGGAGAAGGGTGCATGGTGTGAATTTTTTGGTGAATTTCGTGCTGGATTTTCAAAAAATCGTCTAAAATTATCAAAAAAAACTTTATCTAAGCCAATAACTTTTACGAATGATCACCAATTTAACGATGTAAACTCATCGATGAGAATGCTTGGTTGTAGTTCTATTTCTATGGCTTATTTAGCTTCTGGTAGAGGCGATGAATGTGTATTGAATTATGATAGTATTTCTGATATTGGAGCTGGTATTATAATTGCTAAGGAAGCGGGAGCTATTGTTAAAAATAATTCTCAATCAAAAAAATTGATCGTCGAGAGACCGTAAATTATTTGCCAAAATTAAAATTTTTGGTTGTAACGTTATAATCTCATGTTAGATTGACACCATTATAACATTATAGGAGGGAAGATATGAGTTTCATAAAGGAAGTTAAGAAAGGCATTGAAAAGATAGAAAAAGAAGGTAGCAAGGGTCTTAAAAAAATAGAAAAGGAAGCAAAAAAGGGAAGAGATATTGCAGTAGATTTTGTAAAAAATATACCTGGTGGTGATGACGGTTCTGAGTATAGAGCTAAAAAATGTTTTAAAATTCTTGATAAAGAGCATATTAAGGTATGTTTACATAAAACAGGAGAGGAAATCAAGACTGCACAAGAATTTCTTGATAAGGACTTATATGTATATCAAACATTTCTTGGGCAATATGATCTTAAATTCTGTCTGAAGGCTCTATCTAAGCGAGGAGTAGTAAAATGTGATGAAGTAGACGATAGTATTGAAGTTAATATGTTTTCATCAGATAAATGTTTTAATATATTCCAACAAAATGACATTACAATATGTATGCGTAATACAAATACACATATAGTACAAAAGATGATATAAATGCAGCACGTGATTGTGTGAGTAGTGGACATCCCTGTCAAGCCTCACCTGTTTGGCAAACAACAATATATGATTGGGATGGAACTCATACCTTAGAAATATGTGAACAAGAGTTTTCGCAACGTGATATTGTACGTTGTGCAGGAGAAGGGGAACATTCGGAGTTATAGCAGTAGCCCCAGTTACGCAGCTTTTAATAAACCTTTTTTGTTATCAGAATCAGCTTCATATGGCAACGTAAATGTAAATATTGAACCAGTAGGTTTGCGATCGTTATCTTTTACTTGAATAGTACTTCCATGTAAAACGATTATCTTTTGTGCTACAGAAAGACCTACTCCTTTACCTTTAGCTAAAGTTTTAGTTCTACTTCCTTCAAAGAATGGATCAAATATATCAAGTTTTTCATTGTCTGGGATGCCTACCCCTGGATCTGATACAGAAATTCTCACATTATCTTGTGTAGCATTAATAGATAATTTGATTGTACCATATTGACTATATGTAATAGCATTTTCTAATAAATTATCTATTACTTGACGTATTCTTTTTGAGTCACATTCAACTATTGCTGGGGTTGATGTTTTTGTCTCTAATTCAATACCAATATTTTTATTTTGTTTTATAATAAGCATAGATGCTGTATTGATAGCATTTTTAGCAATTTCAACAAGGTTTACTTCCTTTTCTATATTAAGAGTGATTTTCTTCTCTTGCAATAAAGCGAGATCAAGAATATTTGATGTGTAAGTCATCAAACATTCTTTGCTTTGAATTATGCCTTTAAAAAATTGTTTTTTCTCTTCATCTGACCAATCATCCCATGAGTCATAAGCGCCTTCCGAAAATGCGAAAATATTATGTATTGGAGTTCTAACTGCATGACTAAGTTTATTTAAGAATTCTTTTTTTATATTTAATGACTTCTGAAGTTCTTCTGTTCTTTCCGTGATTAATTTCTCAAAATCTTGCTTCATTTTTTTATGCGTGGTTTTAGTAACAGTTTGACGATTATATAATTGCATACCGATTGCAATTATCATTGCAAAACAAGACACGCTTGCAAATTTTGTTGATATTAAATCACCTTCAAAGTAAAAGATCTGAGGAAGCAAATAGCCAACTGAGCCAGCAATTAATATGAATAATAGGCCAACTACAATATCACTCATTACAATATATAAAATTGTTGAAAATATAAAATTGCATAACCAAAGAACATGAAACTCATGTGTAAAAAATATATATGAAGGGATAAAGATTAGACCTACAATAAGACAAAATCTCCAAATATCAGTTAGGTATTTTTTAAATTTATGATTCCAGAATTCATTCAATAGGAGCAATAACATTAAACTTGATATAATTACAAGAGAAATATTAAGTGGATTAAAAAAACTCCATCTAACAAAAGCGATACCTAAAGTGAAATTTACAAAAAAAATGATGCCAACTATATACAAGGAGTCAATTGAATAAGAATTACTTAAAGTTTGCCTTCTTAATTTGTCAGAGAGTGGCTTTATATTGATTTTTGGAAAAGATAGTAAGGGTTCTTCTTTATGTTTTTTATGTAGCATATATAAAACAATTGCTGAAGTAATCATGCCGAAAGCAATGCTTATTGTATCAAATTCTCCTGTAATAAAGCGAGTAACTATAACTGCAGTAAGTGATGATATTACTACAAATATAAATGACTTCTTATTTATACGAATTCCTACCAGTCCTAATATTAAGGGAGCACTGACCAATGGCATCATAAAATTTTCAACTAGCCAAAATATGTCTATAATGCTTCTACTAAAAAAAACTATCAAAATAGAGATTAAGGCTATAACAACACAAGAGATACGAGCAATAAATAATTCTTGTTTGTTAGTAATAGATGGATATATCTGCTTAATGATATCATGAGAAATTAATACACTTGTGGTATTTAAATATGAATCTTGTGTGGACATTATTATGGCAAGTACACCTGAAACCATTAATCCTTTTATCCCTACGGGCAAATAATGATCTATAAAATGATATAATACCTTACCTGATTCAATATTGGGATTATTGTAATAAGTTATTAAACCTACTAAAGAGACTATTAGTAATAAAGGAATCATCAAAATTGCTACCCCAATAAAGCTCTTTTTAAACTGTGCTTTATCTTTTGCCATTAAAGCTCTTTGAATAAAGGGAATTTCTGCCATAGGTACTAATGCATAAAATATAAAACTAATAAATAAAGGAATTTTTTTAGAAGATATATGTGTGTGTGTATCAGGTAATGCAAACCATACATTTTCAATGCCACCTGCTTGTTGATAACTAATAATACAAGCGACAGGTAATGCTATAAAAAAGATCAAAAATTGGAATACGTCTGTAAAAGAAACAGAAGCTACACCACCAAACACAGAATAGCAGGTAACTACAATAAGTCCTGCTATTATTCCCATGTTTTCTGAGATATCAAAAAAATAATGTAAAAGGTAGCCAATGGCTATAACACTAACTGCTGTGACAGCTAATGACAATGATATAGCCACAATATTGGTTGTCCATCTACCAACTTTACCATACCAATGTTCCATGATATCACTTAAAGAAATAAAATTATTCTCACGAAACATTTGAAGATTAGGAATAAGAAGTTTAGCTAATATAAATAAAGCAATAGAAATGAAAAAAAGAGGAATTATATAAATTAAACCTAATTCATATACTTTTCCTGCATTGCCAATTACGTATCCTGCTCCAACCGTAGTAGCAAAAACTGTTGCAAGTAAGACTACTGTTGAAAAGGGTTTAACGCCAAGAGTATAATCGCGTATGGTTTTTATTTTGCCATATTTAAGCAAACCAATTACTAAGCAAAAAAACATGTAGCCAATCACTATAGCTATGTCTATATCTACATTAATCATATCTATTCCAAACATTATTCCTACCTCTCTTTGCTAAACTTATGGTAGATGAGCTAACATGTTTTATATTCAAAAACAAGCTTTTTATATAGATATGGTTAGAATCCTATAGAGTTATATGGTGGGTTACAAATTAACATTGCTTTAAGTAAATAGCCAATTTGTGTTTTGCTGGTGAGGGTTTTGTATTCAGAAATTATATTTAGATGATCACTATCTGGTAACTGCTCTAATAATTTTGATTTCCTTTCCTCTATTTTCATATTGACTAAGAAATTTCTTTGGTTGATGGGGCCATGAATTTGACCTCCATGTAATTCAATATTTTCTTTAAGATTAGAAAAATTTAATTGGCTACTAATAAAATTTCTACCGATATTATGAAAAGGGGAGTGCCATTTTTTCATGTTTTTCGCTTGTAGCGAAGATATAAAAGGTCTATCATTCTGGTTGGTATAGCCATAATCTGTTAATAAGATTCCTCCTTTAAATTTTTTTATGTTATCGAAAGCTTTTTTTAATAAAGTGGTGGCATTATCATGAAGTTCTATTATTTCTCCATCTTGTATGTGAGGATATTTTTGGTTTAAAAATGCAATCATATTTTTATTTAAAATATTTAAATGAGAAATACAGAAATGTTGACCATCTCTACTTAAATCGATAGTATTTAATACCCACTCCCCTTTTTTGCGTGTGTATTGGTCGATAGGTAGAGAACTAAAGAATTTATCTGCAATGGTTATTGAAAAGGAGTTGATAGGAATTTTTTCAAATTTTGTTACCCATGTTATTTTATTTGAGTAATTTTTTAGATTTTGCTTTTGATATTTTGTGAGATATGGATTGGATTCTACAATATAGATTTTTATAGATTCTTTTATTTTAGTGTTATAGAAATGTTTAAGAATTTTTGGGATTAAAGAACCAGTTTTAGGAGAGAATATAATAATTTTTAATTTTGTTGGTTTATTGTGAGTTTCCCAGAATTTTAGACACCATTCTGCAATAATCTTTTCAAATATATAAGAAGTGTTGTTTGCTGTATAGTTTTTTAGATACTCGTTTAAATATTGTGGTGATATGTGTTCATTTTGGACTTTTGAAACGTAAGTTAGGAATTCTTTAAGAGGAATTGGTCCCTCTGTTTCTATTTTTAGCCTAATAAAACTTGATAAATCAACATTTAACATTATCGCTAATAATTTCTCTTGTTATTGTATCTAAAAAATTTCTTCCTATTTTTGTAGCAAGAATATATTTTTTATTATAATGAATCCAACCGTTTTTTTGTAATGAATTTAATGCTTTTTGATCAAGATATTTGAAGATGTCTTCTTTAAATTTGATATAAAAATCATTTGTATTTATCCCTATAGTTTTTCTAATATTCATTAATATATACTCGTATGCTATTTGGGTTTTTGATAATTTTTCTTTTTCTTGAATAGATGATGAATTGTTTTTAAGTTTTTTAAGCCATAAATTCGGGTTTTTTTCAATTAAAATTGCATATATATCGTTATTTATCACAATTCTGCTATGTGCTCCAGGTCCGATGCCTAAATATTCATCGTAATTCCAATATGCCATATTATGGAGGGATTCCTTTCCTTTTATAGCATAGTTAGATATTTCGTATTGGTAAATATTATGTGCTTCTAGAATTTCTAAATTGGTGGTAAACATTTGTGCTTCAATTGCATGATTTAATGTTTTAAGTTTTCCTTTTTTATGTTGAAAATAAAAGGGGGTATTTTCCTCAATTGTAAGCTGATAAAGAGATATATGATGTTTTATATATTTTAAGGCCTTTCTTAATTCTGTTTGCCAATTTTTTAGCGTTTGATTTGGTCGTGCATAAATTAAATCGAATGAATAGTTATCAAAAATTGTTTGAGCTAATTTTATTGTTTGAATTGCTTCTGTACTTGAATGTGTACGACCTAAAATTTTTAAGTCATGATCGTTGAATGATTGTATTCCTATTGAAACTCGATTAATGCCTATGTTTTTGAATTCTTTAAGTTTATTTTTTTCAGCTGAGGTTGGGTTTACCTCTATTGTTATTTCTGTATTATTGTCTATTTGAGCTAAACTCCCAATATAATTAAGAATTTTCTCAATAATTTTGGTTGGCATTAGTGAAGGAGTGCCACCTCCTAAAAAAATAGATTTAATTTTTTTATCTTGGAAGACTCTTCTGAAATATTGTAGTTCTTTTATGTACGATTCTAGCCATTGTTGTGTATCTAAAGATTTAAGTACGTAAGTATTAAAGTTACAATAAGGACATCTTTTTATACAAAATGGCCAATGGATGTATATACTAATCATACTTGGAAACTCTATATACTAATCATACATGAAAATACCGATTTTTAAATTTGAAAATGAAACTACTATCTTCGCTAAAAAATGTCTTAAATATCAATGATATTTGCGAATTTTTAAGCTTGATATTACTTCCATTTTCTTTTTTAAAATCTCGGGCTTTTCAAGTACGATTAGTATAGTAAAATATTAGATATTGGCAATAAATCCTTTTAATATCTATATAAATCATATATATTTATCAGATAAATGTTTAATTAATCTAAGAAAATTATGGCTAGAACTACAGTAGAGGATTGTTTTAAAAAGTTAAATAATAAATTTGAATTATCAATTCTTGCAAGTTATAGAGCAAAGCAAATATCAAAGGGGGCAGCGACTCCAGTAGATAAACGAAATGATAAAAATGCTGTTATAGCACTTAGGGAGATTGCAAGTGAACATGTTGATATACCTACTTTAAAAAGATCTTATATTCAAAGTTTGCAATTATGTTTGCCAAGTGATGATGTTATAGAAGATGATAAGAAACAATTAGAAGAAAATGCATCAGAAGATGAATTAAAAGAATCTAGTTCTCTTTCTGATGAACTTATTGAAAATGAATTTATATCGGTTGATGAAGAAGATCAATCTTCTGATATTAGTGGTTTAGAAGTAAATTCTGTAGAAGAAGATACTTCTAAAGAAGATGACAGCAAGAAAAACTAGTTTCAATTGTAATAAGTATATAATAATCATACCTAAAATACCTATTTTTAAATTTGATATTATTTTCTTTTTTAAAATCTTAGATTTTCAAGTATGATTAGTGTAGCTTTCGGTAGGCTATAAACCATATGAAATAAATGATAGAGGCTGTCAATAAACTGTCAGAGAATTCCTTAGCAATAAGTGAAGGTGATTTATTAAGTCAAGTCCAGTCGTATGACAGGTTCAAGAAGTATTTATTGAAACTTCCTCTTGCAATTGAATTTGCTAAGAAAGCTCATGCTGGTCAAAAGCGAGCATCTGGAGAAGATTTTTTTACCCATCCTTTAGCAGTGGCTAGTATTTTAGCTTCTCTTTCTATGGACAGTCTTACAATAATTGTGGCCTTACTTCATGATGTAGTAGAGGATACAAAAATTTCGCTCGAGGAAGTCAGAGAATTATTTGGATCTAAAGTTGCCTCTCTAGTAGATGGTGTAACAAAGCTTACTAAGATAGAAGGGAAGAGCGAAAGCATTTCACAAGCGGAAAATTTTAAAAAATTAATTATTGCGATATCAAAAGATATCAGAGTATTAATTATAAAATTGGCGGACAGATTACATAATATGCAAACGCTACCTTATTTAGCTTCTGTAGAAAAGAGGGGTAGAATAGCACTAGAAACTATGGAGATATATGCACCACTTGCAGAAAGAGTAGGCATGCATCAAATTAAAACTCAGCTACAAGATCTTTCTTTTGCGACTTTATATCCTGCTAGTAGAGATTCTATTTTGAAGAGATTAAGTTTATTGAAGAAAGGAGATAGCATTGAGTTAGTACAAAAAATTGCCAATACTCTTAATGAGATAATTAAATTGCATGGCGTTGATGCAGTAATAGTAGGTAGAGAGAAAACTCCTTTTTCAATTTGGGAAAAGATGAAGAGGAAAAACATAAGCTTTGAACAGCTGTCTGATGTAATGGCATTCAGAGTAATTGTTCCCGATGTTCTTTCTTGTTATAAAGCTTTAGGGATAATTCATAGCAATTATCATATTGTACCAAGTAAGTTTAAAGATTTTATAAGTCTACCTAAACAAAATGGTTATAAATCCATTCATACTGTAATTATAGGGCCAGAAAGACATAGGATAGAAGTACAGATACGAACTGCTGAAATGCAGGATATTGCTGAAAACGGTATAGCTGCACATTGGACATATAAACAAAAATATAAAGATATTGATAAAATTGGTTCTAATTGGATTAAAAGCTTGGTTCATTTGTCTAACACAACAAATGATATTTCAGAATTAGTTAAGAACACACAACTAGAAATATATGCGAATCAAATATTTTGTTTTACTCCAAAGGGGTCTGTAATTGCTTTGCCTAGGGGAGCATCAGCAATAGACTTTGCATATGCAGTACATTCTGATTTAGGAAATTCATGTGTAGGAGTGAAGATTAATCACAGACTTGCACCTCTTAAAGCAAAATTAGAAAATGGTGATCAAGTAGAAATATTAACATCTGCTGATAATAAGCCTTTGCCGTATTGGGAACAGATTGCTATTACGAGTAAGGCATTGAATGAAATTAGAAAATCAATTAAAGCATCTAAATATAAAGAGATATTTGAACTTGGTAAAGCACTTCTGACACAAACATTTGTGAAATGCAATAAAGAGTTTTCTCTCAGGCGTTTAGAGTCTGTATTACTTTTTTTTAATAAAAAAACAATTGAGCAATTGGTTTGTGCTGTAGGAGAAGGTGTTATATGTTCACAAGATGTATTTGTTCAGGTTTATCCAGATTTAAAACTTAAAAAAATCCGCTCAAAAAGAACGTTTCTTTTACAAGCATTTTCTTTTTTTAAGTTACGTAAGAAAAAGAAATTAGCTGGCGATAATTCTATACCAATAAAAGGGGTAACTCCTGGCATTACTATTCATCTCGCTCCATGTTGTTCACCCATTCCTGGAGATCGTATAGTGGGGATAAGAGATATTAATAGGGGAGTAGTAGTTCATACATTAAATTGTGCAACTTTACAGAATTATGTAGAAGATCCTGTATTATGGATAGATTTATCTTGGGATAAAAATGTTACAGGAAGGATTTTTACAGGTTCTATTAATCTAGTGTTACAGAATGTTGTAGGTGCGGCAGCGGAAGTTGTATTAGAGATAGCTAAAAATGATTGCAATATATCCAATTTTAGGATTTTAGAGAGGGGGCATGATTTTTTTGAAATTACTATTGATGTAGAAATGAAGGGTTTAAAGCAATTAACAAATATTATTAGTGTGATTAAGAGTAAGTCTTGTGTTTATTCTGCTTGCAGAGTTATTAAGTAAAAATTATGATTTTAGGAATAGGAATAGATTTAGTTAAAGTTGATAGAATAAAAAAACTGTATTTTCATCATAAAGATAAGTTTGTATTAAAGATATTATCGTCTTCTGAGATCGAAGAAATTAAAAATATGAGATCAGAAGATTATATTATTCAATATTTAGCAAAGAGATTTGCAGCTAAGGAGGCGTTAGTTAAGGCTATTGGTACGGGTTTTGCAAAAGAAGTTATAATATGTGATATAGCAATTAAGAATGACAAAAGAGGAAAACCGTACTATCATTTAAGTAATAAACTAGATCTTTTTATTAAGAAATTATTTAAAACGGAATATTCCTTGCATTTGTCTATTAGTGATGATAAGGAAAATGCAATAGCAACAGCACTTATAGAAACTTTTAATGATTCATTTAAATAAACTTACTCCAAACGCAAATTTACATTTTAGCGGTATAGGTGGTATAGGCATGAGCGGGTTAGCAGAGATTATGTTTAAACTAGGCTATAATGTACAAGGAACTGACATTACAAATAATGCCATTACAAAAAAATTAGAAGAGAGTGGTATTAAAGTTTTTTATGACCATAAAAATTCTGATTTAAGTGATATTTCATTTTTGATTAAATCTTCAGCCATCAAGGATGATAATTATGAGATTCAGTATTGTATTAAAAATAATATTCCTATTGTGACAAGAGCAGAGCTTCTTGCTTCATTAATGACTGGAAAAGTTGCTATTTCAGTTTCTGGAACCCATGGAAAAACCACAACAACTTCATTTATTGCTTCTTTACTAGAAAAAGCAGGATTAGACCCTACTGTTATAGTGGGGGGGATTATTAATCATAAAAAAACAAATGCTTATCTTGGCATGGGTAGTTTTGTAGTAGTTGAAGCAGATGAGTCAGATGGAACTTTTATAAGGCTACCTTCAACTATTGCTGTTGCTACTAACATAGATAGAGAGCATATGGATTTTTATAAAAGTTATGATAACTTAAAAGAAGCCTTTCGTCGTTTTATAGAAGGAGTACCATTTTATGGTTTTGGTGTTTTATGTATAGATAATAAAGAGTTGTATGAATTAAGTAAGAAAATTACGAGCAGAGAAATTATTACTTATAGTGTAAAAAATGCAAAAGCAGATGTATTTGCAGATAATATAAAAAAATCAAAACGAGGTCATATATTTGATATTTGTTTAGGGACAAAATTTGGCGGTATAAGAATAAAAGATATTGAACTTAATGTTCCAGGAGTACATAGTATACAAAATTCTTTGGCGGCTGCTTCTGTAGCTGCACGTCTTCATCTAAATCTTGAAGTTTTGAAAGATGCATTTGCACAATTTGATAATGTTAAAAGGAGATTTACTTTAACTGGTGAAGTAAATGGAGTTAGATTTATAGATGATTACGCACATCACCCACGTGAAATTGAGGCAACATTATCTTCTGCAAAGCAAATGGTTTCAGATAGTAAAGGAAAGGTGTTTGCAATTTTTCAACCACATAGATATTCAAGGACACGTAATTTATTTGATGATTTTATTCATTGTTTTAAAGATGCTGATATCCTTTACATTGCAGATATTTATGCTGCAAGTGAAGATCCTATTGAAGGGATATCTAAAGAGTCATTAGTTGAAGCAATAAAACAATCATATCCTGATAAGCAGATACAATCACTACCAGCACATGATAAATTGCCTGATTTAATAAAGAAGTTTTGTAACGATGGTGATATGGTATTATTTTTAGGTGCAGGTAGCATTACAGAATGGGCTTATAATGTACCAGAATTTTTACGTGGATAGGTGATTTTACTAGTTCTTTAGATAACTTTCCTTCCTTCAGAGATAGAAGAACCTTTGAAATTATTTTCTATGGGTGATTGGAAATGCATTATCAGTTTGTCAGTATTCATTTGAAGTTTTATTTTTTCGGTACCAAGAAATTTTGGTATATCTCTCCATTGAAGAATTTCCTTGTAATATTTAATCTTACCATGTTGAGGATTTTTAAGTGCGGTTTGCATTTCATACTGATTGCACCAAATTTCTATCTTAGAAATACTATTCTTATTACAGTAAAATTTAACTAAAATTTTGTCATTTTCGATAAAGTATAAAATATTAAAAATGGTGCTATATATTATTTTATAAAAGTTTCCTAGAGGTAGTATTGTATTAAAAACTTTATGGTTGCTTTGGAATTTTAATTTCACATTTCTTTGAATAAGCAATCTATAAAAATATTTGGTTACATTGTTTTTAAAGTCTTCAAGTGAAATTTCAATTGGTTTATTTCCCTTAAGTAAAATAGTTTGATATTCTATACCTGCAGTTAGTGACTTTGTAAATTTTCTTAATATTTTACGTGGTGAATTTATTTGACTTATACTTTCTCCCTTTTTGGCAAATATATACGCTGTTATTCCAATACAGCTAATAAATAATCCTAAATATATTATTTTGGCAATTTTTAAAGTTACGATTTCATTGTGTAATATACAAAATGTAGAAATAGCAATAATAGTGCCTGATAGTAAAAATGTAATAAATATATGCCAATTAATTAGCCATGCTAATGTTATCAATGATAAAATTAGATTGATTATTACAAAAATTATCATTGGTTTAGTTAAGAAGAAATATATGGGGAAGAAAGCAAAGCAATACCACAAGATGCTTAAAATAAAAAAGCCTTTATATTTCTTGGATACCGAATCTTCAAAAAATAAACAAAACCCTAAAATGCCTAAAGCTAATACAGTATCAATTGCTATTATTGGTTCAGATCCATATTCTATTTTAATAATTGTAGTATAAAAATATGAAGCTAGGGTTATATAAGGGAGGAGATTTGTTTTAAAAGACACTTGTTTGTTTATTGCTGTAGCTATTTTAGCTAAAGAAAAATTTTGTTGAGACAATTTGTTGTCTCTAACAATAAAGAATGTAATAAAATAAACACATAGGCTGACAATAACAGCAATTACAAATGCAGTATGACCTAAATTAGGATTTATAAGATGTAATACAGTAGACACTACTAAACCAGCAGAGATACTTGACCAAAATGCTTCTTTGCGTAACTCTTTTAAAAAAAGTCCTGCAATTAATGGTATAGCTACAATAATTGAGTAATATTGTCCAAAAAACCATAATATCTCTAAAATATCCGAGAATGCAAAAGCAATGATTATAGATGCGATTCCCAAAATAATAGTTGAGATTTGTAATAATTTAATTTTTTGTTTTTCGGTGATTTCTTGAGTTGAAATATCATTAATTAAAATGATAGATCCAGTATTAACTACAGAATCAGCAGTAGAGGTAATTGCGGCAATCAGTGCAATAACAAAAGCAGTCATTACGTATTTAGTATTGGTAAACCCCTGTATAACCGCAAATATCGTTTCTTTTGGGGCAATATTAGGGAATTTTGCAACAGCAATAAATGCTATGCAAGCAATAAAAATTAGATTAATTAAGCTGGTAATCGCAAGCAAATACATTGTGATTTGATTTTTTTTTGTATTTCTACCAACTAAAAATCTGTGAATAATAAGTGGGTTAAGAGATGAAATTGCGTGCCATAATATAAATGAAGTTAATGCAAAATCTTTTCCTTGAGAGGAAAGACTAAGTTTATTTTTAGGTAAGTTTGTTACTATGGTAGTAATTCCACCAGACATATCAATCAAGTAATAAGCTATTGCTGGGATAATAATTATAAGGATAGCCCATTGCATAACATCAGTTTTAATAACTGAAGAAACTCCACCAATGCTGGCATATGCTAAAATAATAAATAAAGCAATTATTGTTACAATAAATGAATTTTCTTTAAATACATGTTCCATTACCCAATGTAATGATTTAATTTGTGCTCCTAGTGATCCAATACAAAATATAAATGCAGCAATGCCGACTACAATTCTTACATATTTTCCATACATGCGTTCCATTACTTCTGCTATGGAAGAGCATCCATAATATTTTGACCATCGAGGCAATATTACTAATGCTGTAATGCAGTTTTTAAGTGGCAAAATAATTAAGGCTAAAAGCATCCATATTCCATATTGATATAATGAAGATGAAGCACCTATCAGGCTTCCACCACCTATACATGTTGCTACCATAGTTGCAGTTAAAGTTGCTGTATTAATATTTTTACTTCCTAACGCGTATTCTGTAATAGTTTTAGGTCTTTGTTTGTATAAAAACCCAATTACTAAAAATAAAAGCAAGACAGCAAGTACTAAGCTTTGTGTTAAAAGATCTCCCATATATTTTTTTAGATTTCCACTAAAAGTAGCATGAAAATTTTAATAATCTACTGCTAATTTTTCTCGCATATAAGTGATTGTTATTATAGTATTAGCAATGATTAAGATACATAAAGCATGAGAATATTTAATAATATAATAAATTTTTTAAAGCGATATTCACTTAGTGAGATAATTAAGTTTGTATTAGTAGTTGGATTGTTTATTTTTATAGCGTTCTTATTACTAAAATTTCTTTTGATATTTATTATTATAGGACTTTTAGCAAGATTAATTGCTCCTTATTTTGGTTTTAGTTTTTCAAAAATGAGATTTAAAAATCGTGAACCTACTCATTTTAAAGTAGTAGGTGAAGAAGAACAGAGAAGAGAACGAGAAAAAATGAACAAATAAATCAAGGCTTAATCAGCTATAGTTTCAAGTTCTTTAGGGCTTTCAGATTTTTGAGCTACATCTTTTTGTGTTTCTGTTATAGCTTGCTCATTCTTATAGTTAGCTATTGCCATTTTGGTAACAACTGAATTTGTTAAAGAAATATCAATATTGCCAAATTTAATTTTAGTCATTTGCCAAGAAATGTCTTTTACTATTCCTGTCGTGAATTCTTTATATTTTTGAGGGTCAGGGTTAGATATTGTTATCCTGTCACCAATCCAAAATGGTCTATTAATAAAAATTATAAGTCCACTCCAGAAATGAGCAAAAAACTTTTGAGATGCAAAAGTAACTAATGCCATTAAGCCCCATGCAACCATTAAAAAATTTTTAATGGAATCATGTTCAATAAAAAACAAAGGCAATAATAAAAAAAATAAGATTAATAGCAAATTATAACAAAAATTTACAGCTTCGATAGCCATTTTACTTAGCTGAAGTTTACCGTTGCTATTCATAGTGGCATTATTAGCAGATTTTTTTTCACAATTTATAATAAATTTTATAGTTATGTTGGACATCCAAAATAAAATAAGACCTGCTATAGGCAACAGGAGTGTAAATATACCTAATTTTAATGTTGATTTTAGTGTGATATCACTAAAACCTATAAACAGCCCAAATATGATCAGTTGTAGTGTGGCAATCTTAGATTGAGGCTTGTTAATATCAGTCAGATCAAATAATGATGCTTCTTGAATTTTTATTGTAGGATAAAAATTTTGTAGTGTCCGAGGCACAACAAGCCAAATAATACCAATCCATATAAATGTCAACAACATAGAGAATTCAAGTGATAACCATGTGAACAACATAGGTGCTACCACTCCTAAATATAGTACAGAAAATACTAAAAAGTCTTTATAAGTAAGCTTTTTAACATTTTTTTTGCAACAAAGGATAATGTTTTTTAATTTAGTCATAAGATTATTTGTAAGTAGTTTTTTATAACAAAAAGGGCAATTGTTTGCAATTATAAATAGAGTAGTGGTGATTTAATTTATTCTTCTGTTTCTAGTTCTTCTTCTGTTTCTTCAGTGCCTTCAGAGTTTTCGTCTGCAGGTTCTGCAAGGTCATCAGGGTTATATGGTTTTTGGCGAGGTACTTCAATATGTGGCAATAGTTTTTCAGTGAAAAAACTATCTTGATAATATTTTATTTTTTTAGATTTGATAGGTGGGAATGATTCAATCAATACGATTTGTTCATCTCTTGAAAGTGTCAATACTTCCTGAGGTAATAATAATGCTCTTGAAGTTTTAGAAACATTTTGTGATTTTCCTCCAGGACTAAAATCTAAAAATTTAGGTCTGGTTTCAGATATAGATTCTACAGTTTTATTTCCACAAAGTTTGGAAATTAAATTAGCAGTGTCCATATTATTAGCAGCAAAAGTTATTCGATAATAAGAGTTTGATAAGAAAGAATTCATGCCAGATTCTTCGTAAATACCTTTTAGTTGCTGTGTATCTTGAACTATTAGAAATAGTCTTACTTTATATCCTCTGAAATATGCGATACCAGATTTAAAGGCTTCCATTTTTCCTAAGGTAGGGAACTCATCCATAATAAATAAAACACCATATGGTTCTTCTTTATCATCAGGAATTTTTCTTGTTAGGAAATCTGTTGCTTGTTGATAAAACACCTGCATCAATTTTTTTAATCTTGTTATGTTATCTGGAGTAAGACCAACATAAATAGTCATTCTTTTCTTTTTCAATTCTTGCATATTGAAGTCACTTTTAGCTGTTGCTGCATCCACTAATGGGTTTGCCCATAATTCTAATGCGGAGCTTAAAGTAGATATCACACCAGATCTTTCTTTATCTGCTTTTTGTAAAAATGCAGCAAGGTTCATATAAGCTACTGGATGAATTTGTTTGCCTACTGTGTCTAAAACAACTGCTAAATTATAAGCGACGTCATCGCTTCTTATTGTTCTAACAACTTCACCAAAAGATTTTATTTTTTCAGGCACAGCACATAGATATAAAGCTATTCCTACAAATAAGCTTCTTGCTTCACTTTCCCAGAAGTCTGTTGCTTTTTGTAAAAGTAGATTGGCCATTTTTTGTACGTCATCCACCATTTGTCCAGGTTTTGTACTAATCCAATCCATGGGATTATAGCAATGTGTTTTTCCATCTGGATCGGTAGGATTCCATAAAAAGCATTGTTGTCCTAAGCCTTTTGTTCGCCATCCGCTGGTTAATTCGAAATTTTCAAGTTTAATATCATGCACTAAACAAGAGTCTTCCCAAAATAATAAATTAGGGATAACAAAACCTACACCTTTTCCAGAACCGGTAGGTGCAAAAAGTAAGGCATGCTGATATCCACTAGAAACATAATTTCCTTTGTTATCTTTTCCTAAAAGCAAACCTGTTTTTGCTCGTAATTTTGCTCGTTTTACATCTTCTTGGGAAGCCCATTTTGCATCTCCATAAATTTTCTCTTTTTTCTTAAAAGGTGTCCATTCCATTAGATTTTCATATTTTGCAATAAGAATTATTCCAAATATTGAAAATACTAAACTTGGTACTCCAAAGACTTTTGCAGCTAAATAAGAGTTGGCACTAAAAGAAACTAAAGTTTTATTTTGGATCATCCAGTTAATGTAATATATAATTTGTTGCCATAAGAATACAAACATCTCGTAGTTGCGAGCTAAGTATTCTGAACCAAAATTTGTTAACTGTATGTATTGTGGACCGTAGGTTAGATAAATAAATAATATAGATGATAAAATGATAGCAGAAGCAAAACCTGTTAAGATAATTAATAATCTGGAAGTTATATTTTTAATTTTCATGTAGATAAGTAACTATTTTTTTCTGTTTGGATCTTCTTTAAAATATATTTCAGACACATACCTAACTCCTTTGTCTCCTCTTTTTAGTTGTATTACGATATCAATTACTGAGCTTACATATGATTTAACCTCATCAGGTGGCATACCTAAGCCAGCTTGCATTACCATTAATTTTAATTGTTCGAAGGACATTGCAGGTGAATCAGCATGGATAGTAGTGATTGAACCAGGATGGCCAGTGTTAACAGCTCTTAAAAAACCGAAAGCTTCTGCACCTCTTAATTCTCCTACTATAATTCTATCTGGTCTAAGTCGCAAACATGCTTCTATCAAGTCCTGAGTTGTAACTTGAGCTAACCCTTGATCTCCTCTTGATGCTAGTAAATGTACTCTATTTTTATTATTAGGTAACTGAACTTCTCTAGCATCCTCTACAGTGATAAGCCTCTCATCACTAGGGATCTCTAGTAGTGCGGCATTAGCAAAAGTAGTTTTACCACTGGAAGTTCCACCACTAATTAATAAATTTTTTTTAAATTTAACAGCTGTGCGGATAAATAGTTTTATTTCTCCGTTCTGTAAATGCTTCAATAAAATATCATCAATTGGATTTTTTTTTGTAACATTTGTAGTATTAGCAAAAGCTCCCATTTTTTCATAGCTTTCTAAATTAAGTTTAGTAACGGCTCCTTTTCGGATTGATAAAACCACTTTGCCCATTTCTGCTGCTGGAGGAAAAACAACTTGAATACGGTAACCGTTTGGGAGTGTTGCAGAGAGTAAAGGTTTTTCTTCACTGATCATTTGATCTGTAGATTGTGCGATAAGTTTGCCTAAATTTGTTAAATGATTGAGATCAAGTTCAGGAATTTTTTCTACCCTCATTTCTCCATGTGCTTCTACCCATGCTTCTCCTGGGGAGTTAACAGAAATTTCTGAAACATCACTTTCAGCAAATAACTTATGGAAAGGTAGTAAAAAAGTCTCTAATGCTGCATTCGTCATTTTACGAGTATTGATGAATTGATATTTTTAGGAAATTTGATATCTTGATTTACGAATACTTTTAATCTAGTTCCTTGATTTATTACTATATATGGGGTTGCAAGAAAGTTTTTACTTAACCAGTCTTTTGTAATACTGCTTAAATTATTAACAGCATCTTCAGCAGCTTGTTGTGTTGGAGTTATAGTATTTGTAGTGGTAGTAGTGCCACTAGAACTAGTACTAGAGGTTTGCGTTCTTGAATCTATATCAAATGCATCTTCTGTTATATTTGCTGTGGCTATATTTATGAGGCTGAGTAGTGCGGCACTGCCTATAGTTTCCATAAATTGTCTGTTTACAACTCCTTCAACTCCCATCATGCCTAGTTTTCCAACGCCTGGTGCATCAGTTATTGCTATATCATATCCGCTAGGTAAAATTATCCTAGTCCAGCTTACAGCGACACGAGATTGTCCTGCAGTATAACCTCCTTTAAGAGCACCTATAATCTTTGATCCTTTTGGAATTAATATATTATTGCCTCTTTCTGAGAAAACATCTCTACTTATTAGGCCTCGGATTGGTCCTGGGTATAGTGTGTTAATGGGTGTTTCTAACACAGCATCCAACATTTTTCCTTGAGTGATGGTAGTAGACATATTGCCAATTTTAGTTAGCTTTGCAGTTTTAGCTTTTATAACCTCAGGATTGAAAACTCCGTCTGCACTACTTGAATCAATGTTGTTTTTATTAGTTTTTGTTTGATTAGTATCACTGCTGTTTTTTAGCATAATCGAAGATTTTATTTTAGTATTACGTCTATTATTATTGCTAAATGGTGTTTTTTCATCAGTATTAATGTCTTTAGGGTGTGTAATTTTATCTGGTGCTAATAATTTTGGTACAGCAGGAGCAGGTGGAGACTTAGAGATAGTCTTAGGAAGCGTTTTGGGTTTGGGTGGTGTTACTGCAACTATATTTTTTGGTACTCGAGAGGATTTTTGTAATAAAGGTGCTGGTAGTTTACTAGCAGTATCAGGTTTTTTTTCTGTAAATGGTACTTTATCTTGAGTAGGTGTTTTATCTTTTTTGCCAGTGATCCAGAAATAGGCAATTACTGCTCCAACTGCAACAATTAGAGCTATGATAATTAAAGAAAGATTGTTTTGTGCTGACTTTTGTGTTTGAGGGTGTTCAAGCTTATCAATATCAGCTTCTTTATCAGCAGATGTAGAATTATTGTTTTCTGTATTAATATCTTCACTTTCATTAGTACCTGTTGGTGCTACATCAGCATCTGCTGATTCTATATCTTCTTCTTGAGGAGGATTTTGTGATAGATTTTCACTTGAATCTTTTGCCATATCAATACCGGTTTGTATTGTTGCTTGGATAATAAAATCTTATAACGTAAGCTATATCTGTCATATATTCTTTTTCAGAACTAGATAAGATATCAAATTGATAAGTTCTAAGATTTGTAATTATGGTCATGTTTGTGCGTACATTGTTTTCAAGTGGTTTTATGAATAATCTATTTCCCATCGGGTTTAATAGCCATGAAAAAGAATCTCCAACAGATATAGTTTGAATTTGCTCTCCGTGTGCAAATTCAATACTAGTTTGAAAACCTGGGCTAATTGTTACTAGGTATACGTCACTTGGATGATAAACATATGTTTTTATACGTTTATCAGTATTTATAGGTATCTCAGCTAGTGCATAGTGAGAGAAGAGAAAACATAAGAAATATAGCAAAAATTTTTTAAGCATTGACATCATTTGATACTGTATAAAATTGTACTTGAAAACCTAATGGATTGACCATCGTATCTTCAAAATTTAAGTTCATTTCTACATAATCCCACACAATTGATGCTATTTTGTTTATTTTTCTTTTTTGACCTTCATTTTCTATGATAGTAAATCTTATCTGAGCTGTTTGTCCTCCTCCACCTGGTGACTCTTTAAGAAATAAGATTGATCTAATTTCTAGCTTAGTAGAATTTCTGGATCCATATTTAGCAATAGAACTTTGAGTTGGGTCATTTATAATTTTTTTAAATTGATTATATACTTTAAATGATGATAAAAGCCGTACGACTGTATTGTAATTATATAGATAGGACGCTATATTATAAGTTTCTCTGTTACGTAGATATGTTGTAATAAAATATTGATTTATTACTTTACTAGCCGACCAATCTTTTTTTAAGTTTGGGTTTACTATGCTTGTTATACCGCTTGATTCTTCGACTTCTATCACCATAGGCTCTATTTTTTTCTTTGTGATTATGCCACTTAATAAAACTACTGATACACTCATAAATATTATGCATAGAGAGGCTATTAGAAAAAATAGATTTCTTTGCACAACTAATGTTTGATATCTGTCTTCATACCATCCTTTTGTATTTTGTATCAAATCAGTAGAAGTATTTTCTTCCTTTTTTTTAAAAAAATTTAAGAAAGCCATTTTATGTATTTATATGATTTATTAAGTTTATAAATACTTGTCTTTTATCTAAAGGGTTAGAAAGACAATACATTCCTAAGGTAGCAAACTTGGCATAACATCTCAATTGTAAGTTCGAAAAATAAATAAATAAAAAAACTATTAAGATTAATGTGTTGCACATTCTTTGAATTCGATTGTATAAAATATTTTCTTGAGCTATAAGTAACATAAGAGGTAATTATACTCGTGGTACTTTAAAACTCAGTTATGAATTAAAAAATATTTTAGTTGAATGAAAAATTCATGGCATAAATTATCTAAGTGGCGGTTTTCTAAGTTAAATTTTATTCGATTATTAAAAACTTTGTTAATAATGGGGACTTGGATAAGCACTATTCTGATTGGTTATATATTGTATGTGACTCATGATTTGCCAAATATAGATAAGCTAGAAGAGCCTAGGAAAGGAAGGAAAATTATTATATTAGATAATAACGGACAAGCCGTTTCTACATATGGTAATATATATGGTTATTATATTCCATATTCAGAGATTCCTAAAAATCTTATCAATGCAATTATTTCTATTGAAGACAGAAAGTTTTTTGACCATCCGGGCGTTGATGTGATAGGCATCTTGAGAGCAGCTATTGCAAATTTTAAAGCTGGTTATGTAGTTCAAGGTGGAAGCACAATTACCCAACAATTAGCAAAGATAACTCTCTTGCATCCTAAAAAAACTATAAAAAGAAAAATACAAGAAGCATTATTATCATTAGAGTTAGAAAATAAATATACCAAAGAGCAAATATTATCAATCTATTTGAATAAAGTATATTTAGGAGCAGGGATGTATGGTATTGATGCTGCTGCTAAATATTATTTTGGAAAAAATGTACAGGAGTTAAGTCTTTATGAATGTGCGATAATTGCTGGGTTGCCTAAGGCTCCTTCCAGATTTTCTCCTATTAGTAATCCAGAGCTGTCTGGGCAAAGAGCATATCAAGTTTTGTTAAGTATGTTTAAAAATGGTTATATAACTAGGGATGAACTTGATGATACTGAAAAATATGTAAAACTTAATACGTCTTTGCTTGGATCAAGGAAATTTGGTTATTTTTCAAGTTGGATAAATGAAAATATAGGTCAATATATAGAGGTTGGCGATGTAGATATTACAGTTAGAACTACTTTAGATAGGCATATACAGAATGTTGCACAAAGGATTTTAAATAAATATATCAATAAATATGGTGAAGAAAAGAAAATTTCACAAGGTGCAGTAGTTGTGATGACTCCTTATGGTAAAATACTTGCGTTAGTTGGAGGAACGAATTTTTTAAAAAGCCCATTTAATCGTGCAATACAAGCCTTTCGTCCTGCAGGATCTATATTTAAAATTTTTGTTTATACATCAGCACTAGAACATGGTTATTCAATAGATACAATATTGGAGGATAAACCTATTACCTTTGGATCGTGGTCTCCTACAAACTACTATTCAGACAAATATTATGGAGAGATAACAATGGAAGAGGCATTTGCTAAATCGATTAATACTGTGGCAGTACAAGTAACACACGAGGTTGGTGTGGGGAATGTAATAGATTTAGCTCATAGAATGGGAATTAATTCTAATATAGAGCATAATCTATCTATAGCTTTGGGGTCAGTTTCTGTTAATTTGTTAGAGATCACATCATCTTATGCTGCTATAGCAAATGATGGTCTTTTTTCTGAACCATATTCTGTGGAATCTATAAAAAATTCTAATACTGGAACATTATTATATTTAAAACCACGTCAACAAGAATTACAGGCAGTAACAAGAGAGGTTGCTCAGGATATGCAAGTGCTTCTTAGAAGTTGTGTTACACAAGGTTCTGGTCGTAATGCGTTTCTTGAAGATTTAAAAATAAGTGGTAAGACGGGTACCTCACAGGATTACAGGGATGCTTGGTTTATTGGTTTTAGTGATAAGTATGTAGTTGGTGTGTGGTTAGGTAATGACAATTATTCTCCAATGAAAAGAGTAGGAGGGTGGAGATACCCACCTATGATAGTTAGAGATATTTTAAAAACGTTAGAATAGTTTCCTCAGAGCGTTTAATAAATGATTAACTTTATTTGCTTATAATTAAAGTTACTAATATAGAAGAGTTATATGCAAAATAATTTTAAACCAGAAAAGAAGAATCTTATTAAAAATAAAGTTAGTAATATTCTTGATGAATTATCTATGCAACATGAGTCTGAATTTATAGAAGAAGATATGGTAGCTCTTTTTGAAGATATAGCAAAATTATTTGCAGGTAGAGAAGAGGAGTTTCTAAATTTTGAAAATATGAGTGAAGACGCTAAATTAGCAATTTACAATGAAATAAAAACTATAATAATTTTATTGAAAAAAATGAAAGGAAGTAGCGATAAGGAAATGGTTATGGAGATGTTAGGTAAAAATTTAGCTGCTAATTTTGATAAATATTCAAAGGAGTTTATATCTGTGACAGATCAATTAAATAAACAAGAACAAAAGAATTTAAAGCGTAGATTTGCAGATGTTGCTTTGATTGAGTTATATAAAAAAAGACAAGCTTATCTTTCTCAAAATAGACAAGTGCCTCAAAAATTGAAAGATGAAATAGAAAATTATGTGAAACGAGTAAGCTCAAAGAAGGTTGTTACTCGCCCTACACCTCCTCCTTATAAAGGCTATCATAAATCTTCAAATATATCTAAACGAATTTAGGAGCTTCAATACGATACTCATCGTACTTGAAGATCCCTATTTTTAATTTTGAAAATTTAATTATTATCTTCGTATAAAAATGCCTTGAATATGTTCAATATTCTCGGATTTTTATACTTGATACTAACTTAATTTTCTTTCTTAAAATCTAGGGCTTTTTAAGCACGATGAGTATAGATTAAAAACCCTAACCTGTTATTGAGGTTGAGAGGATTTTTTAAGATGTTTCACAAATAAATATTCGTATGACATTATAATTGTTGATATAATTATTACAGTAGCACCTGTCCAATTTGTTATATCAAATTTTTCTTTGAAAAACATATAACCAAGAGAAATTGAAAATATTAATTCTAGATATCTGTATGGAGAGGCAGCAGATACATCTATGTAAGAGAAAGATTTTAGTAAACAATATAAAATAAAATTTGCACCAGTGCCTAATATGCATAGGAGCATAAGGGTTTTTAGGTCTGGGGTAACCCAATGATAAACACCTGGAATAGTACTAAATAACAGTGCAAATAAATTTGAATAAAAAAGCATGCTTAACAGTGATTCACTTGATGTAAATTTCTTATTAATTACATCAAGTGATGCAAATAGAAAGGCACTTACAACTAACATTAAGGAAGTTATAGTGAAGTCGCTGGAGGCTGGATTTACAATTATAATGATGCCAATAAATCCTATAATTGTAGCTAATATTTTTGTGATTGTAAATTTTTCTCCTAAAAATTTAGTAGCAAGTATTAAGACAAAAATAGGGATAGTAAAGTTAATTGTTGTAGCGACGGCTAGTTTTCCTGAGTTGATACCTATGCACCATGCTGCTATAGCAAAAAATAATATTCCTCCTCGGATTATATGTAGAAGTATTTTAGGTGTTTTAGAATTTTTTCTGTTGAAAAATAAAAATGGTATTAGTACTAATGTGCCAAAAAGAAATCTTAGAAAGACAACTTCATAAACGGGAAGGTTTCCTCCCAAAAACTTCATTATAACGTCATTTGTGATTCCTATAATTAAGCTTGAAATGAACCAAGATATGCCTTTAAATTTAGTAATATCCAGAGATGATACCTTCATGGTGATAAGTGATTAAATGGCAATCTTTGTTACAGTATTTTTCATAGTTTCAATTGCTTCTTGGGTAAATGGATCAATTTTGTTTAATTTTGCATATAAAATAGTTTCAATTATAAAGCAAATAATGATTTCAGTTAAGGATACCTCGTTAAATTTCTTGACTTCAATTATCCTAAGATTCTTAGCTTTTTTTTCGAGAAGATTGATAACCGATTTTATTTGTAATTTGTTTATATCTAAGAGAGTTTTGTTTTTTAAGTGGGTAAGTTCTGAAATTTCAGTGTTAGTAATTGTTATATGATCATGACGTGTGGTATAAGCAGCCGGCATTAATATTGTAAAAAATTTATCTGGTAATCCATCTAAATAAGATTGTAGTTGGCTATGCTGATCAATATTTCCTTCAAAAATAACAGGATTTATTCCGATGCCTTTTTTTCCCAAGCTCTCTGAGATTAATTGTCTTGAATAAATAGCTATACTATGAAATATATTACTATATGTCATTAGAACGGCGTTATGATATTTTTTAGACATGGTAGTGAAGTAGGTAGCGTAGTCGAGAATCCATGAAGATTCTTTAAAGATTGTATTAATGCACCAAGATGCATGTCTTAAAATTAAATTTAAATCAAGTCCAGCTATTGCAGCAGGTAAGAGTCCTACAGAACTAAAAAATGAAAAGCGTCCATTTAAAGAAGGGTGTTCTATTATTGTAGCTTTATATTTATTTGCTATTTGTAATAGATGATTATTATTTTCTTTAGATGAGGTTACAAAATAAAATATTTTATTTAGTCTTATCATTGGAATTTTTTTTTGTATCCATTTCAAGCATAGTAAAGTTAGGGTAAGGATCTCTAAAGTTCGTCCAGATTTGCTAATTACAAGAAAACGTGTTGAAGCGGGATCAAGTTTTGATATTACATTTTCAAATTTGAATTCATCTGTATCTTCAAGGAAATATATCTGAAGATTTTTATCATATGTGGTAAGAGAAAATAATGTTTTGGGAATATTATTGGAAGCTCCAGTGCCTATTATAACTAAATGTTTACACCCCAATAGTAATTCTTTTGCAATAGATTCTAAATATTGTGTGTTTACTTTAGGCTGAAAAATTTCTTTAATCCATGGCTCTTCAGGGTTATTAAGTAATTTTTTTGCAGCTAGATTTATAGTTTGCTTGTCTTGAGTGGTTATTGGATCATTTAGAGAGAAATATTGGCGGATTACAGAAGGCATAATTATTCTCCAAGTAAGATTCTATCTATTAATTGTTTAATAGTAGGGATGAAGTTATTTTTATAAAAAGGATCTGTTGCAAACCTATAGGCATTATGGCCAGAGAACATAAGTTCATTTTCAACATTGCCTTTTCGCATTATATTTTGTAATGTTTTTTGAATACAAAATGATCTTGGATCAGGTAATTTTCCTGTTGTATAGTTTTTACTATCCATCCAGTTACTAAATTTACATCCACTTAGACATCCCATGCAATCTATGCAATCTTGTCTTATTTGTTTAGCTTTATCTTTTGTGACAAAAATTAAAGTATTATCTGGTGTAATTAAGGGATAATCAAAACCTTGTGTTTCCCAAAGTTTAATTTTTTGAAGGTCTTCCTTTAATACATATACAATACGTGATCTAGCCTTGCCTATATCAAATTTGTTATAAGTATCATTTGGTTGTTCATTGCAATAGCTTACTTGTCTATTAGAGCGTCCTTCTAGTTCTTTAATAAAGTTATTTTTAACTGCGGATGAATAAAATCCTGTTGGGCTAAATCTATTTAGAAAAACATCACCTTCTTGTAAATTTAATAGTTTTATTTTCCATTCTTCTGGCACAGGGCTTTCTTTTGTAACAACAGGTCTTGTCCCGAATTGAAAAGCTATTTTGCCTATTTCTTTGTTATTTAACCAATTCTCCCATTCTTTCAGATGCCAAACACCTCCAGCCATAATTATTGGAATATTCTGCAAACCAACTTCGTTCATGAATTTTCTTATTTCAGCTACGCGATGATATGGATTTTCAGGCATAGTTGGATCTTCTTTATTTGATAAGCCGTTATGTCCGCCAGCTTTCCATGGATCTTCATATACCACTCCTCCAAGTAATTCTGAGTATTTACTATATGCTCTTTTCCATAATGCTCTAAATGCTCGTGCAGAAGATATTATAGGGTAATAATAAACTTTATATTTAGATGCTATTTCCCCTAATCTGTAGGGCATGCCAGCTCCGCAAGTTATGCCATTTATTAACCCTTTTGTTTTTTCTAAAATTCCTTCAAGTACTCTTTGGGCCCCTCCCATTTCCCATAATACATTTACATGTATAGGTGCTTTGCCCTTGCAGATATCCCAAGCAATTTTTGCTTGGGCAATTCCTCCTTCAATAGCATTTTTTACTAATTCTTCATGTCTATCTCTTCTAGTTTTGCCAATGTAAACTAGAGGACTAATATTACCTTGACTATCATAGCTAAAAGCATTTGCTCCTGAAAATGTTCCAACAGCTCCTGCTGCAGCAAAAGCACCTGCAGATGCTCCAGAGCTTGCACCAATGCCTTTCCCCCCCTCAATGATGGGATAAACTTCTTTGCCAGATAAGATTACAGAATTTAGATTAAATGCCATAGAGATTTTATTTTTTGTATATACTAGTTTTAGTATAATTGGTATATTTTTATAGGAGTAACTGATGATATACTAATTATACCTGAAGTCTCCATTTTCTTTCTTAAAAACCAGACTCTTCAAGTACGATTAGTATATTCAATAATTTAAAATAAGCAATTTAATTATTAGATATGTTATACTAATTATACCTGAAACCTCCGGTTTTTAAGCATGCCCATGTGAAGACAGGGGTTTGAAAGTAAAATTATTATGTTCATTTAAAAATGTCTTAAATATCAATGATATTTGTGAATTTTTAAACTTGATATTAATTCCATTTTCTGTCTTTAAAATTAGGATTCTTCAAGTACGATTAGTATAATAACCTCAACAAATGGTTTCTATAAAAAAAATAATGCAAACTACATATAATAATGACGATCAAAATATAAACACCAACACTCAAGCTGAGTATACGGTAAGTGAGATATCAGCATTGATAAAAAAGTCAATTGAGCATAATTTTGAATATGTGAAAGTTAGAGGTGAAGTGTCAGGGTTAAAAATTGCTCCATCTGGGCATGTGTATTTTTCATTAAAAGATAATGGTGCTGTATTATCAGCTGTCTGCTGGAGGGGACAATGGAGTGCAATTAAACACAAGCCTCAAGAAGGATTAGAAATGATATGTTCAGGTATGCTTACGGCGTATTCGGGTCAATCTAAATATCAAATGGTTGTGCGTTCTTCTAGTCCAGCTGGTATTGGTGCTTTAATGGCATTGCTGGAAAAAAGAAAGAAGCAATTTCAACAAGAAGGGTTGTTTGATTCTAGTCATAAAAAAGAAATACCATTTTTACCAAAGATAGTTGGTGTAGTTACTTCGCCGACTGGTGCGGTTATACAAGATATTATTCATAGAATTGAAGACAGGTTTCCGATGCCAATTTTGCTTTGGCCAGTGCTAGTTCAAGGAGAGCAGGCAGCTAAGCAGATTGCTGAGGCTATTTATGGCTTTAATAAATATTCTGTAAAGCCTGATGTTTTAATAGTTGCTAGAGGAGGAGGATCAATTGAAGATCTTTGGGCATTTAATGAAGAAATTGTAGTGAGAGCAGCATTTGCTTCTGAAATTCCAATTATTTCAGCAGTAGGGCATGAAACAGATACTACTTTGATTGATTATGTTGCAGATAGACGAGCTCCAACGCCGACAGCAGCTGCTGAAATGACTGTTCCTGTTAGGAATGAGCTTATGATGGCTATTAATGATTTGAAACGAAGGCAAGAGCTTGCTGCTCTAAATTATTTAGATAATAGGAAGTCAGCTCTTGTATCTACCAAAGCCACTATGGCTAATTTAGCTTTAGTAATTGCTAATTATGTGCAAAAACTAGATGAAGTTAGCTTTAGGTTAATGGAATCGTCTTCTAGGTATCGAGATAATTTATCTAATCAATTAGAGGTTTTTAAAAAGACTTTAAATGTAAATGTTTTGACTATGTTAGTAGAAGGCAAAGAGAGAGAATTAACCTCTCTTACAAAATTACTCTGTTCTTATGACTATAAAAACGTATTAAAACGTGGTTTTGCTTTAGTTCGTGATAAAAATAATAAAATTCTAAAATCAGTTAAACAGATAATTGAATCTAAAAATGTAGTGATAGAAATGCATGATGGCAATATCACTACACCCATCACACCTGAAAAGTCTGATTCTGAAACGCAGTAGGGATACTCATAACGCTTGAAGACTCTCGGTTTTTAAGTTTGAAAATAAAACTGCTATCTTCGCTTAAAAATGCCTCGAATATCACCAATATTCTTGGGTTTTTAAGCTTGATATCATCTCTATTTTCTGTCTTTAAAACTAGGGTTCTTCAAGTGTTATGAGTATATAAGCTAAGAATATTCTGAGTGAAATATTTTTTTTAATCTGTCAGCAATTATAATTATTTCATCTTGGTTTATAGAATGTTCCAGATCTGGATATGTATGAATTTCTGTATTAAAATTTAAATCTTTTAGATATTGGGAAGCAAGTCTCATATATTTGGCTGGTAAAACTTGATCCTGTTCTCCATACATGAATAGAACTTTAGGCTTAGATTTTAATTCTTTTTTTAGTAAATGAGGGGCAATTAAAGTGCCAGAAAGTGCTGCAATTAATGCTATTGGTCGCGTTCTACGAGGGAAGCTATGTAATGCTAGCATGGTGCCTTGTGAGAAACCTATTACAGCCATATTTTCTTCTGTTAAATTGAATCTTTTAAGTTGCTGATCTATGAATTCATTTAAATATGGTGTTGCTTCTTCTAAACCTTTTAGAAGAGCTTCTTCAGATGTGTCTCGAAGACTAAACCATTGATAGCCAATAGGTGCTATGTCATATGTATTGGGGGCATTAGGAGAAATGAAATGTGCGTCTGGAAGAAGAGGGCTTAGTTGGTGGGCAATATCTAACAAATTATTGCCGTCAGCTCCTACTCCATGCAGTAATAAAATTAGTTGTTTAGGTTTGTTGCCATTTTTTGGCACTACCTCTGGTCCAGTTAGCATATATTCAAACTGCTTTAAATTTTACTATACGCTATCTTGAGTTTTATAACTTAGCAAGAATTTTTTTATGGTTGATTGCATATGAGCTGGCAAAGGTGCTTTTAAGGAATAATTTTTACCTAAGACATTTTTTATTTTGATTTCTGATGCATGTAAGTGCAATTTGTTTTCTACTATCTTTGCAAGTATAGTATTTTGCCCATATTTTGTATCGCTGATTATTGGGCATTGTAAATCTTTTGCTGCATGAATTCTAATTTGATGAGTGCGTCCTGTAACTGGTTTAAACTCTATTAGTGACATTTTAGTATTAGGGTTTGATTTAGTTATTTTATAATGAGTGATAGCATTTTTGAAATCTTGTTTCCCTAATTTTGTAATTTGTGATTCTATAATTCCGGTTTTATTTTTAGGTGTTCCGATCGTTACAGCTAGGTATTTTTTTTCTATTGAATTATTCTTGAAGTATTTTGTCAGTAAAATTGCTATTTGTTTTGTGCGTGCAAGGATTAATAATCCAGTTGTATGTTTGTCTAGTCGGTGAACTAGTCTAGGTGATATTGTATAATCAAATTTTAGATCATTTAATATGTCATCGATACTAATTTTTATTTTGCTGCCGCCTTGAGTAGCAACGTTATATGGTTTATTGATCACTATTATGTTGTTATCCTTAAAGACAATTGATTTTTTTATTTGTTTCAATAGCTGTGAATGTAATTGAGGGTCAATTTTACGAGTAATTGATTTTTGTGTGTTTATGGTTGTATAAATAGTAACTATATCACCATTAGATAATTTATAATTTTGAGAGATTTTTTGTGCATTTACCTTTATGTCTGATTTGCGAATAAGTTTTTGAATTAGCGTATAATTTAAGCTGAAATTAGATTTTAGCCATGAGGTAAGGCGAGTTGGAGTTTCTAAATTACTTATTTTAAAAATTTGCATTAAACTAGGCTTTGACTAATTTGTATTTTATATATATATTACAGGGATTCAGGTTGGAACTGTATTAAAAGCTTTTAATTTAAAAAATATAATTTTATGAGTGATTCTTTATTAATTCAAGCAAATTTAAGAGAAAAAGTAGGTACTGGTGCTACAAGAAGTTTAAGGGGCTCTGGATATGTGCCAGCAGTTGTTTATGGTAAAGGTGAAGAAACAAAACTTATTTCTATCAGTCAAAAAGAAGCAGAAACTCTTTACAATAAATCTAGGATAAAAACTGCTATGACAAAATTAAAGTTAGCAGATAAAGACTATAATGTTTTTCCTAAACAATTTAGTCTTCATCCAGTTACTGACTCTGTAGAGCATGTGGATTTTATGTTTGTTAATGAAAAAGCAAAGGAGTTACGAATACGCATTCCTGTAAGTGTTAAAGGTAAAGAGAAATGTCCAGGAATTAAAAAAGGCGGTTTACTAAATATAGTGTTCAGATCTCTTCCTTGTAAAGTTGTAAAAGATAAAGTGCCCTCTTGCATTGAAATTGATGTAAGTAAAATGGATGTAGGAATAACATTACGTCTTAAAGATATTATTTTACCTGAAGGTGTTAGTTTGCTTATCAAAGATTTAAACCAAACTTTTCTGAGGCTAACAGGTAAGAGAAAAGTTATTGAGGAAGCAGAAATTGCAGCACCAGGAGAAGAAGGAGAAGCTACTGATGAAACTACAGAAGCTAAAGGAGATGAAGCAAAATCTGCTGCTCCAGATACTGAAAACAAAGATAAAAAATAATTTATATTATATTATATCCATTGCACATCTTGAATTCTCACATTTTTCAAGTACGATTGATGTAAATTAAAGAAGTGATTAAGTATGCACATAATCCTCCTATAATGCTGATCAAAAAAATCTCATGATTTAATTTGTAATATGCAATACGTAATGTACAAAATAAAAATATACCGACACAAGTGCTGGCCCAAAATGCTAAATCTTCTGTTTTTTTTAGAAATAATCCTATAACAAAAGGCATTAGCATAACAATGAAGTAGCATTCTGAAAAAAACCATATTATATCTAATACAGTTGAGAAAAGGAATGCTATGATTGTAGCTATTATTCCTGATGAAACAGTAATATATTGTAATAACTTGATCTTTTTTTTATCAGTAGTTTTTTGATCTATAACATCATTAATAAAAACAATAGCTCCAGTATTAATTACAGAATCAGCAGTAGACATGATCATCGCAATCAACGCAATTGCAAATGATGATATTATCAATTTACTTTTAATAATATTACGTACAACAATAAATATTGTTTCTTTAGGAATGGCATTGGGGAATTTTGAAATAGCTATAAATGCAACAGAACTAACGAAAATTAAGTTTAACAAACTTACAAAGGCCAATAAGTAAATTGTTGTTTGATTTTTTTTGCGACTTCTGCCTATTAAAATTCTATGAATCATCCAAGGGTTTATGTCAGGTAATAGATAAAGGCTTATTAATGAAATCATCATCCAAATACTACCATCAGGTACAAGTATACGTTTAGTTTCAGGTAAAGATTCAATTATTGCAGTAACACCTCCTGATATATGAATAACATGATAACTTACTGCTGGAACTATTATTATAAAAATAAGTAATTGTAATATGTCGGTTTTGATAACAGAAACTACTCCTCCAATGCTTGAGTAGAGGATCATTATTGCAAGTGCAATTATTGTTGCAGATAATGCGTTTTGCTCAAATATGTGTTCCATTACCCAATGTAAGGATTTGATTTGTGCTGCTAACATTCCAATGCAAAATGTGAAGGACGTAATTCCTCCTAGTTTTTGTGCATATTTTCCGTACATGCGTCCTATTACTTCGGAAACTGAAAAACAGCCGTAATATTTAGATAATTTAGGGACTATTAAAAGAGACATGAGGCACATGCCAATGGGTCTGACACACATTACTAGGCACAACCAAATGCCTTGTTGATATAATGCAGCAGATGTACCTATTATGCTTCGTCCACCAAAAGCTGTAGCTATCACTGTAGAGATTAATGCAAAAAGACCAATATTATTCCCTCCCAATGCATATTCCTTAATATTTTTAGGTTTTTTTTGATACAAAAAACCTATAGCTAAAAAAGAAAATAGGGCTCCAAACAGTAATATTTGTACAAAAAGATTGTTCATTTGATGAGTAACTTTATGCTTGTTTTTATACTAGTACTACTTAAGATACAAACCATTATTTATTTCTTTAAGCATCTGAGATTGTAAATTAATCTTGCGTGTAATAATGTTACAGTTGTGTTATTTAATAGTGTTTAGATAAAAAAATTTATGTATTTAGTTGTAGGATTAGGAAACCCAGGGGAAAAATATAAAAAAACCAGACATAATGTTGGTTGGCTTGCTTTAGATGAAATTATTTCTTGTTATAATCTTCAATCGGAAAAAGATAAATTTGTATCTCAAGTATATAAGGGTATTATTGCTAGTGAAAAAATAATAGCTGTTAAACCACTTGTTTTTATGAATGACTCAGGTAAGGCAATAAGTAAATTTGTAAGTTTTTATAAAATACCAGCAGAAAGAGTTATTGTTATTTATGATGATTTGGATATGAAGATAGGTAAAATTAGGTTAAAGCGTGAAAGTGGCAGTGGTGGTCATAATGGTATTAAATCGATTAACTCATTTATAAAAAATGATTATATTAAAATCAAAATAGGGATTGATCGTCCTAGAAATGAAAAAGATGTTTCTAGTTATGTACTTGAAAATTTTGCTGATAGTGAAATTAAAATAATTAAACAAGCTAATAAAACTATAGCAAAATTATTTGAATATGTTATTTTTGGGGACTTGGATAAATTTAGAGCCAACGTAAACATGTAAATTTAAATATTAAAGTTATGGGATTTAAATGTGGTATAGTTGGGCTGCCTAATGTAGGTAAGTCAACATTATTTAATGCATTGCTTGATAAAGTTGCAGCGGAGTCAGCAAATTATCCATTTTGTACTATAGAGCCAAATGTTGGTAAAGTAGCAGTTCCAGATAATCGATTAGATAAGTTAGCAAAAATTGCACATTCCGCTCAAAAGATTCCTAATTTTATAGATATTATTGATATTGCTGGATTGGTGAAAGGAGCTAGCAAAGGTGAGGGATTAGGTAATAAGTTTTTAGGGAATATCAGAGAGGTAGATGCAATTTTACATGTTGTTAGATGTTTTGAAGATGCAGATGTAACTCATGTAGAAAATTCTATTGATCCTTTACGTGATATAGAGTTGATTGAGACTGAATTAATATTAGCCGATCATGATTCTTTAGAAAAAAGGCTAGAAAACATAAAGAATAAGTCCAAATATTCAAAAGATCCTAAAGTAGTTGATGAAATAAAATTAATGGAGGCATGTTTAGCTATTCTGAAAAAGGGACAATTTGCAGCGAGAGTATTGGAACAAGGTTATTCCTATGAAGAATTAAAGCCTTTACAATTAATCACTAGTAAGCCTTATATCTATGTTTGTAATGTTTCAGAAGAGGATATAAAAACTGAAAATCAGTATTGTAAAAAAGTAAGGGATTTTTCTATGCGAAATAATATTCAGGCTATTACAGTTTCTGCTAAAATAGAATCTGAAATTGTGAGTTTACCAAGTGAAGAAGATAAAAAATTCTTTCTTGAAAATCTTGATCTTGATGAAACAGGATTAAATAAATTAATCAAGGCAGGTTATGAATTATTAAATTTATGCAGTTTTTTTACAATTGGACCAAAAGAAGCAAGAGCTTGGACAGTAAAAAAAGGAGCAAATGCTCCAATTGCTGCTGGTGTTATACATACTGATTTTGAAAAAGGTTTTATTCGAGCTGAAGTTATTAGTTATGAAAACTATATTAAGTATAATGGCGAGCAAGGAGCGAAAGAGCATGGCAAATTAAATGTAGAAGGAAAAGATTATATCATGCAAGATGGAGATGTTGTTCATTTTAGATTTAATGTATAAAACTTAATCTATTATTGGGGTTTTAAAATATCTTATGATATGATATTTTAGAAAAAATTATGTAAGGAGAATATATGGAAGAAGTTAATACAATGAATACTGCACAGCAGAGCTCTAATACAACACAGGGTTCTATTTCTGCTGCAAGATTAAAAAATTTTGTGGAAAGAATAGAACGATTAGAGGAAGAAAAAAATAATATAATGGAAGATATAAGAGAAGTTTATAAAGAAGCATCAACTAATGGGTTTGATGTTTCTACTATGAAAAAGATTGTTAGGTTGCGTAAAATAGATATAAAAAAATTGGAAGAGCAAGAATATTTGCTGGACTTATATAGAAGTGCGTTGGGAGTTTGATTTACTTCTGTAAAAATAAGGAGCTAGAAAAATCATATAATTTTTTTATCGTATAATTGACATAGAAAAATACTTTGTTAGGCTAGGGAGGCTTTTAATAAAATATTTTGGCGGGGTAGCTCAGTTGGTTAGAGCAGCGGGATCATAATCCGCGTGTCGGGGGTTCGAATCCCTCCCTCGCTACCATTACATTAAGATAAGAACTTGTATAATCTAGTAAGGGTTTGCAAGGAGAGGGGGTGGTGTTGATCATGGGGGTAAATAAAATCTATAATTACATAAAACTGAGTTATAGTGTTTTATGTTTATTGATCTTATTTTATTGTTCTAATGCTTTTGGTAGAGTAGCTTTATTTAGAGAGAATGCCTATTTGAATTTAGGAGTCGGTGAGTTTCAACCTAATCGTTTTGAGGAAAGAGAAGATGTTTATATAAAGAAACGTCCAAGAATGTCTCATGTTTTTAGCGTTGGAGCTGGGTATAGATTTTCAAGTCATTTTAGAAGTACTGTTAATTTCCAATATAGTAAGGTAACTTATAAAGCAAGAGATAATAAGAATGACTTAAGACAAAAGATCAGAACTACATCAGGTATGATAAACATAGATTGGGATATGTATCCAAATTCTTTTTTAAGCCCTTATGTTACTGGAGGTGTAGGAGTAAGCAGAAATCAGCCAGCAAAGCTAACTGATATAAAATATTCATTAGAGTCTCAAGGTAGAAAATCTAAGACAAATTTTGCTTGGAATATTGGTTGTGGGGTTTTGCTAAATACTTTCGGTGACAGTTATTTGATGGATTTTGGTTATAGATATGTTAATCTTGGTAAATTTTATACAAAGGGTTTTATTGAGCAATCTTCTTATGTATCTCAAAGACTTACAGGTCATGAGGCTATTGTATGGGTAACTTTTAAACTTTAGCTTTTATTTAAATAATGAGACTTTTTTCTATTATAGAGACGATAGTCAAACAGATATCTGCAAAGCAACATTATAATAAACGGCAGATGTATAAAAAACATCATGCTTTTCCAGAGTTGAGTGATTACAAAGAGGGGTATAATCAATTGATGGTAGAAAAAATAATTTTACAAATGCCAGAAGAAGATTTTTGCAAAATTGTGGCTGTTCAGGATTGTGAGGTAAGTAAATATAGTGCTTGTATTTGTACAAAAGTTATGGTGTTTGGAGATAATGAACAACAAGGAAAGATTTGTGATAGATTTACTACCAGAGTTACTTCAAGAAATTGTTATGATGGTAATCTTGAATTAGTACAGGGGCAATGTGAGACTTCTTTTCAAGCTGGGTCATGTGATAATATATTAAGTTGGCAAGAGGAAATAGCTGAGTTGAAAAAAGAAAATGAGAAGCTTAGAGGTGAATTAAAGGAAATATATCAAGAATTGGATATTCCTGTAGATTTTTGAGTCTTTGCTATCTAACAAATGTCAAACTTGCATACTTTCTGCTTTAAATTTATCAGATATAAGAATATAACTAGAAGATGCAAATAGATGGAGGTGTAAAATGTTTGATGAACTACATGATATATCAGAAAAGGTAAGGCGTGCTGTTGAAACCCCTCCTGTACAAAATTTTTACTTAGACTTAAAAAGATCTGGCATCGATAATAAAAAAGCAAGATATATTTCTAAATTGATATCTGAGAATATGAAGGGAGGCTTGTTGCAAATATTACCTGATTCTGTTATTCACATGGATTTTTCAGAAAACCCAATAACAAGTGCTGGATTTGTTCATATTTGTAGCACCTGGAATAATGCTTTAAAGAATACCGGAATAGAATCTGGTTCCATTGATTTTAAAATTGACTTTAGCAATACTAAAGTAGGTGATGTAGGTTATAAATACATGGCTATGTTTAATGATGATATGGTTACACATGATTTCAAGTTCTCTAAATTTGTCATATCAGGGTTATTTGAAGAACAAGCAAAAGAATCAACGCCACTTCATGATACTTTAAGAGATGTATCTGGATCTGAATTATTATATGATTCTGATGAGAAAGTTGAGGTTTCTTCTAGTGATGAATCAGAGTAAGAATTAAGTAATTCTCTTACCTCTATATCTTCTGATAAAGAAAAAAAAGATCCGCAGTATTCTCCAGAAAAAGCTAAATATATTATGTATTATGTGAATATTGGGTTAACAATAACAGATACAACGATTAATATATTACGAACTATAATAAATCCTACAGAATCAAAACAAGTTAAGTTGTTAACAGATTTTGTGCAAATAACAGGTATTGCTATGAAATTTTATGGTTACAATGTTGGGGTGCCTCTATTGTTTGCTAGCAATGCTGTAGAGGTAGCGTATAAATTATATCAAAAAGAAGGGAAAATAGATGACTATGTTGAATTGGGTTTATCAATTATAAAGCCTGTAGCTACTACTGTGGTTATATCTCCTCTAATATTTAAAGCTCCATTGTTAGTATCCTCTTTGCTTACATTATATCACTTCAGCATAGTATTTGAAAATGGCAAGGAATTGTATTCTGAGTGGTATGATAGTCAAATTATGGATAATTCTGCAATTGAACAGACTGCTTCAGATGATGATATATCATTATCTGGTAAAATGAATATAACTCATCAAGATGAACTGTAAATTACATTTTAATATGGCGTTTTAAATACTATACTAATCATACCTGAAGCCTCCGGTTTTTAAGCATGCCCCTGCGAAGGCAGGGTCTTGATATTAATTCCATTTTCTGTCTTTAAAACTAGGATTGTTCAAGTACAATTAGTATATACTTTTCAAGTGCGAGGAGTATATTGTCCTAGAAAAAAGTACTAATTTGTAGCAAAAATAGGTAAAGACTTTAATACATAATCAGAGTTTTAAGGATGATCTATTTACTTCTTTTGAAGAATAAAGTACAAATTAGAAAATATAAAATATGAGGAGTGGATGATGATGAAAAATTCTAAAAAAAAGCTTTTACTTGTAGCAGATTTGAAAATAGCTAAGTTTTATTTAGCAGAAAATTTCAAAATTAAAAACTTAATAAAAGAGATTAATTCGGAAGAACTTGAAATTCATCATGATAGACAGGCTAGAAAGACGGGTAGGTTTCATAAATCTTCTGGTAGTGGTCCTCGTTTTTTTGACCCTCCTTCAACTGCAAAAGAAATAGATAGAAAGGATTTTTGTAAAGTAATTATACAGGAAATTTTACATTTAGTATCTGAGACACATTATGATCAAGTAATATTAATATGTGGGCCAAAAATGTTGGGAGATATTCGTTCCACAAAATTTAAGGATATGGATGTAATGGAGTTTGGTAAAGAGCTTACTCATTGTGATATGAAAACTATTGAAGAAGAAATACTTAAAGAATTGAAATTCAAATAAATTTATTGAATGTTGAAAGATTATTCATCATTCTTTAATAAAGACGTGTTTTAATAAAATATATTAATCGGACTTTTCCGGTATGATTGGTATAAATCAGTAATAAAATTTTTTATTTTAAATAGTGCGGTATGTCAAAAAAAGGAAGAGTATCAAATTTGAGGGTGTTATTTGTTGTAGTTATACTTACATTATTATGGATGAATGTTGTATATGCCTCGCCAAAAATGGATAAGGTTTCAACTGTATCTAATCAAAGTCCATTGTGTAACGTATCAAATTTTTCTAAACAATATGTATTAAATGGTTTTGCTGATATTGTAGCCCCTCTTATGCCCGCTGTTGTTAATATATCTACGGTACAAAAGCCTCGGAAAGTTTCCAAGGATAGAATGATTCCTTCCCAAAAGGGTTCTCCGTTTGAAGAACTTTTTCCTTTTCTTGAGAAGCATTTTCCGCCAGGAATGTTTAATGATGATAGTTTTGAAAATAATAGAAAACTAATTTCTTTGGGTTCAGGATTTATTATAGATAAAACTGGTTATGTGGTTACAAATTACCATGTGATTGCAGAAGCATCTGAAATTACTGTAAAGTTACATAATGGTACTTCGATAAAGGCAAAGGTTATAGGGGTTGATCAAGCTACTGATGTGGCGTTATTAAAGATTAATTCAAAAAAGCCTTTAGCATTTGCAAAATTTGGTAATTCTGATACTGCAAGAGTTGGAGATTGGGTGATTGCTGTTGGTAATCCTTTTGGGCTTGGTAATACTGTTACTACAGGTATTGTTTCTGCAAATGGAAGAGATATATCTTCTGAAGGAGTAGTTGATAATTTTATTCAAACAGACGCAGCGATTAACCGAGGAAATTCTGGCGGGCCTATGTTTAATATAAGGGGTGAAGTGATTGGTATGAACACACAAATTCTTTCACCTTCTGGCGTTAATATAGGGATAGGCTTTGCTACTCCTTCTTCTATTATAGAGCCAATAATAAAACAGCTCAAAACTACAGGTAAAGTTGTTTCAGCATTTTTAGGTATTAGAATGCAAATGCTAACAGAAGATCTTGCTGAATCTATGGGCATGGAGGATGCTAAGGGAGCATTGGTGGTTGGGGTAGAAAAAAACACACCAGCTGAGAAAGCAGGAATAATGGTAGGAGATGTAATTATTTCTTTTAATAAGAAAAAAGTAAAATCTTTCAAGGAGCTTCAAAGGATTGTAAGAAACAGTCCTATTGATAAGCCAATTCCTATGAGTGTTTTGAGAAATAGGAAATCAAAAACTTTAACTGTGAAGTTAGCAGAAGCTTCAAAAGGAGTAGGAGTATTAGATAAATTTAAAGAAAAATTTAAAGGTTTTTCAGAGTTTTCTTCTTATAAAGATATTCTAGGGGCAATGGTATCAAAATTAGATGATAAATTGAGAAATAAATTTGGCATTGATAACTCTGTGAATGGTCTCATTTTACTTGATGTAAAGAGAGATTCTCTTTGGGCAGCACAAGGTTTTATGGTAGGGGATGTTCTCCTTAGAGTAAATGGAGAAGTTTTATCTGATGTAAGTCAATTAGAGAAGATTATAAAAGCCTCGAAAAGTGACAATAAAAAATCAATATTTTTCTTAGTACAAAAGAAAAATATGAGAATGTTTATGCCTTTTATATTGAAGGTTGAAAGATAAAATAATCTGTTTTTAGAATTTATACTCATTACACTTGAGTAGTCCTAGTTTTGAAGCCCAGAAAATAGAGATAATATCAAGTTAAACTTGATATTATTAGTGGTATTCAAGATATTTTCATGCAAAAATAGCAGCTTTATTTACAAACCCCTGCTTTCGCAGGGGCATGCTTAAAAATAGAAATTTTTAAATACAATGGGCATACCTCTTGTAACTTAAAAATAAAGAACTATATGTATAGTACTCGTACTTGAAAAGTCCGAGAATTTAAAAAAGAAAGTTAATTAATAAGATAAATTATTATGAGTAAAGTAATTGGAATAGATTTAGGAACTACAAACTCTTGTGTTTCTATTATGGAGGGTAAAGATGCACGTGTAATTGAAAATTCTGAAGGCAGAAGGACCACTCCGTCAATAGTAGCATTTACAGAGTCTGGTGAGATGTTAGTAGGAGATCCTGCAAAAAGACAAGCGGTAACAAATCCTAAAAATACTTTGTTTGCAATTAAACGTTTGATTGGCAGACCATATGATGATCCAATTACTAAAAAAGATAAAGATTTAGTTCCATATGCTATTGTAAAGAATAGTAATGGTGATGCATGGGTAGAAGCAAGAGGAAAAAAATATTCTCCAAGCCAAATCAGTGCTTTTACATTACAAAAAATGAAAGAAACAGCAGAAAGTTTTCTTGGTGAGAAAGTTACTAAAGCAGTTATTACTGTTCCTGCTTATTTTAACGATGCACAAAGACAAGCAACTAAAGATGCAGGTAAAATAGCAGGTCTTGAGGTTCTTAGAATTATTAATGAACCAACTGCTGCAGCACTTGCATATGGTTTAGATAAGAAAACAGGTAACAAGACTATTGCTGTATATGATCTAGGTGGTGGTACTTTTGATGTTTCTATTTTAGAAATAGGTGATGGAGTCTTTGAAGTAAAATCAACAAATGGTGATACTTTCCTAGGGGGAGAAGATTTTGACTATAAGTTGCTTGAGTATATTAAAGATGAATTTAAAAAAGAGCATGGTATAGATTTATCTAAAGACCCTTTATCTTTGCAACGTCTTAAGGAAGCAGCAGAAAAAGCAAAAATTGAATTGTCTAGTTCAAAAGAGACTGAAATAAATTTGCCATATATTACAGCTGATGCTTCTGGCCCTAAACATCTTCACGTAAAGCTTACAAGAGCAAAATTTGAAAGTTTAGTGAGTGATTTGGTAGAAAAAACAATTGCACCTTGTAAGCGTGCATTAAAGGATGCAGGCATTAAGGCAAGTGAGATTTCAGAAGTGATCTTAGTGGGTGGTATGACAAGAATGCCTAAAATTATTGAAAAAGTAAAAGACTTCTTTGGTAAAGATCCTCATAGAGGAGTGAACCCTGATGAAGTAGTAGCGGTTGGTGCTGCAATTCAAGGCGGAGTTCTTCAGGGTGATGTGAAAGATGTGCTATTGCTTGATGTAACTCCTTTATCAATTGGTATAGAAACTTTAGGAGGTGTATTTACTCGTTTAATTGATAAGAACACTACTATTCCTACTAAGAAGAGCCAAGTATTTTCTACTGCAGAAGATAATCAACACGCTGTTACTATTCGTGTATTTCAAGGAGAGCGTGAAATGGCTGCAGATAATAAATTATTAGGACAGTTTAATTTAGAAGGGATTGCTCCTGCACCTAGAGGAATGCCTCAAATTGAGGTAACATTTGATGTTGATGCAAATGGTATTTTACATGTATCTGCTAAAGATAAAGCTACTGGAAAAGAACAGAAAATAACTATTCAAGCTTCTGGTGGTTTAAGTGATGACGAGATAGATAAAATGGTAAAAGATGCTGAAGCAAATGTTGAACAAGATAAAAAGAAAAAAGAACTTGTTGATGCTAAAAACCATGCTGAGGGATTGATTCATTCTACAGAGAAAAGTCTAATCGAACTTAAAGATAAAATCTCTGCAGATATAAAAAGCCAAATTGAATCAGACATTAAATCTTTAAAAGAAGCTTTAACTAAAGAAGATGCTGAAGATATAAAAACTAAAACACAAGCTTTGATGCAATCTTCTATGAAGATTGGAGAATATATGAATCAACAAAAACAACAAGATAGCTCTGCTGGAACTCAAGAGGAGCAATCTAAGGAGTCTGGCAACGATAAAAAAGAAGAAAAAGTTGTTGATGCAGATTTCAAAGAAGTTGATGAAAGTGAGAAAAAGAAGTAAATCATATTTGTATGAAATTATGATTTACAAAATTTTATATGCCTCTGTAAGAGCAGGGGCATATTGTTTTATAGGGTTATAATTAAATTTAAGATAAATGTCTTCCAAACGCGATTATTATGAGATTCTAGGGGTAAATAAAAATGCTAGTAAAGATGAGCTCAAAAAGGCTTATAGAAAATTAGCATTGAAGTATCATCCAGATAAAAATCCTGATGATAAAAGTGCTGAACAAAAGTTTAAAGATATAAGCGAAGCTTATGGAATTTTAAATGATGATCAAAAGCGAGCTGCCTATGATCAACTTGGTCATAATGCTTTCCAAGGAGGAGCAGGTGCTGGCGGCGGAGGGCCTTTTGGAGGAAAACAGGGTTTTGAAGGCTTTGAATTTGGTGGAGGTGCTTTTTCTGATATCTTTAGCGAGTTTTTTGGTGATTTAGGTCATGGAAGAAAAAGAAAAACTTCTCGAAAAGTTATTAGAGGAGCAGATCTTCGTTATAATATGACAATTTCTCTGGAGGAAGCTTTTTCTGGCAAGGCATCTGATATTAATTTTACAGCTTCTGTGAAATGTGACACATGTAATGGTAGTGGTAGTGAAACTTCTGACCTAATTAGTTGTAATACTTGTAAAGGAGCTGGTTATATTAGAGCTCAGCAGGGTTTTTTTTCAATGGAGAGAACTTGTCATACTTGCAAGGGTGAAGGACAAATTATAAAAGATCCTTGTAAGGCCTGTCTAGGTAGTGGTAGTGTTCGTAAGGAAAGAACACTTTCAGTTAATATACCGCAAGGAGTTGAAGATGGAACAAGATTAAGACTTACAGGTGAAGGGGAACCTGGCTATAGGGGAGGTCAGAATGGTGATTTATATGTTTTTATTTCTATATCACATCACTCTATATTCACAAGGGAAGGAGATAGCTTGCATTGTGAAGTGCCCATAAAGATGGTTACAGCAGCTTTAGGAGGAGAGATTGAAGTACCATCTATTGATGGAAAAAAACTAAAATTAACTATTCCAGCTGGTACGCAATCTAATGATAAATTTAGAATCAAAGAAAAGGGGATGCGTAGATTAAGATCAACAGCGCGAGGTAATTTATATGTACATATTCAGGTTGAAACACCTGTTAACTTGACAAAAAAACAAATTGAATTACTTCAAGAATTTGACAAAGATGCTGCAAATAATCATTCTAGTCCTAAATGTGAAAGTTTTTTCAAAAAAGTTAAAAACCTTTTCGATTAATTTTAATCTGTCATAGTACTTAACGTGAGTTAAGTTTTTTGTAAGTAGGTGAAAATACTCTAGTAAGTTAACGAAATTGTATTAATATACTTCTCGTATTTGAAGATTACAAAATTTTAAGGTAGAAAATAGGAAAGTTCAAGCACAAGGAGTAAATACTAATTATGCTTGAAAACTCCAGTTTTTATTTAACAGTAGAAATGTTATGAAGCAGCACGCAAACGTAGCACAAATTCAGCCAGTATCGTTAGCATCAACAAAAAAAATTATACCATATGAGGCTATAAAAGATTATAAAGATTTATTTTTAGGAAAACGTTCTGGTCATCTTACAAAATATATATATTGTTCAGATACTGATTATTATGAAAGATTAGTACAAGAAGAAACAGGTTATTATTTGACTAGGACAGAAACTGAAATTTTAGTAAAAAACAGTCACGAAATTGCAAAAATTTTAGGTGAAAATTGTAATATAGTTGAAATAGGTCCAGGTCCTGAATATATATTGAGAACAAAAGTTTTACCATTATTGAAGTCTTTACAAAATCTTGCTTCCTATACTGCATTAGACACAAATTTAGAATATGCAATAAAAGCATCTGAATTTATAGAAGATCATATGAGAAATGTTGATAGTTTTTCTTATAAAGTAGATTGTGCAACACAATTGCAGAGGTATTGTGATGGTAAAACTTGTCTGTTATTTTTAGGTGGGACATTAGGTAATTTTACCAATATTGAGATTAATAAAATCTTTTCTTCATTTGCTAATTTTTTAGAGAAAGGTGAGTATTGTATATTTACAGTGGATTGTAATAAGGATTTATTAAGCATAAAAAATGCATATGATAATTCTTATGTTAAGCAACTTGCTTTATCCATAATGCGTTATTTCAAGGATATTTTTCATGTAAATGATTTTGATCCAGAACAGTTTAAGTATTCTTATGAGTGGAGTGCGAAGAGTTGTGCTGTATATGTTAATCTTGTTGCTAAGGAAGAACAAAGTTTTTATTTTCTTAATGAAAGAATTATGATATCCAAGAATCAAAAATATCATGTAGCAGTGTCAAGGAAATTCAGAAGGGAATTTGTAGATGGTATTTTGCAAAAGAATCATTTAAAGTTAGTAAGAAAATTTACTGATGATAATAATACAATGATAACTTATTTAATACAAAAATATTAAGTTAATGCTTAAGAGGGTAGGATTAATTCACGTATTGCAACGTTATAGTAATTTAAAAAAATTACTTAAATATTGTAATTTAAAAAAGATATTAAAATTTTGTGATGAAAGAGTTGCAAATTTTGGTGCACCTTATCATATATTTGCTATTTTTGGCATCATTAATTATCCGTTAGCGTATTTTATACGTGTTTATATTCAAGGTGTACCTGATTTAGAAAGCTTTTTTTTTAGAGTGCTAGCTACAATATTGTGTGTGATACTGTTTTTTAGGGATTATTGGCCAGAGAAGTTAAAAAAATATCTATCTCTTTATTGGTATGTAGCTGTTACTGTATCTATACCAATGCACATAGGATATTTGTTAATAAAGAACAATTTCTCGTTGGAATGGATTATAAATACTGCGATAGGGTTATTAATTACTCTCTTGGTAATAGATTGGTTGATGTTTTTAATATGTATGTTTATTGGTACATGTTTTGGATACTTAATATTTATTTTACAGTATGGTTTTATAGAATTTCAAGTAGATTCACAAAATATTAATATTGCCATTTACTTGTATTCCATGATCATTCTATTTTGTGTGATCTTTGCGGGAAGTAAAGATCAATTCCATTTTGGCATTGGTGAAGTTTTACGCAGGAGAGTTTCTAAGAAAACACAAGAATTAGAAAAATCTTTGGCTGTTAAAGAACGATTTTTAAATTTTGTAAGTCATGAAATTAAGGGACCTGTGCATGTGGTTGATATTTTGGCTAATGACTTATTGGATCAATACAATCAATATTCTAAGAAGAAGATATCAGATTCACTAAAACATATTGCTGAAAACACTCAGAAATTAGCTTATTTGGTCAATGATTGGATAGATGTATCATCTATCTCTAGAGATTCAGAATTTGATATGAGAAGGGTTAATCTTCTAGAGTTGATAAAAAATATGATTCAGGATATAGCAATTCTTGCACATAAGAAGAATATAACTGTTTCTTTGTCGGATCAGAAACTAGGAGATATTGAAGGATATCAAATTGTTTGTGATAAATATCGTATTGAGCAAGTTTTTTCAAATGTTTGTATGAATGCTATAAAATTTAGTCCAGAAAATAGTACAATTACAGTAGATATTTATAGTTATACTTTGGAGAATGCACAAAATAAAAAAGTTAATGGTCTATGTGTGGCTACAAAAGATCAAGGAAAAGGAATTGAGGAAAAAGATTTAAATTCAATATTTGAACTGTTTGTAAGAGGAGATAAAACGGATGGTGAGTCAGTCAAAAAGGGATTAGGTTTAGGGTTGGCTTTAGCTAAAAAAATTATAGATAGGCATGATGGAAAAATATGGGTGGAAAATAACCAAAATTCTCGTGGTAGTACTTTTTATTTTTTTATTCCTTTTGGTATTCAAGAGGAAGTTTCTGGATGCCAACAGAATATGGAAACAATACGCTCTTGTAATATATTGTTTATAGATGATGAAGAATTATGTTGTGCATCTGCAAGTATATTACTTACTAAGTTAGGTCATAAAGTGGAAACATTTACCAAAGTAGATGAGTTCTTTAAATATTTAAAAAGTAACTATAGAGATATAGATATGATTTTTGTAGATATAATGATGCCAATTTCAGGAGTAAGTGTAATTAGTGAAATTAGGGCTGATAAAAAATATAATGATATTGCAATAATAGCACAGAGTGGAGTTGTGAATAATGAGGAACTGAATAAGCTTTTTGCTTTAGGTAAAGTAGGGTTTGTTTCAAAACCATATAATGGATATTTTGTTCGAAAAGAAATTAATAAAATGGCTAACCTTATTGATAATTACACAAGCTAATTTATACTCATCACATTTAAAAATTGTATCTTCAAGTACATAGATTCAAATCATGATTTTTTTATGATAAAAGATAGTTTAAAATCAATATTTATCTCTCCTTTATTATCACTAGATAGGTTTTTAGTTGTTATTATAGCTATAACTTTTTTTTTAGGTTTGATAATGGTAGTTACTGCAAGTCCAGCTATCGCTTTGAAACTAAAATTAGATTCATTTTATTTTATAAAAAAACATGTGCTATATTTATCAGTTGCATTTGTATTGATGTATTCAATAACTTTGATGACAGAGCAATGTTTGAAAAGATTTGCTATAATTGGCTTTTTTTTATCGTTAATTCTTCTTGTTTTAGTATTAGTTAAAGGACATGAAATAAAAGGGGCAAGACGTTGGTTAAGTTTGGGAATGTTTTCAATTCAACCTTCTGAGCTTGCTAAAACATTTTTTATTGTTTTTATAGCTTGGATTATATCTATTAGATATAAGCATCCTGATTTTCCTGTTTTTATAATTTCAGGATTTTTTTATGTGCTGACAGTATTACTTTTAATTTTGCAACCTGATTTTGGAATGGCAATAATGTTTTCTGTAATTTGGGTGGGAGAATTATTTATAGGTGGGTTATCTATTTTATGGATTCTTGTGATGGGTATAATTGGTATAATTGGTATTTCTTTAGCGTATGTTTTTTTGCCTCATGTAAGAACAAGGATAGATTTATTTCTGGATCCACAAAATTTTGGTAATTACCAGATAAAGAAGGCAATGGAAGCTTTTAAAAAAGGAGGCCTTTATGGTGTGGGGTCAGGTGATGGTGCTATAAAAAAATATGTGCCTGATTCGCATGCTGATTTTATATTTGCAGTAATGGGTGAAGAAATGGGTTTTATTGCCTGTTGTTTTTTAATAATAATGTTTGCTCTTTTGATTACGCGTGGTTTATATCTTATCTTGCATAGCAGTAATAAGTTTAAAATAATTGCGATTTCAGGCATTTTAATACAAATTGGTATGCAAGCAGTTTTTAACATGGGCATGACATTGAATCTATTCCCAACTAAAGGAATGACTCTTCCGTTTATAAGTTATGGAGGATCTTCAATACTTGCGACAGCAATTGCTATGGGCATAATGCTTTCTCTTACTAAAAAATGATGTATGTATACTAATCATACCTGAAGCCTCCGGTTTTAAAGTTTGAAAATGAAACTACTATCTTCATTTAAAAATGTCTTAAATATCAACGATATTTGCGAATTTTTAAACTTGATATTAATTCCATTTTCTGTCTTTAAAACTAGGATTTTTCAAGTACGATTAGTATATACTCTTAATAGTGGAGCAAGATTTTATCCTGTTGCACAATTTTTTTAAAATCATCAGAGAGGGTGTTCCAATCTACTATATCTACTTTATATGGTAAATTGGATTCACTAAAAGCATCACGTAAATATGCTAATAATTTCCATGCCAAATCTATAGTATATTCAAATCTTTGAATAACACCATCACGAAGTAATTCATTATCTGATGACTGCTCTTTAAGAGCCATGCCAATCTCTAGTTGCGTAATTGCTTTTTCTAATGGTTCTAAAATTAAATGGCTCATGTTATCTAAGATTTTTATGTTATATTAAATATATATACTAATCATACGTAAAAAGTCCGAGATTTTAAAAAAGAAAATGAAACTATTATCTTCGCTAAAAAATGTCTTAAGCTTGTCCCTGCGAAGGCAGGAGCTTGATATTATTTACATTTTCTTTTTTAAAATCTCGGACTTTTTACGTATGGTTAATATTATCAAAATACTAAAAACAAGCTGATCAAAAAATTGATATGAGTACTACAAATAAAAAGAACACTCAGAGTAAAGAGCAATATAAAGTGGTTGTGGCAACTGGTGGCACAGGTGGACATATTTTTCCCGCGTTAGCATTAGATGAAATGTTGCAGCAAGATAAAAATTTATGCTTAATTTTAGCAGATAAAAGATTCTTGAATTTTAAAAGCCAATTTTCAAAAAATTTAAAATATAAAATAATAGTTTCGTCATCGTTGTCTGGCAATATTTTTAAAAAATTATTTGGAGCGTTAAAGATTTTGTTTGGGGTATTACACGCTACTATTTTAATGTTTCAATTTAAACCAGATATTTTAGTAAGTTTTGGAGGTTATCCATCTTTTCCTACTATGGTTGCAGCAGTCTTGCTTAGAGTTCCGATACTAATACATGAACCTAATTCTATTGTTGGTAGGGCAAGTAAATGTTTTTTGAATTTAGCAGTTGCAGTTTCCTTATGCTTTAAAGAAACAAAGGGAGTTGATAATATGAGTCCTAAGAAGATTTTTTATCCTGGAACACCAATGCGATCAGAAATACTAGCTGCTCGAAAACACAGATATCCAATTTTATCTGCCAGAGGTAAGATCTATATTTTGGTTTTAGGTGGTAGTCAAGGAGCTAAAATATTTAGTGATGTTATACCCAAAGCAATTTTATTACTTGAACCAAGTTTGAGGAATAGAATATATGTGTATCATCAATGTAGGGCAGAAAACTTTCAAAATTTGAAAGTTTTTTATAAACAAAATAAAATACATGCAGAAGTTAAAACTTTTTTTGATGATATTGGACAAAAATTTGCTAGATCTCATTTGATAATTTCAAGGTCTGGAGCTTTAACAGTTTCGGAGTTGATTGCACTTGGTAGACCTGCAATACTTGTGCCATTTACTTTTGCTACAGATAACCATCAATTTTTTAATGCAAGGGAATTGGAGAAAAAGAAGGCTGCTACTATTATTCTTGAAAAGAATTTCGCACCGGATTATTTAGCATTAAAGTTGCAGGATTTACTAAATAACTCTAAAAAGCTTCCAAGTTTTGCAGGTAATGCAAGAAAAATGTTTAAAGATTGGAATAATTCTTTTTATAATTTAGTTAAAAATTGTATACAACAACTCAAATATCGTGGTAAATTTTTAAATAAGAGATAAATTAATATAATGATTCATTACAGCGTGGCTTTATTTAGAGTAATAATAGTTTTTGTATTTTTGTTCACGTGTGTTTCATGTAACCCTTATACTTCAAGAAGGGTTCCTTTTGGCAATTCTCCCTATGTATCTTATAAAAATTGTAGAAAGGGTAATAAGCAAAAAGCTGTACAAAATAAAAATGATTATATTTATGATTTTGTTAGTGAGGAGGAACAAAATGAAATTAAGCCATTACCTTTACCAAAGAGAAAAACTACTGTAAAAAGATCAAAAATTTCTAAAAAGAAAAAAAGAACTTCAAATAAAAAAACCTATATTAGACCAAAAAAGAAACCTGTATCTGTGCATGGAGAAATTAAAACTCAAGATTTATCTAAAAAAACACAAAAATCAGATAATAAAGTAACTGCTTCTTCTAAAACTGATACTAAAACCAACACCAACACTAAGAATAAAACAGGATATACTCCATTATCTGATAGCCCTAAAAAAGAATATTCTGCAATTCAACAAAAGAAGATGTTAACTAAAAAAACAGAAACTATACAAAAATTATCAGAAAAAGCTAAACAAGTTAAAAATCCTAATGCTCAAACTAAAACTTTAGAACTGGAAAAAGCACCTGCTGCTCCAACACAAAAAGGTAAAGAGCAACTTAATAAAAAATTGCAGGAACTACAAAATGCTACTCAAATGCAAACGTCTCTTAAATCTCAGCAGCAACCTTCAGTTCAGTCTGCTAATCAGGAGCAACAAGATGCAAAGCAGCAGCAAACCTTGTCGCAGCCTCAACAAGATTCGGTGCAATCAAAGCAAAAAGATTCTTCTAATCAGCAACAACAACAGAGTTCTACTCAATCAAAAAGCGAATCTACAGATGATTCTACATATGATATAAAAAATAAACCAATACCGTTGCAACAATAACATTAAAATGTTAGTCTAGGACAGAGTATTATATTTAGCTAAAAATTATCTATGACTGATACATCACTAGCAACTAAATTGGACAGTAATATATTATTGGAAGCAATACGAGTGACTGAAGCAGCAGCTATTGCAGCATATTCAATGATTGGCAGAGGGGATGAAAAGAAAGCTGATGAAGTAGCTGTTAATGCAATGCGGTCTGCGCTTGCTCAGATGAATATAGAAGGAACTGTTGTAATTGGTGAAGGGGAAAGAGATAAAGCTCCAATGTTATATGTTGGAGAAAAAGTTGGCACAGGAAATGGCCCTAAAATAGATATAGCTCTTGATCCCTTAGAAGGAACAACTATTTGTGCTACAGGAGGTCTTAACTCCATGTCTGTAATAGCAATGACAGAAGCAGGTGGTTTATTGAATGCACCTGATGTTTATATGGAAAAGATAGCTATTGGTGAGAGACATAATTCATTGATAATTGATCTTGATGATCCTATAAAAAAAAATCTGGCTAATTTGGCTAAATTAAAGAAATGTTCCATAGAGGATCTAACAGTAGTTGTATTAGACCGCCCCAGACATGAAGAGTTGATTGCTAAAATTAGGGAAGCGGGCAGCAGAATTCAGTTAATAAAAGATGGCGATATAGCTGCTGTGATTGCAACAGCACTACCTAATACTGCTGTGGATATGTATGTAGGGATAGGTGGTGCACCAGAAGGTGTTCTTGCCGCTGCTGCTTTATCTACAACTGGTGGACAAATGATGAGTCGTTTAAAATTTGATGATGAAATACAAAAAACTCGTGCCTATAGTATGGGGATCAGTGATTTAAATCACAAATATATAATTGATGATATGGCTAAAGGAGAAGATATTATGTTTGTTGCAACAGGAGTAACAAGTGGTTCTTTGCTTGAAGGCGTTAAAAAGCTAAAAAATGGCGGTGTACGAACAAATTCTATTTCAATGAGTTCGAAACATAAAGCTATCAGATATATTAAAACAGAACATATACCAAATTAAAAGATTGGAAGTTTTCTTATGATAAGATAATGGGTTATGATCAAAGCAGAAGAGCAACGGACATCTGATCTTAAATCTTTTCCAGTTTATAAATCTGTAAAAAACAAGAAATGGACTAAACTTTCTGTAGATGAAAATTTAGTTAATGCTATAAAGAATAATTCTAATATACCACATATAATTGCAGAACTTCTTGCAAGAAAAAATATTCACCCAGGGAAGATTGATGATTTCTTAAATCCAAAGTTGAAAAAATTTCTGCCTGAGTTAGATAAATTAATGGACATAGATAAAGCAGTCGATCTGACAATTGCTGCTTTAAAAGAAAAGAAAAAAATTACAATTTTTGGTGATTATGATGTAGATGGGGCAACTTCTTCTGCTTTAATTAAAAGATGTTTAACTTTCTTAGGAATGGAGGAAGTAGAAATTTATATTCCTGATAGAACATTAGAAGGGTATGGTCTTAATCTGGAGGCAATGGATAAAATACGAAATTATGGGACTGAACTTTTAATTACAGTAGATTGTGGTTCAAGTTCACATGAAGCAATAGAAAAAGCAAATGCTTTAGGCATGAAGGTAATTGTTATAGATCATCATCTTTGTGGCGAGAATTTACCTGATGCAGTTGTAGTAAACCCAAGCAGATTGGATGATTCTTCAAATCTGAATTATTTAGCTGCAGTAGGGGTATCTTTTTTGTTTGTGATTGCAGTTACAAAGAAGGCAGTAGAATTGGAAATTGTTAAGCCTGTAGAAATTCCAGATCTATTATTGTTATTAGACTTAGTAGCACTTGGCACTGTATGCGACATGATGCCACTTATGGGTTTAAACAGAATTTTTGTTAAGCAAGGATTAAAGGTAATAGAAGCACAGAACAATTTAGGTATAAAAGCATTACTTGAAACTTCAAGAGTTCCTGTGGGGTCTACTAATATTTCAACTTATCATTTAGGTTTTGTGCTTGGACCTAAAATTAACGCAAGCGGTCGAGTTGGTCAATCTCATTTGGGTTCAGAACTTCTTAGTTGTGAGGACTATAAAAAATGTCTGGATATTGCCATGAGACTGGAGATGTATAATCATGAGCGTAAAATTATTGAAAATAAAACTTTAAATGAAGCGATAGCTGAGGCTGCTTTTGTTGGTAAGGATGTTCCATTTACATGCGTGGATGGTGAAGATTGGCATCACGGAGTAATTGGTATAGTTGCTGAACGATTAAAGGAAAAATTTGGTAAACCATCTTTTGTAATTTCAATTGATAAAGAAGGTTTAGGTAAAGCTTCTTGTAGATCTATAAAAGGGATTGATATTGGTCAAACAATACTTGAAGCTAAGAAGATAGGCTTACTTGAAGCAGGTGGTGGTCATGCAATGGCAGCAGGTTTTACAGTTAAACAAAATAAAATAGATGATCTTAAATCTTTTTTTAATGAGCAATTTAAAGAACCTTACAAAGCTATAATGGAAAATGGAGTTAATTTTTATGATAACGTGCTTTCAATAGAATCAATTACTATAGATTTAGTTAGGCAAATTAATAAAATAGGGCCGTTTGGCATAGGTAATGAACAACCTAAATTTATGCTGAGTTCAGTATCAATAGTTCATCCTTCTCTGGTTAGAGGAGAGCATGTTTCTTGTGTTTTGAAAGATTTTTCTAATCCAGACTCAAATAAAACTATTCGTGGGATTTGCTTTAGAGGAACTCAAAGCTCTATAGGTGAAATATTATTATCAAAAAGACCTAACCTTAATCTTATTGCTACTCTCTCTCTCAATCGTTGGCAAAATCAAGAACGTGTTGAAATTATCATTCTTGACGCTATTCTTAGTGGTTTTTGATGTTTTACTAAACTGGTCAAAATTGTTATTTGGTAAGCATTTTGAAGGGGTGCATTAAGAGTTAATGACGATCAGTTGTTATTTTTCTTTAAAATTGCGAACTACAGCTGTGCAATGTAGGTATGATTTATTAGCAATTTTTTTAGAATGTGGTAGCATTGCTGCCAATGATTCCTTATTTAATGATCAATAAAATGACTAAGATAATTATTAATTATATTAATGGGCGCCTAAGTTTGTTGGTTTCTGTTATAACAGCTGCAATATTTATTAGTATATTTTACTCCTCTTGAGTATATTAAACAATCTTTGAGACTTGCTGCATGAGTCCAATATGTATTGAACTTCTACATAATATGTATAAAATTACAGGAATTGTAAGAAAATATTGATATGAGCATTAATCTGGTAGAAAAGGTTGAAGTCATTTATTATATAATATTTTAATGTTTCAAGTGTAGTTAGGACAGAATGAGTAAAACAATTTTATTTTTTAGTGCAGCTTCGATTTCTTTGATAAAAATGCGTCTAGATCTAATGAAAGACTTTCAACGAGCAAACTATAAGGTTATTGCTTGTATTCCGTCAGATTCTCATGTTTGGCAAGTTAAGGAATGTTTAAGAAAATTAAATGTAGAGACTGTAAATGTAAATTTAGATCGAGCTAGTTATAATATTTTTAATGATATCTTTAGTTTTATATCTTTGTATAAAATTTTTAAAAAAATAAGACCTGATATTGTTTATTTATCCAATATTAAGCCAGTGATTTATGGATCACTTGCTGCAAAATTTTGTGGAATCAAAAAAATATATTCCACTATTACTGGTCTTGGTTCTATTTTTGTAAGTGGTAATAAGTTTGTTAGGGAGCTAACAAAATTATTATACAAGTTTGCATTGAGATATAACCAAAAAGTGTTTTTTCAAAACTCAGATGATCTCAGTTTTTTCGTTCACAAAAAAATTACAGAAAAAGAAAAAGTGGTTTTGGTAGACGGCGAAGGTGTAAATTTACAACACTATAGTTTTAGTACAATTCCTAAGCAAATTTCTTTTGTAATGGTGGCTAGATTTATTAAAGATAAAGGGATTTATGAATATATATATGCATGTAATAAATTAAAAAATAAATATCCTCAGATTTCATTTTATTTGTTTGGTAGTTTGGATTCAAACCCTACTTCTTTAACACAAGAAGAGTTTAATTATTTTATTGATAATAAAATTATTAATTATATTGATGATAATACTGATGTAAGACAAGCTCTAAAAAACGCAAGTATATTTGTTCTTCCTTCATATCGTGAAGGGAGATCACAAGCAACTTTGGAAGCTATGGCAATGGGGAGACCTATAATTACTACGGATACAGCAGGGTGTAGAGAAACGATTTACGATGGAGTGAATGGCTATTTAGTTCCAATAAAAGATAGTAATTCTTTGGCTAAAGCAATGGAAAGATTTATTTTATTTCCAAGAAATATTTTAAAGATGGGTAAGGCAAGCAGGCGAATAGCTGAAGAAAAATATGATGTGCGAAAAGTGAATAAAAAGATTTTATGTGCAATGGATATTGCATATAATGAACAGCAGCAAGCAATATTAGAGCAAGCGATAATATAATCTAATTTAGTATATTGTTCATTATATTTGGAGTAATATAAAAATTAAAAATAGGTTAAATAATGCATAAAGGAATCATTCTGGCTGGTGGATATGTAACAAGGTTGTCTCCATTGACAAATGTTGTATGTAAGCAATTGTTACCAATTTATGATAAGCCAGTGATATATTATCCTTTAACAATGTTATTGCTTTCGTCCATAAAAGAAATCTTGATAATTAGTACAGAAGAGTCTAATTCCATTTTACAGCGTGTTCTTGGTGATGGTTCAAGATTTGGGATCTCTTTACAATATGCATCACAAGAAAAACCCAATGGTATAGCAGAAGCTTTTATTATTGCAGAAAAATTTCTTAATGGTTCTCCTTGTGTGATGATATTAGGAGATAATATTTTGAATAAATCCCAGATTGGAAATTTTATTAATAAATCTATATGTGCAAATATTGGAGCAACAATATTTGGAGTTCCTGTACATAATCCAGAGAGTTATGGTGTTATTGAATTTGAAAAAACTACATCAAAAGTCATTTCTATTGAGGAAAAACCTTTAAATCCTAAATCAAATATTGCTGCGATAGGTTTATATATTTATGATGAAACGGTGGTTGAGAAATCTAAATCTTTAAAACCGAGTGATCGGGGAGAACTGGAAATAACGGATCTTAATAATTTATATTTAAGTGCTGGAACTCTCCAATGCTCTAAACTCTCAAGAGGTGATTTTTGGGTTGACGTAGGTACATATGATACTATGAATGATGCATCAAATTATATTCGGTTACAACAAAAATATACTGGTCAATTAATAGGGTCTCCAGAAGAAGCTGCGTATAATATGGGTTATATCTCCAAACAGCAATTATTTGATCAGACTGTTCAAGGCAGAAAAGATATTAGATATAAGAAAAAGATATTGGAGCATATTGATGACTGATTTGGTTTTTAAGAAAAGTTTTAATATCAGCATATCTAAATCTAAACTTTTGCCCATGGTTGTTCAATGTCAACATATTGAAAAAGATGGAGCAGAATTGACTGTTATAGAATATTCAAAAGAGCTTCCCTTTTATGTAAAGCGACATTATCTATTAACTAATTCTTCTGGTAATAAAGTTAGAGGTCAACATGCTCATAAGAAACTTTGGCAGTTTATAGTTTGTATATCGGGGCAATGTGAAATTTATTTGGAAGGAGTTCAAGGTAAATTTACATTTAATCTTTCTACAAATAATCAAGGTCTGCTTTTACCACCAGGATATTGGCGTGAGATAAAAATGTCTAATGATGCTATAGTTTCTGTTTTAGCATCAGAAAAATACGAAGAATCTGATTATATTCGAGATTATGATAATTTTAAAATATGGCTTAGAGAAAATAATAGTATAAAAAACGTTCCATATCTTGCTTTAAATAGATGTCACAAAGATATGGAGTTTAAATTACAGGAAGCCTTTAATAAAGAAATAGAAAAAAATGATTTTATTATAGGCAGCTCTGTACAGAGTTTTGAAAAAGAATTTGCAAATTATTGTAGTGTAAAAAATGCTATTGGATGTGGTAATGGACTGGATGCTTTGACTATAGCTCTTAAAGCATTAGGAATTAGATATGGTGATGAGGTCATAATTCCAGTAAATTCATTCATTGCAACTGCACTTGCTGTTGAATCATGTGGTGCAAGCCCAGTTTTTGTTGATTGTAGTCCTAGTTCTTATGGATTGCAAATAGATCAAATATTGAAAAAAATTACTTCAAGAACCAAAGCTATTATTCCAGTGCATCTTTATGGTATTCCAGTTGATATGGATTCTATTATGAAAATTGCAAGAGAACATAATCTTTTTGTATTGGAAGATGCGGCACAAGCTCATGGAGCGTTTTATAAAAATAAAAAAATAGGATCTTTAGGTCATGCCGCTGCATTTAGTTTTTACCCTACAAAAAATCTTGGTGCCTTAGGAGATGCTGGTTGTGTTACTACAAATGATGACAGTTTAGCTAAAAAAATTCGAATGTTATGTAATTATGGTAGTAATAAAAAATATATTCATGAAATTAAAGGTGTAAACTCTAGACTTGATTCTATTCAGGCAGCTTTTTTAAGTGTTAAACTTAAATTTCTTGATAACTGGAATCAAAAAAGATGTGAATTAGCTAACATATATTTGAAAGAACTATCTAATGTTGAAGGGTTGCAACTACCTAAATTTGTTTATTCTATTAAGCCAGTATGGCATGTTTTTCCAATTTGTGTACGTAATTCAAACCTCAGGGAAGATCTTATAGCAGAATTAAAAAATAATGGCATTGATACAAATATGCATTATCCTATACCAATTCACAAGTCTAACATTTATTGTTCTACAGAAAAATTTCCTGTTGCAGAAAGGATTTCTAAAACAGAAATTTCTTTGCCAATAGATCCCTTTATTTCTGCAGATGAGGTATTGTATGTTTGTAAAGTTATTATAGAATGTTTCAATAGATTAGAGAATCGCTAAAATATGGATAATAGAAAAAAAATACTTGTAACTGGTGGTGCAGGATTTATAGGAAGTCATCTTGTAGATTATCTTGCAGGTTTGGGATATGATGTTGTTATATTCGATAAGCTTACTTATGCAGGAAGTTTAGATAATCTAAAATTGGCTTTAAAAACAAAAAAAGTTGTTTTTATTCAAGGGGATATTTGTAATACAGAACTTGTTAGTGGCTTATTACATGATCATAAAATAGATTATATTTTTAATTTGGCTGCTGAAACTCACGTAGATAATTCAATCAAAGATGCCAATGCATTTATTAAGACTAACGTGAATGGTACATATTCAATGTTAAATGCTGCTTATGCTTATTGGCAGAAGCGTAACAAATTCAAAGATTTTAGATTTCTTCATGTATCAACTGATGAAGTATTTGGATCGCTTAGTGATACTGATGAGCCATTTACAGAATCAACTCCGTATGCTCCTAATTCTCCTTATTCTGCATCGAAAGCATCAGGAGACCATTTGGTTCGTGCTTGGTGGTCTACTTATGAATTGCCCATAATAATTTCTCATTGTTCGAATAATTTTGGTCCGAGACAAAATTTAGAAAAATTAATTCCGACAGTTATTTATAATGCTTTGAATAACCAAAAAATTCCAATTTATGGAACTGGCAAAAATATTCGTGATTGGTTATATGTAAAAGATCATTGCAGAGGTATGTATTTAGCTATTACAAAAGGTAAACTTGGTGAAAGCTATTGTTTTGGAGGAAATAATGAATTACAAAATATGGATGTAGCTAAATTAATTTGTTCAATGTTAGATCGAATAAAGCCACGCTCAGATAATAAGAGTTATTTAGATCAGCTTGGTCTAGTTGATGACCGCAAAGGACATGATTGGCGTTATGCTATTAATTTTAAAAAAGCTTCTCAAGAATTGGGGTTTATACCAGGCAATGATTATAAAAAATATTGGCATGAAACTATAAAATGGTATATTGGAGTGAAAAGAAATGATGCTTTGCAAAATAGTGCAATGATTGAAGTGACTAGTATTAATGAATATTGCTTAAGAAATTAATTTATATGACTGAAATAAATTTGAATCTTGATAAGCCAATTTTAAAAAAAGCTGATAAAATAATAGGCAACCATCTCGTATTTAGAAATGCATCTGTTAAAGATGCAAAATTTATACTGGATTTGAGGACAGACATTAAAAAATCTAGGTTTATATCCTATACCAAGCGAGATATTGGTGCACAAAAGGATTGGTTAGATAAATATAGCAGAGATAATTCACAAGCTTATTTTATTATACAAAATAAAATAGGAGAAGCTTTAGGCACAATTAGGTTATATGATCAAAAAGGAGATTCATTTTCTTGGGGTTCTTGGATACTTAAAGATGGAATTTCAAAGTTTTTTGGTCTTGAGTCTATATTAATACTGTATTGTTATGGGTTACAGTTAGGGTTTATGATGTCACATTTTAATGCTAGAAAAAAAAATATACGTGTTTGGAAATTTTATGAAAAACTTGGTGCAAAACGTATAGGTGAAACATGGTTGGATTATTTTTTCTCTATTTCAAAAGAAGAAATTGAAGACTTATTAAAAAAATATAGTGAATTTTTGCCCAATGGAATTCAAGTGTTAAATAAAAGGACATAAAATGGCAAATATACTAATCACACATCATTGTGGAGTATTTTACAATAATAAATTTAGAGCTATTTCTTTGTATGAGGGGCTTATAAACTCTTTTTGTTCTGCGGGGCATAATGTAGCACATATAATAACGAATGATTTTTTATATAGTCCTTGGAACGGATCGAATACGCCGCGTTCAAAATTTTTAAAGTATGAAATACTAAAGAAAATAAAAAAATTTTCTCCTGATTTAATTATATCGTTTAATAATTCTTCAATTGAAGGCATAGAAAAGGAGTTTAGTTGTCCTATAGCTCTTTGGAATGCTGATTATTTTGAATTTTTTAATGATAAGAAGTTTATTTTAAATAATCAGGATCGCTTTTACTACTTATCTACCACTAGATCTGGTGTTGCGGATTATAAAAAATATTTATTTTGTGAAAATCATTCTAGAATATTTAGAGTGCCTAATGCATCTGGATGTGTTTCTACTGAAGAAGAAAAAAAATATAATATATCTTTTATTGGAAATCCTTTCTTTAATGGTGCTTGTGTACTAAATTTTTTTTTTGATAGACCTGAATATATTGATATAGTTAAGGATACTAAAGAGTTTTCTAGAAAAATTGAGGAGATTGATATTACATCTCTCTATGGTAATATAGAACCTATACTGAAATATAGTAATACTGGTTTTAAAAGAGCTCAAATTGTATATTCACTACTTGATCTCAGTATAAAAATATTTGGACCAAAGGAGTGGCTGAAGCTTGGGTTTATGTCTCCAAAAATATTTAACTCTTATGATAAAAGAGCAGTTTTTTCTTTGCAACATAACGAAAAGATTTATAACAGAAGCTATGTTTCTTTAAATATAAACCATACTCAAACTCCGACAGGGTGTTCATGGAGAGTATATGATATTATGGCATCTTCATCAGTTTTATTGTCAGATTATAGGGCTGATTTGGAATCAGATTTTCCAGAAATAAAACTACCTATGTATAATTCGAATGCAGAAGCTTTTACATTAGCAAAGCAGCTATTAAATGATAGTAAGTGGCGGGAGGATATAGTTTTACAATCAAATAATGCAATAAATGAGAGATTTAGATGGCATCATCGTTTTCCACTGATTTCACAAATAACTGGCGTTGATTTAATATCTAAAAAAAAGAGAGGCTTATATAAACGTATTGAGGTTAAAAATAATAATAGTTTAATAAGTGGGATGTTATCTAATATATTTTGTGGCCTAATATCTTTGAATAGTTTTTATTCCAATACAGGTCTTTTTCGAAAATATTTTCCAAAAATATTACGTTTAATTGCTAATGAGCAGATGAAGAGGGATGTATTAAACATAAAAGAATATAATTAGCATTAGTAAAGATGGCAGAAATAGTTGTTGAAAGAAAAAATGAGCTGGGTGAAATTAGATGAATAAAGCAATAAAAACATTCAAGAATCTTTATAAAGCGTTTCGATTTTGTACAGCATTGGAAATTGTATTGCTAACTTTAGGAGGTGCTATTCTTGGTTTGTTTGAGATATTAAATATGACGGCTATTATTCCTTTTATGTTGCTTATTACTGATCCTGATAGTGTTATAAAGGGACGAATATTAGGTTTTTTATACCGTTTTTCTGGTCTTGAGTCTACGAAGCGTTTTGCAATATTATTGGCTGTATTGGTTATTATTGTACTTGCTGCGAAACTTCTATTTAATATATTGATCATGATATATGAGCGCAGAATATTAAATAGATGGAGAATTTGTATTTCATCAAAGTTATTTAATGTCATTTTGTATTCAAATTATGAAAAGATACACAGGAAAGATTCATCATTTTTTATTAATATATTGTCTAATTCCGTGCCAAATGTTATCCAAAATTTTCTTCATAATATGATTCTTTTGATGCAGACAGCAGTGATTACTGTTGTATTAATTTGTTTTGCACTGCTTGTCAGTCCTACTATTTTAACAACGTCTCTTTTATTCGGTGCATTAATGATTTTTATTTTTGTTAGAATTAAGCGTAATAAAATGAAACAATTAGGCATAGAAAGTCAATCTGTATCTCAAAAATTAATGTCTGCATTACAAATGTCAATTTTTGGTTTAAAAGAAGCAAAGATTGCACTAAAGGAAAGGTATTTTACAAAATTATTTTTAACTAAAGTAAATCAAGTATCAAATATTGATTCATCCATACAGTTTGTTCAGAATATGCCAAGCATCATTATTGAGTTTATATCTTTGTCTACTATACTTGTTGCATTTATTCTATCAATGTTGTTGTATAGTAATATGCAAGAGGCTGCTGTAAGAATATCTCTTTTGGTTTTTTTAAGTATACGTTTTGTGCCTTTAATAAATAAATCTGTTTTTGCAATTTCAATGATTAACTCAAGTTTTGAACCATCTCGGAAGATATTAGATTTATTTGATTCTCTTTATCAGAAAAAACAGCAAAATAATTACGAAAATCCCTCGAGCATATCACCATTGTTATTTACTCGATCTATAAATTTTGATGATGTTATTTTTAAATATTCGTTGCAACAGAAAAAAATTGCTATTAATAAGGTAACAACAGCTATTTTCAAAGGTCAACATGTAGGGATTGTTGGTGCTTCTGGTGCAGGTAAAAGTAGTTTTATAAATATTATTCTTGGGTTTTTAACCAATTATAAAGGAAGGTTTTCTATTGATGATGTTTCTATACGAGGGGAAGATAAAATAATTTCTTTAAGAAAAATTACAAGTTTTGTGGATCAACATCCATTTTTGCTTAATGATACTTACATTGCTAATATAGCTTATGGTGTAGATGAAGGAGATGTTGAAATTGAAAAGGTGATTTCTTCCCTTAAAAATGTTGGATTATTTGATCATGTTCGGTCGTCTGAAAAAGGATTACGCACAATTATTGGAGAAAATGGTAAATTCTTATCAGGTGGGCAAAGACAAAGGCTTGCTATTGCTAGAGCTTTATATAGAAGATCTGAGATATTAATTTTAGATGAAGCAAGTAGTGCATTAGATATGGATAGTGAATCTGAATTATGCTCATTATTAAGTGCCCTCAAAGGTAAAATAACAATTATTACTATAGCTCATAGGCTTTCTACATTGAAGAGTTGTGATAAACTGTTGTATATGGAAAATGGACAAATTTTAACAGAAGGAAGTTTTACAGAATTATACAATCGCAATGCTACTTTCAAACGCTATGTAGATTATTCCAACGTAAATATAAGTAATCATGTACTTGCCAGCTAAATGCAAAAGTCCATTAGTAACAATATGTATGACTAGTTTTAATCATGAGAGGTTTATTCATGATGCGGTGCATAGTGTTTTGGAGCAGGGTATCGATAGTTTTGAAATTTTGATTGCAGAAGATGCTTCAAATGATAATACCAGAAATATTTGTATAGCACTGCAAAAGAAGTATCCTGATAATATTTCTCTTATTTTAAATAAAAACACAGTTGGAGTAGCTAAAAACACATCTTTAATGCAATCTTATGTAAAGCGCAGCAGTAAGTATGTATCACTATTTTCTGGTGATGATAAATTTCTTCCTAATAAGCTTAAAAAGCAAATTTCATTTATGGAGAATAATCCTGACTATGTAATGTGTTATCATGATGTTTGGGTTTATGATACCAACACTGGGAAAAAATATCGTTACAATGATTCGGTTATTGGGCAAGCTGCTTTTTCAGGAAATATCGCAAAAAAATTAATTGAAAATGTTTGTTTTATACCAGCTATATCAGTATTGGTTAGGAATGATAAAAAAACTAAGCATGTAAAATATCAATTAAATTTAGGAGTAAGTAGCGATTGGGTCTATTTTGTAGAACTTGCATTTCTTGGGCGAGTGGGTTACATTGATGATGTACTGGGTGTTTATAATAGACATGGAAGTAATATTACAAGACGTTATCCAGACTATAATGGCGAAGAAAAATGCTATTTATTTTTTTTAAAGGAGTTTGGTACAAAATATGAGGTGAAAAAAGGATTGATAAGGTTATATTTATCATATTATTTTAAATATTTCCTTCTTAAAGATTTTAATGAATGCACAAAACTAGGCAAAAAATTATTAAGTTTAATGTTTGAGGATTATAAAAATATACTGATTCTTTTAAAGAATTTTTGTTTGCAATTTTATAAGAGATCAATTTTTAAACTTAAGACAGGAAGTTTTTTTAGATAATCATATATAATATAATGAAGAATGAGGCATGAATAAAAAAGAATTTTTACAACTAATTGATGAGTTGCTGGAGTTAGATTCTGGAACGCTTAAGGGAGATGAAGACTTAGATTCTCTTTCTTCTTGGGATTCATTGGCAGTTTTAGGGTTTATTACTCTGGTAGATAAGAAATTTGATTTGGTTTTGAACCCAGATAATATCGTTAAAGCGAAAACTATAAATGATCTTATCTGTATGATTGATAATAGGCTATCAAAGAGTTTATTATGATTAAAAATATTTAATGGTAATCTATTATGGATATTTATGCGTCTATTAAGGCTATTGAATATTATTTGCCAGATAAAGTTTTAACTAATGAACAATTGGCAAAGTCTTTTACAGAATTGACAGTAGAAAAAATAAAAAATAAAACAGGCATAGAAAATAGGCATGTAGCTACTTTAAATGAGAGTGTGTCAGATCTTGCCTATAAAGCAGCAGTGAAGTTGTTTGATTCTGATGTATGTAGAGCTGATGAGATTGATTTTTTGTTATTATGTACTCAGACTCCAGATTATTTTGTTCCAGCTACTGCTTGTATTTTGCAGGATCGTCTTAACATACCTACTACCAGCGGTGCTTTGGATTTTAATATAGGGTGTTCTGGGTATATTTATGGTCTTTCTTTAGCTAAAGGTCTTATTGAAACTAATCAAGCAAAAAGGGTTTTATTTATTACAACTGATATTTACAGTAGGTATTTACGATCTGATGATAAAACTGTGGTTACTATTTTTGGTGATGCTGCTTCTGCTACATTAATTGAAGCAATTAAATCATCTACTCCAGCTTTAGATTCCTTTGTATTTGGTACAGATGGAATAGGAGCTAATAATATAATTGTACGAGGTGGTGCAATGCGTGAAAGAGATATGCATCCTGAACTATATATGAATGGACCAGAAGTATTTGCATCTGCTTTGCGTACTGTTCCAAATTTAGTGAAAAAGATACTTGCTAATTCCAATTACGAATTTAAAAATATTGATTTGTTTATTTTTCATCAAGCGAATAAGTATTTATTAGATCATTTACGTGATAAGTTAAAAATACCAAAAGATAAATTTTATATTTTTATACAGAAGGTTGGTAATACAGTTTCTTCTAGCATTCCTATAGCATTAAGAAACGCTATGGATGAAAAGAAAATTTCTTCAGGGAGTGTTGTTATGCTAGTAGGTTTTGGAGCAGGATATTCTCGAGCGGGTACTATCTTAAAGGTAGCTTAGGTTGGTATAACAAAGATTGTAACCTAAGTGCGACAAGGTTTGTAATATAATATGTTGTGTTTATTTTAATTTTATCGTATTTTTCAAGAGATGTGTAGTGTAAAAGTGTTTAGAAATCTTATAATTACGTATTGTTATGACTAGTGTAAAAGTAAGCACTTTAGTACCTGTATTTAATGAAGAATATAATTTAGCAAAGTGTTTGGATTCAATTTTAAACAGTGAAATTGACTTTAACATGGAGGTATTAATTTGCAATGATTGCTCTACTGATGGTACATTGTTGGTTGCTGAAAATTATAAAAGGAAATTTCCAAATATTGTTAGGGTGTTTTCCAATACAAGAAATTTAGGTAATGGAAAATCATTTGCAAAATTACTTAGTAAGGCGCGAGGAGAGTATTTCCATGTTCTTGATGCAGATGATGTTTGGAATAGCAATAAGAAGTTAGCAAAGCAGGTCAAGTTTTTAGATAATAATGGGGATTATGTTTGTGCAGCACATAATACAAAGGTTGTAGATAAAATTACGGGTAAAACAACCCACATTATTACAGATTCACAGGCTAAAAGTATTGGGGCAACTATAAATTATAAAGATATACTTAGAGGAGATATTTATTTTCATACTTCTTCTGTATTGTTCCGTAATATTTACAGAGAAAAAGTTCCTAGTTTTTTTTATAAAAAATGGGGAGGTGGAGATGTAATACGCTTAAAGGCTTATTGTTTTAAAGGAGGTAAGGTAAAGTATTTTCATTACGTTTGGTCTACATATAATTTTACAGGGAAGGGAATATGGTCGTCTCTTTCTAAGGAAATACAACTTAAGAAGATGATTAAATATTGTTGGCTTTGGTTAAAAATAACACCTTCATTACATAAAATATACACGTATGTGCATTTGTGTAAATTTGTGTGTGCACTAATGGATCATTATTTTGAAAAAAATAGTAATATCATTAATTATGTGAGTAAGAAGCTATGTTTATTTAATCTTAAATTTGCTTATACATTGTCACGCTTAGGGAAGAAAAATTAGTTTAGCAAAATGAGTTGCATGAACCGAAAGCTTTCACGTAGACTCTCTAAAGAAATCTTGAGCTTACAAATCATTGCTTGATTCTCTTAATCACACAAACCTTTTTTGCTTTTGTATTTTATTTTTTGCCATATTGATAATTTATTCCAATAATATTTTTTAGAGTTAATCATCCTTTTTTTGTATAAGTCGTTTAAGTAATTATCTATTTCTAACCCATCAATATATTGTTTTGGGTTATCAAAAAGTGTTTCAGGGTTATTGCTAATCATGCTATTCATACACGCTGGTTCATTCTCTCTAGGAGTGGTATACATAATATGATAGTCTTTATACCTTAATAAGCTTTTCTTTACAGTCAATCCAGAGGTTTTTTGATAAAGATAGGTTAGCGTTTGTTCAGGATTTCTGTTGCCCTTTTTATAACTTCTATATATACTTTCTATGCTATCATGTTTCCAAAGTTTAAAAAAATTATTTTTTTCGGCGAAACATATGTGGTCTGAAAGCCAAAAAAATGGAACAGAATAATTGTTAGAAATAGTGATTGTTTTATTATCAAATGTTAGCTTTGACATAAAATCATCATTTATAATAATACAATCTGTTCTTATTCTTAGTATATATTTATAATTGTTATAATCTGGTAGCTGGTTTATTAAACTGCATAATAAACTTACAGAATAAAACATGCCCATTGTAGCGTTAATAGTTGAATGACTTCCAGTTTTAAGTCCGATAGAATCTTTAAAATCCTCTTCTGCATAAGGTTTTTGTGTTACAATAACTTTTGTTTTTGGATTATCTCTAAGTTTTTTAATATCAAAAGACCTTTTTTCTCTAATTTTATTTCCTAGATCCTCATTCCATATATGATAAAAAAAATCAAACTCGAAACCGGTCAATATTTTTTCTAGTCTTTTGGAAACTAGATCTGTAAATCTATATGGTCCAGATATAAATACAGCTATTTTTTCAATATTCATAACATTTTATATTATTTTTAATGTTTAATTTTTTGATTAAGGGATAATTCTGTGCTGCAAAGTCGATATCAAAAATATTTTTCATATTATTTATTAACGGAGTGCCTATAATAGACTCTACATAATCTACAAACAAATCAGTAACATCAAAATTACCAAAGTCAATCCATTTATTAGGCATTTTTCTGGAAAAATTTTGGATGGTTTCAAAAGGTATTGATTTATATCCAATATATCCTAAATCAGTGTAACAGATACTTGCAAAAAAATTTGTATAACCTTCTATAAGTTTCTGTATAGCAAAAATACCTATATTTTCTGCATGAAATAGATCTTCTTTGGTTGTATACAAAAAGTTACTTCTTTGATCAATTGAAGGAATAAAACAACGTGCTTGAATATTATTTTCCATACATTTATTAACCATAGTTTGTGCAGATGTTGTTTGGCTAGAACCATACATTATTTGCCCAGTATGATCAAATTGTTTTCCTATGTCACCTATCTTGTAGCCCTCTGTCATAATAATCATTAAACGTCCAACTTTTTTCAGTTTATACTTTATTTTCTCTAAAATATCTTCAATTTTACGTTGGTCTTCTGGAATTAAAATTAAAAGAGGTAATTTTCTGTTTTTATCAGCAAGTCTTGCACAGCCAGCTAAAAATCCTGTTTCTCGACCAAAAGTTTGTGTTACGAGTACTTTATCATGACTACAAGCTCCAAGGTTTTCTTGATTCATTATTTTTATTATAAATTTCCAATAGTTTGCACAACTAGGAAATCCAGGTGTATATAGAACGTCCTTAAACTCCAAATCTCCTAAATCATTGTCAACTGTCTTAGGTAATGCTACACATTTAACTTTTGGCAAAGCTTTAGATATGTTAATTGTTTGTTTAATTGTTCCATTACCACCTATGTTTAAAAAATACTTAATGTTGTGTATGTTACATACATCACTTAAGTTCTTAAGCTCATCAAAATTTAATGGTTTTACTCTTGTAGTACCGATAAAAGCGGAAGAGGGAGTGTAATATAATTTATTAAGTTCTGTTTCTCTAATTTTTGTCAGATCAACAATATTTTCATTTAATACGCCTGAAATACCAGGATATCCAGCATATATTTTTTCTATTTTTGCATTTTTTCTAGCTTCTTTTATAATGCCTACAAGGGTAGCATTAATTACAGTTGTGGTGCCACCAGACATTGTGATTAAGAGATTATTCATAATTATTTTCTGTTATCTTTTTAAAATTACCTATCAATAATGGTTCTACATCTCTTTTTTTTATATCTTTATCATGTATAGTGTATCCCATATCCATGAGTGTTTGATAACGTTGTGAAAGAATGTTTATTAGTATTTTTTTAAAATGTTTCCATTTGGGTATTAAATGCTCTAAGATTCTAGCATCAGAATGTTGGGGGATAAATATGTATGCTTATTTATGGATGACTGATGAACAATTAGGTGGTTCTAATAATTTTACAGTGGTAGGTGGAGTGAATGCTGCGGCTTGTAAAATTAAACCAAAGATATGTGCTAAATTTCAAGCAGAAGATATATATAATAAAAGATGGCAGTATAAATGGATGAAAAATCTAATTAAGGAATCAAAAAAAACTGTAATTTTGAATCCATTTAGATGGAGTTATTACAAATTACCTTATTTGTTTAAATACTGGTTTAAGGAAGGTGGTGATACTGCAAGAACTAAAATCATTGTGATAAATAGCATATTATTAGTTCTTATATTTGGAGTTATAGCTATTGCTCTTATGGGCAAGACAACTTTAGACATGGTATGCTGTTTAATGCTATTCTCTATTTTACTTGGAACTATAATACCACATTTTATTATCCATTTTGAGGCAAGATATTTATATCCAATGAAAATTTTTTCTTATATAACGTTTGTAATAGTACTAATAAATTTTATTTGCAATAAAAAGAAAAAAAGTGAGTTTGCAGAACATAAATAGTGTAATTATAACAGGTATAGCAGGATTTATTGGATTCCATTTAGCTAAAAGAATAGCTAAAAATAATCTTAATACCAAGATTATTGGTGTTGATAACCTTAATGATTATTACTCAGTAAAGTTAAAACGTGATCGTCTCAAAGAATTGGAGCAATACCATAATGTAAGTTTTGTTGAAGGTGATGTAGCTGACTTTAAATGCTTAAAAGCAATTGCACAAAAACATGCTGATATTGAACTAATTTTTCATTTAGCAGCACAAGCTGGGGTAAGAGCTTCAGTTGATCAGCCATTTAAATATATTAACAGTAATTTAATTGGACAAGTATGTATTTTAGAATTTGCAAAACTCTTGCCTGAACTTAAACGAATAGTTTATGCTAGTTCGTCTTCGGTGTATGGTTCTATTACTAAGGTACCATTTAAAGAAGATATGCCGCTAGAAAAGCCATTATCTTTATATTCTGCTACAAAACAAGCTGATGAACTTATGTGTGACACTTACAGTAGGCTATTTAATCCCTATGGTTGGTCTACGTTTTTTTACTGCTTATGGTGCATATGGTAGACCAGATATGGCAATATTTAAAATAGCTGACGCTATAAAAAATTACAGAACAGTACAATTAGTATCAGATGGTAAAGTAACTAGAGATTTTACCCATATAGATGATATAATAGATGGGGTAATCAAATGTGCTAGCTATACACCAAAAAAAGACAGCCAAGGATTTCAGAACACAATATTTAATCTAGGTACAGGTAAAAAAACTGATATTAATCAATTAACACATACTATAGCACAAAGCTTACGTATAGAGCCTAAGATAGAATATATTCCGCGTGATCCAACAGATATGCCTGCAACTTTAGCTGATATATCTAAAGCACAGAAGTTGCTTGCTTACAAACCTAAGATTGATTTGTCCAGCGGTATAGAGGATTTTGTGCAGTGGTTTAATAGTTATACTCTCTAAGTAATGATATTATTATAAAGTATTTTTATGGATTATAAGGAATTAAAAAATCGTCTAAAAGCAAACCAATTCACTTGGTTAATAACTGGAGTTGCTGGATTTATTGGTTCTCATTTAATGGAAGCTTTATTAAAACTCAATCAAAAAGTTATTGGGGTTGATAATTTTTCCACTGGCTATAGGCATAATATTGATGATGTTTTAGAGTCTATTTCTGATCAATATAAAAATAACTTTACTTTTTATGAAGGTGACATTTGTTCTTTAGAAGATTGTTTAAAAGTGATACAAGGGGTTGATTATGTATTGCATCAAGCAGCTTTGGGGAGTGTACCTCGCTCAATAAAAGACCCTATTGCTGCTAATAGAGTCAATGTTTCAGGTTTTATTAATATTTTAACAGCAGCAAAGGATAATAGAGTAAAAAGATTTGTTTATGCTTCTTCCAGTTCTGTGTATGGCGATTCAAAAATTCTTGCTAAAGTTGAAGAACAAATAGGGAATCAATTATCCCCTTACGCTGTTTCGAAATATTCTAATGAACTTTATGCAAAGGTTTTTTCTAAATGTTATAATATTGAAATAATGGGGTTAAGATATTTCAATGTTTTTGGAGCAAGACAAGACCCAAAAGGAGCATATGCAGCGGTAATTCCATTATGGTTTAATGCTATGCTTAATAATGAAAAAGCATATATTAATGGAGATGGCAAAACTACACGTGATTTTTGTTATGTAGAAGATGTTGTGCAAGCTAATTTACTTGCTGCATTAACAAATAATTCTGAAGCTATAAATCAAATTTATAATATTGCAGTGGGAGAACAAATTACATTGACTGAATTATTTAATAAAATACGTGATGTATTGCATATGCCAGAAAGTTGTCGACCTTATTATAGGGAATTTCGTGAAGGTGATATCCGCCATTCTTTAGCTGATATTAGTAAAGCTAGAGCAAAATTAAAGTATTTGCCAGAGTATGATTTAGAAAAAGGTTTAAGAATTGTAGCTAACTGGTATAATAACGTACCTAAGAATGGATTTATTCAGCATGTATGATTTTAAAAAGAAGTTTTGATTTTTTTGTATCTTTATTTTTATTGATTTTATTTTTACCGTTAATGGGCATTATTTCAGTTTTGATTTATTTCAAACTGGGGCTACCAATTTTTTTTAAGCAACCACGTTCTGGATTAAATGGTAAGTTATTTATGATGTATAAATTTCGTACTATGCAGAATAAATATGACCAAAATGGTCAATTGCTTTCAGATAGCAAACGTCTTACAAAATTTGGTAAATTTTTACGAAAATATAGTTTAGATGAATTGCCAGAATTATTTAATGTAATGAAAGGAGATATGAGTTTAGTAGGCCCTCGACCTCTTTTGATGGAATATTTACCCCTTTATTCGAAGCAGCAAGCCCGAAGACATGAAGTAAAACCTGGTGTAACAGGATGGGCACAAGTGAATGGTCGTAATAGTATTTCTTGGCAAGAAAAACTGAAATTGGATGTGTGGTATGTTAATAATCAATCATTTAAGCTAGATTTAAAAATAATTTTCATCACTTTTTTTAAGGTAATTAAAGGAGCTGGAGTAAATACAAATGATGGTACGACAATGCCATATTTTACTGGTGAAGATAAATGAGTTCTAAACTAAATATATTATTTACAAGTGTAGGAAGAAGAGTTTGTTTGATAAAATCGTTTAAAGAAGCATTCAAAACTTTACGTATTGACGGTAAAATTATGGCTGCAGATGCAAGCGAAAATTCTGCAGCAAGCTATATTGCAGATGCATATTTAAAAATCTCTAAAGTAAATGATATCAATTATATTGAAGATTTATTATCTATTTGTAAAAAGAATAATATAAAAATTATTATTCCTTTAATAGATACAGAACTATGTGTTTTAGCAAGAAATCGCAAGAGATTTGAAGATATAGGTATAAGTCTGTTGTTATCTTCATATGAAGATATCAAAATATGTTCAGACAAAAGACTTACCTATAAATTTTTATTGAAGAATAATTTTGATGTTCCAAAAATATTAAGTAAAAACGATATAGTTGAAAAAAAATTTTCATTTCCGTTATTTATCAAACCAGCAGATGGCAGTTCTAGCATTAATGCTTTTAAGGTAAATAATTCAGAAGAATTAAAGTTTTTTTCTGGATATGTTTCAAATGCAATTTTGCAGGAATTTATTGAAGGTGATGAATATACTGTTGATGTGTTAGTTGATTTTTCTGGTAAAGTATGTTGTGTTGTGCCGCGATTAAGAATGGAAACTCGTGCAGGTGAGATTAGTAAAGGCATTACTGTAAAGAATCTTTTTTTAATTAATGAGGTTAAAAAATTAGTTGAAAAAATGTACAAAGCCTTAGGTTGTATTACTGTACAATGTTTTTTGACTAAGGATAATAAAATAAAGTTTATTGAGATAAATCCTAGATTTGGTGGAGGATTCCCTCTTTCTTATGCTGCTGGTGCTAATTTTCCTTTATGGATTTTGAGTATGTATTTAAAAAAACAAATTGATATAAAAATGAATGATTGGAACGATGGTTTTAAAATGCTTCGTTATGATGATGCTGTATTTTTAAATAAAGGAGAAGTTGTATGAGTACAGTGCTAGTATTTGATTTAGATGATACTTTATTTTTAGAAAAACAATTTGTTTTAAGTGGTTTTAAAGCTGTAGATAGTTGGCTTGCTAAGAAGGTATCTATGGAAGGATTTTATGATAGATGTTTAAATATTTATAATTCTGGAGTTAGAGGGAAGATTTTTAATGAGGTTTTTGATAAATGCGGTGTTAAATATACTCAAAAATTTATTGATGAAATGGTTGAAGTTTATAGGCTACATCAACCTAAAATAAATTTATTAGATGAAGCGAAGGAAATGATTGAACATTTTTTTCAAAGTAAGCATCTTTCTATTATTACTGATGGTTATTGGAGTACGCAGCAAAATAAAATAATCGCTCTGAATATCAATGGTTTTTTTGATTATATAGTATATAGTGATTCTAATGGCAGAAAATCATGGAAACCGAGCCAATGGCCATATTTGGAAATTATGAAGCGTTATAATAAAGATGATGCAAACTATGTTTATGTAGCAGATAATGTACTTAAAGATTTTATTACTGCAAAAAAATTAGGTTGGAAGACAATTCATGTTCTGCGTCCAGATGGTGAATATGCTTTGGCACAAGCTTCAGAAGAATATCAAGCTGATCATAAAATTGGATCATTAAGAGAATTAAAACAATTAATTATATAATGAATTATGGATTCAAATTGGCCATATTTTACATCTGATGAGGTTGCGGTAGTAAAACAAATTCTACAATCTGGAAAAGTAAATTACTGGACAGGTGAGCATGGCAAGCTTTTTGAAAAAGAATATGCTAAATACTTAGGAACACCATACTGCATTGCTTTATCAAACGGTACAGTGGCTCTGGAAGCTGCACTACATGCATTGGATATCGGTAAAGGAGATGATATAATTATTCCAGCAAGAAGTTTTGTTGCAACTGCAAGCTGTGTTGCATTGAAAGGAGCACGCCCCATTTTTGCTGATGTAGATTTAAATAGTCACAATATAACAGTGGAAACTATATCTGCAGTGATAACTCCCCAAACTAAAGCTATCATTGTTGTTCATTTGGGTGGTATGCCATGTGATATGAATCCAATCATAGAGTATGCTAAAGAACATAATTTAAAAGTTATAGAAGATTGTGCACAGGCTCATGGTGCTTTTTATAAGAATAAACCAGTTGGATCATTTGGTGATGCTGCAGCATTTTCCTTTTGTCAGGATAAAATTATTTCTACAGGCGGAGAGGGTGGGATGCTTGTATTAAAGAATAAACAAGCTTGGAAGAAAGCGTGGTCATATAAAGATCATGGCAAAGATTTTGATCTAATTTTAAAAAACAATAATAACTTTGATTTTAAATATGTACATCAAGACTTTGGTACAAATTGGCGAATGACAGAGATGCAAGCGGCAATAGGTAGGTTACAATTAAAAAAATTATCAAATTGGGTTGGGTTAAGAAGAAGAAATGCGATGATTTTAGATCAATTCTTTTCTAAAACTCCTCTATTTGAAACAATAAATATTTATGAGGATTGTTATAACTCATATTATAGATATTATGTGTTGATCAATAGTGATTTATTAAGCAAAGATTGGAATAGAAATAAACTTATTAAATTATTTAATGAACATGATATACAATGTAATGTAGGAAGTTGTCCAGAAATTTATTTAGAAAGAGCATTTGTTAATGCAGGTTTTTCTCCTAGAAAAAGATTGCCTAATGCTAAAAAAATTGGTGAAACATGTATAGCATTTTTTGTGCATCCTACTTTAACAGAAGAGCATATGTGTATAATCTGTAAAAAAATTGAAAAAGCACTAGATATACTTCATGAAAAAACTTCATAATAAATTTGTAAGAAAAAGTCTTATTACATTAGCGGATTTATTTGCAATTCCTATTGCATGGTATGGGGCATATTGGTTGCGTTTTAATCTTGGTTCTATTCCAAAAACTGAATTCTTGCATGCAACTTATTTATTGCCGTTACTAATGGTAACGCAATTTTTTGGGTTTATATTGTTTAAATTGTATCGAGGGATTTGGTCTTTTGCATCGATGCCAGATTTATTGCGTATTTTAAAAGCAGTTGCTTTTGGAGTGATGTTAACATTAGTTGGTATATTTTTTATTAGCTTTAAAATTCCTAGATCGATAATTCCTATTTATAGCTTGTTATTAGTAGGTTTATTATGTGGTAGTCGTGTCAGTTATCGTTGGTTTAAAAATTATTTACGAATTGGTTTAAAGACAGGTAAAAAAACTTTAATTGCAGGTGCTGGTAGTGCTGCTGATTTATTGTTGCGTGAGCTAATTAAAAACCCTGATTACAACATAGTTGTAATGGCAGATGATAAGCAAGCTGGATATGAGATGCATGGTGTAAGAATAAGAGGAAATTTAGATAAAATCCCTAAACTTATTGAAAGATATGAGATAGAGCTTGTTATCATAGCTATGCCTTCAGTAGATTCTTCAGTGATACGAAAGGTGGTAGGGTATTGTAAAGAAGCGGCGATTGAATCACAAACCATGCCAGTTTTGAGTGATCTCGTTAGTGGCAATGCTACGGTAGATTCTTTGCGTGAAATTTCAGTTGAAGATTTACTTGGTCGTGATCAGGTGAAGCTTGATTGGCAAGGAATATCTACAATCATTAAAGGGCAAAAGATTTTTATTACAGGTGGTGGTGGTTCTATTGGTTCTGAGTTATGCAGGCAAGTATCTGCTCTTTCTCCTAATGAGTTGGTTATTGTTGATAATAGTGAGTTTAATTTATACAGTATTGATAAAGAATTACGTGAGAAATTTTCTAAAGTGAATTTATCGTCGCAATTAATAGACATTGTTGATTTTGTTGCATTGAATAAATTAGTTGAAAAACATAAACCAGATATAATTTTTCATGCTGCGGCTTATAAACATGTTCCTCTCGTTGAAAATCAGGCTCGTAGTGCAGTGCGTAATAATATTTTAGGAACATATAATGTTGCTAATGCTGCTGCTTATAATAATGTGAAGAATTTTGTTTTAGTTTCAACAGATAAGGCTGTAAATCCTGCAAATATTATGGGGACAACTAAGCGAGTTGCAGAGATTATTTGCCAAAGCTTTAATGGTAAAGTGAATACGAATTTTATTACCGTTAGATTTGGTAATGTACTTGGTTCAACAGGTAGCGTTATTCCATTATTTAAACAACAATTGGCAAAAGGAGAAGATTTAACAGTGACTCATCCTGAGATTACTAGATATTTCATGACAACATTAGAAGCAACACAATTAATCTTGCAGGCAACATTTTTAAGTAAGAATGGCGAGATATTTGTACTTGATATGGGTGAGCCAATAAAAATTAAAGATTTAGCTGAACAAATGATTTATCTTTCTGGTAAAAAATTGGGGGAAGATATTAAAGTTTCTTATATTGGACTTCGTGCGGGTGAGAAGTTGTATGAAGAATTATTTTATAAATATGAAGATCTAATGAAGACATCTCATGTAAAAATTAGACAGGCAAATTATAAAGTTCATGAATGGAAAGAGGTTGCTATGTATGTTTCTAAGCTAGAAAAAATGTGTTTATCTTGTGATAGTGAGGAAAAGTTTAAAAAGATATTATCAGAAATAGTGCCAGAATATCAAACTAAAGATAAAATTTTAGTTTAGACTGTTCCGACGTCTACATCGAAATAGTCTTGACTATTTCGACATAGGCATCGAGTCAGTTGTGAATATAAATCGAGTTATGAATTAGCCAATTGCAATAGGATTGATTTCTATATATATTACGGTATTAGAGAGCTCAAAGATAAATTTATTAATCTAATGAAAATTCAAAAATTACAGCCAGTTAAAGGAACTAAAGATATTTTACTTGAAGAAGGTAATTTATTTTCTCATATTGTGAAAACAGTATGGGGTGTTGCTAAAATTTATGGATATGGAAAAGCACAATTACCTATATTTGAGTTTACAGAAGTTTTTAAACGGACGTTAGGAGAGGTATCAGATGTTGTAAATAAAGAAATGTATACATTTGAAGATAAAGGTGGAAGGAGCATAACCCTTCGTCCTGAATTTACAGCTGGTATTGTTAGGTCAGTTATTTCAAATAATTTATGGGATAGATTGCCTTTAAAGATTTTTACTTCTGGATCGCTTTTTAGATATGAAAATCCGCAAAAGGGTAGGTATCGTCAGTTTAATCAAATTAATTTAGAAAATATTGGTGCTAGAAGTCCAATGATTGATGCTGAAATAATTGCTCTAGCTAAAGAGATTTTAGATAAATTGAATCTCTCAAATATAACTCTTGAGATTAATTCTCTTGGGGATATAGATAGTCGTAAAAAATACTCAGAAGATCTTGTAGAATATTTGGGTAAATACGCGGATGATTTATCTGAGGATAGTCAAGTTAGGCTTGTAAAAAATCCTTTACGGATTTTGGATTCTAAGGATACACAAGATCAAAGAGTTTTGCAGTATGCTCCTAGACTTAAAGATTATTTGACGAATGAATCATTAAAATTTTTTGAAGATGTTCTTAAATATTTGGATGATCTTAATATAAAATATTCTGTAAATAATAAGATTGTACGAGGGCTTGATTATTATACAGATACGGTTTTTGAGTTTGTAACAAAAGAACTAGGAGCTCAAGGAACTGTTATTGCTGGTGGTAGATATGATGGTTTGTTTAAGTTAATGGGTGGAAGGGATACCCCAGCTATTGGTTTTGCAGGTGGCTTAGAGAGGCTTATGGCTTTGTATAAGGAAGCACTTGATTTGCCTAAAATAATTACTGTGCTTATTTTAGATAAGAAATTTTCACCACATGGATTGAAGCTTGTACAAAAAATTAGACAGCATAATATTATAGCGACGATTGAAGAGTCTAAAAATATAGGTAAATCGATTAAAAGATCTTTAGATGATAATGCTAAATTTATAGTATTTCTTGGTGAAGAAGAAGTAAAACAGGGTAAAGTGAAATTAAAAAATTTAGAAACGAGAGAGGAAAAATTAGTAGCAGAATCTGAATTGATGAAGATATTGAAATAAAATGAATTTTATAGATAAGTTAGATAAAATATTAGAAAGGCATAAAGCTATTGAACAAAAATTAGCTAGTTGTAGTGATATAGGTGGGCAAGAATATATCAAACTTATGAAGGAGCTTTCTGAGCTAAATGAAGTAGTTGAAAATATTAAATCCTATAAGAAGAACCTTCATGAGATTAAAGAGTTAGAAAAAATATTAGAAGTACCAGATACTGAGAAAGAATTAAGGGATATTGCAGAACATGAGCTAACTACCTTAAAGAAAAATATTTTACAGGAAGAACGTAAATTAAAGTTATCCTTGATTCCTAAAGACAAAGCAGATGCTAAAAATGCTATTTTAGAGGTAAGAGCTGGTACGGGAGGAGAAGAAGCAGCACTTTTTGCAGCAGAATTATTTAATATGTATCATAGATATGCAAATAATATGGGTTGGAAATTTGAAGTCCTTTCTATCGCTGATACTGGTGTTGGTGGATATAGAGAAGCTTCTGCTATTATTTCTGGGAGAAATGTTTTTTCTAAAATGAAGTTTGAATCTGGCACACATAGAGTGCAAAGAGTGCCAGCAACTGAATCAAGTGGTAGAGTGCATACATCAGCTGCAACTATTGCTATTTTGCCTGAAGCAGAAGAGGTGGATGTAAAAATACATGATAAAGATCTACGTATTGATGTGTTTAGATCTAGTGGTCCAGGTGGGCAGAGTGTGAATACAACAGATAGTGCGGTTAGAATTGTTCATATTCCAACTGGGATTATTGTTCAACAACAAGATGAAAAATCTCAACATAAAAACAAAGCTAAGGCAATGAAGATTCTTAGATCAAGACTTTATGAATTAGAGAGAGAAAAACAAGATTCAGAACGTGCTGCAACACGAAAAAAGCAAGTTGGCACTGGAGATAGAAATGAAAGGATTAGAACTTATAACTTCCCTCAAGGGCGTGTTACAGATCACCGAATCAATTTAACTTTGTATAAGATAAGTGAGATAGTATCAGAAGGGGAACTTAATGAGTTAATAGATGCTTTGATTGCTGAGGATGAAGCAAAAAAACTTGCAGAAGATAATTAGCATATGGTAATACCTATGGAACTTGAAGATTTTATTTTCTGTTTTTAAAACTTGGAATCTTTAAGTACAATAGGTATAAGTTATAATCAAAAAGGTAATGATTTATGGAATGTAGAAAACCTGATTGGTTGCGAGTTAAAGCTCCAACCTCTATTGATTATCAAGGAACACGTCAAATTCTTCATAAGTTAAATTTACATACAATATGTGAAGAAGCTGCTTGTCCAAATGTTGGTAAATGTTGGGGACAAAAACATGCTGCTTTTTTGATATTGGGTGATGTATGTACTAGATATTGTCGTTTTTGTAATGTTAAAAAAGGAAACCCATGTTCTGTTGATCCAAGAGAGCCAGGAAGGCTTGCTGAGGCTGTTGCAAAGCTCCAATTGAAACATGTTGTTATTACATCTGTAACTAGAGATGATTTAGATGATGGTGGAGCAGGACAATTTGTTCGTTGTATAAAAGCTATTCGTGCTAGCTCTCCTGAGACATCAATTGAAATTTTAACTCCAGACTTTTTAAGGAAGCCTAAAGCAATTGAGATGATAGTTGAAGCTCATCCTGATGTTTTTAATCATAATATAGAAGTTGTTCCACGGTTATATAAATCTATTAGATTAGGAGCTAACTATTTTCATTCATTGAACTTATTGCGGGAAGTTAAATCAAGTGATTATACTATTTTTACTAAATCAGGTGTGATGCTAGGTTTAGGTGAAAAAAAAGGAGAAGTTTTACAAGTTATGGATGATATGAGGGCGGCGTTAGTTGATTTTATAGTAATAGGACAATATTTGCAGCCTTCGAAGCGGCATGCTAAGGTGGTTCGTTATGTTTCGCCAGATGAGTTTAAGTCTTATGCTATTTATGCGAAATCAAAAGGTTTCTCAATGGTTTCTTCAGAGCCGCTTGCTCGTTCTTCTTTTCATGCTGATGAGGACTTTGAAAAATTGCGTAAAAATCAGCAAATTAAATGCCACTAATTGTGCAACGCAAAATTAATAATTTGCATTTTTTATTATTTTATATTGAACTTATTGAATCTAAAGAATAATATCTGAATAGAAAACAGCTATTTTGCTGAGCAATATTTTTTGATAATTTTATGAATTCTATAATATTGCTGCTTATAGCGGTATGTTTTTTTTCATTAGCATATCGTTATTATGCCGCGTTTATTGCCGCTAAGGTTTTAGTGTTGGATAAGAAGAGAATCACTCCAGCTAATGAGTATAATGATGGTTGTGATTATATTCCTACTAATAAATCGGTGGCGTTTGGGCAACATTTTGCTGCAATTGCTGGAGCAGGTCCTTTGATAGGACCAGTACTTGCTGCTCAATTTGGTTGGGGGCCTGGATTTTTTTGGATTCTTTTGGGTTCTGTATTTGCAGGAGCAGTTCATGACATGATAATATTATTTGCTTCTGTTCGTCATAAGGGGGAATCTTTAGCAACTATAGCAAAATCTGAAATAAGTCCTATTACAGGTTCAATTACTGCGGCGATTACTTTTTTTGTTATAATGATAACTTTAGCTGGAGTTGCTGTTGCTGTTGTTAATATACTATCAAGAAATCCTTGGAGCGTATTTTCTATTTCTATGACTATACCAATTGCGATGTTATTTGGCGTATATATTTTTAAGCGAGGATCTGTATTGATAGGCTCTATAATTGGTATTATATTAATATGTTTGGCCATTTTTGCTGGACCATATATTGTGGAATCTAAAATAGCTCACTGGTTTTCATTTGGTAAAGGTACTTTATCAATTCTTATTCCTCTCTATGCTTTTACGATAGCGGTTTTACCAATTTGGTTGCTTTTAGTTCCTCATGGATACCTAAGTACATATATGAAAATTGGTGTAATAGTTATTTTAGCAATTAGTTTATTTTTTGTGGCGCCTAAAATTGAAATGCCTTTTATTACAAAATTTGTATCTAGTGAAGGTCCTATTATTAAAGGACCATGGTGGCCTTATGTTTTCATAACTATTGCTTGTGGAGCTATTTCTGGTTTTCATGCATTGATTGGAACTGGTACTACTCCAAAACTTTTGCAAAATGAGAGACATGTTCCTTTGGTGGGATATGGGGCGATGTTAAGTGAAGCTTTTGTTTCTGTTATGGCACTTTTAGCAGTAGTTACTCTTTCTCCTGCTGATTATTTTGCAATTAATACTCCAGAAATAGTATTTAATAAATTAGGTATGAGTTTAGTAAATTTACCTAAATTAGCTTCTCTGGTAGGTCTTGATGTTGCACATAGACCTGGTGGAGGAGTATCGCTTGCTGTAGGAATGGCAAATATTTTTTCAAATTTTTCAGGATGGATTACTCATACAATGAAATATTGGTTTCAATGTATAATAGTATTCGAGGCATTGTTTATCTTAACTCTTATTGACTCTGGTACTAGAGTTGCTCGTTATATACTGCAAAATATTTTAGATGCAATGTATCCGCCATTGAAGCAAACACGCGATAAAAAACTACATAATATGTTATACATAGCAATTACTAGCGCTATGGTTTCTTGTATGTGGGGGTATCTTTTATATACGGGTGATATTAGCTCACTTTGGCCGTTGTTTGGAGCTACAAATCAAGCGTTAGCTGCACTTGCATTGGCTGTTGGTACAACTGTGGTTATTAAAACGTGTAAGAAAAAGATATATTGTTTAGTGACTATTATTCCATGTGGTTTCATTTTTGTAACTGCTATGAGTGCATGTTTTTTTAATATAAGAAATTACTTTTTTGATAAACAATTTTTAAATGCTTGGATATGTATAGCTATTGTATTAATGATTAGTTTTGTTATTTTGGATAGTATACGTACTTGGATCGCATTATTGTATAAGAAAGAAACTTTTATTGATGTTAACCTATAAGCCCTAATAAAATATTATATTTTTGTCTATTTTCCGAAGATCAGCAATTTTTAGCTGAAATAGCTCTGCTATTTCTTCAAAACAAGCAGTAATTTTCACTAAAAATATCCTAAAACTCTAAAATTTTTCTAATCCATTATTAGGGTTTAAACTGTAATGGTTACCGTAAGAGAAGTTTTTAGGTATCTTTGTACAAATTAATTCTTCTTAATTAAAAATAAGATAGCTTGCGAGACAGAAAGAAGTATGATATAGTGCGAGCATTACCCCTCTTTGGAGAAGGAAGTCTTTTGATTTCCTTCTCTTTTTTGTTATTTAAAATCTTAATTGTGGATATAAATCAAGGTTGTATTTTTGATTTAAATCAATAATTTTTGCAGTGATTCCTATCTCTTAATAAAAAGCACTAATTTGTGTACAAAAATATTTCAAAAACTAAATTTTTTTTAATTTATAAATATGAGTAAAAAACTCTTTAATGCTTGTGCTTCTTATTATATATTTTTAAGCAAATTAATTATTATAAGGATAATGGATAGAAAAAGAAAAATTGTTGTGGCTATGTCTGGTGGGGTAGATAGTTCTACTGCTGCTGCGATACTAAAAGAACAGGGGCATGAAGTAATTGGCGTTACTCTTAAATTATGTGCATTTGCTAAGCTTGATGATGCACAAAAAGTTGCTGAACAGTTAAAAATTAAACATCATGTGCTTGATCTTAGAAAAGAATTTCATAAAAACGTTATTTCTTATTCTGTAGATTTATATACTGCAGGAGAAACTCCAAATCCTTGTGTTAAGTGTAATGAAAAAATGAAATTTGGTATGCTATATGATTTTGCTAAAAAATTAGGAGCTGATTCTTTGGCAACTGGACATTATATTCGTAAGGTTGTTAAGAATAACAAAGTAGAATTGCATAAGGCGGTTGATCATTCAAAAGACCAGAGTTATTTCTTGGTGATGTTAAAAAAAGATAAATTGTCTTTTCTTGAGTTTCCACTTGGTGGGTATCAAAAACCAGAAGTAAGAGAATTAGCAAGAAAATATAATCTTATTGTAGCAGATAAACAAGAAAGTAATGACTTAACTGCGTGTTTTACTCCAGATGGCGATTATAGTGCTGTTATCAATAAGAATGCTAAACAACCAATACTTCCAGGTAACATTGTAGACATGCAAGGAAATGTTGTTGGAAAACATAATGGGATTACTAATTATACGATTGGTCAAAGACGAGGTATTGGTGTGTCTTTAGGGAAGCCTGTTTATGTAATTAAAATAGATGCTAAAAATAATTCTATAGTGGTAGGTGATGAAGAAGATCTAGAAAAGCATGAGTTTTATATTCGAAATACAAATTGGTTTGTTGACCCAAAGTTAATCGAAGAAAAACCGTTAAGCATAAAAGTAAGATCAACTCATAAAGGGAGTGAAGGAAGAGTTTATTATTGCTTGACCCGTGCTAAGTATATATGTAGAATAACCACTCCAGTTCAAAATAAAGCAATTGCTCCAGGGCAAGCCTGTGTTATTTATTCTGATACCCATATGCTTGGGGGAGGGATCATTTGTTCTGATCACGTAAAGTAACTAATGTAAAATATACCATATGAGGAGTTCTATATTTAGAAAGAAAGATATAAAGAAAATAAAAGATGTTTCAGCACATGATAATTTAGAAAAAGTTCTTGGGTGGCTTGATTTAATTGCTATTGGTATTGGTACTGTTATGGGAACTGGTATATTTGTTTTAACAGGAATTCAGGCTGCTCAATTTTCAGGTCCTGCTGTAATGATTTCGTTAGCACTTGCTGCATTTGCTGCAATATTTATAGCTTTGGCATATACTGAAATGGCTACAGCAATTCCGTCATCTGGTGGTTCATATGCTTATGTATATGTTGCTCTAGGTGAGGTAGTAGCTTTTATAGTAGGTTTTCTTTATTTATTCTATTGTTTATGTGCTATCCCTGCAATAGCTGCTGGATGGGGGGGATATTTTGTGGGACTACTAAAACAAATGGGAATTTACCTGCCTCATGAGTTTACACATAATCCTTTTGAGGGAGGTATATTGAATGTTCCTCCTGTAGTTATTTGTTTACTGATGACTGGCATATTAATTAAAGGTGTAAAAGAAAGCACAACTTTAAATATCATATTGGTATTTATCAAGCTATGTATTGCGTTTTTATTTATAGGCATTGCTTTTCCACATTTTGAATTTTCTAATTGGTCTAACTTTATGCCATTTGGTTTTAAGGGAGTTACTATTTCTGCTGGAGTGTTGTTTTTTGCTTATAATGGTTTTGAAGCAGTAGCAAATGCCGCTGAGGAGTGTAAAAATCCAACTAGAGATATGACAATTGGCCTTATAGGATCTTTGGTAATTTGTGGAATTATATATGTTATAATAGCTGCAATGCTTACAGGTATTGTTCATTACAGTGAATTAAATACACCAGAAGCACTTTCTTATGCATTACGAGCAGTAGGTAGTAATTTAGGTGGTGCTATAGTTGCAGCTGGTGGGGTCATTGGTATTACAACTGTTGTTTTATTTCAAACATATTCTATGAGCAGAATTCTTATGGCTATGTCACGTGATAGATTGCTTCCAAGTGTCTTTAGTAAAATTCATAAGAAATACCATACTCCACATATTGCTACTATTTTTTGTGGTGTTATTACAGCAACAACTGCAGGATTGTTTCCTATCGATATTTTAGCTAGCTTGACATCTATGGCTGTATTAACAGTGATGATAATAGTGGTAATAGCCGCTATGTATTTTAGGAAAGCACACCCACATGTTAAGAGGCCATTTAAATGTCCTGCTATATATATAGTGGGTACAATTGCAGTATTTTGTTGTGCTTATCTGCTTACTGGCATAGGTCAGCACGTAGGAATAATATTTATTTCTGTTGCCATTTTTTCGGTTTTTTTATACTTTTTCTATAGTAAAAGAAGAGTGGATAGGCATCTTTCTAAACAGGGTGTACATGATTAATACTAATCATATTCTTTTCAAATACTATTAATATGAAATTTTAGAAAGAAAATCAGATAGATAAAATATGATTGCTGTAGATCTTGTATATAAGATTGTAGCTAAACAATTTCCAGAGTTTGTAGATTTACCTATTGTACTTGCTGATAAGCAAGGTCATGATAATTACACTTTTAGGCTTGGGAAAAACATGTTAATTCGCATGCCTACTCAAGAATATTATGCTCTTGCAGTAGAAAAAGAACAGAAGTTTTTACCTTTACTTAGTGATCATTTAACAGTTAATATACCTGTTCCTTTAAGAATAGGAGTTCCTTCTAGAGAATTTAATTTTCCTTTTTCTATTTATAAATGGTTAGATGGTAAGTCTTGTGATCAAGTGTATTTGAATGATCGTGATATGGAAAAACTTGCATCTGATCTGGCTAAATTCTTAAAAGAACTACAGAGCATAAATTTAATGGATGGTCCTCTCCCAGGTCAGCATAATTGGTGGCGAGGTGATCATATTAGTGTTTACGATAAAAACATTAGAAAACAAATAGCACAACTTTCTGAAGTGATTGATGTAGACAATGCAATAAGTTTTTGGAAGAGAGCTTGTAAAACAAAATGGAATAAGCCTCTTGTGTGGGTTCATGGAGATCTTGCTAAAGATAACATACTAATTAAAGATAATAAATTATTTGCCATTATAGATTTTGGTTGTGTGGGTATAGGTGATCCAGCCTGTGATTTAGTTATTGCTTGGACATTTTTAAAAGGCAAATCACGAGAAAGATTCATCAGTGAGATGGCATTAGATGACAATACTTGGCTTCGTGCAAAAGCTTGGGCGTTATGGAAAGCAAGTTTTGAATTATGCCAGATAGATAATAAGAATGTTTCTGATGCTTCTATTTATAAAGAAATTATTGAAACTGTATTGCATTAACTCCAGTTTAAGACGAGTATATTAACCCCAATAATGGATTAAAAAAAAAACATTATTGGGGTTATTAAGGTAAATTTGCTAAACGTTTTCACCTGTAGGAATTTTTACACGAATTCCATCTAGTTCTTTTGTTACCCTTACTTGGCATGATAGCCTTGATGTTGGAGCTACACCAAATGCAAAATCTAGTAGCTCTTCTTCTTCTGGAGTTGCCTTTGGTAATTTTGCAAAAGATTTTTCGTCTAATATTACGTGACATGTAGCACAAGCAAGTGCTCCATTGCAAGCTCCTTGTAAATCTATATCATTTATATGTGCGATCTCTAAAATAGAAGTTCCTTCATCAGCTTCTATTTCTTTTTCTGAACCATTTTCTAAAACAAAGATTACTTTAACCATTTTTTATTTTGACTAAGTTTGTTGGTTTATACTATACTTTTTTCTTATTGTAGTAAATTTAATTTTTTACTATCTTTAGATATAATAATTAATTATGGTGTTTTACCTTGAATTTGAATCTAATAAGGTTTAGAACAATTTAAAATAACAGTATATTTGAAATAAATGTCAGAAGTAATAATAAGTGGGCTAGAGGGACGCATTGAAGCTAGATATCATCACAGTGAAAATCCACGTCCAAATGTAGCGTTAGTTCTTCATGCGCATCCTCTGCATGGTGGTAACATGAATAGTAGTGTTACTTATAATATGTATCATTCTTTTGTTAAAAGAGGTTTTTCAGTTTTAAGAATTAATTTTAGAGGAGTTGGAAAGTCTCAAGGAACATTTGAAGATGGAATTGGTGAGTTAACAGATGCTGCAACAGCTTTAGATTGGTTGCAATCACATAATCCAGTGTCTGATTCACTTTGTATTACAGGTTTTTCTTTTGGTAGTTGGATAGCTATGCAAATATTAATGCGTAGGCCAGAAATAAGTAACTTTATAACAGTTTCTTTGCCTATAAATAAGTATGATTTTTCGTTTTTATCTCCTTGTCCTACCTCAGGGCTAATTTTGCATGGGGAGCAAGATAGTATTGTGCCTGTTGAAACACTTATTAAATTTTCTGATGGTATTCATAAACAAAAAGGAATTGATATAGATTGTAAGTTAATTCCTAAAGCAGATCATTTTTTTAGAGAAAAATTAGATAAGCTTAATGAAAGCATTCTTGAATATGTTGATTCTAAGATAAATAAAGAGAAAGAAGTAAAAGTTAAAATTGATCGTAGACGTCGTAATTTAAGGCGTATGAGAACTTAAAGTTCCAATTCAGGATTAGAAAAACATCATATTTTACCTATTTTTTCTATAGATTAAAGTTTTTTTGAAATAGCTTAGCTATTCCTTCACAAAAAATTGTAACTTAAAAATACTCTAAAAATCTAAAATTCTTATAGTTACGAATTGAGATTTAGAGGCATATCTAAAAATGTTCGTACTGCTAAAACTGCAAAAGCTTGTGATTCAATAAAATCGCCATCAATATGCATCTCTTTGGTTGATGACATTTGTTCTATTGCTTTAACATTTAAGTTAAATTCTGTTGCTAGCAAATGCATAAGAAATTTATTATGTCTTCCACCTCCACATATAAACCATGCTAAAGGTTGTTTTGGTAAGAATTTGGTAGCTTCAAAAATGGTTTTTGCTGATAAATAAGTTAGAGTCGCTAGAGTATCTTTTGTTGATAAGTGAGATAAGTAACTTAGATATTTATTAAATTCGTTTCTATCAAGAGATTTAGGGGGCTTTTGAGCAAAGAATATATTATTTTTGATGATATCATCTACTATTTTTTTGTTAATTCTTCCTTGTGAGGCGATTTGACCATTTTTATCATATTCTTTATTCATTTTTTTTAGAATAAAATCATCTATTAATGCACATCCTGGTCCTGTATCGAATGCAAGTATTTTATTGTTATTATCTAAATAAGTAATGTTTGATACTCCTCCTATATTTACAACAGCAACAGGTTTTATTATATTCTCACATAATATTTTATGATAGATTGGAGTAAGTGGTGCTCCTTCTCCACCATTTGCTATATCTTTATTTCTGATATCACTTATTATTTGAATCTGTGTTAGGTTATGAAGTAGGTGAGGGTTACCTATTTGTAATGTAATTAGTTTTGATGGATTATGATAAATTGTTTGGCCATGAAATCCTATTAAATCTACATCAGAGTTTTTTAGATTATTTTTTTTTAGATTTTCTTTAATAGCTTTTGCATGAATATCGGTAATTTGGTTTGAGGTTTCAAGTAATATATCTAAATCAATGTTATGAGGGGAAGCAATCAAGTTAGTGATGTTTTTTCTAACTCGAGTTGGGTAGGGCATATAGGAAGAATGCCCCATATAATAAATTTTTTCACCATCTGTTTTTAAAAAAGATACATCGACCCCATCGAACGAAGTGCCGCTCATAGTGCCTATACCACTGAAAATTTTTTTATTGAATTTTTTTGAAGTTACTTTCAGCAAAATCCCAGTTAATTAGATGTTTTAAAAAAGTTTCCAAATAAGTTGCTCTATCATTTTTATAATCTAAATAATAGGCGTGTTCCCAAACATCACAAGTAAGTAAAGGGAATTGATTATTTGTAAGAGGATTTTCGGCGTTAGATGTTTTTTCTATTTTTAATTTTTTGGTTTTAGTATCAAATACTAACCATACCCATCCGCTACCAAATTGACCTAAACCAGCTTTTTTAAATTCTGTTATGAATTCTTCATAGCTTCCGAAAGCATGGGTAATTTTTTCTAATATTTCTGAAGATGGTTTACGTGTATTTGGAGTCATAGAATGCCATAGGAAGTTATGATTCCAAACTTGTGCTGCGTTGTTAAAAACACCCTTATTTTTTTCGTTATTATGAGTAGCTAATATTATTTCTTCTAAGCTTTTTTTACTAAATTCCGTGTTTTCAATAAGTTTGTTTAAATTTTGTATGTAAGTATTGTGATGTTTACCATGATGGACCTCAAGAGTTTGCTCATTTATATGAGGTGAAAGAGCGTTTTTTGCATAAGGCAAAGGTGCTAAAGAAAAAGGAAATGTAGTTGTTTGCATAATTTGTGTTTGCATTTCAAAACCATGATAATTTGTCATATACTTTATATGCTATCATTTTTACAGCAGCTGTACCCAAATAGCAAGTTAATATCACAACGCAACTTGAAGTTATAATGCCAATCACACCGATAATCATTCCAAGCAATACAGCAAGTCCGTCATCATAAAGAAATCCAAGAGCTATAATTAATACAGCTGCACTAGGAATTGCATTACCAAATAATATTGGCAACGCTACGGACACTGAACATAAGAATGCTATAGCTCCTGCAGATCTTTCAACTGTTTTAGTAGTAAATCTTTGATATCGTGGCTTAAGTAAAAATGTTAGTTTATTCATTACTGGTTCTAATTTCTGAATACCAGAGATGAATGTTGTAGCTTTAATCTTTTTTTTAAGAATCCATTCTGGCAACCAAGTATTTTCTTGCCTAAAGATTAACTGTATTGTTAAAAAACACATTGGTAAACCAACTAATGTAGTAAATCCAGGAGGGGTAGGAATTGGAAAAGATGAAGGTAATGCAAATAAAGCAATTAGAAATAATAAACCTTCGTCTTTTAGTTGATCCAATATATCTCTGAATGTAAAATGTTCTGATTTTGTATTATTAAATATTTTTTTTAGGGAATGTAGAAAGTGAACTTCTTTTTTTGTTGTAGGAAGGTTAATAGTCTTTTGGTTTTTCTTGTTCATTATCTACTTTATATGTTGAGTTAATCTTTTTCTAAATCTGAGTCAGTTTTTTTTAATTCATCTCGAAAATTTTTTATGCCTTTTCCAAGATCTTTAAGTACTTGAGGGAGTTTTCCTGCTCCAAACAAAATTAGTATTACAATTAAGACAATTAGTAAATGAGTTAAAGATACCATGTTCAAGACCTTTTAGTTTATATACTCATCATATCTGAAAACTCGGAGTTTTCAAGTATGATGCATAGCTTTTATTGGTTCGGTTTTGTTACAGTTAATTTGAGTTACATACTTATCTAGTAATTTTTGTATTGCATTTAAGCTATATTTTTCTTTTACCATAATATTACCATTTTTAGCTAATTTTAAGGCTAATGATTTATTAGTTAGTAGTAGTTTTATTTTTTCTGCTAAATCACGTGCATCTCCAAGTTTTGCAAATAGTAAATCTTTATTATCTGTGCCTATTTCAGAAGGTCCTTCAGATTTAAAACTTACTGTTGGTTTGCCATATAATAATGCTTCTAATAACACTATGCCAAAAGGTTCGTGGGTAGATGGTAAGCAGAAAATGTCTATTGATGAAAAAAATTTTTCTTTATCTTTAACCCATCCTAAGAATGTTATTGAATCTGAGAGTTTTAAATCATTAGCTAGTTCTTTTAAAGCAAGTTCTTCTTCTCCTGCTCCTGCAAGAATAGTATGGAATTTTAGTCCTTCGTCTTTTAGAATAGAAAGCGATTTTATAAATATATCAAAACCTTTCTTCGTTACAAATCTTCCTATTGCTCCTATTACCGGAGGTTTTTTGAATTTAATTGATGAAAGAGTAGTTTTTGTTTTAACCGAATTTAGATTAATCATATTTGGGACATGAAATATTTTTGTTTTTTCATACCCCAGAGTTGTAAGTTGATATGCCAAATCTTGGGTGGTAGCAAAAACATAATCTAAATTCAATAAATACTTGAGGGAGTAATTATGTGTTACTCCAATAACAGGTATGCTTGCAGATATAGGTTTGATTAATTTTGCTGCTCTTCTACCATGGACTATAATTATGTCTGGTTTGATTCTATTAATTAAATGCTTTAGTCTTATGGAAGCAAAGATATCCCATTCACCAAAATTTAAAATTTTTTTAATTTTGATATTAGAAGGTATTTTTTTTCTTATTTTTGCTCCTTTAGATATGATCCCTATAGTTTTATAATTTAGATTATAGAATGCAGTTAGGTAATCAACAAAGGCTTGTTCTATTCCTCCTAGTCCTTTACCTAGCATTACATTAAGAACTGTTAAAGATTTCATAGCATTTTTTATTATAATTCTTGAGCCAATCTGCCTCTTTTTTTGTAAGGAGTTTAAAATTTACTAATTTTTCATCTATTGGTACATATGTTAAGACTTCAAAGGCTAGATAGCTAGTAAATTTTGATTTTTTTATATAAACTAAGTTTTCTATTCTAATTCCATAGCTTTTTGATTTATAAAAACCTGGTTCTATGGAAACGATCATGCCTTCCTTTAAGGGTGTTGTGGCATATCGTTGAGAAATTCCTTGAGGACCTTCATGTACTTTAAGAAAACTACCAACTCCATGACCTGTGCCATGTGCATAATCTTTGCCTTCGTGCCATAAATACATACGTGCTAAAGCATCTAGTTGTGACCCACAAGTGCCTTCTGGGAAAATGGCAGTAGTTAAATTAATATGTCCTTTTAGGACTAGGGTAAAATTGTGAATTTGTTCAAGAGTTGGTTTACCAATTGCAATTGTTCTGGTTGTATCAGTTGTTCCTTCTAAATATTGTCCACCTGAATCGATAAGTAAAATGCCATTGCCTTTTATTTTTTTATTGGAAGATTTTTTTGGTAGATAATGTATCAATGCAGAGTTTTCATTAAAGCCAACTATGCTAGGGAAACTTGGTGATATGAAGTTTATTTGTTTTTTACGAAATGTAATAAGTGAATCCGATATATCTAACTCTGTTAGCGTTTTTTTAGAATGTTCTTTTTGAAGCCAATTAAAGAAGTTTATTAAAGCTTTACTATCTTTTATACCTGCGGAGATTGCTCCTTGTAACTCTGTATTATTTTTACATGCTTTTAAAAGTGAGCAGGGGTCTTCAGCAATTATTGGATGTTTCAAATTATGAGCGATAAAAAATGGTGATTGGTCAGAAATTTGTACAGATTTATTTTTAAGTAAATTAAGAGCTTTTTTAAATGAAGCAATAGAAGAAATTGCGATATTATTTTTAGTTAGATAATTTTGTGTAGAGTGATTTGCTGATGCATCAGTAAATAATTCTAGTTTACCTGAAACATGAATTATTAAATATGCATTCATGCAAGGAGTAAAGGGTATATCAAGGCTTCTGATGTTAAGTAACCAACAAATTGAGGTAGTGTCAGTTAATATAAGAGCATCCAATTCATTTTCTTTTAAATGTTTACATAAAAACTTTTTTTTAGCATTGGTGGTTTGACCAGCATATTTTAAGTCATGTAAAGAAATTGTGTTAGGTTGCTCTAATTCATGATTTGGGCGGACAGTATCTACTAGATTTTTTTTAATTGGGAGCAGGTTGTGTTTGTTTGTTAGATGCTTTTGTAGATATTGAATTTGCTTTGTTGAATGTAGTGTGTAATCAAATCCTAAACTATTACCTTTATTCATAAAATCAACAAGCCATTTTTCAAGAGGAAATTTTGTTCTATCAATGATAGTAAAATTTTTATCTAATTCATGAGTTGCTTGTTCTGTATATCTTCCGTCTGTGAAGAAATAATGTTTTAATTTAGTTGTGATGATTGCTACACCTGCTGAGCCACTGAAATTAGTTATATATTGCAATCTGTTTGAGTGATTAAACGATGAATGAAATTCATCATTTACAGGAATCAAATAAGAGTCGATTTTATTTTCTCTAAGTAGTTGTTGTAATTTTTTTATAATTATAATTATTTTAGTAGATTTTGCCATTCTGTTTCTGAGATTGTTTTTAGTTTTAATTCTTGAGCTTTTTTTAATTTGCTACCTGGGTTTTGTCCGACTATTACTAGATCAATATTTTCTGATATGCTTGAAAGGATTTTTGCTCCTCTTTTTTCAGCCTGTGATTTTGCTTCATTTCTGGTCATAGTTTCTAATGTACCTGTAAAAATTATTTTTTTGTTGGTTAAAGCAGAATCTATTGTAGAGCGAATATAAGGAGTTATGTTTACAATTTTACTTAATTTTTGTACTGTTTCATTAGAATGAGGTTGTTTAAAAAATATTTCTAGTGAGGTGATTGCTTTAGTCCCTAGTCCATTTATTGATTCTAGTTCTGTTTTAATTTTATTATTATCTTGTGCAAGAAGACACATATTATTATAAAAGTTACTGAAGTTAGAAAATTGTTCTGCAAGAAGTTTAGCATTTATTTCACCGACATGACGTATGCCAAGACTATAAATGAATTTATCAAGTGTGATATTACGTGATTTTTCAATAGAATTTAAAAGATTTTCAACAGACTTTCTGCCCCAACCAGAAAATTGTTCAAGTATATCAGTTTTGTCTTCTAAGTAGAAAATATCAACAGGAGTTTTGATAATTTTACTTTCATATAATAATTCAATTTGCTTATTACCTAAACCTTCAATATTAAATGCATTTCTTAGTGTGAAATGTTTTAAATGCTCTAATGTTTGTGCTGAGCAACTAATTCCTCCTGTACAACGAGTGATAGCACCACTTTGTTCTTCTGTGACATCACTATTACATACAGGGCATTTGGTAGGGAACATAAATTTAGTACTGTGAGTAGGTCTTAGATGTTTATCAACACCTGTTATATTTGGAATAACATCTCCAGCACGTTTAACTGTTACTGTATCTTCTATGCGTATATCTTTACGTTCAATTTCATATTTATTATGTAGGGATGCTCTTTTTACTACTACACCACCAATATTTATCGGTTCAAGTTCTGCAACTGGAGTTAAAGCACCAGTTCTACCAACTTGGATAGTAATAGCTTTGAGTTTAGTTTTTGCTTCTTTAGCTGGGAATTTATGAGCAATTGCTGATCTTGGTGACCTACCAACATATCCTAGTCTATTTTGTAGTTGAATATCATTTACTTTATAAACAACACCATCGATGTCGTAGGGAATTTTTGCTCGTGTATCATAAAGATTAGCGTGGTATTTTTCTAATTCTACAGTTAAAGAAGTTTTTTTATAAAGATCTGTTACTTGAAATCCAAGATTTTTTAAATAGCTGAGAAGTTCTTCTTGAGTTTTCCATAAGGATTTACTATGTGTACCAATAGAATACATTAGATATTTTAAATTTCTAGCTGCGGTTACATTTGGATCTAAATGTCTAACTGAACCTGCTGCGGCATTGCGTGGGTTTGCAAAAAGAGGAAGCTCTTGCTTTTCTCGTTCTTGATTTATTTTTTCAAATTCTTTCTTTGTAATAAATACTTCGCCACGTATTTCAATAGTTTTTAATTCAGTGGAAATTGTTAAAGGAAGATCTTTAATAACTTTTATATTTGCAGTAATATCTTCGCCTATAAAACCATTTCCTCGTGTTGCTGCGTATTTTAGCTTGCCATTTTCATACATTACAGTGAAAGAAAGGCCATCAATTTTAGGTTCGCATATAAATTCTAATTTGTCTGAATGTGATAAATTAAGAAATCTTTTTGTGCGTTTAATATAATCTTCTAAATCTTGTGATGAAAAACAATTATTTAGAGACAGCATAGTTGTTTTATGCTCTATTTTTTTAAAGCCTGATTTTGGAGTGCCTCCTATTTTTTCGGAAGGGCTATTTGTTTGTTTTAGTTTTGGAAATTTTTGTTCTATTGTTTGATTGCGTTTAAATAACCAGTCATATTCAGCATCACTCACCAATGGTGCATTGTCTATAAAGTAGGCTTTGTTATATTTTTCTAATATATATGCTAGATACTCTAATTCCTGTGTTGCTTGTGTTTTATTGAGTTTATTTATAGGTGTTTTATTTTTTAGAGAGCTTGGTGTAGTGGTTATGATTATACTCATCTTTTTTGGAAGTTTCTATTTATAAAATTTATCACTTATAAAAATAAGAGCCTAAAATGATACTTCTATCTTCGCTTAAAAATCTGTAAATATCAACGACATTTACAGATTTTTAAGTTTGATATTGATCTTGTTTTCTGTTTTTAAATAAGGGTTTTTCAGGTGTGAATAGTATGCGTTGTTTATAAAAGATTCAAATTATGGTTGTGCGTTATAATGTTTCATATTATTGTAATTACGCTTTAATCAATACGGAGAGAATTTATGCCAAAAAGATATTATTCGCAATTATCAAGCTCAAAACTTCCGCCAGTTATCAAAACTACAGGTTTATTGATGGTTGTAGGAATGTGGGAATATGGTAATCAAGCCAGTACTTATATATCTCATAAAATTAAAAATACTATGCACACTAATAAGTTAGATAATTTAGCTTCATGGTTTTCAGTAGAAAAAGTAACGGCAATTACTTTAGGTAGTCAAATTTTTGTTAAAGCTTGTGGTAGCCACTCTCCTGCAATTAATTATATTGAAAAATCTATTATTGGATTTGAGTATTATATTTTTACTGCTGGAGGCAGTGCTGTTACTAAATCAATTTTAGATAGCTCTACAAATTGGGACACAAACATTAAAGTTTGGACAAGCAATGCAATAGGAGTTTTTACGGGGGCTATTTTAGGTAGTTTTGCTCAAAGTTATACGGAGAAACATTTAGATAAAGCTATGGGGTATGTAGATAGTAGTGTTGGAGTGATAATAGGTGCTATAGCAGGAGCATCTACTGCTATAATAGGAGATTATAGTCATATTGATTGAATAATTGTAAAGATATATTGTGCCTGAAATTTCCTACTTTTAATCTTGAAAATAAAGTTATTATTTTCATTTAAAAATATTTTAAATATCAAACGATATTTGCAAATTTTTAAACTTGATATTAATTCCATTTTCTGTCAACTAATACTTTTCGAGTACGATTAGTGTATTAATAACTCCAGTTATGGATTACAAAAACATTATATTTTTATCTATTTTTGCTACAAACTAGCAGCTTTTACTTGAAATAACCTCGCTATTTCTGCATAAAAATTGCTAATTTTCACTAAAAATATCTTAAAAATCTAAGATCTTTCTAATCCATAACTGGGGTTAATAGAGAATTTTTAAATAGAAAAATCAATTTTTAAAAGTTTATTTCTGTTTTTTATATAGCAAGAATTTTATTAATATTGTGATATTAATACAAAAATTAATTACAAAAAATAAAAAATATGCAACTTAGCATAGATAAGTTTTGCTCTTTAAAATATATTGTCGTATATTGCGACTGCATAAAAGTTGAAGTTATATACAGCTTTTAATCATTATTTTTTAATAATTAATTATTTGGAAGGTTGCTTTATGTTTACATTGTCTTGGAATAATACAACAGATAAAATTTTAAATTATACATATGATGTTGGTCAATTTATAGTGCAACGGATACCTAATAGAAAAGAAATTTTATATACAATTATTCCGTATGCAGTATTACAAGTTCCTTTTGGAAAAGTTGTTGATGGTCTTGCGTCTAATCCTTCAACAAAATCTGTTTTCAGAGACGTTGTGAAAGGTGTTTCTGTTATAACTACTGTCTTTTATACGGATACAGAACTGGGTTCAACAGGTATTAAATATGATATTGGTTTTGCAGCAGGGGCAATAGTAAAGCCAATATGTAAACTATCATTAATTGGTGGTGCTATATATGCATATCCAATCTTATTGACTGATGGTGCAGCCGATCAATTAGGGAATGTTTTTATGGCAGCAAATTTTATTTGTGAGATACCAACTGAGATGCTTAAGGTTGCTTCATATGAATATCAATCTGATAATAATATAAGTGAGAGTCAGTTATCTTATTGGGAATATATGCAAGATAATATAGGAAATATATCTCAAAGAGGGGTACAAAGAGCTATTGCAAAAGTAACTGTTTCGAATGTTATAATAGGTAAAGGGTTACAATCTTATTTTGGTGCTGTTTCTAAAACATCCGATGCTATTTCTAATTTCTTAATAAGCATAGGCTGGCAAGGCATAACTGGAAATAGCTTAGAATCACTTGGAAGCCAAAGAGGATTATTTGAAAAATCAACTCACTGCCTCCAGACACTTGATAGTGGTTCAAGCAGTTTCTCATTGATAAATGCTTATGGGTTAGTGTTTGCTGCTGAATCTATCAAGACGATTTTTTATGAAACTATCGTTACAACATCTTTTGCAAGTATAATACGTCCTATTACTGATTCATCAATCCCAGAATGGATCAGTGGTTCTATGAGTAAAATTGTTAGTTCTGGTTTAGGAATAGTAACAAAGGTTTCTTGTGATAAAATCTTTTCTTTCTTTGGAAGTAGTATAGTTTGTACATCTGCTGGGGTTTTTGCAAAAGTAGGTGTTGATGCATTGATTAGTGGCATTTCTTCTTTCCAAGAAGATTTTTTTCAAGAACCAATACATAATGATTTAACTGATGGGGATGCTGTTGATATTGCAGGGGATCAGCAAGAAGAATCGCATAATGAATTGTAATTCATTTAAGATTTCAGTTATATACTAATAAAGTCCTTGTTTTAAGGGCAGAAAATAGAACCAATATCAAGTATGAAAATTTGCAAATATTCTAGGCTTTTTAAGCCTTATATCATCTCTATTTTCTGCCTTAAAATATCGTAATCTTCAAGTACGAGGAGTATATTCTTGAAGTAGGAATATATGGTGCACCCGAGACGATTCGAACGTCTGACTTTTGCCTCCGGAGGGCAACGCTCTATCCACTGAGCTACGAGTGCGATTGAAGAAATTTAAGAAAAGTTAACTTCTAGAATTTTATATTCTTTAATGCCAGAAGGAGCTCCTACTTCAATGATTTCTCCTTTGTTTTTACCAACCATTGCACGAGCAATAGGAGAGTTTAAAGAAACTTTCTCTTCTGCTAATTCTGACTCATAGTCTCCAACAATTTGATAAGCTATTTTTTTATTAGTATCTAAATCAATTAGATTAACATAAGCACCAAATTTAACTGTATCTCCAGATAGTTTTGAAACATCTATTACTTCAGATCGTGCAAGTTTATCTTCTAATTCTATAATGCGACTTTCTACAAAACCTTGCTTTTCTTTTGCTGCTTGATATTCAGCATTTTCAGAGAGATCCCCATGTTCTCTTGCTTCAGAAATGGCAGCGATTACCGCTGGTCTCTCTACAACTTTTAGTTGTTTGAGTTCATTTGAAAGCTTTTCAAAGCCTTCCTTAGTAATTGGAAATCTTTTCATATAGTCCTTTTATTAATTTACTTTGGATTGATATGAGCTTATCTTATTATGAATTGATATTTAATTTCACTTCAAGTAAGATTTTTTATAATCTACACGAAGCTTAATTATATCAAACAAAATAAATAATGCAATTTTTTATTTTATGACCTTTTCTTCTTCTGCAGTAAGTAAGATACATGATATTGTTCGGATATCAGATGTGATATCTAAAAAAGTGAAATTGCAAAAAAAAGGAAAAGATTTTTTTGGTTTATGTCCTTTTCACCATGAAAAGAGTCCTTCTTTCTCAGTAAATGATGAAAAAAACTTTTATCATTGTTTTGGTTGTGGTGCACATGGTGATTCAATTAAATTTGTTCAGGACACTCAAAATTTAAATTTTGTTGATGCAGTTAAATCATTAACAAGTGCATATAATATTAAAGTTGCAGAACCTACAACAAATCCTGTAGAAAAATCTAAACGAATAAGAATCTTGGAAATAAACTCTATAACAAACTCATGGTTTCATGATAATTTATTTTCTAGAAATGCTTCTCATATTGTTAAGTATTTAAATACAAGAGATATGTTAATTGATTGTATCAATAATTTTGCCATAGGTTATGCTCCTTTTGATGGTGCTCTTTTAATAAAGCACTTATTGTCTCTTGGGTATAGCTCTCAGGAAATTACTGAAAGTGGCATTGCAATTGATAAGAATGGTAGGCAATTATGCAAATTTAGAAATAGGGTTATATTTCCGATAAAAAACTACAATGGGGAAGTAATAGCATTTGGAGGAAGGGTTATCTCAGATAATGATGTGCCAAAATATTTGAATTCTCCTGAAACATTAGTTTTTAAAAAAAAGACAGCTCTTTATCTTGAAAACATAGCTTTTAAAAATGTAAAAAACACAGACACTATATTTGTTGTTGAAGGATATATAGATGCAATATCTATGCATTCTGTAGGGCTTATAAATACTGTTGCTACTCTTGGTACAGCGATATCAGATTTCCACGTAATGAAGTTATGGAAGAAGGTTAAAGTTCCTACTATATGCATGGATGGTGATCGTGCAGGTCTTGCTGCAATAGAGAAGGTTATACGAGTTGTTCTTCCTTTACTTAAACCTGGTTATTCTCTGAAGTTTGTTAAATTACCAATGGGGTATGATCCAGACGATCTCATTAAAACTCATGGATCGATGTATTTTAAAGATTTAGTTGTTAAGACTACAAATCTTTGTGAGATAGTATGGGATATATATGTAGATAAAATAAATACTGAAATACCTGAAAATAAAGCATTATTAAAAACAACCCTTTTTGAAGTCTCAAGCACTATATCAAATTTAGAAATCAAACGTTTTTACGAGAAATATTTTTTAGAAAAGATAAATGATTTATTTTCTAAGAATTACTTTATCAAGCAAAAAACAGGGATTCAACATATAGATTCTTCTAGCGGTTCGCTAATAAAGAATTTATCTTTTGTGCAAAGATATGAGCATACATTAGTTGCAATTTTATTGAATAACCCTAATTTGCTTAGAGATAGTGTGTTATTTGAGAAATTTGAATCAATTATACCTAAAACAAAAGATCTTGACAGGGTCTATAAAGCTGTAATAGACTGCTTCGCTAAGATAAAATCAGAAATGGATACAGAGATTTTTGTAGAATATTTTCAAAAAGATATAAAAAAGCATATTACAGAGGCATTTTTTAATTATTTATGTGGCAAGTCTTCTTGTTTTATTGATACAATAAGTAAAAAAAATATTGATGAGAATTCTAAACTGTGGTTTGACACATTTAGAAATTATAATTTAGAATTAATAAAAGATGAGTACGAGCTGCTTGTAAAAAAGCTTGATCAAGCGAGTTTCGATAAAGCTAATGAATTAAAAAAAGAAATTGAATTATTAGATAAAAATAAAAATTCATATAATGAACAGGTATAATTAATTATGGCTATTAAAAACGTTAAGCAGAAAAAATCTAAGAAAGCTACCGTAAATGATGAAGAAAAAGTAAAATCAAAAAAAACTAAAAATTCTAAAATAACAAGTAAAGTTTTAAAAGCTAAAGAAGATTTAAAGACAAGTGCTATTAAGGAAAAAAAATCTAAAAAAGATAAAGAATTGGCACATCTTGGTTCAAAAGAGCTTGATAAAGATATTCTTGCTATAGAAGATGAAAGCGATCATTTAGAAGAATCTGATTTAGTAGAAGATGCAATTGTAGAAACGGATGAAGAATCTGAATCTACTAATGAAAATGTTGTTAGTGCTACTGATGATCCAGTTAGAATGTATCTTAGAGATATGGGAGGGGCTGGTCTTTTATCTAGAACTGGTGAGATAGAGAAAGCAAAAAGAATTGAAACTGGTAAGAAGAAGATTTTGGTTATGATATGTCAAACTCCTCTTGCCCTTAAACAATTTATTGTTTGGTATGACGAACTTGTAAATAAACAGGTGTCTCTTAGAGAAATTATTGATATAGAACTTTTTCTTGATAAAAAAGAGGAAATATTATCACCTAAACAATCTGATAAAACTGTAAGCAAGCATCAAAAAGATGATACATTAGATGAAGAGACGTCTCAGGATAGTGAAGAAGATTCAGAAAATTTAGAGGATTCTGATACAGAAGATTCAGATACTCCTATGTCTGTTTTAGAGGAGCAAGCACTTCCTCATGCGTTAGAGCAGTTTTTACAAATAACATCTATTTGTAAACAATTGTTAAAAATGAAGATAGCTCATAATAAACCTAGTAAGAAGCAGGAGGATTTGATAGAAAGCCTAATAAGCAAAGTTAAAGAATCACATATAAATGAAAATAGTATCGAATTTATATTAGATAAACTATATGGCTATAACCGTAAAGTAATTAATGTGGAATCAAAGCTTTTAAAACTTGCTGAACAAAATGATGTAGATAGACAAAATTTCTTGCAGCATTTTTTGAATAGTAGTTTAAATGTTGCTTGGTTGGATAAAGTTAAGAAGTTATCTTTACCAGAGTGGAAAAGATTTTTAGAAAAAGAACAAGTAGCGATAAATATTTTATTAGAAGAAATAAAGGATATAGAAGAAGAAGTTAACGTAGATTTTGCTGAGTTCAAAAAATTTGTTTTAGAAGTTCAGAAAGTTGAAAGAGATACTAATAAAGCTAAGAAAGAAATGATAGAGGCTAATCTTAGGTTAGTGATCTCAATAGCAAAACGTTATTCTAATAGAGGATTACAATTTTTGGATCTTATCCAAGAAGGGAATATGGGGTTGATGAAAGCTGTTGATAAGTTTGAGTATAGAAGAGGTTATAAATTTTCAACTTATGCAACTTGGTGGATTAGGCAGGCTATTACTAGGTCAATAGCAGATCAAGCACGTACAATTAGAATTCCTGTGCATATGATAGAAACTATAAATAAAATAACTAGGACATCTAGACAAATGATGTATGAGTTGGGTCATGAACCTACTCCAGCAGAAATAGCGGAAAGACTTGCTATTCCGATAGAGAAAGTAAGAAAAGTTATGAAGATAGCTAAAGAGCCGATAAGTTTGGAAAATCCAGTAGGAGGAGAAGATGACAGTAGTGTGGTTGGTGATTTTATAGAAGATAAAACTACTATGTCACCAGTAAATTCTGCTGTTCAGTCTAATTTAAGGAAGATTACAACTAGGATGTTATCTGGTCTTACTCCTAGGGAAGAAAGAGTTTTAAGGATGCGGTTTGGTATAGGAATGAATACTGATCATACATTGGAGGAGGTAGGACAACAATTTTCTGTAACACGAGAACGTATTCGGCAAATAGAAGCAAAAGCTTTAAGAAAACTGAAACATCCAAGCAGATCTAAAATGTTACGGAGCTTTTTAAATTTACTATAAAAAAAGCTTGTGTATACTATACCAATCATACTTGAAGACTTCAATTTTTAAGTGTGAAAATAAAGACACTATTTTCGCATGAAAATGTCTTGAATATCGTTAATATTCTCTAATTTTCATGCTTGATAATGACTTCATTTTCTTTCTTAAAGTCTTGGACTTTTTAAGTTCGATTGTTATACACATACATGAAAATGCTGATTTTTAATTTTGATATTACTTCTATTTTAGAATCTCAGACTTTTCAAGTATGATTAGGATAGGTTAGAAACAGTGGTGCGTCCTAAGGGATTCGAACCCCTGACCCACAGATTAGAAATCTGTTGCTCTATCCAGCTGAGCTAAGGACGCGTAAAATTTATGATTACAAACAACTCACATTATAGGTGTTTACTAACACATAATTTGTCATCTATCAAGAAACTTCTATATATAATTTTATTGTCGTTCTATTTATCATCATGGGCGGTTGATTCAGAAAAATATTACAGTTTGGAAGCAGAAAATGTTGAATATAAAAGTAAGGAAAGTCTTATTATTGCAAAGGGAAATGTAGAATTGTTTAAAAAGAGCTATTTATTAAAAGCTGATAAAGTTATTTATAATAAAAAAACTGATAAAGCTTTTGCTTATGGTAATGTGGTTTTAATAAAGCCAAATGGAGAAGAGTTATATGGTGATTCACTTGAGTTGGATAATAATTTAAAAGAAATTTTGGTTTTTGAATTAAAGGCAAGATTTAAAGACAATAATGTTTTTACAGCAAAAGATGCTCACACCTATTCAGATAAAACTATTTTTAATAAGGGGGTATATTCACCGTGTAAGATTTGTAAGAAGAGCAAACCTCAATGGCAAATTAGATCTTCTAATATTGAGTATGTCAAAAAAAAGGATACTGTTTTTATAAATAATTTTTTTGATGTTTATGGGGTTCCTTCGTTTTATTTTCCATATATAAGAGTTGCATCATTTGATTCTGATCCTCGTAGTGGATTTTTATTTCCTAGCTATTATAGCTACCGAGAAATATATGGACATGGTATGTCAATACCATATTACTTAAGGATAAATGACAGTAATGATTTTTTGTATTCTCCTATGTTTACTACAAAACATAAAATTTTACACTCTGGTAAATATAGATTTATGTTACAGGAAGGTATTACTAACACTATAAATTTTGAGTATATCAATAGTAAGCAAAATACTAATCCATCTCCCTCTAAAAATAGATTTTATGTAAAGTCAGACTTTCATCATATTTTAAACCCTAATTTTTCTTTGAAAAGTAATATTGAAGCTGTATCAGATAAATCTTATTTGAAAAATTATCATGACCAGAATGTAAATTACTTAAAATCCTTTGCTAATTTAAAATATTTAGGAGATGGAAGTAGGTTTGATGGTACAGTGCATCATTTTCAAGAGCTAAGAGACGATCAAACTGATATTACAGTCGCTCCCAGACTTGAATATGATAAAACGATTATTAATGGTAATAGCAGATATTATATTCAATCAGAAGCTACCAATGTGCTTAAAAGAAAGGGAGGGAAGATATCTAAGGCTAATTTAAAATTAGATTGGAATAATGATTTTATATTTCATAACCATAAAATAGAAACTTCAAAGACAGCTTATGTAGATGTATATAAGTTTTCAAATATAACTTCTTCTGCACATAATAAAAAGAACTATACTTTTTCAAGGGTAACTCCTGAAGGATCTGTAGCATGGAAATATCCTCTTATGTTTTCAAATTCTTTAGCTGTTACACATTTAGAGCCTATTTTGAAATTTGTGGCTACTCCTTCTAATGTACATAATGATAATATCTTTAATGAAGATAGCCAAGAAATTGAATTAAATGATAGCAATCTATTTATTAATAATAGATATTCGGGGTCTGATAGGATTGAAGAAGGACTCAGATTTAATTACGGTTTTGTGGGTTCAGGAGAAGCAGCGTTATATAAATATCCTAAATATGATTTTGTATTTGGTCAAAGTTATAAATTTAAAAAGGGAGGTGATTACTTAGTGAATAGTGGGTTGCAAGATAGAAAACTTTCAGATTATGTAGGAAGGTTATCTTTTAGAACTTCATCTATAACTGATTTTCATTATTTATTTCAAATTGATCAGAAAAATTATGTGTTTAGGAAGAATGAAATAAATTCAGTATTTAATTTTAAGTTTGAAAATAAAGCTATAAATAGAGTGACCCTGAATGCTGGATTGAGTGCTTATGATTATAAGAGAAACTTAAGCGGTATAAAAAAATCTGCTTCATTGACTGGAACAGTATATTTTTTAAAAGAATGGTATGCAAGTGTAGGTATGATCAGAAATATATATAAAAGAAAATCTAAGCCTATAGAAACCAAGTTTTCACTCGGTTATAAAGGGCAGTGTACAAATATAGTTTTATCTGCTATAAATAATACTACAAAAGATGATAAAAGAGGAATTCAGAAGGGTGGATTTTCCTATAATTTTGAAATATATCTAAAGAATATTAATTACTAAATCATGAAAAAACTGTTCAGGTCAGTAAAAAAGCTTTTAATAAGTGTTATTTTTTGTCTTATTTGTAATGTTAGTATTGCAGAAAATAAGATAATTGCAACTGTTGAAGGTGATATTATTACAACTAATAATTTAGAAAAGCGTTACTTAGCATTCATTAAAACAAATAATTTATCTCCAAGTTTAGATGAAATAAAAACATTAAAAATGCAGGTGTTGCATTCTTTAATAAATGAAAGGGTGATTGCACATGAAGCTCGTCGTTTAAAAATAGATATTACAGATGAAGAGATTAAATCTGCTATAGCCAATATTGAACGTTCTCAAAATCTACCTGAAGGGTCGTTTATACAGCATCATGAAGAATATGGGATTACAAAAGATGATCTATGGGAGCAGATGCGAGTTAAATTAGCGTGGCAAAAAATTTTAATCGATTTTATATTTCCTATTCATGGTCAAGCTGTTATTTCAGATAAGGAGTTAAATGAGTTTGTTATACAGAATTATCCTGGTTTCATTAAGGTAAACGGCTTTATTTATAAATTTAACAGTAATGCTAGTAAACCTATTGAGAGATTATATGAAGCAGATACAGAGGATTTATGCAGTGTACAAAGTCTTAAAAACCTAACAAGTTATACTCCTGCAAAGATAAGTTTACCTTTAGAACGTATAGAGAATGCAAAAATACGTCAAGTAGCATCTTTTACTCAAGATTTACCAAGAATAATAACAGCAAAAGAGGGGAAAAAAACAGTGGTTTTAGTGTTATGCAAGAAAAAACCTACTATTTCAGAAGAAGAGTTAAATAAAATAAGGGAAAGACTAAAGAATAAAAAAATGGAACTTCATACTCAATATTATTTGAAGAATTTGAAGAGACAAATGGCAATAAAAATAAATGAAATGCTGTAATAGATTCTAGAAAATGCCACGGTCACATACTATTCCATCAGTTGTTTTAAAAAAAAATGGTATTAGAGCATCAAAAAAGCTAGGACAAAATTTTTTAAACAATATTGAAGTAGTAGAAAAAATTATAAAAGCTGCACGTTCGGTTGAGAATGAATTTATCTTAGAAATTGGTCCTGGT
>JABSSG010000023.1 GCA_013214525.1 Rickettsiales bacterium | reverse complement strand
GACTTAATATCCCATCAGTCCAACGGTACAACCAGAAGTATAGACAAAACTTCAAACGTTGGCAACAAGAAAATTTCGCCTTATATCCCCTACCTAAAGAGAAGGGGTTTTACGGCAAGTTGGATAAATAGTAGCATATCCTGTACTAGATGCAAGTTTTCTCTACGTGATACGCTCCCACTACGAAGAAATTTACGTCAAACACTAAGACACATAAGGCTTTGAGGGTATATGTGCGGTAATGTACGTACAAATTTCCGTACATTGCCGTACAAAAAAAATTTGTACGGAACTTACCGTACATTTTGAATGTGATACGCTCCCACCACTAAACAGCAAGCTGTTGTAGAAGGGGCTTCTTGCGACCTATCGGGATGTTATTATCCTGACCTTTCGACATGACAGGCTTGCCGAACCTATTGTCATGTAGGGACTGCTTTACGCAAATGCTATATCCTAGCACATCGGCAATAGCTTGCTGTTTAGTGGTGGGAGCGTATCACTAAGGGCGTCTTTTTGCAAGTCTAATAATTGTGAACCATCTGATTTAGACACTCGCATGTAACCTACTAACATTTTACCTAATACATATAATTTTTGATTTACTTTGCACCTTTTGCCACGTTCTATCTGCTGTAACAATTTGCAAATCTAATTTATTGCCAAGAGCAATACATACACTGTCCCCTAAAGATAAACCTAAACTTTTATGGTCGTTTTTAATTTTAGCAATCAGTTCCATATCGTGATATTCAGAAGGCAAGAATTTACTTATTATGGATTCAAGTAGACTCTGTGCAACATTAATAGGCATTCCATTTCTATTAAGCACGATAAGACATTCTGTGGCATTAATAACAGACATATATGAGGTTTCAAAATATTCCTTTATTTGTTCTGTGCCTGTTTCATTATTAATGAGTGCAAGTAATGCAGAAGAATCGATAACTGATGCTTTATTTATCATGATCTTTTTGTTCTTCGTTTTTGGTTTCGTCTTTTCTCATATTTAGTAGATCGTCCACTAAATTATTATTATGACAATATTGTTTGACTAATTTTTGTGCTTCAGTAATTTTTTTATCTATGGAATTTAAATGAATCTCGTTATCTACTATGGTTACAACTAAAGAATCACCCTTTTTGAGATTCATTTGTTTTCTGATTTGATGGGGTATTGATATTCTATGGTTAAAATCTAAAGAAACATGAAAATGCATAGCTTTTATAAAATAAAAATGGGTTATATATAAATAGTATTATTATGTATAATATATGTCAAATATTATATTTAAATATATCTTTAAAAAGAACCATTTGATAATTTAGGCACATGTACAAATAAACATAGAATTAGTAACGTTGGGTGGCGTTGTTTTCTACAATGAGTTTATTGGTGGTTTTTGGATCAAAAGGACGATTGTTTGAGATCGCCAACAAAACGTTCGTTTTAGTTGCGTGTTGATATCAATCTTATCTCAACAAGAGAGCAATTCACTAAAATCTATTATATGGGCAAAATAATCCTCCTTCTCTAATGCTGCCGTAACACCATTGACGTGAATTAAAACAGGTATACACGAAAATCCCTTAGGTCTTTTTATCTTGTTTATTTTTTGTTCCATATCAGCAATAACACCTGTATCTATAGATGATTTGGAAAATTTAATCTCACATAGGTAGAGATTGTTGTGTTTTGTATGGATCATGTAATCTATCTGGCATCCTTGACTTTCCTTCGTTTTTCGTTGAAAAAAGGGATTAGAAGAAATTATCTCCTCTTCCCTAAGATTTAAGCACTGATGTATATAAGATCTATTATTAAGTACCAGATTCTCAAACTGTAATCCTAATATACTAAACCAAGCAGGAAGATTAACTAAAGATTTAAATTTAAATCCATCACGTGCTATCTTAGTTTTATATTTTGCTATATATTTCAGGAAAAACCTTAGGTAATTATCGCATAATCTATATTTACTCAACTTAGAATCTTCTCCTGTGCTTAAAATCCAAGTATAATCACGCTTGATAAATCCTGATAACTCAAGATCCTTTAAATATTGAGACAAACGTCCTGTTTGAGGCATATTAAGCTTTACAGATATGTCTGTAATTTCTTTTGAACCACTTGCAAGAAATTCCACTATCTTTTTATAAGTGTTACTTCGGTTTGAAAATAGATCTGAAAAAATATGCTCAAATTCATCTACCAACAATCCACCTTTTGTAAAACACAATCTTCTGATATTATGTTCAGCACTTATAGTTGGATCTATCTCTTCAAGATATTTTGGCACTCCGCCAACTACTGAAAATATTTGAAATTTTTCATAAGCAGACATATGTTTACTTTGATTGCCCCAAAATAATTTACAGTCCCTCAAAGGCAACTCATCTAAAGTAAGTGTGTAAGATATTCGTCCAACAAAACCAGTGTTATTTAGTATATTCTCCTCTATCCAAAAAGATGCAGATCCACATAATATTAAAATCAATTTATCATTTTGCTTAAAATGTATATCCCAAGCATTTTTTAGCTTTCCAAGAAACTCAGGGTCTTTTGATCCCATCCAAGATATTTCATCAAATAACAATATTGTTTTGCCTTTTTGTGTCTCTTTACTAAGCAATAAAAATAATGTATTCCAATCATCACTTTTAATACCACTCACTCCTATAATATTTCCTAACTGATTAGAGAACTCATCCCTTTGCGATTGAGCAGTTGTAGCACTTACAGGTGGTATACCTGAAAATCTGCATAACCTATACTCTTTACCAAATTCCTCTACTAGTCTGCTTTTACCAATTCTTCTTCTTCCACGTATTACTATTAGTGATGCATTTTTCTTTTTGAATAGCCCTCTTAAAAACTGCAATTCAGACTCTCTTCCAATAAAAGCTCCCATACATTTCCCTTTGTAAATGCGTTATTATATAGTATAGAAAATTTAAGTAAACATAAAAACAGATTTTATAGTACAGCTTTAAAAGCTAAATTCCTGTACTACAAAACAGAAAAATAGAATTTATAGTACACCGTCTGTGTTTTTTTACTTAATCAAACGATCGTTTTAGTTATAAAAAAAATACTACATTTATGTTGTTACCATTATGGGAACATGATATAAATAGATATAAGTGAAATAGAAATATCGTTTTGTATATGAGGATTATTGCTAGAAGTACTGTGATACGCTCCCACCACTAAACAGCAAGCTGTTGTAGAGGGGGCTTCTTGCGACCTATCGGGATGTTATTATCCTGACCTTTCGACATGACAGGCTTGCCGAACCTATTGTCATGTAGGGACTGCTTTACGCAAATGCT
>JABSSG010000022.1 GCA_013214525.1 Rickettsiales bacterium | reverse complement strand
AATCTAAATCCAAATCAGCATCTAAAAGTTCAACATAAGAGACGTAAACCTGAATAGAGTCATTATTTTCAACAACTATAGGACTCCTGTTACATATTGCAACCACTTCAATAGTTCCAGTAAGATTTAATGCTTGTGCATATATTCTTTTACCACGCATTCCAAATCCTATTATAGCGACTCTTAATTTGTTCTTCATAAAAATTTGAATCTATAATTTATGTTATATTTCTATCGCAATGTTGAATTGCAAGCAATCTAATATTTCACCTATGATTAATATAGTTTTTTCTTCTGTCAAGTATGACTCCTTAACAACTACATCTTCTTCATCAACACCAAGTGTATATAAACATCAAAAAAAGAGCTGGTTTCATTGGGAAGTTTATGCACAGCATTTAAAGTACAAGTTCCAAACTTTGAAAATACTACATCATACAAGAGTCGATTACTCCAATGTACTATTTGAAGACCTTCAAGCATTTCCGTTTTAACTGCATTAAGGTACAATTATATTAATAATTACTTTAAACATCTTATAGTATTTCTGTTTTTATGTAGTTAAAAAAACGTCATATTTCAAAGCAAAACGTGTATTACACCTGTAATACAAACGTATTACATTAATAAAAAAGCGATCTAAAAATTAGCAAAATGTAATACGATGTAATACATCTGAATAGCTTATTTTATAAAGGATACAGCAAATGTATTACAATTGTAATACACAAAAATAACTGTATTACAAAAGCCGTATGACAAATGTAATACATGGCTCAACGCTTTATTCTAATTGACTTTTGTAGCATGGGGTCGCACCAAAACACCTAGTGCAACAGGTGTGTGCCTCCGCTACCCTCCCTGCGTAGCGGTAGAATTTTCCTGCAAATGAAGATGACCAAAAAAGATTTACAACCACTCACATGTTAATAAAAAGCCGTTTTGTTTTCACGGCGACTGACTGAAAACATACAAAAACTTTCTATTTATAAAATAGATGACTGAAAAAAGTAATCATCCTATCAAAAAAATTTCTTTGAAAAATAACTCTTCAACATTTTAATGTTATCGATTAGGAGTGATTTTTTGTGATAGATATTTGATGATTTTTTGACCTAATTTTCAGTGTTTTTGAGAAGATAAAAATGTCACTTTTTCAAAGAATAAATAGTAGAAAAGCCTAAGGTTTTTGTAGGTTTCACTTGCTTTTCTTGTAGCTTATAATATACTAAAAACTAGGTAAAAAAGAGAGGGGCAAATTAAAAAAGTCCGACCCTTTCGAGCCAGACTTTTTAAGAGTTATTTCACAATAACCCTATTCCATTTTTTATGGTGATGTATCTCTTTAAAAAAGTCAATCGTAAATTCAATTAATTAGAGATGCTATATGAACACTTATGCAAAACTAAAGAACGAAATTAATAATAGATTTCATAATAAACACCCTACTCAATGGGATATTCATAACCTATGTAATAATTGGTGGGCTATTCAAGAAGCTTTAGAACAAAATATTCCTGATCGTTTCACAGATATATCTAAAGCTTTGAATGTATCTTTAGAAGATGTAAAACACGCATATATTGAAAATGAACTTTATCATATTACCCCAAAATCTTTTTCCAGATGGGCTGGATATGATATAGATGACGAAAATATTGTAAGTAAATTCTCAACAATAGCTAAATCTGCTAACGCATCGATTCAAAAAGTAAAAGATATATGGCATGAAATAGTTAGAAAAGTAGCAGTAGTTTCTGAAGAGGAAAGACAAATTGCCATTGCCACAATGTGGGGACAAAAATTTGAATGTCATCACAACTCTCAATAAAAAAGCTTATTTGTTTTTTTAATTAAACTTGAAACAAAATTAATAGGTAAAAAATAATGACTAACTCATTTTATAAAACAATGGGAATTTCTATCTATGACATCAACAAACTATTTCAAACATCACCATGTATCGATGAAGATACAGATATACTAAATGAATGGTTAGATCCTGATAGCAACTGTAACCATCATGCTAACGAATATAAAAAGGCATCACTCATGATTGATGATCTGACCGATGATTACTACTATACAGATTTTCAATTTTCCTTATGTGAAGTAGAGGCAATATCTGAAAAGTTAAAAAACTTAATAGATAACTATCAAACTGAATCAGCTTCTTCAGAAGAAAATTCTGATACGACTATAAAAGACTTACAAAAACTAAGTAATGTTTTTAAAAAATTATGCAATGCTAAAGTAAAAGAAGAATATAAAACTTTTGATATTTATTTCTTTAATTAAAGAGTAGCGTTCTCAAAACCCAATAAAAAAGAGATGATAAATTAATGCTGATGATTTAAAATTAAGTTATAGATTTTAGTAAAAAGTAATGAAGTTATAAATGAATCAAAATTTTAAATTTATTGATCTGTTTGCAGGAATTGGAGGTTTTCATATAGCATTCCACAACATAGGTTGTGAATGTGTGTTCGCTTCTGAAATAGACAAATTTGCTAGAATAACCTATCAAGAAAACATGTCTAAAATATCCCCTAACTTATTTGCTCATAATATGTTTGCAGGCGATATACAGCAAGTTGATCCAAAAAAAATTCCAAATTTTAATATTTTATGTGCAGGATTCCCTTGCCAACCATTTTCACAAATTGGCTATAGAAATGGATTTGCAGACAAGAAAGATAATAGAGGAAATATGTTTTTTGAAATTGTCAAAATTATAAAGAATAAAAAACCTGAAGCTTTTTTTCTTGAGAACGTTAGAAATTTAGCAAAACACGATGATGGAAAAACATTTGCTACCATTCAAAATACTTTAGAAAAGTTAGGATATTCTTTTCACTATAAAATAGTGAAAGCTTCTGATTATGGTTTGCCCCAACATAGACCAAGATTATTTATGGTAGGCTTTAAAAATGAAACAACACGTGATAGTAATTTTTCTTTCCCAGAGAAAAAAGATTTACAATATACAATGTCAGATATCTTTGGTGGTAAATGTGACAAAGATATAGGTTTTACGCTAAGAGTTGGTGGTAGAGGAAGCAAAATAGACGACAGAAGAAATTGGGAGTTTTACAGAGTTGACAGTAAGATTAAAAGACTTACTCCAAAAGAAGGCAAATTAATGCAAGGCTTCCCAAATCATTTTAGATTCCCAGTATCAGAAGTTCAAGCTATGAAACAATTAGGAAATTCAGTTGCAATATCAGCAATTCAATCAGTTGCCCAAAACATGGTTGAATATCTTCAGCTTGCAAAAATTGATCAAAAAACATAAGCTATCAAAACATTGTTATAAAAATCACAAACAACAAATTAGTAAATGGGTAAAAAGTTTAATAAAGGAGAGTGGAGCGAATTTTACGTATTCATTAAAGTTTTACATGACAAAAAAATATATCTACTTGATAGTAATTTAAATAAATTAGATGAGTTTTATAAAATTGCAAAGATACTAAGAAAAGAAGATAATCAATCTATATATCATATCAAAGATGATTGCATCATAAAAAGTTTTGGCGATAAAAACATAAATATAGAAGTAGAGAAAATTAAACCATATATAGGTAAAATTTTAAAATCTCTTAAAGAAAGTCAAAGGTCAGCTTTTTTCATCCAAGATATAGATGAAATTTTTGATATCATTAATTCAGATATTATAAAAGTGGGTTCAAGCTATGATAAATCAGATATAAATCTTGTTATAGATGACGACGCAAACCTATCAAATAAAGATATAGGTTTTAATGTGAAATCTTACATAGGCAATCCGCCTACATTATTAAATTCTTCAAGGGCAACAAATTTTGAGTATGAAGTCATTGGATTTAATGGTGAAATCGAAAGGGTAAATAATATCAATACTAAAAACAAAATCAGGGATAGAATTTCGTATTTACTAGATAATAGTAACTCAATCAAATTTGCTGGCTTAGATAATAATGTTTTTTGCAGAAATTTAAAATTAATTGACAGCCTGTTGCCAGATATAATATCTATTTTTTTGTTAAATTTCTTTTCTGGCAATGGAAGAAAAATTAATGAAATTTCTACAACATTTCCTCAATCATCACTCAACTTATCATCAAAAGACTTTAATTATAAAATTAAAGCTTTTTTATTAAGCATTGCATTAGGATTGGTGCCAACAAAAGAATGGGATGGATATGATAGTGCAAATGGTTATATTGTTGTGAAAAATGATGGGGATATAGGTTGTTTTAACGTTTTAGAAAAAAAGACATTAGCAAACTATTTATTTAATAATACAAAGTTTGATACTCCAAGTTCTTCAAGACACGATTATGGATATGTTTATAAAAAAGAAGGTAAGTATTATATAAAACTAAATCTTCAAATTAGATTTTAGTCTTTATATGAAAATTGATTGAATTAACAAAAATGTAACAACGCACAACTACTAAACGGAGCAGTGCTAACCTTATAAGTTTATTGTAAACACATTAATCCAGAAGTTGATGTATCTATTGTAGGCACTCTTATAATAGACCTTACATCTATCTATATAAAAAGACCTTCTAGATGTACTTGAGTATTGATTTTTGCTTTATCAGTATATTACATACTCAATACACATATTATACCTACTATACATCCGTTTTCTTTGCTCAAATCCAAAATAATTTATTTGCTTTGCACGCATTTTATAAGTATACTAATATAAACACGATAAGCTTATATATTGCCCTTATTATGCCGACAAACTTTAAACCTGTTTACACAATTAATGCAAACATTGCAAAACATCTAATGGCAATTGAAGCTACTAAAGAAAAAGCAAAGCTATTGCCAGTCAACCCCACAGTGCTCGCCTCTTTGAGAGAAACAGCTAAATTATACACCACTCATTACTCCACAATGATTGAAGGAAACCAACTAAAACCAGAAGAGGTAAAAGAAGTTATCAAATCAGAAGAACATTTTCCAGAAAGAACACGAGAAGAACATGAAGTAAAAGGATATTATGCAGCACTCACTCAACTGGAACAATATGTAGCTCAAAATCATCCAATTACTGAAAAGGTTATTCAAACCCTACATGCTTTAGTGATGAGCGATGGACGAACTAATGTCAAGCCCACTCCTTATCGTGATGGTCAAAATGTAATAAAAGATGGCAATACTGGCACAATAATTTACATGCCTCCAGAATCCAAAGACGTACCTAAATTAATGAAAAATATGATTGCTTGGATAAAAGAAAACGACGATTTACCTTGTCCAATTATTGCAGCTATCGCACATTATCAATTCGCAACTATTCACCCCTATTATGATGGTAACGGACGTACCGCAAGGTTATTAACAACTCTTATCCTGCATCTTGGTGGATATGACTTAAAGGGTTTATACTCGCTGGAAGAATATTATGCAAAAAATCTGCTTGGCTATTATCGTGCCATAAGTATTGGAGAGTCACATAACTATTATTTTGGTAGAGCAGAAAGTGATATAACCAGTTGGATTGAATATTTTACAGAAGGTATGGTCTTTGCTTTTACAAAAGTTATTTCTCAAATGACACGTTCTCATAGTAAAGGAAACAAAGATTGCTCCGATCTTATGCGTAAGTTAGATCCTAAACAACGCAAAGCACTTGAGCTATTTAAAGAATATGATGTTGTAACTAGTAAACAAATTGGTAGTCTTTTCGGATTTCAACCACGCACAAATTCTGCATTATGTAAGAAATGGGTAGAATCTGGATTTTTAAAAATTGTTGATCCCAGCCTAAAAGCAAGAAAATACAAATTAGCAAATACATTCAAACAGCTGCTTAACAACTAGAATTTACTGCAAAATTCTAAGGAACATACAACTAAAGCACAGAAGGCATTACGAAAAAATCTTCATACTTATGTGATAGCATTATATGATGCTATCTCCTTATAAATTTATGAGTATAGCATTAAAGTCTTAAAATCCGCATCAATACCTAAAACATAACTAAAGATTAAGTTGATAGCCTATAGAACTTTAAATTGATTTTTATATTCTATTAGGTATGTTTTTTATGTGCATCTTAAAATTGAGCAGAGTATATTATGTCAGAACATAAATATGGTAATAAACCAAAAGATATTTTGTCTACATGGATTGCTTTTGAAGCATTATCTTTTGCAGAATTTGATAAAGAAAAACCTAAGAAAAAAGAAAGTGATTCGCAAAGCACTGAAAAAAAAGACATTGTTAAAATTATTGACCTTACTAAAGATAGAGTGCTTCCTTGGTTTAAAAAACCTAAAATCTCTAACCAGAGTAATGCTCAGAAAGGGGATAGAACATATTATAATATAATATTGGGTACTCTCAACAAGAGTGCTGCTTTGAAGATGCTTGAGGAAGTTTACCATGAGGAAGATCCCAATAGATATGGTAGTAAGGAACAAGAAGCAATATTGGCGGCTATAGCTGTTGATGATAAAGGAAAATTAATAATTATATCAAGTGATGAAGAAGAAAAGGAATCAAATAAATCTGAATATTCTTATGGTGAAAAAAAAGACAAACCTAGTGATCCTAGACCTTTGATAGATATATCGATGGTTGCAAGTGCTTTCCCTAAAGCTTTGAATAAAAAGCTTAAAGAATTAGATGAGTGCCAATCTGAGATAGACTTATTAATAGAAGAGTTGTACAAGAAACTACATAAGATTGACAAGGATGGCGAGCAATTACCAGTTACTTGGGAAATGATGAAAGATGCTTACGCACATATTATAGCAAATTTGCAATTAGAAGAATGTGAAAAACAATATGAGAAAGAATATAAAGAAAAATATCAAAAAGAATATGGAGACAGTCTTCTTAATGAGCCAAGATTTATCAAATCTAAAAGTTATAATCCAGAAAAATCAAAGCCTCAGTTAGAAATTATTAATAGTCGTATAATAGATGACTTAATGGATGCTCGTAGTTATTTTGAAGACAATGATGATGATGAAATTCCACATAATCTTGATATCTACTTAAAAAATAAAATTTCTGTGAAAAAGGATAAAGGGATTGATATTCTTAATCGTAATAATATCATAGAAAAATTTATTTCTTCATTGTCATCTACAAAATCTTGTTGGCTTTCTGAGAAAGAAAAATCTCTAGTTTTAATGCAACAATTAGCTGTTAATTTGTCTCAAAAAGAGCTAGAAAAAGAAGGTATATTAGCTGTTAATGGTCCTCCTGGAACAGGAAAAACTTCTCTTTTTCGTGACGTAATATCCGAGATAATCACAAAAAGAGCTTACGTGATGTCACGTTATGACGATCCTAGAGATGCATTTACCAAATTAGATGCAGTTAGTAAAGAATTTAAAAACAAAAAACAGATACCTAAATTTTACCTTCATAAGGTAGCTAAGAAACTGCAAGGATTTGAAATACTTGTTACTTCTTCAAATAATAAAGCGGTTGAAAATATTAGTCTTGAATTCCCTGATAAGGAATCAATAGCTGATGGGGATGATCTGCATTATTTTAAGACAATAGCTGATAAATTGATAAAAGCTGAAAAACCAGAGAAAGAAGCTTGGGGGTTAATTGCTGCTAAATTAGGGAATCGTGATAATATTAAAAATTTTATGGAGGAGTTTTGGTGGGGTGTTGGTTTATTTAGTTATTTACGTGCAGCTCAAGATTCTAACACTGATATTAATAATAAAGTTACTCAAAATGAAGAATGCCCTAAAACAGAAGCAGAGGCTAAAGATAGATGGAAAGGTGCTTGTGAAGCATTTAAGCATGCATATGCTGAAAGTCAGAAAGAGCTGGAAGAATTAGAATCTGCTAAAGATTTAGCAAAAAAATGTCTACGTAAAGATAAAGATTTTAAAGAACAACTTAGAGATATTCAATGTGATATTGAAGAATTACAAATTACTCGAGAAACACTTCTAAGTGAGAAGAAGTCTTTAGAAGAGGGTAAAAAAATTCAAGAAGATCTATTAAAATCATCAGAGAAATCAAATTGGGAGCTATCTTTATATTTATTGTTTAACCCCTCTATTTATAAAAAATATCAGAAAGAGCAGAAAGGCATAAAGCATATTATAAATGATTTAGTTAAAGAAATACAAATTAATCAGTCTAAACTTGCACAAAATGCTGATTTTTTAAATGAAAAACAAAAAAATCAATCTGACTTAGAAACAATTCTATTATTTGACGGAGAATTCATAAAAATTTTAACTGATATAGGTAAACAAGAATATCATAAAATTAAGCCTCTAAAAGAACTTCATAATGCCAGAAAAAAAGTTTTTATAAAAGCTATAGAGCTACATAAGGCTTTTATTGATATGGCTGCAAAACCTCTGAGACATAATCTAAGATTATTGGCACATATTGCAAAAGGTGGCACGTTAGATGGTGCTACTAGTGGTGCGTTATTGGATTTATGGATATCTTTATTTTTGGTTGTGCCTGTTATTTCTTCAACTTTTGCTTCTGTAGGCACTATGTTAAAAGGATTACCTAAAAATGCGTTAGGGTGGCTCTTAATTGATGAGGCAGGACAAGCTACACCACAAAGTGCTGTAGGGGCATTAATGCGTACACAACGAGCAATAATTGTTGGTGATCCATTTCAAATTCCTCCAGTAGTGACTTTACCTAATGAACTTACAGAAGCAATTTGTAATAAATTTGATATTGATAAAGAATATTTTAATGCCCCTAAAGCTTCTGTACAAACTATGGCTGATGATATAGCAAAATATCATACAATTATAGAAAATAAAGAGTTACAAAATGAAAAGGATAGACGACGTAAAGTTGTTATTCCTCTTCTTGTTCACTATCGTTGTTCTGATCCAATGTTTAGTATCTCAAATAAGATTGCTTATGGTGGTTTGATGATTCATGGAAGGGAGAGTAATAGTGAGTCTGGAATCACAAAATATTTAAAAAAATCATGTTGGATAGATGTGAAAGATTCTGAATCATATGATAAATGGTCTAAAAAAGAAGGTGAAGTAGTTTTAAGACTTTTGCAGAAATTGGTAAAAAATAAAATTAGTCTTGAGAAAATATATATCATATCTCCTTTTGTTAATGTAAAAACAGGATTAACGAAATTATTAAATAATAACCAATTATGGTATAGAGATCCAGATTTAGCAAGATCTATAAAGAAGAATTGGATCGAAAATAATTTAGGTACTTTACATACATTTCAAGGACGTGAAAATGAAGCAGTAATACTTTTGCTTGGTTCTCAAGATAAAGAAGGTGCTAGAAAATGGGCTGGTGAAACTCCTAATTTGCTTAATGTAGCGGTTACTCGTGCTAAAGAAGTTTTATATGTAGTTGGTAGCAGAGAAAAATGGAGAGCAGTAGGAGTATTTAAGGAATTAGAAAGAAATCGTCAGTTAGAAAAATATAGTGTTGCTGAGTATTTCAAAGTCTTTGAAAATATATCTTAAATAATATATGAAACAGAAAAAAACAAATAATTATAGCATCATATCAGAGTGGATGATCCATGAGATCTTATCTAATGCATATTTTAATGATCCTAAAGAGTTAGTTAATCCTAATGAAGATGCTATTGTTCAAATTGGTGCAAATTGCCTTCCGTGGGAAAAGACACAAAAATATTATTATAATGTAATTCTTGGATCTTTTGACTTAAAAAAAATATTTTCAAAACTAATTAATAAAAATATTGAAGGGCAAATTATTTTAGCTACTGTCACAATTGACAATGAAGGCAATCTTTTTATTCCAAATAATAATGTTCAATTAATCGCAAACTTCGCTTATTTACAGCATTATTTGACATTTTCTGAAATTACTACAGCAAAAAATAAATTAGATAAGTCAGTTATAGAAAAAAATTTTAAGGAGTTGTTATCTACTCAAACTGTGAGTTGGCAAATGATTGAAGAAGCGTATAAGTATCTAATTACAGAATTGGGTTTGCCTGAAGAGTTTCTTATTGCCCCTAATTTTGCTATATGTACAGAAAGATACGATCCTCTCATGATAAATACTGTTGTTGAGGATCTTAACTCTATACATAATCGGTTAAAGGTAAATGAAATCTCATTTGATTTAAAATCATACTTAAAAAATTTAGAATCAGAAACTCATATTGATATAAATAACCATGAGATTCTAACAAAAATTCTTTCTCCTATGTCATTTCCTACATCTTGTTGGATAGCTAGAGAAAAGTCACCCTTATCTATATCGCAACAAGCAGTAGTTAATTCAATAATTAATAACTTATATGATAATGATGATATTCCCAATATTAATGTCCCTGACACTGATAAAATTCCTTTATTACAGGATGTGGTCTCTGAAATAATCACGAAAAGAGCTAGCTCAATGTTAGATTATAGAATTCCTAATCAGGCATTTTCAAATAAAAGCCAAGAAGTGTTTCATCTTGATGAAAAACTTCAGGGTTTTGAAATTATAACTACATCTTTGACAGGTAAGGAATTATTGCCTAGAGATTCAATATTGAAGGATATTTCTAATTTTGAAAATATGATAAAGAAAAATAATAATTGTGGGATTGCCTCTGTTTCATTAATGAATCACTCAGATATTATAGAATTTACAGAATCTTTTTGGGAAGATTATTTAAAAAAATATTTAGAAAGAAGCGAAGAAAAATCTAGTGAAGCTAGATATCAATGGAAAGATATATGTAATAAATTTAAGACAGTATTTAACAAAAGCCGAGCAAAATTAGAAGAACTTGAGGCAATTAAAGATTTACATACAAAATATGAATCTTCATTTGAAGATAAAATGCTTTTAGAAATGCAGGAAAAAATAAAATCTGAAATAAAAGATTTGCAAATTAAACACCAAAAAGTCGCTCAACATAACGAAGAACAGGAGTTAAAAAAGTCAAGTCTTTCGGTGTCAAAGAATTTTAGTATACTTTCAGCTTATCAAGAACGAGAAAAAATGCTTGCCCATCTTGATGAATATAAAGAACTCAATATAGATAAAATAAAAGAAATAGACAGAAAAGTTGAAAAATTACAGAATGAGAAAAATAAAATTTTAATACAACAGCAAAGATTATTATATTGCTCAATAGATAAACCTATCTGGAAACGTATCTTGTGGAAATTGTTTCCTACAAAAGAATATAGGGATTGGAAAAATAAACGTGAAAGATTGTTAAAAGAAATATCTAGGGATACGATATCTAATTATGCTAAAATGGATGAATTCATGAATGAATTAGAGTCTAAAAAGACTATTCAAGGTGAGTTAGAAGAAATTATATCTTTTAAAAAAAGACTCGGATCTGATAATGGCTTTTTTAAAGGAAATTATGTAGAAAAAAATGCAATTATTTCTTGGATCGATGAAGAGATTAATAAGAATAGACAAAAAGTTTTTGTTGAAGCTCTAAACGTTCACAAAGCTTTTGTTGAAGCTAATGCATCTTGTTTATCTAATAATTTGAAAAAGCTTGTTGGTATTTTGAGGGGAGATATTTCTGCGTTGCACCCCAAAAATATGTACCACTTGTGGGCATCATTGTTTTTGATAATGCCAGTTATCCACATAAATTTTTCATTATCTGAAAAAATCTTCAGTAATTTACCTCAAAAATCTTTTGGGTGGCTTTTTATTGATCAAGCTAAAGATTATGTTCCACAACATACTTTAGGAATGGTGATACGTGCTAAGCAAGCTATAATTATGCATAGCAAACAAAGTAATTCTTCAAGAAGAAATCTCCCAAGTGACCTCATGAGTCTTATTCAAAATGTTTCTACTGAGCAAATTTTTACTGATATTAAACTTTAGCACCTGCAATAGAAGTTAACAAAAAGAACTAGCAAAAAAGTTTATGTGCTTTGCAACCATTTTCAGTTGCCTATAATTGAAGTTATTATCCTTTATATTTTAAAGTGATATTTTTTTCTTTATAATACTTTTACCTATTTTGTTTTTTGTGCCATTTACTTAATCGCTTGACACACTTCTTTCCCTTTATTTTTTATTTTGAGTATTGGTTTATAAATTTTGAATACAAAAATGTATGCTTGTATTGCTACGTTGGTAGTAGTTTTTACAAAAAAGTAAGAATGGAGGTATTTTTTAGTGAAGCAGAACGATTGAAAGAAGAAACAGAGCATGAAACTCGCCCAAAACCCTAAGTTTTGAAGGGTTTTGCTTGCTTTTTAGGTTAAAATTTGTATAATGCTTATATGAAAACAACACAAACGCAAAACTTCTATCCTATATCAATGTTGCCTACTTTTACTGGTCAGATAGATCAATTGATTGAGGCTTTAGAGGAAAAACACAAATTATTCAATCAAGCAAAGGATAGCCCTGCTTCACTAGATAATGCTCTCGTGGAAAGAGCCTTAACCTTACTTCAAAAGAATGCCGAGCATATTTTTCTTTACTATGAGCAACTGAACAAATGGAAAAGAGAAACAGTAACTGATGCTCAAAAGAAGTCGATTGATATATTTGCTCAAAAAATATCACAAAGCAGAGAATTGAATACAACGCTCATAGATCTTGTCAAAGATCTAAAAGAGTCTACTATTGACAAAGTGCTTGAGAAAGATGATCCTGAATTGGGTTTAGATTTCTTATCGAAGGGCTTGAAAGAAAACAATTGAGTAATCCCTGATATATTTTGATTATTTAGGGTTTCTATTAATCATATATTGATATATAATGAGTTATAGAATAAATTCCTATAACTCATGAAATGGAACTGGCAACTACCAGATTGGACTGATTTTAAGTACAACGCTGATATGCTCAAAAAAGCAGAAGAGCAATTTTTGTATTCTTCTGGAATATTTTTTGGAGTATGTAAATATCTTGGTGATACTGATAATAGATTGCTTAAAATAGAACTTGCTAGTAACGAAGCTTTAGAAACTTCTGAGATCGAGGGTGAATATTTAGATCGTGCAAGTGTACAATCATCTATTAGGAAGCACTTTGGTTTAAAAGCAGATAAAAAAAACATTAAACCTTCAGAACAAGGAATAGCTGATTTAATAGTTGATCTTTATAGCAATTATCAAAACCAATTAGACCACAAATCCCTTTATCGCTGGCATAAAATGCTAATGTTAGGAAGAAAAGATTTAATAAATATAGGAACTTATCGTACAGGAAAAGATCCAATGCAAATAATATCAGGTGCTGTACACAAGCCAATTGTTCATTTTGAAGCACCTCCTGCAAATAGAATTTATAAAGAGATGAGTCAGTTTATAAAATGGTTTAATGCTAGTGAAAAATCTTTACCTATTATTGCTAGGTCAGGAATAGCTCATCTATATTTTGAATCCATACATCCATTTGAAGACGGAAATGGTCGGCTTGGTAGATATATTGCAGAGAAAGCTCTTGCTCAAGGATTAAAGAAACCTATTTTAATTGCACTAGCGACTGTTATCAACAAAGATAAAAAAAACTATTATGCAGCTCTTGCCAAAGCTAGCAAGACCAATGAAATCACTGCTTGGCTAGAGTATTTTGCCGATACGATACTTCAAGCCTTAAATTATAGTCACAAAAATACTGAATTTTTGATCAAAAAGACAAAGTTATTTGAAAGATTAAAAGGCACGATCAACTCAAGACAAGAAAAATGTCTTCTTAGGATATTTAAAGAAGGACTCGATGGTTTCAAAGGTGGGCTGAGTGCTGAAAATTATATCAAAATCACTAAAGCAACTAGAGCAACCGCAACACGTGATCTTGCAGATTTGGTTAAAAAAGGTGTTTTTGCTAAAAAGGGTAGTTTGCGACATACACGTTATTACGTATCTGAATTATTGCTTTTGTAGACAATTATCACAATAATTACATTTGTTATAATCTTCTCCAAAGTAATTCAGCAATATTTTTCTACGACACACCTTAGTCTTACAAAAATTTACTAAAGAATCCAATTTTTGCTTAGCAATCTTTTTCTTATCTTCTGAAGCTTCAGAGTTTGCAATAAAACTTTTCTGCATAAGAATATCACTCATACCAAATAACATTAATGCATTAGCTGGTTTACCATCCCTACCTGCTCTACCAGTTTCTTGATAGTAGCTTTCAATATTTTTAGGCATATTTGCATGTACTACAAACCGCACATCTGATTTATTAATACCCATACCAAAAGCGATAGTAGCCACCATTACTACATTTGGTTCAGTGAGAAATCTTTGTTGAGTTTCAGATCTTGCTTTTGAATTCATACCAGCATGATATGGGAAAGCATTAACTCCTACCTCTTGTAAATAATCTGCAATTGATTCTGTATTTTTACGAGAAAGACAATACACTATTCCGCTGTGACTTCTATGATATTGCTTTATAAACAATGCAAGCTGTTTGTGTGCTTCTTTAACAAAGGCAACGTTATATTGTATATTAGGACGATCAAAACTTGCAATAAAGGTTTTGCCACTACGTAAATCTAATTTATCCAAAATATCTTGTCTGGTAATTTCGTCCGCAGTTGCTGTTAAAGCAATACGAGGAATATTAGGAAATCTATCAGATAAAACAGTAAGTCCCATATAAGAAGGCCTAAAGTCATGTCCCCACTGTGATACGCAATGTGCTTCATCTATTGCAAATAGATTAATAGAAACCGAAGACAATAGGGTTAAAAACTCCTCTGTTACTAGTCTTTCTGGAGCAACATAAAGCAAATCTATTTCTTTATTATTCATTTTATTTACTACAGTCTGTACCTCGTTTTTTTTCATGCTTGAGTTAATCATTTCTGCCTTAATTCCTAATTGCCTTAAAGAATGAACTTGGTCTTGCATTAACGCTATCAATGGGGACACCACAACTGTTAAACCATTTAAAAGCAAAGCAGGAACTTGATAGCATAGTGACTTTCCCCCACCAGTTGGCATTAACACAAAAGAATGATTGCCAGCAATAATATTATTGATAATAGCTTCTTGATTGCCTCTAAAGCTGTCGTATCCAAAAATATTTTGTAGAACATGCAGTGGTGATTGGGACATAAATTTGGATTCTCCTTTTATATTGTTATTTTACGTTAGAATAGATAGTAGTTTTGTAGTATTTCTTTTGAGCCATTTCTTAGCAAACATATAATCTACATCTATAGATGCTACCAAATCCCAAAAATCCTTACTGTGATTCATTTCCTTTAGATGACTTACTTCATGTACAACTATATAGTTCACTATTTCCTTTGGAGCAAATACAAGCCTCCAATGAAAAGATAAAGTCTTATCAGAAGAACAGCTACCCCATTTAGTGGTAGCATTAGTAATCCTTATCTTGTTAAAAGATAATTTCATTTGTTTAGCTACACGTTTTGTAATTTTAGTTACTTCCTCTAAAAAAAAACTTTTTAAAAATTCTAATATTACTTCTTTTATATCATCGGCTGGACAACATACTTTAATTAATTTGTCTACCATTTTAACAGAAATGGCATCTTTAGACTGTTTGTGAATAATCCTATGTCCCACTCCAAATATTGGTATTACATCTGATGTTGTAAATTCCTGAGGGTCTCTAATAGTTTTGAGTTTATCAAATATCCAAAATTGTTTCTTGATTAAAAGTTTTCTAGCATATTCTTCGGTAACATTGTGAGGAATTACTAGCTGCACTTGCTTAGTAGGAGTAATCCTTATCGATACATTTTTTGCTCTGGAACTTTTTCTCAAATTTACTTTAGTGCTATTGTTCTCCTGTGTAAGAGTGATCTCTTTCATATGAATTTCCTATCTTTTATATAATGTTATTTTCAATATGGATTTACCTAATCGAAAAACGATTATAAGGGGTGATTTTCTCTACCCTCAATACAGGCTTGTACTTGTAGATTTGAGAATATAAAAAATTAAGCTCCTCATCTTTAAATTGCTCTGCTACCTCAATGAACCATGCTCTGGGTCTATTATTGCTACCATCATGCCACCGATACCCTCTGGCTTTCAATATATCTTTACAGTCGTAAGGAGCAGATTCAGCTATAATACGGAATGATGTTGAACGTGCAACATCTAATAAAACCTCAAACACAACTTGTCCAGAAACTGGTAGCATTTGAGTAAGGATATGAATGCCTACTAAACAATCCATTGTCGCTCTGTGTGCTTCGTAAAAGAAATTGAATGTATAAGCTAAAAACTCTAATTTAGCACTACTAATATCTTCCTTGTGCCACGGAATTTGAGTTAAAGTACAAGCCCACGGCTTTTTAGCAAAAATGGGAAATTGTCTTTCAAGAAACTGCCGATCAAATCTAGCATTATGAGCAATGATTAAACTAGCTTGATCTATCATATGTTCCACTTTATCAGCATCAATACTACAACCAGACACCATTTCATTTGTAATACCAGTGAGTGAGGTCACTTGTTCAGATATTTGCATGTTAGGATCTTGAAATGTGCAATAGTTTTCTAACACACGAAAGATACGCCCATCCCCAGTAAATTCAAACGGCACTAAAGCAAGTTCAATAATTTTATCTGTGCAACTCAATCCTGTAGTTTCAACATCTACAAAAACACCTATTAATTTATCTTGGGTAGTATCAACATTATAAGTCTCTATTGGTGTAAATCTCTTTAATACCCTATAATCTTTACTATTGTTCAAAATATTAGCTATCTGCTCAAATGATAAAGATTCAACTTTTTGCTTACTGATATGCATATATGAGTTTTATGAATTAAACTTTTTCATATTTATTGAGTCAAACATACCCCTGTCATCAAATCAATATCAAGATAAAAAATAATTAACTTGATTTGGAGAAATTAATGGTGAAAAGTATGCCTACTAAAAATCCAAGAATAAATGTCACAAAGTATATGAAAACTAATACCTTACTTAAATAAGCAATTGCTCTAGTTTACTTCTTGAATTTATAACGTGATTGATTGATGTTACCATTCTTTACTAAATATCCCTCCTCTAGTCCTTTCTGTAAATCTCTACTAGCCGTTGCTGTAGAAATGTTTTTTAAAGACTGTACATAATCTTTTCTGAAAAACCACTGATCACCAATAAATTTCCTTGCATGCTCAAGTCTTGACCTACTATCTATAACTTGCGACGACATCGAATCTATATAACTCTTTAAAGCAATTAATATGGTATCTAATGAAAATTCTATGAAAGCAGTTGATTCCCCTGCTGAATCACATTTTGCTAATACATCATAGTATTTATCTTGATATGATTTAGTAATTGATTCTACTGAAATAAATTCAAAAATTGGATCTTCCTTCATCAACAGTAATTGCTGCCATAGTCTACCTATCCTACCATTTCCATCTTGAAAAGGATGAATGAATTCTAACTCATAATAGAACACACAGGCTTTTATTATCCACGGAACGCTTTCATCTAATTTTAAAAAATTAAATAAATCTGTCATTAATCCTGTAACTCTTTTAGCGGATGGTGCAACATGAACTACTTTTTCACTTTTAAATATTCCAACATCACTTGATCTAAATTTTCCATTATCAGAAACCAAATTATTCATTAGAATTTTATGTGCTTCTTTTAGAGAACTCATGGACAACGGATTCCATTTATGAAGATCTTTGTATACTTCAATTGCATTGTTTGCTTCTTGTACATCTTTTTGAGATGCAATAACACGCTTACCTGCTATAATGTCTGTTACTTGCTCAACACTTAGATTATTGCCCTCTATACCCAAAGAGGATTGTATTGTTTTAATCTTATTGCTACGACGTAATTTTACTGGAACAGGTGTTAATTTCGCTCCAGATAACACTCCTAATTCATGTGATATCTCTTTTATTCTTTTGAGTATCTCTGTATCTATCTGAAAAGGAGGTTTCTTTGTCATATTATGATAGTATCATATGATACTATCATGTGCAAGGTTTGCTTATTGCAAAATCTTAAATTACCCACAAAAATTGTGTATATCTCTGTTGATAGACTCATACATCACTACAAGATATTGACTCTGAACTAGATGGTCAGAACTTGACCATCCTAGCATCGTCAAGTTCTACAAACGTGGAAACAACAAAGTAAACACAGAACCTTGAGGGTCATTATCCTCAACTTTAATATAACCTTTATGTAAAATAACAATTTGCTCCGCTACAGATAAACCTAAGCCCCTGCCCTCAGCAGAGCTTTTTGTCCTGCTACCTTCAAAAAATGGCATAAATATTTCTGACTTTTCATTCTCTGGCACTCCTACACCTTGATCAGAAACTGAAATTGCTATCTTATCCTTAGTAGCATTAATCAAGACTTTTATAACTCCATGATCACTATATTTAACAGCATTTGATAGTAAGTTACTCAAGACTTGCTGTATCCTTTTTTCATCACAGCTAGCGATTGCCGTTTTACCATTTTTTACTTCCAATTTGATCTTAAGATTCTTGTTGCTATCTACAATAAGTGATGTTGCATCTCCAATAGCAACTTTACTTAGTTTTACTAAATCAATATTAGGCTTTATATTTAACTTGAATCTTTTTTGTACTAAATCTGCAAGATCAAGAATACTAGATGTATAATTTTCAAATCTTTTTCTATTATCAACGATATCTTTTAGATATTTCTTCTTATCTTTATCTGACAACCTATCCCACATCTCATAAATACCATCTGATGTATTAATCATGACACTTAAAGGTATTCTTAATTCGTGATTAAGCTTATTTAAAAACTCTTCTTTTACATTTAAAGAGTCTGTTATTTTTTCCTGCATAACAGTTTTT
>JABSSG010000021.1 GCA_013214525.1 Rickettsiales bacterium | reverse complement strand
TAAAATCAAATTAGAAGTAAAAAATGCTAAAATGGCAATTGCTAATTGTGATGAAAAAAGAATACAACAAGTGCTGAGTAATTTACTATCAAATGCTATTAAATATAGTGATAATGGAGTTATAAAAGTCCTGATTAAACCCGCTAAAGATAAAGTAGCAATTTCAGTTTCTGATCAAGGCGTAGGAATACCAAAAACTGAAAAGTCAAAAATATTTACACCATTTTTTGAAAGCAGCAGAACCAAAAGCTCTGCTGAAGGCAAAGGACTCGGTTTATCTGTAGCTCAACAAATTGTTATTTTGCATGAAGGCTACATCAAACTTGAAGATAATAAACCTCAAGACTCTATATTTACCTTTGTACTTCCACATAAAGCTAAAAGATAATTCAAGTGATAACCATTTTTATGCCCCCCCTCTTAAATATCTATTTTAGATTATAAGTAAATCATAGTCTTCAGACATGGTTGAGTATAATGACCTATATCTAATATATCAACTCAAATCCAAATCTAAGAGAAGGTCTAATATAATTAGACTTTTAAAGTCTTTAGAAGTATAATCAATTAAACAATTAAAAAATAACTTCAAATTATGTGTGGGATCATTGGTATAAACGGCTCTGATAATGTATGTAACAGATTGCTCCAAAAATTAGAGCATTTAGAATATAGGGGATATGATTCAGCAGGAGTTTCCTTTATAACTGAGAAAAACATACAAACTATAAAAGTTTGTGGCAAAGTACAAAAATTAAAGGAATCGGTTAAGAAACAAACCAAAGATGGAGTGATTGGTATTGTACATACAAGATGGGCAACTCATGGTGAACTTTCAGAAAGAAATGCACATCCACACTCAACTGACAAAGTCTCCATAATCCATAATGGTATTATAGAGAATCATCAACAGCTAAAAGATGAACTTATAAGTAAAAATATTGCGTTTTCATCAGAGACCGATACCGAAGTTGTATTACATTTGATACAAGAATATCTCAATAACGGCAACACTCCTTTAGAAGCAGTAAAAAAAGCAATTGCTAGACTTAAAGGAGCTTTCGCAATAATTGCAATTTTTGCTGATCATCCAGACATAATGATTGCAGCTCGTAGACATTCACCAGTTGCAGTTGGAACAAATAATGGAGAAAGTTTTGTTGGTTCAGATGCTTATACATTAGCAGAATTTGTAGATAACGTTGCATATCTTGAAGATGATGATATTGCTCTATGTGAAAAGACAAAAATAACTATCTTTGATAAAACAGGTAAAGAAGTTGTTAGAGATTTTATTGCCATTGATAAAGAGAGTTGTAATTACAGCAAGGGACAATTTAATCACTATATGCAAAAGGAAATTTTTGAACAACCATTATCAAGTAAAGCTACTCTCCAACAATATATTAAAAACGGTTCAATAAATCTAAATTTTGGATTGATCAAACTAGAGCAAATAAAGAAAATTTATATTATTGCCTGCGGAACTTCGTTATTTGCAGGCAAGTTAGCTAAATACTGGTTTCAAGATATTGCAAAAACTGAAGTAGAAATCGAAATCGCATCAGAATTTAGATATAGAGAACTTTTACCCGAAGAAGGAAGTATAGGTATCTTTATCTCTCAATCAGGAGAAACAGCAGATACAATTGGAGCTCTCAGATTTTTTAAAGGAGAAAATAGATATACAATTGGTATTGTCAATAATGAGCAAAGCACTATCGCTAGAAAAACCGACTTATGTTTGCCTATCCATGCTGGCTCTGAGATTGGCGTGGCATCAACAAAAGCATTTACTTCTCAAACAATTGTTCTAGCTATTCTTGTACTTAAATTTGCATTTGAAAAAGGCTTTTTATCATCTGATAAAACAAAGTTATATATAGACAAATTACAAGAAATTCCAGGACGTATTTCTGAATTATTGAATCACAATATAGAATTTCAAAATCTAGCTAAATTAATTTCATCTAGTTCCAGCTTACTTTACGTCGGGCGAGGTGTTTCATACGCAATTGCTCTTGAGGGAGCATTAAAAATAAAAGAATTATCTTACATTCATGCAGAAGCAATTGCAGCAGGAGAGTTAAAACACGGCACAATAGCTCTCATTGATAAAAATACATTTGTTATTGCAATTGCTCCTCAAGACAAGCTATTTGCTAAAACAATGTCAAATGTTCAAACTATTAAGGCACGAGAAGGCAAAATTATTTTTTTTAGCAATGAATATGGTTGCAACCTTGCTGATAATCTTTGTACAAAAACAGTTACAATCAATCATGAGGCTGATGAAATAAGCAGTTTAATAACACCATTACTTTATGTTATCCCATTACAACTTCTTGCCTATCATACTGCTGTAATCCGCGGCAATAATGTAGACCAACCGAGAAATCTAGCAAAATCTGTAACTGTGGAATAAATTAAGCTATCTTGAATTAGAAACTATGAATATTACAAATTTTCAGATTACCAATATGAATATATCAGGGAAATTATATAACAGTACTATGTTTTTTTATGATAGATTCCCAAATTTTCATGAAATTAAGTATATCAGTTTCCTTTATTCAACATTACAAGTAAGTCTTGGTTCAATCCCATATCAATTTGGAAACAACCCTACATCAAGAGTTTGGATGAGAGACATTACTATAGCTCCATCTATTATACTTGTTGCTTGGAAAAATATAGAAATTGGTTCAACAAACATAACACATGATTATGGAGAGGTTATAGGACTTCTACTTACATCTATTTGCAAAGTATCAGTGATCGGATCAGCTGCATATTTTTCTCCAGAATCGGTACCCTCTGCTGGAATATCAGCAAATTTTATTTGCGGTCCATTACTTAGAACATTCAAAGTAACTTCACGGGAATTTCAAAAAACCTGTCAAGATAATAAGGAATGTTCTCTATCTTACACAGAGTTTATGTGGGAAAACCTAGATAATATAACTGTATCAGCAGTAAAAGAAGTAACTCCTAAAACATTTACTTCAAATTTTTTAATAGGACACACTTTAAAAGATTTTTTTGAATATTTAAGAAGTAATTCAGATTATGCCATCACTTTTCTATCAACACAAATATGCTTATTTATAACAGGACAAAATGTAGATCTTCACGATCAACAAGGAATATATAATCAAGCATCAACTTGTATTGCAGCAGGTAATGGAATTGGATGGATCGCTAAAACAATTATTTATGCAAGCAATGCTTTTGTAGCAATACCAATAACATTTGGACGTGAAATTATTACTGCATATATTTTTGGTCCATTATCAAACTCAGTTGCTGATGGTCCAATTCCAAACATGCTTTTTGACTCTGCACCCAAAGTAATTACTACTGCTCTTGCTACAACTGCATCAATAGCATGTACAATGGCTTCCTATAACACATTTGTATGTATGACTGCAGGAATATCTCTAAAAGCAGGACTTGATACAACGTTATCCTATTATACAGACCCATACGAAAAAACAGATTTAGTAGAAGAAAATACACTAACCGGAGATCTAGTTAATCATGAAGATCTATAACTTCTGGTTCTTAACGTAAAATTAAACACAATAAACATTGCTAAGCCTTGTATAACAAGAAATAATGGTAGTTGTAGAAGTTCACCATTATGTAGAATAGACATTAATGCAGTCATTATAGACGCAATACAGTAATAATAAAAACCAAATAAAGACGCTGCTGTCCCTGTATATCGACTATAATCTTCAAGTGCATGGCTAATACTATTTGGAATTATCATTGCCATACCCACAATACATAATGCAATGAAAGCATACGATATTATTATTGATTGTGTAACATGAGAAACGGATATTATTTGACTATTAACAGTTAAGAAGAACAATATACTTGATAACAATACTAATATTATCCCTTTAAAAATAATTGAAATATGAGATTTCTTTCTGACATGAAATATCTTTGACAAAGTGCTTCCTGCAAGTAACGGTAAACATATAAAAAATGACAATAATCCAAAAGTTTGGGTTGATAGCCCTAGTATTTCAATAAAATAAAAGGGACTTTCTGCAAAATACCCGAATAATATACCCTGTACTGAACCTAACATAAAACCAAAACCCAGTACCTTTTTATCTTTATACATTTTAGTAACACAGGCTCGATAATTAGCAAAAATATTATTTTTTTCCTTTTCAGTAATGATTTCTCTAGTTTCAGGCAATTTTGCTGTAATCAGCAATATCACAATTAAGGCAATAAATATCAGTATTATAAAGACTGTTTTCCAAGTGAAATATTCTACAGTAAAACCACCAATAACTGGACCAATAGCAGGAGCAAAGGCCGTTGCCATAGATATAGTTGAAAATACCTTGCCTCTATTTGCAACATGTATTGCATCTCTTGCAACGGCTTGCCCTAAAACAGAACCTACACTCGCACCAAATGCTTGAATAAATCTAAAGATTAACAGTTGTTCAATGGAATCAGAAAAATAGCATAATGCACAAGAGAATGCATAAATAATAAATCCAAGAATAAACATAGGCTTTCTACCATATTTATCAGATAACGCTCCCCAAAGAAATACTCCTAAACCAAATCCTAATAAATATGTTGTTAATGTCATTTCAACTGCATTATTTGATACGTTAAAGTATTCAGACATTACAGGCAATGCTGGAACATAAATAGTTTCACTCAATTGTGGAATAGCAATTACAAGAATAAGGATGTAAAGTGGTACAATAATTTTCTTCATATAGATTTGTCTCAAATATCTAATTTTTTTAACGAAGCAAATCTTCTAATTCTGTTGCAGCATTAGTTTTTCCATCACGATACTTAACTATAATAGCACAACCTAATTGGAGTTTTGCTTGCATTGCCCATTGATTATTTTCTACAGGCCTTGTGCCAGGAACAACTACAGCATTAGCAGGAATTTCTTTTTTATATGTTTTTTTATTTATAAGATCATAGACAGGAATAGAACCAGATAAAATTACTCCAGGAGCAATAACAGAATTTTCTCTTATTAAAACACCTTCTGTTAAAATAGAACCTGCTCCTATAAAACAATTATCTTCTACGATAACTGGTTGATTTCCTATTGGTTCTAGTACTCCACCGATTTGTACTCCTGCAGAAACATGTATCTTTTTACCAATTTGAGCACAAGAACCAATTAATACATGACTATCTATCATTGTATCATCATCTATATAAGCTCCAATGTTAATATAAGAGGGAGGCATAATCACAACATTTTTCCCTATATAAGCTCCAGTTCTGACAGATGTACCACCTGGCACAAGTCGTATTTTTTGTTCCAGTTTAAATTTCTGAGTTTTTAAAGGAGCTTTATCTATAAAACCCTCTTCCATATTAATGGATGAAGAATTACGAAAAATATCCAAGATTTTTTGTTTAACTGTAGCGTTTACCTGCCAGTAATCACCAATTTTACAAGCAGTACGTTCTTCTCCTCTTTCTAAGGCATACAAAAAATCATTTTGAGACATTTTTTACTTTGTTTTTTTAGGTAAATCTAGTTTTATATGAAGCTCTTTTAACTGTTTATTTTCCACAGCAGAAGGAGCCCCCATCATTAAATCCTCACCTCTTTGATTCATAGGAAACATAATCACTTCTCTAATATTTGGTTCTTCTGCAAGCAACATTACAATCCTATCTATACCAGGAGCACACCCTCCATGTGGAGGAGAACCATATTTCAGTGCATTGGTGAGCGAGGAAAACTGAGAGTTAACATATTCTTTCGAATAACCAACAATCTCAAAAGCTTTATAAAGTATATCAAGTTTATGATTTCTAATTGCACCACTTGAAAGCTCAACACCATTACATACAATATCATATTGGTAAGCGATAATATTTAAATAATCTTCAATTGTTTTGGCTTCATTAAGTACTTTTATTCCTCCTTGTGGCATCGAAAAAGGATTATGTGAGAAGATTAATTTATTTGTGTCCTTATCCAACTCAAAATATGGAAAGTCAGTAACCCAACAAAATTCAAATTTAGTTTCGTCTATAAGGCTCAATTCTTTTCCAAGTTGATCTCTTACTAAACCAGCTAAACTGGCTGCTTCGTTAGCAATATTACAGGAAAAGAAAACTGCATCACCATTTTCTAACAAAGCTTGTTTTTTTAATTGAGTTAACTTTTCAGCCGTTAAAAATTTAGCGATCGGCCCTTTTGCACCTTCTTCTGTAAAAATAATATAAGCAAGACCAGATGCACCTTGCTCTTGAGCAAACTTAATCATTTTATCAAAAAAACTACGTGGTTTATCAGATGTCTTAGGAGCAGGAATTGCTCTAACTATTGCACCTTCTTTTATATTTTTGACAAATATAGAAAATTCCGAATCAGCAAAAATTTCTGTTACATCTGAAATTATGAGAGGATTCCTTAAGTCAGGCTTATCAGTACCGTATTTTAGCATTGCATCAGCAAATTTTATTCTAGGGAAAGGCATAGAAGAGACTTTCTTACTAGAAAATTTCGTGAAAATTTCATGCATACAAGGCTCAATAACATTAAAAACATCTTCTTGAGTAGCAAAAGACATCTCAACATCTAGCTGATAAAACTCACCTGGAGATCTATCTGCACGTGAATCCTCATCCCTAAAACATGGAGCAATTTGAAAATATTTATCAAACCCTGACATCATTGTGAGTTGTTTAAAGATCTGAGGTGCTTGAGGTAAAGCATAGAATTTTCCAGGATGTAACCTACATGGCACTAGAAAATCTCTTGCTCCTTCTGGAGAACTAGCTGTTAATATTGGGGTTTGTAGCTCTAAAAAGTCAAGTGACTGCATTTTTCTTCTAATACAATCAATTATTTTTGATCTTAGTATAATATTTGCATGAATTTTTTCTCGTCGTAAATCAAGATACCTATATTTCAATCGCAATTCTTCATTTGTATCCTGATCACTATTAACCTGAAGGGGTAAATATTCACATTCTGATTCAACGCTAAGCTCCTCAACAACTACCTCAATTTCACCAGTGGGAAGAGACTTATTAATTGTTTCTTTAGTCCTTTCAACAATTTTACCTATAACTGTAAGCACAGTTTCAGATTTAATATGTGTAGCTTGCTCAATTAAATCCCCTTCTGTACTAAATACAAGCTGAGTAAGACCATAATGATCACGTAAATCAATAAATAATAAATTACCATGATCTCTTTTACGATGTATCCAACCAGATAATTTGACTTTCTCACCAATATTGCTTGCAGAAAGCTCTCCGCAGGTATGTGTTCTATATTTATGCATCTTGAAATTATGGAGTTTTAAAATGAAGCTAGTTTATTTGATTCACAATGTAAGTGCAATATATAAATTAGCTGGATTGGAAAACTAGATGTGACTTTCTTCACAATATATACATAAAAAACTATCTATTATATAGAAACAACTTGAGAGTAATTTAATTTTCAAGGTAGGCTTAATATTAGGATGGGTTAATTACCTTCATAATATTTTATCCAAAAAATACATAACTCCTCTGCAAATGCTATAATTATAATTAGATGAATATAATAACAACAATAATTGAAAAGCTTGGCACAACAGCTATTACTCAAAGCTACAGGATTTTAAGTACAGTTCTAAGCTCTTCTCCATTTTATTTAGCTACTGGAGGATGTATATTAGGTGCGATAGCAGTCCATAAATATCACACGGGGAACTATAATGTCCCAATATTAAGTAAAATTCCGTCATTATTATCTTCTATTTCAATTCATTCTTTAACTACACAAATTCATGCCATTTGGTATAACACTCCTGATGGGGAACAGGCAAGAATGGTACTAAGTGGAGCAGCAGTAGCTACAATACCCACTATAACAATCTACATGTTTTGGGATTCATTATTTATTCTGCCCGCAGTAGGTTTTTCATTAGGAGTCGTGTTTTTTATCCCTTTTTATTTAATAGATGATCATATATATGATAATGTATTAGTGTTGCAACCAATAAATGTATTACTGTCTCAGTTGCTAAACATGCAACTAATTGATAAAGCACATGACAAGCTTGGTGAAGTGGTATATGTAACTGTAGGAGGAATCGTAGGCAGTATATTTGGTGGAATAGCTAGTGTAACAAATCATATGCTAGACTTTCAATCCATTGCCAATACAAGCATCGATTTCCTTACATATAGTTGGGATTACGTAAACAACAACGATATATTACCAGTTGTAAGTTTCATAATTGGAAGCCTATTATTGAGCGAACATTTAAGCTTTAACTATCATTACATAAACTCATATAGACACTATATTAGAATCACATCTAAGGTAATAGCATCTACACTCACAGATGCATCTCTTCTTGAAATATCCCAAGAAGCTTTGTTCAAAAAAATAGCTTACGGTATGTTATCTATCGCAAGTGGCTTAGAAACTGCTTTTACAAGCACCATGATTGGAGCAGCTTTCAATTGGGAAGTAGGTTCTACAAAAGATTATATTCTTTATAGTTGGAATTATACTCAAAATCATTATTTGATTCCAACTCTCTCATCTATTGTAGGTTTTATAGGGGGATATTACGTATCATGGCATAAAGATGATGAATCACTAGTTGCTAAAATATTAATTGCACTGTTGCAACCCACAGTAAATAATGATTTATTTCACTGGGCTCATTATAATTATGGTCATGCTGTACCTGGGATAGTTGAAGCAATCACGTTTTCGATCCTCAGTGTACAGATTGCTATTGTTGCAGACACAACTTATAAAAAAACAACTAAATTTATCAATAACATCTTGCAATATACATCCGACAACATGCCTGAAGCTATGAGCACAACATATGAAAAAATAATGGAATTTATTAATTTGTATCCATCTAGTGATGCACAAGAAGCTTATGAAGAAAGTATTGCAGAAGAATCTGAAATAATAGAAGATAGTCAACACGAATTATCAGGTAATATAGAAGAAGATGACGATGATGGGGTGTTTGCGTTTATTTAAAATTATTCTTATAACCCCAAACTGGTTTTACAGAAGTAAATCTCGTCTTAGATTTATACGCAATTTTTGAAGCCTTCCTTCTGTATTATTCAATATATTTCTATAAATTTGCAGGTTACTTAAAACATACTGCACATATCCTCGTGTTTCAGAAAATGGAATGCTTTCTATCCATGCTACAACTCTATCAATTCTTTTTAATCTTCTTGGATCCCCTTTTTTGTCAATCCATTTTTTTACATTTCCTTCACCAGCATTATATGCAGCAACAGCAAGTACATATGAACCATTATATTTTTTTACTAACTGACTTAGGTATTTAGTACCTAAAAGAATATTGATTTTAGGATTTTTTAAAGAGCGACTTGTTACATTTCGTTTCATCGTACGCCCAACTCTCTTAGCTGTTGGATACATTAATTGCATTAAACCTGTTGCACCAGCAGAACTTTTTGCAACTGGATTAAATTCACTCTCTTGGCGAATAATTGAATGAACTAATGCTGTTTCAACATGTATTCTTTTCTTTTTGAGCTTAAGAGTAGGATAAGCATGTTCTATAAACAAAGCTCCACGCCTAGCTGCTTCCTTTCCAGATATTGTTGACAACGAATCCATGCCTACACGACTGCCAAATTTTGTCACTAAATATTTTTTACCTTTAGTATCTGCCATATCCAAAGCAACACGAATAAATTTTCGTGCTGGATAATCTTGACGAGCACGAGATAAAATATGACTTACTATAAGTAACTCATTATTTTTAAACCATTGTACATCATCCTTGGTTACCTTAGGAACTTTAGGCAAAGAATAATATGCAGCTCTATTATTATGTAATTGCATTAATGCTAACTGCCCATAAAAAGTATCTACATATTTACTAGCAATTTTAAAATGTTTTATCGCTTTATTAGAATTCTTCATAGATTTCATAGCAACTCCTGACCAATATGCTCCTTTAGCTCTGCTCAAAGAATATTTAGAGTTTTTAAAAATATTTGAAAAATGTTTATAAGCTAAATCTGAATTTTTTAGATGAAAATAAGCAACCTTCCCTGCAAGCCATTCCCCATCCACATAATTCGCAGGGTTTCTATATCTATGAGATGCAGCTATTTTATACGCAGTTCTATATTTTTTTGCATCTACCAAATCCCAAACAAGTAAAGTTCGAAGTTTAAACCATTGATCCGTTTTAATTGCTTTTATGTTAGAATATTTCATTAGCATGGCAGCAAAATGCTTATGATCTTTACGAGTCCTATACCACTGAGCACGTAAATAAAGCAAATGAGGTTCTTTTCTAAGATTAGTGGAAATTTTATTAAAGATGTTATTGTGCTTTTTCACACTTAAATGTCTATGCTTGGTAGAAAGATGCAATTTTAACTTAAATAATTTTTGATGCTCCTTATCTAACTTACTAAACGCCACTCGAGATAATTTCCTCCTACTAGACAAGAAATGATTTAATCTGTTTATATGATCTTGCTGACGAAGTACTGTTCCATATTTTTTTACAAATAATCGTTCATCATTAGTAGAGAAATGCTCTTTTGCCCAAACAGTCCTCGCTAATTTTACTATACGTGCTTTAGTAAATTTCTTTTTATTTCTTATACTTGTTAACGCTGCAAGACAATGTTTAGCTCCATTGCTAGTTACAGGATGATTTATAATGCACCATCTTTTTACTACTGCAGAGCTTGTTTTTTTATTTATCTTTCTTTCTGCAATTTGCAATAATTTATTTTTGTCTGGAAACTTTGGATTATTTGCTACAAATCTTATTATGCTACTAAAAGTAGCTTTATTACTTTGCTTAGAATAATAAAGCCATTTTACCGCTTTGATTGAATGCTTATTCTTTTGTGCAGCAGCACATTTTAATGCTTGTTCTAACTTATTTGCTTTAATTAAAGAAATTGAACTACAAGATTTCTTCTCAATACTACTTTGTCTTATTTTAGCTTTTACTGTTCGATGTACTTTTTTTGTATATTTCTTATGTTCTAAGCTTTTTGCCTCAACCCCAAAAGCAACTACTAAAATTAAAAGACAATATAATATTCTCAACTTCATGAATTATATAACTATTACGTACTAAGAAAGAAACATACAAATCGTACTTTTCAAGCACGATGAGTATATTATACAACTTACCCTCTTAAGATTTTATTAACCTTAACCATTGAAAATTTTCAGTTTGATATTAATTTATATATTAAATTAATAAATTAGTCCAATCTGTTAAACTCAGTTATGGATTAGAAAGATTTTAGAGCTTTAGGATATTTTTTAGCGAATAATCAGTGCTTATTTTGAAGAAATAGTCGGGCTATTTCAAGAAAAAATACTAATTTGTAGCAAAAATAGATTAAAATATAATGTTTCTTAATCCATAACTGGGGTTATTAATAAAATAAGAAATATGAGTACAACCGAGAAATTAAAATTTAGTGCTGAAGTAGATAAGTTGCTTCATTTAATGATCCATTCTATTTATACAAATAAGGATATATTTTTAAGAGAACTAATTTCTAACGCATCAGATGCATGTGATAGATTAAAATATGAAGCAACTAAAAACTCAGAAATTTCTTATAAATCTCCTTTAAAAATAAAAATTCAAGCAGATTCTCAAAGAAGAGAGCTAATTATCGAAGATAATGGCATAGGCATGAGCAAGGAAGAACTAAAAGATAATCTAGGATCTATAGCTAAATCTGGCACTCAAAACTTTATTCAAAAATTAAGTGGAGAATCTTCAAAAGACTTACAAATGATTGGACAATTTGGAGTGGGATTCTATTCTGCATTTATGGTAGCAGAAGAAGTAACTGTTATAAGCAAGAAAGTAAATACCAAAGAAATTTGGCAATGGTGCTCTAAGGGAGATGGTGAGTTTACCTTATCTATTCCTGAAACAAAACTTGATTCCGATCATGGCACAAAAATTATTTTGAAACTAAAAGAAGATGAGCAAGGATATTTAGAATATGTTAGAATAGATAACATCATACGCACATATTCAGACCATATTTCAGTACCTATTGAGTTTATAGAAATAAAAGATGGCAAGGAAGAAGTAAAAGTGCTAAATAGCTCTTCTGCATTATGGACACGTAATAAATCTGAAATTAAGGAAGAAGCATATAATGAATTTTACAAACAAGTTTCTCTTTCGCCAGACACGCCTTGGATGATTTTACATAATAAAAGCGAGGGAGTCGTTGAATATACTAATCTATTATTTATTCCATCCTCTAAACCTTTTGATTTATTTCATCCAGATAGAAAAACACGTATAAAACTTTATATTAGACGAGTGTTTATTAACGATGAAGGAATTGATATGGTGCCACCATATCTACGTTTCTTACGTGGGATAGTAGATTCTGACGATCTCCCTCTAAACATAAGCAGGGAAACTCTTCAACATAATAAGATATTAGCAAAAGTTAAGCAGTCTATAATATCACGCATCTTATCTGAACTTGGAAAAAAGCTCACTGGTGATAAAGATTCATATCTTAAATTCTGGGAAAATTTTGGTGCAGTTTTCAAAGAAGGTCTATGTGAAGCAAGCACAGATCAAGAAAAAATTCTAAATCTATGCTTGTTTAAAAGCTCTAAACTAGGAAAGTTAATCACATTACAAGAATACGTAGATAATATGCAACCTGGACAAGATACTATCTATTATATAAGTGGCGATAACAGCGACTCACTTGTAAACCACCCTCAATTAGAAAAATTCAAAGATAAAAAGATTGACGTCTTACTATTCACAGATCATGTTGATAATTTCTGGGTAAATGTTATCAATAAATATAAAGATACAAATTTAACATCTGTAACAAGAGCAAATATAGATTTAGATAAGATAAACTCAGAAGACAAATCTAATAAAGACTCTCAAGATAAATCCTCACAGATATCTGAAGAAGATAAAACTAAGTTAGTACAATATTTTAAAGATGTTTTAAAAGATGTTGTTAAAGATGTAAGGATCTCTAAAAAACTATCTAATAGCCCTGTTTGTCTTGCTGTAGATGAAGGATCACTTGACATTAAGATGGAAAAATTTTTGATTGAACAGGGACAATTAAAATCATCTTCAATGAAGGTGTTAGAAATTAACCCAGACCATATTATTATACAAACAATTTTAAAGGGTATAACAGAAAACAAAACTGATAAATTTACAAATAACGTTGCAAAAATGCTATTCGAACAGGCATGTATAGTAGAAGGAGAAGATATTAATGATAGTTTAGGCTTCTCTAAAAGGTTAAATGAGATTATAATAAAGGCATATAGTTAATAAAAAAATGATGTCATATCTACTTCCTTTTGTACAGTTTCTTGACTCCATACTTGATATATATGGCTTTCTATTACTTATGTGGGTCATTCTTCATTTGCTCGATCACTTTAATGTCATTAATAGTAGGCATATCGTAGTAATAAAAATAATGAATTTCTTGAATGCATTATTTTCTTATCCTCTTAATTTTATTAGAAAGTTTATACCTCTAATAGGAGGGGTAGATATTTCACCTGCAATACTTTACTTATTTATATCTTTGGTAAAAAGGGTTTTATTTGCATTTATATACTAAACCCTAATCAAAAAGAATATTCTTGCTAAAACAAGCAAAGAAAAAACAAAGGTCAATTACGTAATATTATATACCAACCTCTAAAATAAGAGGTGGTATTTGTAAATTACAACTGTAAAAGAACCAACACCAGCTTTAAACTCACAACAGACGAATATTAATAAACATATAATGGTTAATAATTATGAAAACTTACACAGATGAAAAAATAGCCTTAAAGGTTCTATTAAACTACTTTAGAGATGGCGTTAATGTATCATGGGATACTAGTAGTAAAATTAATAAATTAGTCAAAAAATATATAAATGGAGGGTTTGATGACGGATTTATTAACGCTGCAATAGTTGAACTCAAAAATATACTGCATACCGCAACGTTTCCCAAAGAATGGTTTAAAAAAGAAATCGGTGATTTCATTGCACAAACAGAAAACAAAGAATTCTTAAAATTATTGTTAGGGACGCTTCAAACAGAGTTCAAATTATTTCAAGAGCGAAGAGATAATTACTGCTTTAAAGATATATTTAAAATCACTAAAGAAACCCAAGAATTATATAACAATAAATATAAAGAACTATCTTGTTTAACCCAATATTTCACATATTACTATAACGATATAGACAGTATTAGAAAATTGGTATTTGAGGAACAACCCCATAAAATTGAAATAATCAAAACAGAACTAGAAAATCTTTTACAGGAAAAACCTTTCCCATATCAATGGTTAGCCAATTCTCTTCAAAGAAAAACAATAGATACTAAAGGTATGAATGCTGCTGAAAAATATTATAATTGGACAGCAGAAACATTAGCATGTATAAAAACAACCCAAAATATTGTACTAAACAAAGAAAAATAATGAAGTAGGTAGCATGAATAGAAATCCCTTAACAGCGATAGATTTTTATAAATCTGATCATAGACGTCAATACCCAGAAGGCACTAGCGAAGTGTACTCAAACCTTACTCCTCGTAATAACATAAATTGTAAGATCAAAACAAAAGAGATTATCTTCTTTGGATTACAATACTTCTTAAAAGATTTTTTAATTGACACTTGGAATAAGGAATTTTTTTACAAGAAAAGAGATGAAGTAATTAAATATTACAAAAGACGAATGGATTATTCATTAGGCAAAGATTCCATAGACATGAAACATATAGCCGCTTTGCATGATCTTGGTTATCTTCCACTAAAAATCAAAGCCCTTCCAGAAGGATCTAAAGTGCCTATGGGGATACCACTTCTTACTATTGTAAATACACATCCAAAATTTTTTTGGCTTACCAATTACATAGAGACGATATTATTAAATTATTTGTGGAAATCTATAACTTCTGCAACCACAGCATTTGAATATAAAAAGCTATTAACCTTCTATGCTAAAAAAACTGGTTCTTCGATTAGCTCTGTAAATTTTCAAGCTCATGATTTTTCTTTCAGAGGAATGTCAGGTTATCAAGATGCATCAATAACAGGAGCGGCCCATCTTACTTCATTTTATGGAACTGATACTGTACCAGCAATAGACTTACTAGAGGATTATTATGAAGCTAATGTAGAAAAGGAAATTATAGGGTGTTCAGTCCCAGCTACAGAACACTCCGTGATGAGTATGATTGGAGAAAATAATGAACTTAATGGAATAAAATATTTAATTAATAAACTTTATCCTACAGGAATAGTATCAATAGTTTCAGATACATGGGATCTCTGGAGAGTGATTACACAATATTTAGTTAAACTTAAACCTGATATATTAAATCGTGATGGCAAACTAGTTATACGACCTGATAGTGGTGATCCAGTAAAAATAATAGCTGGCGATTCAGAAGCCCCTTACAATAGCACTGAATATAAAGGCATAGTTGAATGTTTATGGGATATCTTCGGTGGCATTAATACTCAAAAAGGTTATAAATTACTTGATTCACATATAGGTGTAATATATGGAGATTCCATTACATTAGATATAGCAAAAGCAATTTTATATGCCTTAGAAAAAAAAGGCTTCGCATCAGAAAACGTAGTCTTTGGCATAGGCTCTCATACTTATCAATCTGTAACACGAGATGATTTTGGTTTTGCTGTTAAAGCTACAAGTGGTGTTATAAACGGTAAGAGAAAGGCTGTTTTCAAAGCACCCAAAACTGACTTTGGTATAAAAAAATCAGCAAAGGGATTGCTCAGAGTAGAAAAAGAAAATGAAGCATTTATTGTGTATGACCAACAATCAGAACAAGAAGAAAATCAGGGACTTCTAAAAACTGTTTTTCTCAATAATAAGATTATTAAAACTACTTCTCTTTCAGATATTAGAGACCTAATTAATTGCAATAATCACTTACTTGCCAAAGATAATTTATCTGTCCTATAAATTACTTAGAGCTCTAAGTCTAAATTAAGTTATTTTAAGCACTTATTTTATCCCCATGTTTTTGCAGACATACTTAAAAATATGGGTCTTCAAGTACAACAAGTATAGTAAGTATAAAATATTACCAAAACTAAGTTTATAAATAGATATAGAGAAGTTAATCCTCACACAATTTTAAAAGCTTGTCTTTGTATACTAAATATGCTATCTCATCTACCGTAAGTATAATAGGAGAGGTAAGCCAATGTTCGGAATAGACATGACCAAAGTAGTTTCACATATAGATATAGCTATAGTTATTGGTTATATGGTTTTTTGCTTAGTAATTGGTTTGCTAAATTACGGCAAAATCAAAAATATACGTGACTATACACTTGGCATTAAGCCTTTTTCAACAATAGTGTTGTTAGTAACTACCTTTGCTACTGTGGTTAATGCAAGACATATAGGAGATGTAGGAAAAACATACAAATTAGGGCTTACCTATATGATCGCAATGTTTTTTACACCATTGGGGTGGTTAATTTTTTTAAAAATTCTTACTCCTAATATTGATATGTTTCGCAAACATAAATTTATTTCTTTAAGCGATATTATGGAATATTGGTATGGCAAAACAGGAAGATGGAGTACTAATATTATTTCTATATTGCTATCAGTAAGCATCACAGCAATGAGTGCTATTGCAATCGGGTATTTATTACATCATTTTCTTGAGATTCCTGAAAATATAGGAATGATTATTGCCCTCGTTATTGTTACTCTTTATTCAGCATTTGGTGGTATTACAGCAGTGGCCTTTACAGATCTCTTTCAATTCTTGATATTTTTTATAGCCTTACCTATTTCTTGTTTTATTGGCTATCAAAAAACAGGGGGGATTGGAAATGTATGGGATACATTACCTAAAACTCATACCAAGATAAATGACTTTCCTTTGTTTAGTAGCTTTATTTTTTACGCATTAATGCCTTATTGTTCTATTCCTTATATACAAAGAGTGTTAATTGCTAAAAATAAGAAGCAATTTATCAGAAGTTTCTACTCTATACCAATTTTATTGATTCCTTTGATTATAATAGTATCTTTAATGGGACTGATCACATATTACACTAATCCTAATATAGAATCAGACAAGGTATTATATTATTTTATAAATAACTATTTACCTATCGGCATCAAAGGATTTGTAGTAGCAGGCCTACTTGCAATGATAATGTCTACTCAAGATTCATATTTAAATGCTATAAGCTCATTAATCTCACATGATATGTGCAAAAAAATATGGCCTTCTTTAACTGACAAACAAGAATTACTTATTGCTCGCAGTTCTTGTGTTGTTGTATCTTTACTTTCTGTTTTAGTAATATATTTCAGTACAGGCATACTCGAAATATTATGGGGGATAGATAACCTTTGTGCACCATTGGTAGCTATCCCATTAGTTGCAGGATTGATTGGTACACAGATTGATAAAAAATCATTTATATTGGTAGTAATATTCTCAATTACTGCTGTTACAATTACACAATTTATCACAGGTACATTTGATACAAGAAGTATATCAGTTGGCATGGCAACTTCAGCAATTGTTTTATATATACTTCACAAAAAACATAAAAGAGAATCTATATTTTCTTTGCCTAGAATTGATGTGGATTTGTTATTTGATGCTTTGAATAAACGAGTTTTAAATAATTCTTATTCAATTGGTTCTTTGTATACAATTGGTATAATCCTTTGTATTAATTGTCTTGTTGGGATAGCTTTTGCAAGGTTAGATTTTGTTAATCCTCTTAATATTTCCCTAGTAGTCATGGCATTTTTATTTCTTACGCTCTTATTAAATGAGCTTTGGCATTTTCAGTTGAAGAGATATTTCATCAATATTTGGAGATTTTGTCTCATTATAGGTTTGTTATTTATTCCTTCTTACATATTTTTTGCACATGATTTTCACATTCTTTGGTTATGTAATCTCATATTATCAGCAATTTTATATATTGTGATGAGTGATATTATAATAGGCATTGCATTTATAGCAATTGCAGGCTCTCTTGGTTATTTACTCCCTCAAATTTTTTATGTTGAAGCAAACATAATTGAGATAACCTTTGCAAATATTTCATGTCCTGCAATGTTACTTGCAATTCTTATACAACTATATAACCGTCATACCATTACTAAAAATACTCATAAGGACATAATACATGAATTAAAAAAAGTCATGCAAGAAAAAGTAATGGACTCTCTAAATATTAAAGAAGAATTTCTGAATAAACTTAATCATGAACTAAGAATACCTCTTAGCGTGATGATTAATACATCAGACGGCATTTATGAAATGTGGGATAAATTGTCAGATAAAGATAAGAAAAAATATCTTAAAGATATTGTTGATAACAGAAAAAGATTTGAAGACTATACATCCGGTATTCTCGACCTTGCAGACCTAGCACAAAAAAGATTCAAGCTAAATATAAAACCTAATGTTGACTTAGTAAAACTCAGTAAAGTAGCTATTGATAAAGCAACGTCACTTATTCTAGATAACAACAAAAATCTCAAAATCGAATTAGAAGTAAAAAATGCTAAAATGGCAATCGCTAGCTGTGACGAAAAAAGGATACAGCAAGTCCTGAGCAACTTACTATCAAATGCTGTTAAATATAGTGATTATGGAGTTATAAAAGTACTTATTAAACCCGCCGAAGATAAAATAGCAATTTCAGTTTCTGATCAAGGAGTAGGAATACCAAATAATGAGAAACAAAAAGTATTTACGCCATTTTTTGAAAGTGGCAGAACAAAAACCCCTGCTGAAGGCAAAGGATTAGGCTTGTCTATAGCTCAACAAATTGTTATTTTGCACGAAGGTTATATCAAAATTAAAGATAATAAACCTCAAGGTACCATATTTACTTTTTCGTTCCCATGTAAAATTTATTCTAATTCTAATGAGAATAACCATACATATGATCTTGTGGCATAAAATGTATTAGGTTACTTATTTATTCTTGTAGAAAGGTTGTATACGTACTAAACTTAAATAGTAGTAACTAGCTCAAAACTGCTATAATAAGCTAGGAAAAGAATTTTTTAGATAAGTAAACTTAGAGGTTAAGTATTTTATTATTAACTAAATAGCAAGATTATTAATATGGCAGAGAGATTTTTTAGTTTTATATCAATGAATAGTTATTTAGAACTCAAATATGTTTAGATTGAGATAATAAGATATTTACCTCACGATAATAATTGAGGTAAGTAAGATGGATAAAAGAATTTTAGTAGATGCAGCATATCCAAATAACACACAAGTTGCTGTTATTAAGGATAACAGATTAGAAGAAATAGAGTATACAAGTACCACAAAAAAACTCATTAAAGGTAATCTCTACCTAGCAAAAATAACAAGAATAGAACCTTCTCTTCAAGCAGCCTTTATTAATTATGGCGAAGAGAAAAATGGTTTTATTTCCTTTTCTGAAATACATAGAGATTATTATAACGTGCCTGTAAAATACAGACAACAAGATATTGATGAACATACAGAAAGTGAGGAATCCATTACAGAGCAAGTTTCTCAGGAAAAAGATGTAAAGAATGAAAATGAACCTTTAGAAGATAATGTGGAAGAAAATGAAAATTCACTCAAAGATGTTGATAGTGTTTCTTCTGATGATGAAAACTATATTGAAAAAATAAAACAGGAAAATGCCGAAAGATATAAAATACAAGAAGTGTTGAAAAAAGACCAAATTCTTCTAGTGCAAGCTGTTAAAGAAGCAAGAGGAACAAAAGGAGCAATGTTTACAACTTATGTTTCTTTAGCTGGGAAATATTGTGTAGTTATGCCTAACTCTGTTTCTAGTGGAGGCATTTCTAGAAGAATCGCAGATATAGAAGCAAGAAAAAAGCTACAGAAGATTTTTGATCAAATCAATGAGAAAGCCCAATTAAGTTTTATAATCAGAACCGCAGGGCAAGGCCGTGGCAAAAGAGATATACAAACAGATTATAATTATTTAGTAAAACTTTGGAATAACATAAGAGAAAAAACATTATCTGCTGATGCACCAGCATTTATTCATGCTGAAGATGATATTTTGAAAAAGACGGTTAGAGACTTATATGATAAAGATACTAAAGAAATTATTGTTCAAGGCGAAGAAGGATATAAAAGCATATTGTCAACAGTGAAACTTATGACTTTAACCAAACACGTAAAAGTCCAAAAATATGGAGAGAAAACTCCAATTTTTGACAAATTTAAAATAAGTGAGCAAATATCCTCTCTATATGACTCCGTTGTACATCTAAAATCTGGCTCGTATATTGTTATAAATCGAACAGAAGCATTAACTGCTATTGATGTTAACTCAGGCAAATCAACTTCTGAAAGAAATGTAGAAAAAACAGCTGTTAAAACAAATATTGAAGCTGCAGAAGAAATCGTTCGTCAAATTAGATTAAGAAATATATCTGGTCTTATAGTTATTGATTTTATTGACATGATGGACTCAAGAAATAAAATCCTCGTAGAAAGAACCATGCGTAACTTACTACGAAACGATAAAGCCAAGCTACAAATTGGACGAATCAGCAATTTTGGTCTTCTCGAAATGTCTAGACAATATTTAAGACCTAGTTTTACAGAGTTAAATGCTATTCCATGTGATCAATGTAAAGGAAATGGGGTTATTAAATCGAATGAAATTACTGCTGTAAAAATATTCAAAACAATCGAACAAGAAATCTTAGATAATAAGAATACATCTGTATTAAATGTGCATTTATCTTCTAAGATGGCATTATTTATGTTGAATCATAAAAGAAAAGAAATTAAAGCATTAGAAGATAAATATCAGATTTCTCTTTTTATACTGCAAGATCATGATGTAAGTATAGATTGTTTTGCAATTGATATTGTAAATAAAAAGGAAAATTTAAAAAATGATTCAAATAGTTTAGGTGATGCTGAATCAAAGCCTACACAAACCACCTCAACCTCTGATAAGGAAAATAAGAAGAAAAGCAATGTTGTACTTCCTACACCTACTAAAATTCCAGAAAATACAAGTCGCAAATCAAGGAAAAAGGAATCACAACTTTCTAAGAAAACAACAAAAAAGACAACTACTAAAAACAAATTAAAAAAAACTAAAGAAGAAGACAACAAAAACAATGCTAAAAATTCAGGAGGGAAAACAGACTCAAATACTAAAAATGATAAAAAAAAACCAAAAAAATCAAGCAGAGTAAAAAAAATCTTAGATAAATTACTGGGATAAAGAATGATTATAGCTATTGATGGAGCAGCAGCATCTGGCAAAGGAACTTTATCAAAATTTCTTGCAGAATATTACAAATGTGAATGGTTGCCTACAGGAAACCTATATAGAGTTATCGCTAAATATTTAATTGATAAAGAGATTGATCTAGATCAATTTATTAATGGCTCGTTAAAACTAGATTTATTAGCTGTGCTTGAAAAAGCAGATATTTTAAACACTAAGCTAAATAACAATATAATCTCCGATATAGCTTCTAAAATTGCTAAAGTAAAAACAGTAAGGAAAGTTTTAACAAAATTCCAAAAGCAATGGATCCAAAAAAGAAAAACTGCTGTGGTAGAAGGTCGTGATATTGGAACAGTAGTTTACCCCAATGCAGATGTTAAATTATTCTTAGTAGCAAACCCAAATATCAGAGCTAAAAGGCGTGTTCAACAGTTGCAAACTAACGGAAACCTAGTATCTGAGGAAGAAATATATAGCCAACTAATTAAAAGAGATCAACGAGATTATATGAGAGAAACAGCCCCAATGAAGATGGCTAAAGATGCAATTTTAATAGATACAACCAATCTAACAATAAAGGAAATGCAAAGCAAAGCCATTGAACTAATAACCTCAATTATGAATTAAAGAAATATTATATCTTTGCCTAATATTCTAAAAATCTAAAATCTTCCTAACTCACAACTGAGGTTAATAGAGAAAAAAATTGACAATCATCACGGAAAAGTATAACTCTATACTATTGTACTTGAAAAGTCCGAGATTTTAAAAAAGAAAATAGAAGTTTTATAGATCCTCGTTTCCATGAAGATAAGTTTAAAAATCGGTATTTTCAGGTATAATGAATATAGTTAAATTTCTAATTAACCAATATAATTAATGAATACTGAATCTTACAAACCAACACATGAGTCTAACGGCAATAACCATGAAGTCCCAAATGTAGGTGATTTTGCTAAATTATTTGATAACCTCAACAAAATGCAAGATAAGAAAGAAGGGGCTGTTGTAAAAGGTATTATAACTTCTATGGATAAGGAATCAGTCACCGTAGATATAGGAATGAAAGATGAAGGCAGAATCCCAATTAGAGAATTTGTTCAAAGTGGTAAGATTCAAGATGTAAAAATTGGTGAAGAAATAGATGTATATATTCAGTCTTATGAAAATAGATATGGAAATTTAGTATTAAGTAGAGAAAAAGCTGTCAAAGAGATTGGTTGGAAGTTTTTGCGAGAAGCAATGACTAATAAAACTCCTGTAGATGGTATTATAGTAGGTAGAGTTAAGGGAGGACTAATGGTAGACCTAAAAGGTATAATAGCCTTTCTACCTGGTAGTCAAGTAGATGTAAGGCCTATTAAAGATATTTCGCCGTTAATTGGTGTAGAACAACCTTTTATTGTTCTAAAAATAGATGACCAACAAGGCAATATAATAGTATCACGTAAAGCTATCCTTGAAGAGTCGAGAAAAGAAGAAAAACAAGAATTGCTTTCCCAAATAAAAGTAGGACAAGAACTAGAAGGCATTGTTAAAAATGTTACTAACTATGGTGGTTTTATAGATCTTGGCAACAATATAGATGGGCTACTTCATTTAACAGATATAGCATGGAATAGAATTGCTCACCCATCAGAAGTTTTATCAATTGGTCAAAAAGTTAAAGTTAAAGTTATTAAATATGACAAAGAAACAAGCAGGATTTCTTTGGGTATGAAACAACTTGAAAAAAACCCATGGGAAGGGCTTGCAGAAAAATATCCTGTTGGAACTAAAATGAAAGGAAAAATCACTAGCATAGCTGATTATGGTATATTTGTTGAATTAGAACCTGGCGTGGAAGGATTAGTGTATCTTTCAGAACTAAGTTGGGTAAAACCAAATGTACATCCTAATAAGTTATTCAAAGAGGGACAGGAAGTAGAATTTGTAATTTTAGATGTAGACATTGAAAAACATCGGATCAGTCTTGGTATCAAACAATGCACAGACAGCATCTGGAAAGATATTGAAGATAAATATCCGGTTAGTACTGTTATTGAAGGAAAAGTTGCAAGCATATTAAAAACAGGAATTGTTGTAAGTTTTGGAGAAAACTTAGAAGGTGTAGTACATTCAAGTGATATCTCTTGGACTGAAGCTCCTAAAAAAGCAATGCAAAAATACAATGTTGGTGACGACATAAAAGCTGTTGTTCTTACTATAGACCTAGAAAAATCACGTATAAGTTTAGGTATAAAACATTTAGAATTAGATCCATTCGAAGAAACTTTCAAAGATATTAAGCGTGGTTCTGTTGTAACTTGTACTGTAAAATCTGTTGCAAATAGTGGTCTTACTGTTGAAATAAGTAAAGATATTGAAACTTTCATCTCTAGATCAGATTTATCAAGTGATAAAATGGAACAACGTCCTGATAGATTTTCTGTTGGTGATCGTATCGATGCAAAAGTAGTTAAACTAGACAAACTTAATAGAAATATTACTCTATCAATACGTGCTTTAGAAATAGACGAGCAAAAACAAAAAATTTCAGAATATGGATCAGTAAGCAGTGGGGCTAGCTTAGGTGATATACTAGGAAAAGCTATCAATATTGCTGATGAAGATGTCAATAAAAACTCAAAATCTTCAAAAAAAGAGCCATCTAGCACTAAAACAAGTAAACCAAAAAAAAGCAAGACAATAGAGGAAAGCAATAAAGAAACTAAAAGCAAAGTATCTTCGGAAACTGATTCAAAAGAAACTGAAGATACTAACGCTAAAACAAATAAAACAAAAGAAGAGAATAAATCAGATAGTGATAAATCCAAGAAGTAGTATAATCATACCTGAAAATATCGATTTTTAAATTTGAAAACAAAGAGGGTGACATATGGGAACTTCCGATCAAATTTTAGCAAAGAAATTTCTAAGTAAGCAACTTTTTATCTGGAGAATCGCAGTAATAGCACTAATTATTGTGATATTATTTGTAGGATACTCCAAAATAATACAACCCACAAGCAATCCATATATAGCACGTGTATATATTAGGGGAGAAATCTTTGAAGACCCTATAAGAGAGCAAGGGTTAGCTAAAATAGCAAATAATCCAAAAATTAAAGCAGTAATTTTTCATATAAGCAGTCCAGGTGGGACTACTTATGGTGGTGAAAGCTTATATCATTCTATATATGATATTAACAAGAAAAAGCCTGTTGTAGTTGTAATGGGAACAGTAGCTGCATCAGCAGGATATATGGCATCTCTAGGAGCAAGCCATATTATTGCAAGAAATTCAACAATTACAGCTTCTATCGGTGCTTTATTTATATCACCAGAATTTAGTGAGTTAGCAAAAAAGATAGGAGTGAATTTTATTGTGCTTAAAAAAGGTAAATTAAAATCTGAACCTTTACCTTTTAATGGACCTATTAACAAAGAGTCTGAAGCTATGATTAATTCTTTATTAGAAGATCAATATAATATGTTTTTCAATCTAGTAGTCAAACATAGAAAATTTTCTAAACAAAAACTTATGACTATAGCAGATGGACGAATATTAACAGGATCACAAGCTTTTGATGCTGGACTCATTGATCAAATAGGTGCAGAGAAAGAAGCTTTTGAGTGGTTAAGTTCAAAAGATACCACTCTAAAAAAACTAAAGATAAAAGGAGTTTCTTTATTAAAACCTAGAGGAATTAAAACAATCTTCCCTTTAGATGATTTAAAGTCGGCAATTATAGGCTTAAAAGATTTATTAAAACTTCTGCTAGGTAGTGCACAAAAAACATGACAAAAAGCCAATTAATTAGATTACTTTATTATAAAAATAATACGCTTACTCATCCCTTAATCTCTAAAATAGTAGATTTAATAATACATGAAATTTCTAGTGGTATCTTAGAAAACAAGTCTGCTGAGATAAGAGGTTTTGGGAAATTTTTTTGTAAAACAAGAAAAGAAAAAATATTACGCCACCCAACTACAGGCAAATCAATTAAAATAGCACCTTACAAAACTATTGGCTATTCCTACAGCAAATCCCTTAAAATGTAAAAACTTATAAAATTCCATAAGTATCAATTAATTCCCCCAATCCTTTGTCAGTTCCGTAGTAGTGTTTAGTCACATCATCTATAAAACTAGCAAAACCTTCTGCACCTAACACATCTACTACATAATTTACATGAATATTATACTCAAACAATTCAGCTTCCAACCAAGATATAAATTGTTGCGATTTTACTTGAACATCTTCTGCCTTAATAGATTGTTCAATCACTCCTTCAAAATCATTAATAAATTCTCCTAAAAGATTATTCCCCTGTGTTAAATCATTAATTTCTTGATAGTTGTTATAAATGGTAATTGCTCCAATTGCTAGTAGTGTACTTACAACACACTTACTTATATTTCCACTATAATAATAATCACCTATACATAAAGTGATGATACAACCAAACTTATACTTAGACCACCATATATAAAGCTTGTTCCAACTAAAATTGCTATTATCGGTGCTTTAAGAATATCATAATATTGTTGCTCTGATTGTGTAACACCATTTTTAGCGATATCTATATTTATATATTCTATAACATACTTACCCATAGAAGAATCTCTTGCTATACATGTATTCTCCCCTCCTATAGAAATATTGTAGCATTGCATACTCAATAAATTACTTTTGTCAGTTCCTTGTGAAATAATCCATTGGTTTAGTTGTGCGTTAAACTCGCTAATTGATGCATGCTCTGTCATATTCTTCATTTATTCTGTAAATTACTAAAATATAAGTTATAATTCAACATCTAGCGTTATTAATAACATAATGGATATAATAGACATTAACCTTAAAAACACTTTAATTTTATATAAGACCTTCCTAAATCACAGGTAAAGTGACACCGCGTTGCTTCATGTATTTACCAGCTTTATCTTTATAAGACGTTAAGCATTCTTTGTCTCCTTTTAAAAACAAAAATTGACATGCTCCTTCATTGGCATAAACCTTTGCTGGTAATGGTGTTGTATTTGAAAATTCTAAAGTAACATATCCTTCCCATTCTGGTTCTAGCGGAGTAACATTAACTATAATACCACATCTCGCATAAGTGGACTTACCAACACATATAACAAGAACATCTTTCGGAATTCTAAAATATTCAACAGTACGAGCTAGCACAAAGCTATTAGGTGGTATAGTGCAAACATCCTTAGTTCTATTTACAAAACTATTAGTAACAAAATTTTTTGGATCTACAATTGCTGAGTCTACATTTGTAAAAATCTTAAACTCATTAGCTACACGAGCATCATAACCATAGGATGATAAACCATAAGAAATAATCTTAGTATTCACTTCTGATCTATTAATTTGTTTTTCTGCAAATGGAGCAATCATTTTTTGAGTTTTTACAAGATCTAAAATACTTTTGTCTGACAATATAGTCATATTTCATTTTAATTAAGTTATTATATTACAGAGTAGCATGATTTCCTTATTATGCCTAGTTGGAATTAAATAAATTGACTTTATTAGTATATACCAATCGTACTTAAAGATCCCTATTTTTAATTTTGAAAATTTAATTATTATCTTCGTATAAAAATGCCTTGAATATGTTCAATATTCTCGTATTTTTATACTTGATATTAACTCAATTTTCTTTCTTAAAATCTAGGGCTTTTCAAGTACGATTAGTATATGATTATAGAAGTTGAGTACCGCCGCCATAGTTCAGTGGCAGAACGCATCATTGGTAATGATGAGGTCGCAAGTTCAATTCTTGCTGGCGGCACCATGGGTCTTGTTAAGACCCATTATAATGTAGCAAAAACTCAAGAGTGAGTTTAACAAATAGGTTTCTTATGGAACTCCTAATAATGAAAATAAATTAACTCTTAGCCCTCACTTTTGATGAACTCCTATACTAATATAGCATTATTTAAATAAATAAGTTCTTCTACACAATCCCTACAATCATTTTTCTGATTAACAAGGGTAATAATACACTAATTATAAAAGCATAAATTGCATCAAACCAAAGAAAACTTAGTACGTTTGCTACTCTTAACAGAACATAGAAAATTCTTGCAAAAAACAGTAACACTCCACCTCGTCTTGAATTTTTGACTGCTTGGAGAAAATTTTTTACAGTTTCATTACTTGGAAATGCATGCATACCTATAGAGAACCCAACCCAGAACACCAAAAATCCAAAATAAAGAATAGGACAGATGTGTTATTAACATACAAAGTACTGTATTTACAATTAAAGGAGCAATTGATATTAGAAAGGAATTTTTGCAAAATTACAAAATAATCTATAAGCAAGCACATGAACAATAACGCCTGGAAACGTTAACAGAGAAACTAGCCAGCCTGGTATTGCTATCATAATATTTAGTAAGTATTTGGTTTGAGAATACTTTTTTATGTACTACGGCAAAAAATGATCATTTTATTCTACAATTCACTTCATGAACATCCCCCCTCATCACTTCAACACAAGGAACTCAAGAACCTAAATTGAGTTTTTCTCTGAGAAGTTTGACAAATAATTATTACGTATTCTTATTGCTGAGTATATGCACATGAAAATGGAATACTAATTGTCCGCTATCTTTGCCTGTATTCATTAATAATTTATATCCAGTTTTATCTAAACCATGCTTATTTAATATTTTTGCAATGGTTTGAAAAAAATGGGCTACTTCTTTTGCTGAAGCATGTGTTGTAAAATCACTAAAATCAGTATATTTGCCCTTAGGAATCACTAGCCAATGCGTAGGAGCTGATTTTGCTATATCTTCAAAACATAACACATGATCATCTTCATAAATCTTTTTAGAAGTTAATTCTCCTTTTATAATTTTTGCAAAAACATTCTCATTATCATACATATAGACAACCCAATTAAAGTGTAATAAATATACTTCTCGTATTTGAAGATTACAATATTTTAAGAAAGATGAGTATCTTTGTAACATTTATAATGAAAATATGTTGCATTTTACACAAAAATTATTTATATTAATTAGTAATTATTTTTAACACTTAATATCAAACAATACATGTCGCAAACTAAAAAAGCTAACTCAATAGATCAATCTATAGGAAAAAAACTTGCTGAACTAAGATTAAAAGCAAAAATGTCTAGGCAAGAATTAGGTAGTAAAATAGGAGTTACCCATCAACAATGTCAAAAATATGAACTTGGCATTAATAGAATAGCAGCTTCAAGACTTGCATTAGTAGCTAAAGTTTTTAAAAAGCCTGTTGGATATTTTTTCTCCGATACTAAACACTAAGCAAATTTAAACAAGTAACACCATATACTAATTAACAATGTGCTTTTTGTAACAACATTGTTTTATTAATTTGTGCTGTTTCTTGTAGTAGAAAGTACCAACTTTTAGAACTTACATTCTCACTATTAGACCAACCACAAATAATCAATTTTTCTGCAGCTCTAGTAAGAGCTACATAAAGCAATCTATAATATTCCTGTAAAGTTTGTAATTCAGCTTTATCAAGAAAATTTTTACATAGAGAATGGTTAGTTGCTCCTTGATATGCCAGTAATTTCCTTGTAGCAGCATTGAATAACACACCATCTTGTTTGCTATTAGATTGTGGTGTAGAAGTAGTATCTGGTAAAATTACTACTTTAGCCTGCAACCCTTTAGCCGCATGCACTGTCATTAGACGTATTTCATTCGCACTTGTATATGAATCTCGTTTTATTTCTATTTGTGTCTTTGCAAACCAATCTATAAACAAAGACAACGAAATTGATTGTTTACTTTCAAAATCAAAACAAACATTTAAAAATTCGTCTAAAATTTCATTAAGATGCATACCAAAGTGAGATAAAAATGATGTTCTAAATTTTAATACATCAAGTATATAAGAAAAAAACTGATAAGGTGTATAGGTAGATTTGTGTTCAAGTAAGTCTGTCAGAAATTTAGCTATTTTCCTATATGAAGGTTTATCTTGACGTTTTATGTTGTCCCATAACGAAAATTTTTCACGATTACATAGTTCAAATAATTCCTCTTCTGATATTGAAAAAATAGGAGATTTTAGTAGACAAGCAAGATTATAGTCATCATAAGAAGAAAGCAAAAATCTACCCAGAGACAAAAGATCCTGGACTGCTAAATTTTTGTTTAAAATTAATCTATCTACACCACTTATAGGTATATTTTCTGTTTTTAAAGACATCACTATTTGCTCCATTAAAACACATCTTTTTCGAACTAATATCATGATGTCTGAAGGAAGATAGCCTTCTTGTAAGAGTTCTTTTATTCGTGTGGTAATTTTTTGTGATAATATTTTAGTAGGACTTTGAATATCCTGATATTTTTTCATAGTCTGTAGCTTCATGATATAATTTTCTTTCTTTGAAGCTTCATCTTTTTTAATTGAAATTAATGGCCAAATTTCTATAGAGCTATTTTTAAACTTTTTGTTCGCAATGTGATTGGTTTTTTCTATAAAATATTCTGGATTTTTCTTTCTTAAAACTTTAAAGACCTGATCTACAAAATCTAAAATTATACGATCTGAACGAAATGATTTATTTAATGATGAAGTAGCAATTTTAATTTGGTGATTCTTAGCTAATTGCTCGACTTCTAGCTTAGTTTGTTCAAATAATAGAGGAGAGCTACCTTGAAAACTATATATAGATTGTTTAGGATCTCCTACTACAAATATCGATTTAACTTCTTCCATATTAGAGTTATAAACGAATTCATTGCTCAAAGTTTGTACAAATTCCCACTGCATCTTATTTAAATCCTGTGCTTCATCTACTAAGATATGATGAAACCTATCATTTAAACGATATAGAAAATAATTAGATGTTCCCCCTGATTTTATCAATGCTAACCCTTTTTGAATAATATCTCCATAGTCTAAAAACATATGTTTATTTTTAGTTTTTGTATAATGAAACAAGAAAAAATGCCCTAATGATAAAAACCCAAAAGTCTGTTTATAAATTTTATATGCAGACTCTTCTTCCAAATAAGAAAGTAGCAATTTCTGTATTTCATTAATTAAAATCCTTGATTTATCAGTTGTTTGTTCTTTCTTTAAAACTGAAATTCTAGGAGTATTTTTTTGAGTAAGAAATAAATTTTTTATACACACAAACCTATCTTTTTCAGATAATACCATTGTATTCTCAAGTGCATTTGTAACCAAAAATGTTAATGCTTGGTCTTCTTGCATTTTTCCTTTTATTATATTTATTGCATAATCTAACGCTCTCTCCTGAGAATAGTTATCTGGGAGCTTAAGATCCCTACGAACATCTTCAACATACCTAGTAAGCTTACTTCTATCAGAAAAGAATTTAGGAGAAAGATTATGAATTTGTAGAACTTTGTTAATTAAGATATCAAGCTTGCTATCACTAAGATTTGTTAGCAAATATTGAATTGATTTATCTGAAAATATAGGATCATCATTTAAAAAAGAAATTTTTGCTTCTTCTATTACTGTTTTAATCAGATACTCATCAGCTAATTGATATCCCAACCCTAAGCCACATTCTTCTGGGAATTTTTCAATTAGTTTCTGACAGAATGCATGAATTGTATCAATATTAACTTCACCAATATTTTCTACAAACTTTCCAAAACAATTTCGTGCAGTAATCATTTGTATCGGCTTTGGAGCATACCCTATAAGATTGGTGAGTTTTTTTACTAACTCTTCTTCATTACAAATTGCCCAAGCAGTTAACTCCTCAGTAATTCTATTTAACATCTCTGCGGCTGCAGCTCGTGTAAATGTAACACAGAGGATTTTATTAGGAGGTGTACCTGTTAATAATATTTTTAAAAACTTATCTGTGAGAGCCTTTGTTTTTCCACTTCCTGCTGAAGCAGATATCCACATATTCTCAAGAGTTATCTGAGCATAACTATCATTCATCTAAATCTTCACTCTAGTCAGGAATTGACCAGACTAATTTAGCACATGAGGGAAATAACTCAAGCCACGAATTTATATTTAGTTCAAGCAGTTTTAATGTAGCTGTTTCGAAACGTATTTTTTCACCACCTACTAAATAAGTTGCTAATTCTCCTAAAGTGGGATTATGACTTATAATAAGGACTGATTTACAGTCATTATTGAGTTTTTCCAAGGATTTCAGCATTGAATCTCGATCAACATAATAAAGATCTTCTACATATTTAACTGGTGTTTCCACGACTAGTGATGACATTATACGCTCACATGTTTGACGAGCACGAAGAGCAATAGAACATAAAACAATGTCGCATGAAATTTTTTTACTTGCTATAGCCTTACTTAGAACTATTGTTTCTTTTATACCATCTTCATTTAATTGCCGATCAACATCTTTACCTGAATCTGCTTCATCTTCAGTTTTAGCGTGCCTAAGTAAATATAATTTTTTCATAAATAAACCCTCTCTTATATTAAGTATTATTAAATTTGAACAAACTTAGTTTAAGATAATATTTAATATTTTGTCTTCAAGTGATTTTACAGTTTTCCAAGACATTACATGGTTGCTAATAAAAATTGCAAATGCATATTTTTTACCGTTTGGAGGAAGGTAATACCCAGCAAATGCTGAATTTCCCTTTAAATTCCCCGTTTTTCCATAGATATGTTGATCAATTTTTTTGCCAGCAGTTCTAGTTTTAAGTGTGCCTTCTGTACCATATCTGGCAAGTGAACTTATAAATGGTTTTTTTATTTTTGAGTTTTTATATACTAAATTTAATAACTCTACTACTAATTTAGGTGAAACTAGATTATAACGTGATGCTCCAGCTCCATCTTTTATAATAAAAAATTCTTTAAAACCTGCTTTTTTAAATAAACTTCTCATAACCTCTTCAGCAAGTTCATCATTTGCTTGTTGTTTGGTATATTTTGCTGCAATATGTTTAAAAATAGAAGAGGCAGAAATATTACAAGACTTTTGCATAGTCTCCTTTAGAAGTTCTTTAAGAGGAGGTGATTGATGAGTATGTAATAGTTGTAACTTACGAGGTGATCTACCAAATTTTATTTTACCCTTTAGTTTTATGTGTAATTCATTCAAAATTTTATCAATATAATTAGAAGCCATAAGATTATTGTCTTGAAGTGCAAAATTTAATCTGACATTTTTCTTCATGTTATTAAACATACATCCATATACTTCATATTGGTTGTCACCTATATATTTTGACTTGAATAAGCACTCGTTTTTCTTAGGTCTAACTGTAATAACATTATTTTTTATTTTAAGTAATCTTGGATCTTCGATAAACAAATTAGCTTTTTTGCCAACTATAGAAGCAGGATATATTTTTGCTTCACTACAATTTTTATTTATTATAATTGCACTGCTAGGAGCAGCATAATAGAAAGGGCGATCATCCCAAGTAAATCCACCTGGGGCAGCATGAGGCTTATCAAATATTGTACCATCTATAACAATATCCCCTGTAATTTTTTTTACACTAATATCTTTAAACATTTGTTTTAGATTTTCATATGTCAAGCTAGGATCACCTGAAAATTTGACGTATAAATTTGCATTAAGAATGCCTTTGCTAGTAACTGCTTTCCTGGAAAACATAGATGTATTAAATTTATACTCCGAACCAAGATAATAAAGTGCTTCATAAGCTGTAAACATTTTTACAATGCTTGCTGGCTTAAAAAATCTCTCAGGATGATAATAAAATTTAACAGCCCCATCACTTAGGTCTTTAATATAAATACCTATATTCAAATCCGTTTTACTATATTTTTTAAGAAGCTTCTTTATTCGAAAATACAAAGCACTGTCATTATCCTTAGTTTTTTTTGTAGCTTGATGTGCAATACAATGTATATGAGTAAATGTTAAGATAAGAATTATAAGAAATAATCTTAAGAACTGAACCATAAAAGTTAACTATTCACGTTTACACTATTATGTTTTAAACATAATTCTTCAAAAATAGGAATCAATTTTCTTGCTAATGTTGTTTTTTTCTCAGGTTTAAGTTCGATTATTTGTGAAGAGTCCTTTTGTAATACAAATAAGTGATTTTCATCTTTGTTAAAACCTATATCAGCTCCAACTTTATTTGCAACAATCATATTAACTTTCTTAGTTTGTAATTTCTTTGAAGCATTTTCTATAATATTTTCTGTTTCTGCAGCAAACCCAATCGTAACAGGTGGATTAGGAAGAGAAGCAACAGTTTTTAAAATATCAGCATTAGGCTTTAAAGTTAAATTAAGAGGTTTCATAGTTCTCTTTATCTTTTTAGTAACTCCAAGAGAAACTGGACTATAATCTGAAACTGCAGCAACAGAAATAAATATATCATATTGAGATATCACCTGCATAACAGATTCTAGCATTTCTTGAGCAGTAGTTACTTTTGTTACTTCTACATTTGAAGGTAGCAGTAAATTTGTAGGACCACTGATCAAACTAACAGAAGCACCAACACTAGACAAAGCATCAGCTATAGCATAGCCCATTTTCCCAGAACTAAAATTACTAATATATCTTACTTGATCAATCAATTCCAGAGTTGGCCCTGCTGTTATTAGAACCTTACGCTTAGACAAAATATCTGAGATAGTTGCCTTTTTTATAAATTTTAATATTGATTCAGGTTCTAACATACGACCGATACCATACTCTCCACATGCCTGCTCTCCTTCACTAGGATTCAAAATTAAATTCCCACGGTTTTTTAAAGTTTTCAAATTATCTTGGGTGATATTAGCATGCCACATTTCCTTATTCATGGCAGGAGCAATTGCTATTGGAGTAGCATTAGGTTTGGCAACACATATTGTAGAAAGTAAATCATCACATAAACCATGTGTAAACTTTGCTATAAAATTAGCAGTAGCTGGAGCTATTAAGATAATATCCGCCCATCTAGACAAGGAGATATGACTCATATTATTTTCTAAATCTTGTGTGAAAATATCTGTATAAACATCATTTCCAGATAATGCATAGATTGTAATAGGCGTTATGAATTGCTGTGCTGATTTTGTCATTACAACTCGTACTTCACAACCTTCTTTACGTAACAAACGTATCAATTCAGCAGATTTATATGCTGCAATTCCCCCAGTAATGCCAAGTAATATTTTCTTGTTTTTCATATATACACACTATGCTTTTTTAATATAACACTTTCAGTTGAAATTGCTTAAGAAATAATGCTCAAGAAAACAAAAATAAATAAAAGAAAAGTAGATGAGCAAATATTATTCTGCTGGAGGTAAATCTTCCATAGACTCTTTAAGACGAGCTGCTTTACCTCTTAACTCTCGTATATAATATAATTTAGCTCTTCTAATTTTAGATTTTTTAACTACTTCTACACCAACAATACGTGAAGAATGAAGAGGAAAAGTTCTTTCAACACCTTCTCCATGACTAATCTTTCTTATAGTGAAGTTAGACCCTAAGCCCTTATTTGATTTAGCAATACATAGCCCTTCTTGAGCTTGAATACGCTCATTCGCACCTTCTATAATCTTAACATTTACTTTTATAGTATCCCCTACTCTAAAATGAGGAAGCCTTCTTATTTCAGAAAGTTTTATTATTTGTTTTTTCTCAAACTCTTTAATGAAATCAACCATAATAGCTATAATTTTTTTATACGAGCATAAAGTTTAAGTTATAAACTAGATGTATGTCAAGAAGTTTTTATGAAGTAATTTTTACCAACGGAAATGAGCAAAAGCCTTATTAGCCTCAGCCATCTTTCTTTTATTTTCCCGCATATTAAATGCTCCACCACGATTATTGAGTGCATCAGTAATCTCATCAGCTAATTTATTAATCATAGATTTACCTGAACGTGATTTTGCTGATGTAATCATCCATCTTAACGCTAAAGAAGTAGATCTTACATCATCAACTTCCATGGGAATCTGATAAGTTGTTCCTCCAATACGTCTTGGACGAACTTCAATATGAGGCCTTACATTACTAACAGCTGTTTCTAAAGCTTGTACTGGGTCTGGATGCCCTTTTTCCTTTAACATATTCAAAGTAGTATAAATAATACGTTCTGCAACAGTCTTTTTTCCTTCTTTCATTACATACCGTATAAACTTAGTAACAAGAACATTATTGAAAAGCGGATCTGCAATTATTTCTCGTTTTTTTATAGAACCTTTTCTTGCCATATTTCAATTACTATTAAATTTTTATTTAGGTCTTTCTGTACCATACAATGATCTAGAACTTTTCCTATCTTTTACACCTTGAGTATCAAGTGCCCCCCTAACTATATGGTATCTTACCCCAGGTAAGTCTTTTACCCTACCACCTCTTATTAGAACTATCGAGTGTTCTTGAAGGTTATGACCTTCTCCAGGAATATATGCAGTAACTTCATAACCATTTGTTAATCTTAATCTAGCAACTTTTCTCAGTGCTGAGTTAGGCTTCTTAGGGGTTGTAGTATAAACCCTAATGCAAACACCTCTTTTTTGTGGACAACCTTCTAAAGCAGGAACTTTATTCTTTTGAGCATAAACCTTCCTAGGTTTTCTAACTAATTGATTTATAGTAACCATTAATATCTAAAGTGCTTTTATTATTAATTTATTTTATTAAGGCCCTGATGTTAAATGACCCTAATAGTTTAGTCAAGAATATTTTATAAGTTTGATAACCTCTCGAACTATCTTTTATGTATTTATACTAACTCTCAGACCACTAACTCATATATATACTAGCTAACTTACTATGTGTTGCATACCATCATAAGCAATCTCCACATTCTTTGGTAACATCCGCTTAAATTTCACATAATCTATTTCATGAGACATATGTATTATAATTGCTCTTTGTGGATTAACTTGTTCATAAAATCTAAGCATTTCCTCAAGATTGACATGTGCAGAATAATTTCTTTTATAACTTATACACTCCACTATCCAAAGAGGAATATTTTTAAGTAAATCAATACTACGTTGATTTAATGATTTAAAATCTGTGGAATATGCAAAATCCTTAAATAAAAAACCTAAACTTGTTATTCTAACGTGATCTTGGATAAAAGGAATAAACTCTATATCACCAATTTTATTTTTTACCCATAACTTTAAGGTATTGGCCTTTAAAATAGGTTTTTTAATATTCGCTCCAATGGCACAATCACGGAAAAGATAATTAAATCTAGTTTTTATCTCATCTAAACATTTTTTATCTGAGAATAAATTTATTGTTTTATGTGAAGAAATACAAAATGCACGCAAATCTGCTAACCCACCAATATGATCTGCATGTGGATGTGTAACTAAAAGTCCATCTAAATTTATGATTTTATTTGCCAAACATTGAGATCGTATATCTGGACCTGCATCAACAAGTAATTTAGTGGTAAGAGACTCTATATATATAGATTGTCTAGTTCTTTTATTTTTAGTGTTTTTTGAAAGACATACCTCACAAGAACAACCAATCATTGGTACTCCTTCAGCACATCCACATCCTAAAATAGTAACTTTAACCATTTTTTAGTTATAGAAAATAATATTATTCATTATAATATGAATTATTAACTATATATCTAATAATGCACATATGCTAAAAGAAATTTTCTATGATTGGGGCGGTTATAACAAAATCATATCGCAGTTTATCCATTCAGCTATTACATGTAAGCCTCTTATTGGAATTGTTGAATGGATTACTCATATAGGAAATTTTTACTTTTTCCCCATACATTTTATATTAATCGTATCTATGTTTCTCATGATGCTGCGATTAAATCCAAAAAATACTACTCAAAGAAGTATATCCTACTCAAGATGTCTTACTTTGTTACTGCTAAATATTTTCATAGGAGCATTGGTTTTTAAAACTATGAAGAACTTTTTTTACTACCCCAGACCATATTGCGTTGTTGATTTCAACATAAAAGAATATTTGCTTTATTTATTCAAACACTCACAAAAAAGCTGTAATCATTCATTCCCAAGCGGACACACTGCTTATATTTGTTTATTTATTATAAGCTTTTGGTCAATACTAAACAAAAACCTAAAAATACTAGGAGCTTTAATTATGTTCTTGGTTGGAGTTTCAAGAGTAATTCTTGCTAAACATTTTGTAGCAGATGTAGCCTATGCATATTTAATAGTATTAGTAATATTAAATCCATTAAATAATTGGTTAATAGATAAATATTTTCCTAGATATCAACCATTAGTAAAAAAATTACTAGCAAAATATTTAACTAAATGGTTAAAGCCTCAACAATAGATTGAAAACCCTGCATTTTAAAAAGATGCAATTCTACCTTGCGTAGCCAATTGGTAGTTGATACATTTATAACCCCAGTTATAGATCAGAAAGATTTTAGAGTTTTAGAATATTTTTGGGCTGTAATTAGCAATTTTTAGTGCTGAGAATAGCGGGGTTATTTTAAGTAAAAATTGCTAATTTACTAGCTAAAAATAGACAAAAACGTAATGTTTTTTTAATCCATAGTTGAGGTTTATAACAAACAATTAAAAAAAGTTACTATGGAATACGATCATAAATATGTAGGGATGTCCTTCCAAGCTGAAAATAAGTTTTCCTTAAAATCAGGAAACTGTTTACTTAAAAACACTCAAATTACTTCAGGTCAACATATAGAACTTTATTCTCTTTCATTTTTTAATTGCCAAAATAGCATATTCTCAGCTCCTACAATCTATTTACCTTATAAAACAAATGTGTCCTTAAAAAACTGTAAATTTATTGGAGATGTACTTTACCTTGATCCAAAACATGAACAAACCCATTCTTTAGGAAGTTATAGATTTTTTGAGGGTGGAAGAATATTAATCGATCTAGAATCAGTTGCAAATATCAAAGAACCACCGATCTTTTGGAAACCCAGAAAGGAAAATAATGAAAAGGAGTGCGTTCTTCCTAATTGTAAATTAATAGACGGCATTCCGCATGAAAAATACTACCAAATTTTGTCCTTTGATAATGACGACACAGACTCAACAATCATTGGAGAAAACACCGAAGAAACACATACAGAACTATAATACTATTCCCACATTCATGGTATTATTTTGAACTCAATAACTGTAAAATACCATCTAATTCGCTAAGATCATCATAAGAGATAGTAATTATTTTTTTACGATTATCAATTTTCACATTAAGATTAGATTTCTCTTTAAGCAAAGATTCAATTAACAAAAGGTCTTTGTCTTTTTCTATCGTGTCATCGTCATAAGTTGACTTTTTCAACTTAGAAACAGGTTTCTTAACAACAGTATTTTGAGCAATAAGATTTTCTGTTTGCCTTACATTTAGATTATTCTTTATAACTTCATCAACTACCTGCTCTGCATTTTCTTTTCCTATTAAAACTTTTGCATGCCCCATGCTAATTTTATCATTTTTCAAATACTCAATAACTTTTGCTGGTAATGATAATAATCTTAAAATATTAGCAATATGGCTTCTACTTTTGCCTATAATATTCGCAATATCATTTTGAGTATGACCATAATTATCTATTAAAGTTTGATAAGCTTTCGCTTCTTCTATAATATTTAGATCTTGTCTTTGAATATTTTCTATAATTGAAAGTTCTAATGCATTCGTATCATTTGCGTCTTTAATAAGAATTGGAATAGTTTTTAATTTCGCTTTTTTTGCTGCTCGATATCTACGCTCTCCTGCAATTATTTCAAACTTATTCTCAACTAATTTACGCACAAGAATTGGAGAAATTACTCCATTTTGTTTTACAGACATCGTCAATTCATCAAGTGCGTCTGAATCAAAATATTCTCGTGGCTGATTCTCATTTGGGTATACATAATCAATCTTTGCAAAAGTTATATTCTCGGAGCTAGGCTTCTCCAACAACTCATCAAAATCTTCTGAAGAAATAAGAGAAGAAAGTCCTCTTCCCAAAGTTTTTTCCTTTTTTTTCATGTTGCTATCCTTTGATTGATTTGTTCTCTTTTTAAAAACTCCTTAGCCATATTAATATAGGCTACAGCACCTACACAACTTCTATCATAAAGAAGTATTGGTTTACCATGTGATGACGCTTCAGAAAGTTTAACATTCCTTGGAATTACAGTTTCATAAACCATAGTTCCTAAACATGACCTCACATCAGTTTCGACAATCTTAGTTAAATTATTCCTGCGATCATACATAGTAAGCAATATGCCATTTATCTTCAAATTATTATTTAAATTATTTTTAACTAATTTAACAGTTTCCATCAAATGTTTTAGCCCTTCAAGAGCAAAAAATTCACATTGTAATGGTATTAAAATTGATGAAGATGCAACAAGTGCATTTATAGTTAATAATCCCAATGCAGGAGGACAGTCTATTATTATATAATCATATTTTATTGTAATATCTTTAAGAACTTCTTTTAATATAGTTCTAATATTACGTTGAGTAGCAAGCTCAATTTCAACAGCAGCTAAATTTATATCAGAAGGCACTATAGATAATTTAGGAATGCTTGTTTCTAATATAGTTTTAGAAATACAAATGTTTTTTAGCATTACATGATAAAGAGTATCAGAATTTTTTTTATTTAATCCAAATCCACTTGTTGTATTACCTTGAGGATCATTATCTATTAAAAGCACTTGCTTTCCAACTGCTGCAAGTGCTGTAGCTAAATTTCCAGCTGTTGTTGTTTTTCCTACCCCTCCCTTCTGGTTGACTATAGAAATTATTTTACAACTCATAATTTTTTAAAGTTTGATAATATTACAACCGTAGTCTCTTGCTCAGAGGAATTAGATTTTATTTCATAATCAAACTGCCATTCTCTCTGATTCAATGCATCATTCACTTCATCCTGACATCTATCACCTTTCATCAGCATTATTTTAACTTTGGAATTTAATAATTTATTTGTTAATTTCAAAAACTTGCTAATAGTTGTTACCCCTCTTGAGGTAATTATATCTGGGGAAAAATCCTTTGTCTCCTCAATTATATTATTTTCAATAATTATATTTGACTGTATTAAGCTTTGTACCTCCTTCAAAAATACACATTTTTTCTTACTTTTTTCCACTAGAATTACTTGCCAACCTTTTATTATTGCAAGAATTATACCAGGAAATCCAGCCCCAGAGCCAACATCCATAATTAATGGATTTTCTATATTTATATATCTAATTAATTGTGCTGAGGGAATTATATGTTTTTGCCAAACAAGATTTGAGGAATGCCTGCTAATCAAATTTATTTTTTTGTTCCACTTCAGTAAAAGCTGAACAAAACTCTCTACGAGAGAAAATGTTTCACGTGAAACATTTAATGATTTAAAAATATCAGTATTCATCAGATTAAAGATATCCCTTTTCAAATTAGACACTATTCTAACCCAAGTGATGGATTAGAAAGATTTTAGACTTTTAAAATATTTTCAGCGTAAATTAGCAATTTTTATACAGTAATAGCGGTGTTATTTCAAATAAAAGTTACTGGTTTACAGCAAAAATAGATAAAAATATAATGCTTTTTTAATCCATCACTGGGGTTTCTAATCATACTTGAAGAATACTAGTTTTAAAGAAAGAAAATGGAATTAATATCAAGTTTAAAAATTCGCAAATATCGTTAATATTTAAGACATTTTTAAATGAAGATAGTAGTTTCATTTTCAACCCCCTGCCTTCGCAGGGGCATGCTTAAAAATCGGAGGTTTCAGGTATGATTAGTATATTATTTCCTAGTTAAATACATAATAATTGTAACAACAGCAGCTGGAGTAATTCCTGGTAATCTCATAAGACTTCCTATCGTCTTTGGTTTAGCGTTCATAATTCTTTCTCTGACTTCAGAAGATAAACTTGGAATATTATATACAGAAAAATCCTTTGGAATTAAAAAATCTGCATATTTTTTCAAGAGCTTAATATCTTCTTCTTGCCTCTTTAAATATTTTGAATATTTAGATTCTATACCAACTCTTTCAAGAATATTAGCATTAAAATTTACTAATTCTGGATATAGTTTTTTAAGCTCTGTAAGTGAAACATTAGGATAAGACATAAGATCATATACACTTCTTCCTTTACCATCCTGTGTAGTTGTAATGTTATGCTTCATCAACTCCGATGGGAAAAATACTTTCTTCTTTAATGACCCAATTGCATATTTCAATTCTCGTTGTGTTTTTGTAAATACTCCCATTCGTGCTGATGATACACTGCCAATTTTATATCCATACTGTGTTAACCGTGCATCAGCATTATCAGCTCTCAAAAGAAGTCTATATTCAGCTCGTGAAGTAAATACCCTATAAGGCTCAGTAACTCCATGTGTTATCAGATCATCAATCATGACTCCTATATAAGAGTCAGTACGATTTAAGATAAAGCTTTCGCCCTTTAAAGAAATAGCTGCATTTATTCCTGCTACTATCCCTTGCCCAGCAGCTTCCTCGTACCCTGTTGTACCATTAATTTGTCCAGCAAAATATAAATTTGTTACTTTTTTTGTTTCCAATGTGGGTTTAAGCTCCCTAGGATCAACAAAATCATATTCTATAGCATAACCATGTCTTACTATTACAATATCGTCCAAGCCAACCATAGAACGTAAAAACTTTTCTTGTGTATACGCATCTAGTGATGTTGATATCCCACTTGGATAAACAAGCTCACTATCTAAACCTTCTGGCTCTAAAAATACCTGATGATTTTCTTTTTTTGGGAAATTATAAACTTTTGCTTCAATCGATGGACAATATCTAGGTCCTTTTGCTGTTATAGCTCCAGAATACATACTGGATTGATGTAAATTATCACTAATTATTTTATGAGTTCTAGTATTGGTATATGTAATAAAACACTTTATCTGTGGCAAACTTATTCTTTCTGTCATATAAGAAAAAGGAGAGGGAATAAGATCACCAGATTGTTCCTCCAAAAGATCATAATTTATTGATCTCTTACAAATCCTAGGAGGAGTACCTGTTTTAAGCCTGCCCATTTTAAATCGACAATTTTTTAAAAATTTTGCTAATCCTACAGAAGCTTTCTCTCCTACACGACCTGCACTTGTAGTTTCCTCACCTATATGAATAAATCCATTCAAAAAAGTGCCAGTAGTTAAAATTATCTTTTTTGCAAAGATTTTTTTATTATTTGAGACAACAACTCCTATTGCGGTTTTACCCTTAACTAAAATATCATCTACTCTATCTTCAAGTATTGTTATATTATGTTGTGAATAAATTAAATTAAGCATAGCATGCTTATATAATTTACGATCTGCTTGTGCTCTAGGTCCCCACACAGCAGGACCTTTCTTTCTATTTAACATTTTATAATGAATACCAGCACTATCTATTGCTAGTCCCATAATCCCTCCTAATGCGTCTACTTCACGCACTATTGTACCTTTTGCAATCCCTCCTATAGATGGATTACAAGACATCTCACCAATATTATATCGTGTAGGAGTGATTAAAAGAGAAGATGCTCCTATTTCTGCAGCTATATAAGCAGCTTCACAGCCTGCATGTCCTCCTCCTACAATTATGATATCAAATGACTGATCATTCTTCATAACACTCACTGTAAATAAAATTGATTAAAAGAAAGAAAAGATAATATTACCATAGTATAATATATTAAAGTCATGAATCGTTAACGATTCATTTTTCATATCATACCAATATGCCTCTTATGCAGGAAATTCTGATAAGTTACATCGTACAGAGAGATACCTAAACTACACAAAAATTACTTAACAACAAACTTAAAACAACTAATTCCCTCTGATGCTTGCATTAAAGATAAACATAATACTCCATTAAATCAACTTTTTTTTATCTAATCTAATAACTCCTCGTAAAATTTTTAAGAATACTTATTGTGCTTGTTGAGTATGAAATTTTAAGACAGGAAATATAGAGAATATTAAACTTTAAACCCCAATAGTGGATTAAAAGAATTTTAGATTTTTAGTAAAAATTAGTGGTTTTTATGATGAAATAGCCTAGCTATTTCAAAAAAAATTGCTAATTTATAGCAAAAATAGCCTAGATCCCCATTTTCATGGGGACAAGCATAATGTTTTTTTGATTCATCATTGGAGTTTTAAAAGTCGTAACCTTCAAGTGCACTGGATATATTATCCTTACACCTCTCATTTACATTCCACTTCGAAGGCTTCAAAGTAGTTTTGATGTCTATAATTGCATCATATCCAAGATATAAATTCGTTTTAAATATGACATCTTCCTTAGAATAATAAAACTGACTACCTACACTATTATTTGCAACCGCAACAAATAAAATTTTATCTTTTGAGATTTTTAAAGGGTAGGTATTTGCAACAAAAAGCTTTTTTACTAGGTTTTCCCATTTCTGAGCAATCTTATATAAAACAAGTAATTCCTTATTCTTTTTAAATATAGTAGAAAAAATTTTTTCTGTTCTAATCTTATGTGGAATACCCATAACTTAAAAAAGAATACCTTTGTTCAATGTATTCATTATACTTGAAAAGCCTAAGATTTAAAAAAGAAAAAATAATATACTAATCGTACTTAAAGATTTCTATTTTTAAGTTTGAAAATAAACCTATTATTCTCAAAGATTCTAAGTGTAATAAGTATAAGTACTATTTAGTTTTTTTATCTATCTGTACGTCCTGCTCCTTTTCTGCAGTTTCTGGACTTGATTTTTCCTGTTCAAGTTGTGTAGTTTGTTGCTCAGTGTGTTTTGTATCTTTTTCCTGCTTATTAAGCTCTACTTTTCCTACCTCTAATTCTGTTGTTTTCCCCTCAATAGCATTTTTAAGATCTATTTCAGCTTCTTCCTTAGTTCTTGATACTATTACATTAACATCTACATAAATATCTGCAAAAACATTCACTGATATATTATGACGACCTATATATTTTATAGGTGTAAGCAAATGAATATTACTTTTCTGCAATTCTTGTTTAAGCTGCTCCCCAATGGCTTTAATAATATCTACTGAAGTTACTGACCCATATAACTTCCCATCTTTACCAGCTTGTTTTAATATATAAATCCATTTACTTTCAATACTAGAACTAATTTTTTTTGCATCTGCTTTCTTTTGCTCAAGTTCCTTATGAATAATCTTCTCTCTTTGCTTAAAAATTTCTTTATTTTCCTTGGTAGCCTGAATAGCCTTTTTATTCGGCACTAAAAAGTTTCTTGCAAAACCATTCTTGACATTTACAATGCTCCCTACATCACCTAACTTCCTATGTTTTTCTAATAATATAACTTGCATACTAATACTTAATTAATATTTTACGAATGGCATAAGAGCAAGTATCCGTGCTTTTTTTATCTCACCCTTTATTTTCCTTTGATTTTTTGTAGACAAATAAGTTATTCTATTTGGTAAAATACGTCCTCTTTCCGATACAAATCTGTTTAATAAAGGTATATTTTTATAATTAACCTCTTCTATAGGAGTTTTTGCTAGAGGACATACACGTTTTTTTCTAAAAAAAAGCCTCTTATAGGCATTTTCATACATTGCAAGCATTTCACCTGCTCCGTATTTTGCATTTTCATCTGAACTTTTATATCTTCTTTTGCTCATATTTCTCTGTCTTATTTTCTTGCATCATTATTGAGTTCTTACCATTAAAACTCTCAAGCTTAATTAATAAATCACGTATAACATCTTCTGACATAGAAATTATTCTTTTAATCTCTTTAATAACTTGAGCAGTAGACGTCTTGAACACCAACATCGTATAATGCCCTTTTTTATTCTTTTTTATTTCATAAGCCAGACTACGCAACCCCCAATACTCCTCTTTTAAAACTTCTCCACCATTCTCTTTTATAGCATGAAGAATTTTATCCTTGATTTTTTTTATTTCTGAATTGGCAATATCTTGCCTTAGAATAAAAGTAAGTTCGTACAAAGACATTTATATTTAAGTGTTAAATTAATTTAAGCTTAGAAGTAGTAAATTATCATGTTTGCCTGTTTTTGCAAGAGATTATTTTTTTGTTCACTCCAACCACTTTAATATTTAACTACTAATAACCCTAATCCAACAAAAATAACTAATAAAAAAACTTGTCTTATAATAAACCGCTAGTTATAAAACACATCAACATGATTACTAAAAAAGGAGAAAAAAATGAACCTTATAGATATATCTATAGTAATAGGCTACATGTTATTCTGCTTGATAATTGGATTATTAAGATATGGCAAAATAAAAAATATACGTGACTATACACTTGGCACTAAACCTTTCCCGACAGTAGTGTTAATGGTAACAACTCTTGCTACTGTCTTTGGAACAGGAAATATGGTAGGACGTATAGAGAAAATATACAAGTTAGGATTAATATATATAATCCCTCTTGCCTTTATTCCCCTATCTTGGATCATTTTAGCTAAAATCCTTACTCCTAATCTACAAGTATTTCATAACCATAAATTCATTTCTCTAAGTGATATTATGGAATACTGGTATGGCAAAACAGGCAGATGGTCAACTAATATCACATCTATACTACTATCAATGGCAATTACTGCCATTAGCACTATAGCTATTGGTTATTTATTACATTATTTTATCAACATACCAGAAAAAACAGGAATGATAATTGGGCTTGTTATAGTAACAATTTATTCAGTATTTGGTGGAGTAACCTCTGTTGCCTTTACAGATGTATTCCAAGCATTAATATTTTTTATTGCATTACCACTAGCTTGTTTTATCAGCTATCAACACACGGAGGGAGTCGAGAAGATATGGCTATCATTACCTAAAAGTCATACACAAATCAATATAGAATCGCTTCCTTTATTTTTTAGCTTTATATTTTTTGCATTAATACCAAATGCTGAAATTCCTTTTATTCAAAGAGCTTTAATTGCTAAAGATAAAAAACAATTTTTACGAAGCTTCATAGGAGTAGCAATTTTAATAATCCCTTTACTAGCAATAGTAACAGCTCTAGGACTCATAACGTATTATAATAATCCCAACGTAAAATCCGGTATAATATTATATTATTTTATAGATCAATATTTACCAATAGGAATTAAAGGGCTAATAATCGCAGGTGTTTTAGCCGCAATAATGTCTACTCAAGATTCATTTTTAAATACTACATCAGCATTAATATCACACGATATATGTAAACAAATATGGCCATCTCTTACTGACAAACAAGAACTGTTAATCGCTCGCACTGCCTGAATCTTTATATCTATTACTGCTACCTCATTAATTTTCATTAATAAAGACATTATAGATGTAATATGGTTAGTGGTAAATTTTTCAGTACCACTAATAACAGTCCCTTTAATTGCAGGGTTGCTTGGTACTCGCATTAATAAAAAATTATTTATAAATTTAATAATATTATCACTCATTACCGTCACAACTACACGATTTTTTACAGGAGTATTTGATACAAGAAGCCTCGTAATAGGCATGATAACCTCAATCATTACTTTATATATACTTCACAAAAAACATAAAAAAGAATCTGTATTCTCATTGCCTAAAATTAGTATGAATTTATTGTTTGATAAATTAAATAAATGCATATTAAGTAATTCTTATTCTATTTCTTCTTTATATACAGTCGGTGCCGCTCTCTGCATTAACTTTGCTTTAGGAACAATCTTTGTAGACTTAAGTAGTTTTAATGTTCTTAACTGCTCTCTCACCATAACTCTAGTTTTATTTATATCATTATTATTAAATAAATTCTGGCACCCTAAACTTAAAACTTATATCTGTAACACATGGAGATTTTGTCTTGTTTTAGGTTTATTATTTATCCCTTCTTACATATTTTTTGTACATGATTTTCATGTTCTTTGGTTATGCAATCTAATATTATCAGCACTCTTATATATTGTGATGAGTAATATTATCATTGGTTTATCATTCATAACAATTGTAGGCTATCTTGGTTATTTATCTTCCAGCATTCTTTATTGCGATGACTCTTTAATTAAAGAAGAATTTGCCAGTTTGTCATGTTTCACAATATTAATTTCCATTGTAATACAGATCTGTGATCGTTACACTGTTTCTAAAGCTGCTTCTAAAAAAACCATTCACGAATTAAAAAAAATAATCACTAAAAGGACTGAAGAATACAAGAAAGCTTTAAATGTAAAACACGAATTTCTAAAACAGGTTAGCACTAAAATAAGAACTCCAATACACAAAATACTTGGTTCTTCAGATGAGCATGATTCTTGGTATAAATGGTCAGACGAAAGAAAAAGACAATTTCTTAAAGAAACTATCGACAATAAGAAACAATTAATAATCTACGCTTCAAATATGCTTAATCTTGCTTCACTACAGGAAAAGAAATTTAACCTCAACATAAAAAAGAAAGTGAGCATTTTTGAACTTGCTAAAAATGAAATTAATAAGATCACACCTCTCATCATAAAACAGAATAAAAACCTTAATATTAAACTAAAAACAATCATTTTAAAACCTGCAATAATTGAATGTGACCCTCTAAAAATAAGCCAAGTTATCTATAGCTTACTAAAAAATGCCATCATATACAGTGAATATGGCACTATCAAACTCTCTATTAAAACTACAGAAAATCATGTAAGAATTACTATATCAGATGAAGGAATAGGAGTACCTGATGATGATAAACTTGAAATACTTACACCTTTTTTTAAAAACAGTAAAACTAAAGGATTAACTATAAGAAAAGGATTAGAGCTATCTATAGCTCAGAGAATTATTGTTTTGCATAACAGTACTATTCAAATAAAAGACAATAAACCAAAAGGTTCAATATTCACGTTTTCACTACCATATAAACACCTTAATCCCTAACAGGGTTTTTAATTTATAATAGAGTTTTAATCTTATACATTTTTTTTAAGAAAAACGCACCAACACCACAGAAAAATAATATATTTCCATATGTAAATAGAGTAAATACTGACTTTGTTCCTATTCTATTCACAAGAAAAAAATATAAAACCATCTGTACAATACATAATGTAGTGCTAATAAAAATATTAACTTTTTTAGGACTCTTACTCCTGTATTCCCTATAACTTAAGCCACTAAATAAAAATAAAATAGGTAATGAGATATTAAGCAATGGCCAAGAAATACGCCTATGAATTTCTTGGCTTACTCGCTTCTGAAATTTAAAATCACCATTATTTTTTTTCCTCAAAGCAATCAATTTATTCATTGGCTGAGAAGCTAAAAGCTTTTCAGAATCCGTAAATTTCCTAGCATACTCAGATATATCAAAAATAAGAGACTTAAAATATAAAGTCTGTAAGTTATTATTTACAAGTGTTTGTCTACTGCCATCATATAATTTAAACATTGTTTTACCACCTTCATCAAATAAAACTGCTTTTTGTGCAAAGATAGTGGTAACTTCAGCTGGTTTAGTTTTGTCGTAAATTATAACACCTCGTAGATCTTTCTGATCTCTTCTTTTTTCTATATAAAGAATCAGTTGATTCGAAACTTTTGTAAAAGTTTTTTCTTTTAAAACAGCATTAATTACCTTCTCATGTAAAACCTTTCTTTGAAGCAAAAGCTGTTTCTTACATATAGGGTTTATAAAAAAGCACATTATTACGGATAACATAGCAGTTGCACACATTATAAAAATAATAGGCAATGCTAATTGCTGCTTTGATATACCAGTCAACTCTAAAGTTAATAATTCATTATCTGAGAATAATATATGGAAATAATATAAAGCCATACAAATCAATGCAATGGGGGATACATAAACAAAAATGGCAGGCAAACAAAGCAACATAAATTTCATCATGGAAATTATGTCAAGATCTAAGCGATTTATAGACACACTCAAAAACAACATCACTTGGATTAATGTAGCTGTTAAAGATAAAGCTCCTACTATAATTAAAAATAGCTTTAAAGCCGTTATAGTTGTGTATTTAAGATATAACTTCATACTTTGTTAAACACGTGAACTTTATATTACGCAAAACCAGCTAAAAAATGTCCTAAGAGAATAAGTTTTTACTGATATATAAAAGATAAGATATTATATACTATAAGACCTTAGATACTACAATATTCAAACTTTAAAAAGTTATAACCAATATTTCTTATGAGAATCTATCGTAGAAAAATTTTAACGACCTAGCAAACCTACAAAAGCAGTTGCTATTGAAGAAAATCCTTCTAATAATCCTGTCGCCTGCATATTAATATCGCAAACACCACTATCTAAAGCACTACCACCAAATGATGGAGCAAATAATAAACCAGTGTCAAAGCTACTTCTACCAATACTAAAATCAGTTAGACTATCAAGCTCTGCAAGATATGCTTCACCAGCACGTACGCGTGCAACACTTTCTGCTAGTGATTGAAATTCTGGATTAGGATTGCTCAAGAAAAAAGCATCTGGATTCATAGTTTCTGCATATTCCTTCACACCAAAATTACTTTCTGTAGGCCATTCAACTTCTTCAAATGAACCACTACTTAATCCGCCACCATCCGCTTCTATCTCTCTTAATACTCCATGTCTTACATCAGTCGAATAATAAGCTGAAACAGGCTGCACACCAATATTTTCAAATTGATGCTTTTCTACACCACCATCTGCTCTAACTCCTGCTAATATATTAGCGTTTTTTTCTACACTATGTGCTAATTCATTAAACTGAACAGGTTTTTCAATACCTGAGAAATCATAGTCCGCATAATCAAGTTTTGAACGTGAATGAGATTTTACATCCTGTAATAACTCAAATCTTTGATGAGGGTTTGATGCATCTACATGTCTAAAGCTATTAGTGTCTGCACTTTTTATGCCCTCTAATAACTCTGGACTTTGCTCATGATCATGATAAGAACTATACACACTTTCAATGGCTTTAACATGTTCATCGCTTTTTGCTTCTCGTATTGCTTCCTGTAATAACCTTTGTCTCGATGGATCATTTCTCATTTGATCATGGAGATTCTCTGTATGACCAGTTTCTAAACTACTAGTCAAGCCACTTGTCATCATGCCCGCTAACCCTAGTAATTTATAAGCAGCGTAAAGATCAAATACAGCATTAACAATGCTATTATCTATCAAATAATTATAAACTTCATTATTTAGGTAGTTGCTAGCATCCTTCATATAACCACTAAGAAATGCTTTTTCACCACGTGCTACAGCAACTAAAAGATCTGTTGATAACAGAATGTTTTTATAGTTTGTAACATAATTCTGATCCCAATCTTCTCTGACAAAACTTATGCCATAATCAACCGCTTTTGTAGTTGCTTCTAATGCAACACCAGCAGTGCCATATTGTAAATATGCGCCAGTATATTCCCGTGCTCCTTTTCCAAATAAATTTTCAACAACAAATAATCCTGTAGATGTAGCTGCAGCTACAGTCGCCACATAAGGACTTGCAGCAATTCCACCACCAACAACTGTAGCGAACACTGCAGATGTTACCGCACTAGTCATAGCAGTTTTTACTAATCTACCAGCAATAGTTTCAGGCTGATAGCTCACCATTGAACTCACATTATCAAAAAAAGAATATCCAGATGTTGTTAATTGAGACGCTTGTCCCATTTGAGTTAATGGAATATTTAAAATATTTTCACCAACCCAATATAGCCCATTGTAAGCATTGGATATTGTGTTTAAAAATGGTCTTAGCAACATGTTACTATATCTAGATTTATTAAAATTTAGTAATATTATAGTAAAAATCTCTATATAAATCAAGCAATTTATTAATGCTTATTAACTTATTGATAGTTGTATTAAAATACACTTACCACATTTGAAATGCGTGAGGTTTTAAACCTCAATAATGGATTAGGAGAATTTTAGATTTTTAGGATATTTTTAGTGAAAATTAGTAGTTTTTATGATGGACTAGCTATTTCAAGAAAAAACTGCTAATTTGTAGCAAAAATAGCCTAGATCACCACTTTCATGGGAACAAGCATAATGTTTTTCAATCCATTATTGAGGGTTTAAGATAGAAGATAAGAATCTTTAGGCACTATAAGCATGTTAAACCAAGAAATTAAACTGTTTAAAAAATGTTAGACACTACTCAATTAGTTGAAAATAATATCAAGAAAAACATTAGAACTAATTTTGGGAAAAATGCACATAATTACAGCAAACACGGCACTGTACAAAAAGAACTTGCCCAAATTTTATTTAAGGAAACATCAAAACAAATCGATATATCTTCTATAACAACACTGCTAGAAATAGGTTGCGGCACTGGGTTCTTATCAAAACATCTAGTCCGTCATTTTAAGAACACACAACATTTCATCTCTGACTTATCAATGGAAATGATTGAAGAATGTCGTAGAAATACTTTCTTTACCAATTCAAAATATTTAGTATGTGATGGTGAATTACTTTCATTTGCAGAGGATACAAATTTTGATTTAATTATAGCAAACATGTCATTCCATTGGTTTCAAGAATTCTCAAAAACTATACAAAATTTGTTTAAAATCACAAACATATTAGCGTTCTCAATTCCAATACATGGAACTTTTCAATCTTGGAATCAAGCACATGAGGATCTTGGCATAAAGAATAGAATGATACCCTTACATTCTATCTCTAATCTTAAGAAGATTTTACTTAGCAACAAACCAAAGAAGTTATCAATGAAAACTATTGATCTATCTACTCCTGTCAAATCAAGTATAGGCTTTTTACAATATTTAAAATTAATGGGAGCATCAACCAGCACTAGTAATCTTTATACTATTTCAGAACTTAGGAGTTTATGTAAAAAAGTTGATAGTTTATTTATAGATGATATCGCTAATTATAAGATAGCCATTTGCATTTTACAGAAATAATAATTTTATGAAAATATTTATTACAGGCACAGACACAGATATAGGTAAAACTATAGTGTCTGCATGGTTATGCATGCATCTGAATGCATATTACTGGAAACCTATACAAAGCGGTTATAGAGATTCGCTAACTGTACAAAATTTACTAAATGGAGATAAAAACAGAATACTCCCTGAACAATATGTTTTTAGCAATCCTGTTTCTCCTCACTTAGCAGCTCATATAGAAAATAAAAACATCTGTCTAAAAAAACTAGATTTACCATATACCCAAACTGGGAGACTCATAGTTGAAGGAGCAGGTGGAGTTTTAGTACCACTTAATACCGAACAAACCATATTATCCTTAATTAAAAAATTAAAAATTCCAGTAATAATTGTAGCTAGCACCAAGCTTGGCACTATAAATCATACTTGCTTGACTATAGAAATACTTAAAAAAGAAAATGTTCCTATATTAGGCGTTATAATGAACGGCTCCAAAGACAAAAACAATAAAGTAGCAATAGAAAAATTTGGCAAAATTTCTGTATTAGATGAGCTTGAGTCATTTAAATCCTTAGATTATTCTTCTTTAAAAGCTCGTAATCCTTCTAAAAAATTATTTGAGGCAGTTAATGACTTTAGCACAATTAAATAAGAATCATATTTGGCATCCTTTTACACAGGAAAAAAACCTAAAAGAGCCTATTCTAATCACAAGAGGAGAAGGGGTTTATCTTTATGATAATAAAGGACGTAAATATATAGACGCTATTGCTAGTTGGTGGACTAATCTACATGGGCACGCACAACCAGAAATTGCCAAGGCAATATCTGATCAAGCAAATAAAATCGAACATATTTTATTTGCCAGTTTTTCTCATGATCCAGCAATTAAACTATCTGAAACGCTTATAAATCTATTGCATAATACATCAGCAGATTCACAACCCTTAAACAGAGTATTTTTTTCAGATAATGGTTCAACTGCTGTAGAAGTTGCACTCAAAATGGCTTATCAATACTGGCAAAATAAAGGACAAATACGAAGAAAATTCATCTCATTTGAAAATGGTTATCACGGAGATACATTTGGTGCTATGTCTGTTGGGAGAAAATCAGGTTTTTTCAAGAAATTCCATGATTTATTATTTGACGTCGATTTCATGAGTTTTCCTGCTACATGGATAGGAGATAAAAATATTGAAGATAAAGAAAACAAAACTCTCACTGAAGTTAAAAATTATATTCATAAACACAAAGATCAAATTGCTGGTTTAATCATTGAACCATTAGTACAAGGGGCAGGTGGTTTTAACATTAGCAGAGAAGGCTTTTTAAAGAAGTTAGTAACTCTATGCAAAAACAATGAAATATTAGTGATTTTTGATGAAGTAATGACAGGATTTGGTCGAACAGGAGAATTATTTGCTTGTAAAAAAGCACAAACACTTCCCGACTTAATTTGTTTGTCTAAAGGCATTACAGGCGGATTTCTACCTCTTGCTGCTACCGTAGCAACAGAAAAAATCTATCACGCCTTCCTAGGTGATAGTTTTGACCAAGCACTTGCACATGGACATTCTTATACAGCTAACCCCATTGGATGTGCTGCTGCATTTGCATCCTCAAAACTACTAACACAGGAAAATACTATTAAACAACTCAAAATGATTGAGGAAACACATAAAATTAGATTAAAACATTTATTCATAAACAACATTCGAGTAACAAAACCACGAGTAATTGGTACAATTGCCGCTTTCAATTTAGGTAATTACTCAGGAGAATATGGAGGAGATTTTAATAATATATTAAAAAATAAATTTTTAGAACATGGTGTTCTTATCCGTCCACTTGGAGATGTAATTTACCTTATGCCTCCGTATTGTATTTGCCAAAATGAATTAAATCATGTATATGATGTCATTGAATTTATCATGAGGGAATTAAAATGACAGTTATCACTTCAAGCACCAAAAATATTGAAATAGAAATTACACAATGTAAATCAGCAGCAGATCTACCACTACCCTCATACGCTACGGAAGGAAGTTCAGGTTTAGATCTTTGTGCTAACATATCTTCTCCAATTACGCTTAGTCCAATGGCTCGTGAACTCATCCCAACAGGGCTTTCTATCGCCTTACCTATTGGATTTGAAGCTCAAGTTAGACCTCGCTCTGGACTTGCTGTTAAACATGGTATTACAGTCCTAAATACTCCAGGCACAATCGATTCTGATTATAGAGGAGAGCTAAGAATCATCTTAATAAACTTATCAAAAGAAGACTTCACTATAGAAAGAGGCATGCGAATTGCCCAAATGGTTATTCAACCAGTGACCAAAGCTATTTTAAAACCAGTACAAAATCTCAGTAATACTCAAAGAGGCACAGGAGGATTTGGCTCTACAGGGTTATAAATATACTAAACATTTTCAAAATCATTATGAAAATCTGTTGACTCTCCCGCAGGATCTACTGACTCTTCTCCCGTAAATGAATTATCCGTATCTTCATATGTAGAATTTTTTGTATTGCTAGAGTCATGTTCTAATTCCTCATCGTTATTAATATCAAAATCTTCTTGATTATTTAAGTCTTGTTGTAATTTGCTTCCCTCTTCTAAAAGATCCTCTATTTCTTCCAAGAAATCTTGTTTATCAGTAAAAAAATTAGGATTCTGAGTTATAAACTCAGACACACCATCATTAAATTCGTCTACGTTACTAAAACTATTATTTATAAACTTTATTAACGATCTAAGTAATTCTTCACTTGTCTGGTCTTTTAAATTTGCTACAAGTGCTTTGGCTCCGTCTAATGCTTTACCTAGAAAGTCTTCTTCGAATTGTTCTTCTGTAACATTGTTATACTTACTAAACCTTCTTATAACTTTTTCTACTTCACCACCAGTCAGGAAAACATCTGAAGTAAGAGCAGCTTTATAATGCTCCATTGATTGTTCCCTGAATTGATAATATTCATATGAACCCTTCCTATAGCTTTCTAAAAAAGAAGCCTCCTTATCAAAAAAAGAGACATCTTTAAACAAATACCACCACTTTAATACCTCAAAATTTTCTGCATTTTCTTTCATAGCATCATTAATAATTCTCTCCGCCTCATCGCTTAAACAACTGATACTTCCAACAATTTTAGCGTAAGACTTCCTTGCTTCTTCTGCAAGTGCTTTAGCATGTTCAACACCTAATGGAAGGTTTTTAATAACTATCCTCATATAAGGATACTTTTGGTTATCTCTTACCGCAGAAACTAAACTTTCTAAATATTTTTGATCTAAAAATTCAAGTCCTCCTTTTCCATAATAAAAATAGGTAGCCCCTGTCTCATCTTCTACTTTTACTTTAAATTTGCCATCAGAAACATCATCAAAATCGCTTTGTATTTCCAAAGTTGCTACATATTGCTTAAATGCTGCTTTATCATCTTTAGAATAATACCTTGATACTATTGACTCTAACCACCTCAATTTCTTTATTCTTTCCTCTGTATTTAAGTCTTTGCTATTCTTAATTTCTTCTATTTGCGTTGTAAGACGTTTTTGAACAAAAGATTCAATATCGTCATGTCTATCTATGCTCATTGCTAACTCATCAAGCTCAATAATCTCAAATTTTTTACATTTTTTAAAGCTTCACTCATCAAATGCTCAATTTGAGAATATACTGCATTTGGAAAACCAAACGCTATTAATATATTATTTAAAATAACTACTTGGCTTACAAATTTAGTGCTTTTAATTTCTTTCGTAATACCTTCGATTATTTTCTGAAATGCATTCTTATTGCCATCATAGAGACCCTCTTCTACTAAAGAATTTTTAATAGTGCCTGCTTCCTTTATTAGACCTTCTTCTAACCCATTGATCTTAAAAGCCTCTAGTACATTATTTAAATATTTAGTCGCATCAGATTCTGCACCCCTTGTTGAAGAAGACACTTGCAATTCACTCAGACATCTTTGAAATAATCTAGGAGAAATATCTGATACATCTTGCCATTGCCCTTTAATATCATCATTTCGACCATCCTCTTTCGCCCAAGCAAGAACCTTTTTGCTTCCTTCATATGCACCCTTAATACTTGCTATAT